>MWTC01000055.1 GCA_002066995.1 Sphingobacteriales bacterium UTBCD1
CCTCAACGGTTTTCAAGACCGCCGCATTCGACCGCTCTGCCATCTCTCCGGCGCAAAAATAGTTCCGGGAGATGTATCAACAAAATTGATTTAATAATTTATTGAGCATCCTCGTTCACCACTAACTTACTTTTCAGTACGATCCTTTTTTCTGAATCATGCAGCGTATCCTTTGAGTTAATACGCCTTAATAAAAGTTCAGTAGCTTTCTCTGCCTGTTCATAGGGAAATTGCTCTACAGAAAGCAAAGGGCGGTCATCAAGATAGTTTGTAACGGGGAGATTTGCATAACTCGCAAAGAAAATATCTTTATTGATCTTCCATCCCCGGCCCCGGGTATATTGAATGGCATCCAGCGCCACATAATCATTGAATGCCACTACTGCAGTCGGTCGGTCATCCAGGTCCAGCAGCCGGCGCATAGCTTCATGGTTCTTCTCTTTATTAAGATCCGTCTGAACAATATACGAATCATTAATTTCTATATTATTATTTTTTAACCCTTCAAAATATCCTCTGAGCCGCTGCTCCGAATGAATGATCGTATCAGGGCCTTTGATGAAACCGATCTTCCTGTGCCCTTTTTTCACCAGCCATTCCACCAGTTCCACGGAGCTGTTTTCCAAATTGCAGGAAACATAATAAGCATCCGGCATCCCGGCAGGAATCCTGTCAAAAAAAACGACAGGTATGCCATAATTTTCTAACTGTTCAAAATGTCCATACGTCCGGGTGTATTTCGAAAATGAAACCAGCACTCCATCAACCCGGTGACGCCTCATCGTATCCACAATTTGCTTTTCCCGTTCTGAATTTTCATGCGACTGCCCGATTAGTACGGTATAATTATTTTTTATTGCAACGTCCTCTATACCATTGATCGCCATTGAAAAATATTCTTCACCGAGATTTGGTAAGATTACTCCGATGGTAAATGTTTTCCCCTGTTTGAAAGAAATGGCTGCCTGGTTTGGCTCATACCCCAACTCTTCCGCAAGTTTTTTTACCTGCATTTTGGTTCTGAGTCCAATACTGGGATGATCATGTAAAGCACGGGATACAGTAGAAACAGATACATTCAATTGCTTCGCAATTTCTTTGATGGTGGCTGGTTTTTGATCCATAAAACTGAAATTCCAGGAGACTTATACCAAGTTACCGAAATATTGTGATATCCCATCCCGAATTTTATGACACTTTTTTTACAGACGAAAACCTGATCTCTATTGCTGCCCGGTATCAAAGCTTTGTGTCTATTATCAGCATTAAATAAATTCCGGAGCATGAATGGTCAATAAATATTTTTTTGAGTACAACAAAGATTCTTCGTAAATTTCATACATTAAACATTGCCATATGAGTAAAGTCGCTTCGATCCTTTCAAGAAAAGGAAGATCAATTGTTTCCATTTCACCCGGTACGGCGGTCTTAGAAGCATTAAAACTGATGTCTGATAAGAATATCGGCTCCGTGGTAGTGATGGAAGGAGAAAAATATTTAGGCATCATCACCGAAAGGGATTATTCCCGAAAAGTAATCCTGAAAGGCAAAAATTCCGGCGACACGAAAGTATCCGAGATCATGAGTACTGATCTGCCTGCTGTAAGGCCTACAGACAGTATAGAACATTGCAGGGAACTGATGAGTAATAAAAATATCCGTTACCTGCCTGTATTTGACGGTGACAGAATTGCGGGCATTGTTTCTATGAGCGATGTGGTAAAAGAAACAATCCTTGTACAAAAAGAAACAATACATCATCTTGAGAGCTACATACGTGGCGATATCTGACTTACTATTCCATGGAAAAGAGCGGGAACCCCGTAAGGTTCCTCTCTTTCTCAACATTTTCCAACTTGGTTTGTTAATCCCTTTGTTCATGGCTTTGTTATGCAGCAACTGCAACAATTATTCTGCGGCAGCGCCTAATAATGCTGAGCCCATAATATCAAATAAAAATTCAATGACCGATACAGCGACTTTTGCCAACGGATGCTTTTGGTGCACCGAAGCAGTCTTTACCGAACTGAAAGGAGTGATCAAAGTCACTTCAGGTTTTAGCGGAGGAAAAACTGAGAATCCCACCTACAAACAGGTATGCACCGGGGAAACGGGCCATGCCGAATGTTTGCAGATTGTCTATGACCCTTCCGTTATCAGTTTTGATGAACTGCTGGAAGTATTTTGGGAAACGCATGACCCCACCACGCTCAACCGTCAGGGAAACGATATAGGAACACAATACCGAAGCGCCATATTTTATCACAACAATGAACAAAAACTAAAAGCTGAAAAATATAAAGCCGAACTCGATAAAAGCGGCACTTACGATAATCCCATCGTCACCGAAATAACGCCCTTTAATAAATTCTTCCCCGCTGAAAACTATCTCCAGGATTATTTTGAGAACAATGAAAATACCAATCCCTATTGCAGGATCGTCATCCGCCCCAAAGTGGATAAATTCAGAAAAGTGTTTAAGGAAAAACTGAAGAAGGAATATTCTTCTTCAAACAACCAATAGAGTTATCTTCTGAAAAATAAATTGAGGCTCTATGATAAAATAATGTTCTCACAAAGCCCCAAATTTCATGAATGTAGTATTTAATATCTTATTGCATATACCTGCATATTTTTTGTAAATGTATTTGAACTCCTTATTCAATGTTGAAATAAATCCCCGCATGCACATTCAGATTGTCGAGATTTTTATAGCCAAACTTATTATAAGGGGCAATATTATAGGTTCCGCCGATATCTGCGCCCCAACTGTTATATCTTACAAAAGGTACTTTAACTCCCAACCCGCCCTGGGCCATGAAGCCCGTGCTGTTTGATGGATTTGAAAATTCCCCGAGATATTGTGTGTTGCTGATAAAATTGGCGCCGGCTGCAGCCGATACATAAGGCCTGACGGATGTCAGCGTTTTCGAAAAAGGAGTGACTTCTACTCTTGCCATTACCGGAATGGTTTGAACAGAATTGTAAAGAACTGCGGATATCTGTTGTGTCTGCCCGTAGTTATATACCTGACGGGGATATTTTTGATAATAATCCTGGTATCCAAAGTCGAGACCCACACTGATCAGCGGGTTAATGTGATACATCATGTTGCCGGTAAATCCCCGCGGTGAACCATTGTTCACCAGGTCTGAATTAAAATGACTGACGGGAAAACTATAATTATAATTCAGGTTCAAACTCATTCTTGAACTTTGCGATTTTGCTGAAAAGCCTGCTGTCAATAACCCAAACAGGCATATCAATATCTTATTTTTCATTGTAAACAATTTTAATTGGTTTGTATATATGAGGATTGATCAAATAAAGCTTTCACCTGTGATGGCGCAATAGAAGCATTATAAATGCCACTGCCCCTGATCAGTCCTGTCCAGATGACCGATAATTTCTGAGATTCACTTGCATCCTTCAGATCTACCATGTCCACACTGACTGCTCCTTCTCTTATCTGGTACACTGCATAACTGTAGGGCAGATAATATCCATAGCCCGGATAACCCCAGTAGTAAGGATCCCAATAAGAACCATAATAATCCCAATAAGAATCGTAACTGATAACACCGGTAGTGGTTGAAATGATCCGGTTAACGGTGAGTCCCAGGTCAGGGTTGTCATTTTTGGATACCAGCACATAACCACGTGCCTGCATCTGATCTTTCACTGCTTGGATATAAGCCGCATCAGCTGATGTTAGTTGTTTGCCTGATTGGCCATTTTGAATTAATGCAACAGAATCTGAAACACTGAAAGTATGAAAGCTATTAAACTGAATGGTGGAGTCATGATCGGTAATATAGATCCTTGATTCTTCATTAGTCATATCCTTCAGCGGATCTTTCTGGCACCCATAAGCCATTAATGCCACAGCGCTCAATAACGCCGTAATACGAATTGTTCTCATAATCTGCTTTTTTATATGTGAATAAAGTGAATACAAAGTATCCATTGCTTTTTGCAGATTTCAGAAGAACAAAATAGATGCCTGAGCAGGAAAAGAAAATATTAAATAATGTAAATGAAATTTTAATGAAAGTTATTCTGCGTTGATACGGCGTCACTGAAATGTAAAAAAACTCTAACGCTTTTTTGTCAAAGCCGCTTTGACATATTATGACACAAAGACACCGAACTGTTTTACTCCGGTTACAAACCGGCTATTATTTTTTTATCCTGGTCAGCTATAGTTTTAGGGGGCACTGCATTAAAATTATCACTTTACAGCGCAGTACTTTTTCCGGGATCAGAAAAAAGTGGAGGTGACGAGATTCGAACTCGTGTCCAAACATATTCTCCAAAAGCTTTCTACATGCTTATCCTGTTTTGAATTTTCGGGAAATAACTGGGAACAGGCAACCGATTATTTCCTTAGCTGAATAGTCTTAAGCAACCGTCACAGCCTTCAGTTGCAGCAGCCTGTATTGTTTGTTGATTGAGCGGGGCAGCGGGTTACAAGCCTACCCATCACCCGGCCATAATGACTACTTAATCACTGATTAAGCAGCCATGGCAAATTGTGTATTGCCATTTATAGTTTGCGTATTCAGATTTTCCTGCTAATTACGCAACGCAGGACATGCTTACACTTTCAAAGATCTATGCTGTCAATACCAGGCACCCCCATTGTCATTTACAATTTCAATTCAAATAATAACTTATCTGAAATTGCCATTTGCAGAGCCTGCAAAAATACGGGAAATAATTTTCAGAACGTATTGATGATTCATGGCTATTCCCCCTTACAGCAGCCTTAACCCCTCTCCTGGCTATCTTTGCATGCTATGCACTATGTATCTGCAGAAGGATTGACGAAGAGTTACGGGATCACGCCGTTGTTTGATTCTATTTCTTTCCATATCAGTGAAGGTGATAAGATTGCCCTGGTAGCAAGAAACGGAGTAGGCAAGAGTACCCTGCTGCGCATCCTTGCCGGAAAAGAAACACCCGATAAAGGAAAACTCTGGATCCATAAAGATGTGACGGTGGCATTATTGGAACAGGATCCTCAATTTGAAGATGACAAATCCATACTGGAAAATATCTTTCATAGTCTGCATCCGGTCATGCTGGCAACACAGCAATATGAATCGGCAACCGACAGCGGTAACAGCGAGGCAATCATGAAAGCGATGACGAAAATGGATGAGCTGAATGCATGGAAATTTGAAGCAAAAGTAAAAGAGATATTGGGCAGGCTCAACATCCATCATTTACAAAGTAAACTGAATGAACTCAGCGGCGGCCAGCGCAAAAGGGTGGCGCTTGCAAAAACATTAGTAGATATTGGTTTTGAACATAAACACACTCTGCTGCTGATGGATGAACCCACCAACCACCTGGATATGGAGATGATCGAATGGCTGGAACATTTTCTGAACCAGGAAAATGTAACGCTGCTGCTGGTATCCCACGACCGTTATTTTTTAGATGCAGTCTGTGATGAGATATGGGAACTGGAACGAAGCAATATGCATGTATATAAAGGCGACTACGAAAACTATTTAGACCGAAAGGCGGCACGTATGGAAAGTGAACAGGCAAGTATTGACAAAGCCCGTAATGAATACCGGAAAGAACTGGAATGGATGCGCAAGCAACCCAGGGCAAGAACAACAAAGAGTAAAAGCAGGCAGGATAATTTTTATGAAGTGGAAGCAAAGGCCAGGCAAAAAATCGTTGATGAGCAGGTACAATTACAGGCAAAAATGACAAGGCTCGGAGGCAAAGTGGCTGAAATGAAAAAAGTATATATGAGCTATGGCGATAAAAATATCCTGAAAGGATTTTCCTACACTTTTTCCAAAGGCGAGCGAATCGGTATTATCGGAAAAAACGGAGTGGGAAAATCCACTTTCTTAAATATCCTCCAGGGCATTGAAGCTGCAGACAGCGGTAAAATAAATATCGGCGACACGGTGGTATTTGGAAATTTCTCTCAACAGGGATTGGAGATAAAAGAAAACATGCGTGTCATTGAATATGTAAAAACTTTTGCAGAAAATTTTCCCCTGGCAAAAGGAGGAAGCCTGAGCGCTGCCCAGTTCCTGGAATTATTTCTTTTTCCTCCCGAAAAACAATTCGCTTATCTCCATTCTTTAAGCGGCGGTGAAAAAAAACGATTGCAATTGCTGACGGTACTTTTCAGAAATCCCAACTTTCTCATATTGGATGAACCGACCAATGATCTTGACCTACCGACATTGGGTGTGCTGGAGAATTTTTTACAGGAATACAGGGGCTGTATTCTCATCGTAAGTCACGACCGTTACTTCATGGACAGGCTGGTAGATCATTTGTTTGTATTCAATGGCGATGGTGACATCAGAGATTTTCCCGGAAATTATTCGCAATACCGTCTATCGCAAAAAGAGCAAGAGGCAAGAGACACGGAACAAGGAACAAGAAGCAAGGAACAAGAAGAATATTCGAAAAATGATACAGGCAACCGGGAAACGGGAACGGGTAACAAAAAAAGAGCCGGCTTTAAAGAGAAAAGAGAATTTGAACTGTTGCAAAAGGAAATTGCAGAACTTGGAAGTGAAAAAATGAAACTGGAAGACAGGTTATCCAATACGGGTTTGTCTTATGAACAATTGAATGTGGCCAGCATACGAATTGCCGAACTCAGTAAACTGATAGATGAAAAGGAATTGCGCTGGCTGGAACTGAGTGAGCTGATGGAATAATTTTCCTGTTCCATGAACTGCCACAAAAATTTCCAGTTTAATTAATTTACCGGCTACATCTCAGGTTTCGTAAAAAATTAGTGTTGTATATTTACTGACTGAATAATATTTTTTGGTAAAGGGAAAAGTATAAAACAGCTTTTAATATGTTGCAAAAGGGAGATACAGCACCGGAAATTTCTGCTGATTCAATAAACAATCAGCACATCAGCCTTTCTTCAATGAAAGGAAAAAAAGTTTTGCTCAAGTTTCATCGTTTCAGTGGCTGCCCTATTGCACAGAACCAAATTAGTGAACTGATCAAAAGACAACCTGAATTAAATGCTGCAGGTATAGAAAGTATAGTCTTTATGTACAGCAGCCCCGGTAAAATTATTTCCAACTACACTGAAGTACCCGGTCTGCATATCATTGGTGACAAACAAAAAATGTTTTATAAACTTTACGATTCCCGCTTTTCATCAAAGAAGATTTTTAACTGGCCCACGTGGAAGAATACGTTTATTGCTATACGGAAAGGGTACTTTCCTCTTTTGAGTAAGTTCGGGGGAGGTATTACAGGCGTTCCTTCTGATTTTTTGATAGATGAAAACGGTAAAATCAAAGAGTCGCACTATGGAAAACATTTCGGAGACTCATGGAATGTTTCACAGGTCCTTGATATCTGTAAATAACCACTATAGTACCTTCTTTAAAAATCCGGCTAACAAATAAACATCTGAACACTAAATATATTCCAGCTTATTATCGAAAAGTTCTGCATGAACAAATCCGGATGAATTGCATCGGATAGGTTGGCTCAGCATTCCGGCAAGCTCAAAGGAACATGAATGGCCAGGCCTCCTTCAGCCGTTTCTTTGTATTTGGTGTTCATATCTCTTGCCGTATCCCACATGGTTTTCACCACTTCATCCAAAGAAACTTTTGCATAATCAGGTGTGCCTAATAAAGCAAGTTGTGATGCAGTGATCGCCTTGATGGCACCCATAGTATTTCTTTCTATGCAGGGTATCTGTACCAATCCTGCAATGGGGTCGCAGGTCATACCAAGATGATGTTCCATGGCAATTTCCGCTGCCATCGTTGCCTGCTTTTGTGTGCCCCCCATGCTTTCGGTCAGTGCAGCAGCCGCCATTGCCGACGATACTCCTATCTCTGCCTGGCAACCACCCATTGCAGCAGAAATAGTAGCACCTTTTTTAAAAATGCTGCCAACCTCTGAAGCCGTTAGTAAAAAACGGATAATATTCTCTTCACTGTCACCTCCATCACAAAACAAAACATAATACATCAGCACCGACGGGATCACTCCTGCTGCACCATTGGTAGGAGCAGTCACCACTCTGCCAAAAGAAGCATTTTCTTCATTCACCGCCAATGCAAAACAACTGACCCAGTCAAGGATATATTTAAAATCATTGCCCCCGCTTTTTATTACCTGCACCCATGAATCGTAATCAGAATATTTTTTTTCTGCCAATAATTTTTTATTCAGATCTATAGCACGCCTTTTCACCTGCAATCCGCCGGGCAATATACCCCCGGTATTACAGCCGCGATAAATACATTCTTTCATCACACGCCAGATTTTAAGCAATCCTTCACGTGTTTCCTTTTCGGGCCGCCACACATTTTCATTTTCCATCACCACTTCATGAATGGAAAGGCCCGTTTTGATGCACCAGTGCAAAAGATCTTCTGCAGTATTGACCGGGAAAGGCAATTGGACAGAGTTAGCTCCGCTTTCTTCTTCGTTTTCTTTTATTACAAAACCGCCGCCAATGGAATAATATGTTTCGGAAATTGATTCGCCGGTTGCAAGCGTGGCGCTCAGTGTCATCGCATTCGGATGATAGGGTAAAGACTCTCTCATACGAAATACAATATCTGCAGGAGGATCAAAATCCACCTGATGTGACCCGTTCAGGAATATTTTTTTCGAATCTGCAATATCCGCAATCTTGTAATTGATGCGTGTTACATCAAATGTAACAGGATCATCGCCACTCAATCCCAACTGAACTGCTATATCAGTGCCGTGGCCTTTCCCGGTCTTTGCCAGCGAACCGTATAAAATAATTTTTACTGAAGTTACTTTATCCAGTTTCTTTTCGTTAATGAGATTCTGAACAAATCGTTGGGCTGCTCTCCAGGGTCCCAGCGTATGAGAACTGGAAGGCCCCACTCCTATTTTAAAAATATCAAATACTGAAATTGCTTCGTGTGGCAACTGGATTCTTTTTTACAAAGTTACAGTAAAGATGCTGTGTGCTCTATCAGGATTATGTAAAAAGAAATTTTATGCAACTGCCACTACGCTGATTTCAAAGATCAGATAAGAATTGGCAGGGATCACCACATTGCCATTTGCATCTTTCATATCCTGGTTTCCATAACCTAAAGAAGGAGGAATGTACAGGATCAGCTTTCCACCGGCCCTGACCAAAGGAATACCGATCCTCCAACCTAAAATGGTCTGCCCGAGGCTGAGCGGAACAGGTGTGGCGGACTGATCAAAAATATTCCCGTTAACCAGATAGCCTTTATACGTCACCGAGACATCAGAGCAAGCCGAAACCGCTGCCCCATTACCCGGGTCGGCTATAGTATAAAATATGCCGCTGCAATGTTGGGTAGCAGTAAGGCTGTTTGCGCTCAGATAGTTTTGAATGGTTTGTATTTCCGCAGAAGTTGCAACAATAGCACAGGCATTAAAGTTACATTTACCGCTCCCCTTCATACAGGAAGAAAACAAAATACCGGTGATTGTTGCAGCAAAAAGAATTCTTTTCATAGTTGCGATCAGATTAATGTCAAGTTGTATTGGTCATCCATAGAATCAGGTTTTTTCCTCATCTTTTTTTGCTGACAATTCCCGGTACCGCTGTTCATTAATATCCCATTGATGCCTCGTTGAAAAGATCACAATAAAAATAATGATCAGCAGTGCAGCACCTATCAGCACATAAATCAGGGAGGGGTCTTCATACATAACGGCCTCGGCCTGCTTATCCCACCCGGAGAAAAAATTGATAAAGATGGCCATCACCAATAAGACTCCCAATGGTAAACCGATAGAAAGATTCCGCAAATATCGTTTGCGGTTTTTACGGTTTTGCCCCCAGTATTCCACAAATTTTTTCTCCTCCTCTGTAAGCATATCCTGCAAATTTAATGTTTGAAACAATAACCCCTTGCGATAGATAACCAAAATATATATATTGTATGCCATTAAAATCCTAATGCTGTGAAATTAGCCCCATTACTTGTCGAATACCTGATTGCCAATAAACAACTTTCTCTCCCGGGCATCGGTGTATTCAGGCTGGAACCCACCGAACTAAAGGAACAGAATGACGATAAAAAAATCAGCCCGGGACATATATTATTTCAAAGTGATCCCACAATTAAAGATGCCCCTGAACTGACCAGTTTTATCGCCTCCAAGACAGGAAAAATGAAAGCATTGGCAGCCTCTGACCTTAAGTCACAACTTGAGCTGGGACAGGAATTTCTCAATATTGACAAGACATTTGTAATCGAAGGCATCGGAAGCCTGGTAAAACTAAGAACAGGTGAATTTGAATTTACACAGTATGATACAGCCCCCGATAAATTAAAAACCAGTTCTGTAAAAGAAACCACCGCTACCCCGCCTCATGACTACAAGTCTGTATTCAGAAAAAATTCTTCCGTATCAAAAATGCGGGCAGGGAAGTTTATACCGGCGCTCCTGGTCATAGCAGGCATTGGTTTAGCCGTCTTCATCGGTTATAAGATTTATGAAAAAAGAATTCATAAAAACACTGAATCTGCAACTACAGTTCCTGAAACACAAAAAAATGAAACAGTTCCTGTAACAGAAGATAATTCCGGAACGGTTGAAAAAACAGAAACACTCAATAACAATCCTGAGATTACAACCATTCAAAAACCATTGATAAAAGAGGATTCTTATAAATTTATCGTTGAAGAGGCAGATAAAGCAAGGGCGCTGGCACGCTACAATACATTTAGAAACTGGGGGCTGCAAATACATATCGAAACTTCCGACTCAGTTCATTTCAAGCTCTTCTTTGCCCTTCCTTCAGCAGCAATTGACACCGCAAAAACAATGGACTCGCTCAGATTACTTTACACTCCACTTTGGAGCAGATCGTATGTTGAAAATTGACCGGGGAGAATACCGGATCATTTTCAGGCATCATTTTTTATTTGAAAAGTTTACACTAATCCCACCCATCCACCATCTTCCGGGAAGTTTTGAACCGAGCAGGTCGCCGGCGGATGTATTAAAAACATTATCCAGTTCTGTAAAAACTTTTAACCGCTTTCCCTGAAGAGAGACAGAAAATTTAAAATTCATAATAAAATAATCAGCGCTGATCCATGCATTGATCGCCGAAGCCTTCTGCGGCACCCTGTGCTTATACACGCCATCAACTGTCATTGAAAAAAAACGGCCCGAATATTCAAGGTTGAAATTGGTCAAAAATTTTGCATGGGATAAAATGTAAAATGAAGGAGTTGTCTCATTACTTTCATCATCCAGCCAGGTAAACCCTGCTGCTCCCCTAAGTTGCCGCTGCCTGTCCAGTCGTTTCAAATATTGAAC
Organism: Sphingobacteriales bacterium UTBCD1; assembly: GCA_002066995.1. Classification (GTDB taxonomy): domain Bacteria; phylum Bacteroidota; class Bacteroidia; order Chitinophagales; family Chitinophagaceae; genus UTBCD1. Next base: position 11,320 of record MWTC01000055.1, read on the forward strand.
ATCTGTTTCCACACCGGTCGTATTTACCTTAGCAATATTGCTTGCTAAAGCATAAGTACCCGATGGTGATAAATTGTCCTTTCTGGGCATGGCACTGTATGGAGTAGTCACCCAATCAATGATATTCCGCTGATTTCTTTTAAACACTGTTGCAGATATTTTGAGCTGGCCCTGACCCTCAGCGCCAGTGAGAGGTTGCAGTGTTGTTAAATAATCCACTCCTGCTTCATAACTTAATGACCTTTCCGGTTTCAGGTAAGGATTGCCAATGCTGCCACCTGAAACAAACGATTTATTATAATTATTGTACCGCTCCGTAAAATCAGCCTCCCGGATAGTTTTCCCGATGCTGGCCCTGATCTGCAGCCGGCTAAGATGATAAGATAGATTTAATTGAGGTATAAGTTCTGTTCCGCCATTTTCAAAATGATTGAACCTGAGTGAAGGACTGTAAGTGAACAGGTCAACGTTTTGATTCCATATCAAGAAAGCAGCTTCCTGTGCCAGGTTATGATTGCCACGGTCATTGGACCGGATCCATTTTTGCTGATACTGAATCCCGCTGACAAGATTCGCATTTGCAAGAACATGATAATTATCCGTCACAGACGTTTGAAATAAATAAGAATGATTTTCATTTGCTGCTGAAGGCGGATTGAACGCAAAATGATCTTTCACTGATTTATACCCGGCATCGATCACTACAATATGTTTATTCTTCTGGTATTGCACCCGGAACTGGTTCCATACCGTTTCCACTTTTTCCGAGGCAGTATCTGAAGCAAAGGTGGTATAAAAATTCTGTGCACTGAAATCCCGGGAATCATAAGCTGAACGAAGGGCAATATTCCAATGCTCATTGATCCATTGTTTCCATGAAAGCGATGCCGTGTTGTTATGAAAAAATCCTCTTGTTCCTCTTTGCAATTGGCCATGGCTGTTGTTCGACAGCAATCCGCCACCGATACTTGTACTATTATCCTGGTAAAAGCCGCCGGCGTTTCCATTTATTAACCTGTATTCTCCCATAATTTCTTCTGCAGCAACCTGAATATTCTTTCCTGCATCTTGTATCTTTTTGCCTGCAAATGTTTTTGTCACAATACTGATCACACCGCCCACTGCATCAGAACCATAAATTGCCGATGATGCGCCTTTCAAAATTTCAATATGATCAATCTCTGCAGGAGCAATCGGAATATAAGCAGAAAAGTGTCCCGTATTGGGATCATTCAGCCGGATGCCATCAAGCATCACCAATACCTGCTGAAACGTGCCCCCTCTTAAAACAATATCGCTTTGTGAGCCTTCAGGCCCCCGTGACTGAATTTCAATTCCCGGAACATACCGAAGTAATTCATCAACAGAATGTACCGGAAGCTTACTGAACTGTTCCCCTGGTATGACGATAATGTTTCTTCCCGTTTGAGAAACTTTCTGAACATTCAGTGACGATACCAACGTCACAGGATCCAGTTCAAGCTCTTTCTTTTGTGCCGGCAAGTTTAAACTCACAAGCATAAAGAAAGCCAAAGCCCATTTCATAAATGCAATAATTTGGTGCAAAGAAAAACGAAAAACAGATATGAGTAAAAAACAAAAACCCGGAGTAAAATTTAATTGAAGAACTCAATGAATATGTCCTTTGGATAATTCAATCAGTGACCGGCACAAAAGTAAACATCCATTTTACAGGATTTTGCCAGTCAGTTCCTTTAAAACTGCCTACCGGCGCCTTGATCAACACTTTATTCCATCCTTTTTGTAAATAAATTTTTGTTGGTTCCCTGTATTCATATCCTTCATCTATCAAAGGAATTTCTGCATTACCTTTTTGTCCTGCCCGTTTCCATCGCGGAGGCTCAACTAAATTCCCATTTACCCAAACTTCGCTCGCTTTGCTGTCCCATGCATGCAAAGGAGGCGAATCAGTAGCAGGTGAGCGGGAGATGTTATTGAATCCTATCCAGAAATCTTTTTCCTTGTCCTCATCACTCCATATCTCTGTAACTGCGTACCAGGTAGTATATTCTTTTGGATTTTCAATCGCTCCCCTGATCAGTGGCGCCCACCAATGCCTGAGTATGATAGTGCCTCCTGTAACTCTCAATGCAGGCTGCCGGAGCGAATCATTAAAACTGCCTGTTTCCGGTAAAAACTTTTTTGTCAGCCCGCCCTGGTTATCAAATGGACCATATAACTTCCAAACGATACCCGACTGTTTTACATAAGGGAAAGGAAAATTTTTAAAAAAAAGTTTTTTATTATCTAGAAGCCTGTTCTCAAACATGGCAAATTGCTTTGCAGTGGATGAAGAAGGGTCACCGATCACAGCTGTCCATCCTTTTTCACCACCGCCTTTCCAGGTTCTTTCCGCAAAAGCCAGCATGGAAGGATAAACAGGATTCATGAGTAATTCATCTTTTTCATGCTCTACCCTTCTGTCCGGCCAAAGGCATAGTGTGGCGCCAATATTATTGAGCGTCTGTTTTGTTGTATCTCCTACCCGGCGGAAAAAAACAGTAACGACACTTTCAAGCGGGTCCATGTGATTTATATACAAGTGACGTGAATCTATGAACCGCAGTGAGGAACTATTTTTCTCTCCTGCATCACTCATCCACAATTGCCTGATGGTGGCATTATTCACTTCAGCCCCCGGGCTCCATGCTATAGTAATCTTACCCATCCCTTGTAACAAACTGATTACCTCAGGCATAAATCTTTTATTCGTTACATGCACTTCATCTCCGCCAACATGAAAGTAAGGCAAGTCATAAGTGGTGCAAAACTCTGATAAAATATTTTTTATGATGGCCAATCCCGAATCACTTTGCATGTCAACCCCCATGGCCCTCCTGAATGCCCCACTGTGCCCGGGCATATCTATTTCCGGAACAAGTGTAATGTATCTCTCCCTGCAATATGCGATCAAATCTTTCAGATCATCTTCCGTATAATACATTCCTTTATTGCGCAGCATATTTTCAGGAGCAGTCAGTTGAGGGTACGCTTTGCTTTGCAGCCGCCAGGCAATATCTTCGGTGAAATGAAAATGAAAAATGTTAAGCTTATAACGGCTCATCATTTCAACCTGCTGTTTTAATAACGGCAGTGTCATAAAATTCCGGCCCACATCGATCATATATCCTCTCCAGGAATATGCAGGCCAATCACTGATCTCACATGCATCAATCATTACGCCATCACGCATCAATTGCTTTAAAGTTTGCAGCCCGTTGAAAATCCCATGATTCGTTTTTGCAGTAATAAGAACTTTTTGCGGCGTCACTTTCAAATTATATTCTTCACCGGATAAGATATCTTTATTATCAATCTGAAATTCAATTACCGGCCCACTCCTGATGTCTTCTTTTGCTATTTCCGTTTTCCAGCCCTGGCTTTGCATAGATAGTTTTAATCCGTCCGCATTGGCAGCGAGGCTGTCATCCGGAATAATGATCTTTTTACAATCATAAATTTTAAAATACCCGTTATTCCATTTCAACTGTTGGGGAAGAGGAATGACCGAAGGTTTTTCCTGCAAATCATATACATAAGGAAAAATAAGATGTTTCCACAGCATATAACCTTCACCCTTTAAATGCAGGCCATCATTGGTGAGTGCTGCATTCAGTTTTCCGTTTGTGCCTGAAAAATATTTATTGATATCAATATAAATGTAGCGATGAACTGTTGCATTTTGCTTTAACTGAAGATTAGTTTCAATGATCTTTGCCGTATTGCCGGTATGCCCGTTGAACATCCCATATTGATCATTCACCGGCAAGATACTTTGAATGTACAGTGTTGATGCCGGTGATTGCTGCCTGACATAATCTGCAATAAGCAGTATGTTTTTTACAACACTATCCGTTGTTTTCCCTCTTGCAAGATCATTGGTGCCAATGAGGAGAAATATTTTAGCAGGTTTTCCCTTTGTTATATCATCCAGGCGATGAATAACGCCTTCTGTTACATCGGCGCTGATCCCACGATTCTTAACCATGCTGTCATCAAACAATTCGCTCCATTCTGCACCATCCGTAATACTGTTGCCCAGGAAAATAATATCCTTACCTGACTGGGGTAATAACCTGAATTGTGTTACCCGCTGCCAGTAATAAGTTGGAAACAGGGAATCAGGATATGAAGGAAGGCTTACCTGGGCGTTCAAAAAGTTTATCAAAAGCAAACAACTTATAAAAAATGTAATCCTTCTCATAAATCTCTTATTACCATTTTTAAAACAATATTTTGAGCAGGCCGGGTAATTCCGGCAATCTCTTCAGCTCAATCATAATAATTCAAAAAAACTGAATGTATCACAAAATATAACGTTCCATGCTGAACTGAGACAGCCTGTTAATCAAAAAGAATTTCGCTTTTCTTAGTCTTCATTCTCGCCAAAAACAAACCGGCAATGACTAAAGTTACCCCGATTACCGTATAGATGCTGATGATATCTTTTGTAATCCAGGCTGCAATTAAAAAGCCAAACAAGGGGCAAAGGAATAACCATAGACCTGCCCTCACAGGATTGATTTGGAGCAGCCACAACCATAACTGCACCGCAACAATAGAAACAGGAATAGCCAGCCATAACACAGAACTCCAGAATACATTGCCGAAATGATTAGACCCGCTCTTATAAAAGAAAAGTGTAAAAGGCAATAAGAATATTCCGCCAAGCAAAGTCTGCCAGCCATTAATGGTTATTAAAGAAAGGCCGTTCCAGTCTTTTGCAGAAAAATAAATTGCGCCGGCAGAATAAGAAAGCATGCTGAATAATAAAATCAGCAACCCTTTTGTTGTAACTGCCGCCTCTGAAAATAATGGCCAGGCCGCACAAACAACACCGGCGGTACAGATCAATATGGAAAAAATCAATTTCCCGTTAAGCTTATGTTTTAAAAATATTACGGAAAGAAAACTGATGAACACGGGATTTGTTGCCACGGCCAAAGCTCCAATTCCTGCTGTGACGGTTTGCATGGCAACAACATAAAGTCCTAAATAAATAGAGATATTCATCAATCCGTAAACAGCTATTTGCCGCCACTCTTTGCCGGCGGGCAATCTCTGTCTTGTTACAATATGCGATATAGACAGCATGATGGAGGATGCAACTGCAAAGCGAACTACGGCAATGACCAATGGCTGAGCAACAACAAGACCTAACTTGGTAGCAGTGGATGCAGAAGCCCAAAGTGCAGCAAACAAAAATCCTGCGATCATTGCAATGTATTGCTGCCTGTTGCTTTTTGCCGGTATGGCTGCAGAATAATTCATCGGTTCAGATATTGCTCCAGTATTTGCCGGCAATACCATTCCTGCCTCGGCAAATGAAAAGGGCCTTTGAATAAATTTCCTTTTGCTGTTTGAACTATGGTTCCGTCACGCTGCAGGTATCCAAACCATTCACCGTATCTTGTATCATGAAAATGACTGTAAGCATAATCATGTACCATCTTATGCCACTTCGCATATTTTTCGTTTCCTGTCATTAAATAAGCAAGCATCGTAGCAATGATGGCTTCATTATGCGGCCACCAGAATTTCATATCCTGCCAATACTCCTGGACCGGCTTTTCATACACATCCCTGAAATATAAAATACCGCCATGCTCTTTATCCCATCCCCGCTCCCACATATAGTCGAGCATTTTGCAACCCAGTTCAATCAAATGCGGATCATTATTCCTGTACTTTGCTTCATGAAGAATAAACCATGCCCCTTCAATGGCATGACCGGGATTGAGTGTTCTTCCGTCAATATGATCAATGATGCTGCCATCCGGCGCCACCTGCTCCATCACACATTTAATATCATCTTTTACAAAATCTCTTTTTATTTCAGCAATCCATTTGCTTATAAATTCATCGCAGCGATCATCTCCGATTGTTTCTCTTAGTTGCTGAGCGGTGTTTATCATAATCATCGGCACGCCAATTCCTTTTGCCGGTCTTGTATTAGTAAACTTGGGCGGTAACTTTTTTACACCACTTGCATAGTCAATACAAGTTCCAAAAACCTGTCTTGCATTTTCGGCTGCCTGTTTATCGCCACTTACTTTTGCGTAAGCAGCAGCAGCAATCACATAAAATGTTTCGGAGAAAAAATATCTTCTCTTTCGAATGGGTTTTCCATCCCTTGTTACATGAAAAAACATCTGCCCCCGCCCCATCTGGTTCGGGCCGGCATCCGAATCAAAACAATATTTATTTAAAAAATCATAACCGAGCTTTGCTCCATCGAGCCATTCCTGTTTTTTTTCAATCGTATTATATAAAGTAGCTAAAAGCCAGGTAGCCCTTCCCTGAATCCAAACAGCTTTGTCGTCATCAATGAGAGAACCATCAGCATCTCTCATTAATAAAAAACCGCCGTATTCTTTATCAAACGAACGGGGAAACCAAAACGGAATTGTATCATTCAGCAATTGCTTGCTGTAAAAATCTTTTAATGCAATCAGATTTTGCTTTAAATAAGACATACGGGAATTTAATTAATTCTTTGCGTTTCTTCCTTAGCGCCCTTTGCGGCAAAAATAATAACTGCAATCGTCACAAAGCCTTCCTGCCGGCAGACAGGCTTTTCTCAAAGATGCGCAAAGGCCTTATAAGCTATTGGTTACTCTTCTTCCAGTTTATAGCCACAAAAACAATCTCTGCGTAGTTAGCCTTTTCGTACAAAACGCCTATAGTTTTTTTATTCAATTTCACCAGGTCAGAATAAGCTGTGTAATCATTATTTTTATTTTCATAAGGTTTCGGGTTTTTATCAATCAAAATATTTTTCTTCCATGTTTTCCCTTCATCATAACTAATCCGGAGTGTAAGGTTATTCCGCTGACTGGTATCTGCTGCATTACAAAAAGCCAGAATCATTTTTTTATTTTTTATCCCGAGTGAAAGAATGCTGCCTTCACAAACAGGATCGGGTAAATTTTTATCGAAATAAACAGTATCCCATTTGCTGCCACCGTCATTGCTGATTGCCACAATCCTTGCTTTTACATCACCCTTTTGATTGCGAATATTCATCATCAACCGGCCATCGGTAAGTTCTGCTGCAGTGGCTTCATTGCCTCCCGGCATTTCCACGTTATCGCTGATATGGAAAGTTTTTCCATGATCATCGGAGTAAAATCCGTGTGCCCTGCCATTCGTAAATCCAGGTTGAATATTCCCTTCAGTATGATTTGCAGCAATATAAATCCTCCCTCTGTATTTGCCTTTAGAAAATTGAATAGCATGTCCTGGTGTATTGGCATATGTTCTCCAATCTTCCAGAAAATTATAGGCGGGATTTATATTTGGTAGATTGGGGCGGTGTACCTGCAAGGTAATATTCACTGCATTGCTCCAGCTTCTGCCGCCATCCGTTGAGGTTTTGTACCATATTTGTTTATACCCATTACCCTTTCTTATTTCGGTTTCATTTTTGTTCCCTGTATTATAAAATAAAAAAATACGTCCATCCGGATATTGCGAATCGGTGAAATCAACAACTGGTGCTGGATTACCAGCCTGTAATGAATCATTGTCTACAATGATATTCAAAGCGCTCCATGTTTTCCCTTTATCGGTGCTTCGCTTTGATACGATATCAACGTTGCCAAAGTCAGCAGCGCCATTTACTCTACCCTCACAGAATGCGAGTAACTCTCCATTGGGCAAAGAAATAATGGCAGGAATACGGAATGTTTTATACCCGTCCTGCCCGGAAACAAAAACAGGAGTACTGTTGCGCTGAGAGAAGCAATATGCGCAACAAAATATGCCAGCTAAATTTAAAACCAGTTTATTTATTTTCATTACTGTTTTGCTTTTAAAATTTCTACTAATATCCAAATGCCAGCCCGTCTTTACGCAAATCTGATGCTCCAATATAACGCTTTGGTTTTTCTATTCGCCAGATGCCCTGGTATCCGCCAAACCATCTTGCTTTGTCACTAAACCGATGACCCATATCAATTAGCTGTTGTTTTATTTTGTTTGAAAAGCCGGGTTCGGCAAGGATATGGCCACTGTCAGAAAATTTTTCATTGGTAAATTCAAAACTCTCCCTGTGCCAAAGACGTAACTGATCTCCTGCTTTTTGAATGGACATTTTATGATCAATGATATTCATTAGTATCTGCACCTGGCCCTGAGGTTGAAAATCGCCGCCGGTGACACCAAATGAAAAAATAGGTTTTTGATTTTGCGTAATAAACGATGGAATGATAGTATGCAATGGCCGCTTATGCGGCTCTAGCTTGTTCCATGATTTATCATTGAGTGAAAATAATGCACCCCTGTTTTGCAAAGCAAATCCCAACCCATCCACTACATAATGCGATCCCCAGGGTGAGTAAAGGCTTTGTATTAACGAAACCATATTACCTCCATCGTCAGCAACAGTAAGATATACCGTGTTTGAGGAATTTTTAATTCTTCCAGGTTCTGTTCTTTGTGCAGCTTTATATGGATTTATAAGCTTAGCTCTTTGCTTTGCATAATCTTTACTGATCAACTCATTCACTGATGCTTTTGAAAAATCGGTATCGGCATAATAAATCGCTCTGTCGCTGAACGAAAGTTTTTTTGCCTCAAGAAATAAATGAAAATTATCTGCGGAATTTGGTTTTAATGAACAAATATTAAATTGTTCGAGCAAATTCATCATTTGCAAAACCACAATGCCTTGGCTGTTTGGAGGAAGTTGCCAGATGTCATAGCCTCGGTAATTACTGCTTACTGGCTCTACCCAATCAGCTCTATGATCTATAAAATCTTTTTTATCAAACCGGCCTCCATACTTTTTAGAGAAGTTTATTATCAGGTCTGCTATTTCCCCATTGTAAAATGAATCTATGCCATCCGCTGCCAGCAATTCAAAAGTTTTTGCAAGGTCATGGTTTTGAAAAACATCACCTGCAACCATTCGCATATTTTTGAAAAAATTTTTACTTACTGTATTATAATCTGTAACGCCGGTTTCAGGTTTCCATCCATCTGCAATTACTGGCGATACGGGAAAGCCATCTTTTGCATAATTAATCACTGGCTGCACCAGCTCTGAAAATTTCTTACTCCCAAATTTTTTCAAAAGCTCAGACCAGCCGCTAACACAACCCGGTACGGACCAACTTAACGGGCCAAACGATGGAATAGAATCAAGCCCCAGTTTCTTTGCTTCAAATATATTCCAGCTATATGGTGACCTTCCGCTGGCATTTAAGCCATATATTTTTTTTTCTTTTTCAATCCAGACGATTGCAAAGAGATCGCCACCCAAGCCACACATCATTGGTTCTGTCAAGCTTAACATTGCATTTGCCGCTACAGCTGCATCAATAGCATTACCACCTGCTTTCAGTACGTCATAACCAGTAGCTACTGCCAACGGCTGACTGGCACAAACCATTGCTTTGCTATGAATAATTTCTTTTTTGGGACAATTATTTTTTTCATCAGTAGCTATGTTTTGCCGTTCGCTTGTTTCAATAGTTTCTCTTGCGCTAAAATTTATTGCTGATGAAAATAATCCGACTGAACTCCATTTTATAAAATCCTTTCTTTGCATTTTTATTTATTGTTTTCCGCAATTAGTTTTTTTAAATGTATCTGAACTTCCTTTAATGGGCTCTTTGCTTCCGTTAAGGTGAAAGGATGCTTGCTTGTTTTTCTTAGCACATTTGCTTTTTTTTCATTAAATCCTCCGAAAGTTGTCATATACTGCCCCCAGGCACCTGGGCCAAAGCCGCCAGTTTCATTTATTATTTTCTGATTTTCTTTAAAACTTTCAGGCCATAGTTGTTGAAATTTTGGTAATTGATTTAACCAAGACCCACAACTGACAATTTTTAAATCAGGATAATTTTTAACTGCATTTTCAATTGCCTGAAGCATTGTACTTACGAAATGCGGGAAATGATCAAATGGCGAATCAGGCTGATATGCATTCACGAGATGAATTGCAGCATGCGTATTATTATCATGAATAGTGTACCACCAGCAATGAAACATTCTTGGGGGGAAATGATAATTCTCTATAAAACGTTTTTCTATGATGGGGCTAATCACTTGCATACAATTAGCGACCAGGAAAGGCAATGCAGATTCAGATTTGCAGTCGTCAATATATTTAAGGAGTATATCTTTCAACTCACTCCACCCACCAATGTCATTTTTCTTTTCATCATCCAGAACTCTTTTGTCAAGTGTTATTAAGCGGCCAATCCAGGCGCAGTTATCCAATTTTTCTTTTGCTGAAGTATGATTATCTGTTTTCAATCGCCAAACATGCTCTAGTATGAGAGATATAATCCCAGGCACATAATTTTTCAACGGTGCATATAGTCTTGGTATCTCATCCACAAATCCCTGCGGAGGGGTAATTTGAAGTTTTTGATATATTGAAGAAACAGGATTCACTTTCAGTTTAAATATTCTGGGGGGTTATCTGTTTTCTGTTTCAATAAAATCTTTCACTTTGGGTCTCAAAAAAGAAATCTGAATGATCAATGCTATCAGTACAATACCTGCCAGCATCGCAAACCCTTTTCCAAGGTTTCCCGCATCCGTTGAATGACCTAATAAATCCGTTATCCATGCCCCTGCAAACACACCTACCATATTCATCAAACCATAAGCAGTTGCCCTGTATTTTGATGAAAAAAACTGGCAAAGTATCGGCATATTATTCGCATCAAACATACCAAAACCAAAACCAAAACAAAATGCGGCTCCGATAACATGCAATAAAGTATGGCCAAACCCAATCAATAACAAAGCCGGAATAGTTAATGTTATGCCGATGGCGCTGGTGTACACTCTTCCCCTGATATTTTTTTGAACCCAGCGATCTGACAAAAGGCCGCCAAAGATTACACCAAAGAATTGCGAAGCAGCAATGGTAATAGTTGCATAAGGTCCTGCCTTCGCCATATCAATATGTAACGTTTCTGAAAATAAAGTAGGCAACCAATTCTTCACTCCCCAACCCGGAAGACTGGGTACTGCGAAATAAAAAAGAATAACCCAGAAAGCAATGTTGCTGAATAAAACAGCAAGCCCTTTGAACAATGAAGATTTTGGTTGACTAAGATGAATATTCAATTTCTCTTCAGAATTTCTTTTTTCTCTAAGAAATAAAATCAACACAACGGCATATATAATTCCAATCAATCCGAAAGAATGAAAGGTCTGTTGCCACGAAAATCTTTCTGCTATTGTTGCACCAAACCCTCCAAGAGCCTGACCCATATACAATCCAGTCATGTGTATCCCGATTGCAAGTGATCTTGTTTTAGAAGAATGGTAATCGGCAATAAGAGATAATCCGGTGGGAATATATAATGCTTCACTCACTCCCATCAATGCTCTTAACCAATAAAGCTGATCAAATGTTTTTGCATAACCCATCATAAACGTTACACCACTCCACACAATCAAACTGCCCACAATGAGCCATTTCCTGTTTAACCTATCGGCAATAATCCCAGACACAGGACTCATGAACCCGTATATCCATAAAAAAATAGCCATGAGGTAGCCAAAGTTGGTTGCGGATTGCAACTCATGAATATCCACCATCATCGAAGGTTTCATAGTGCTTAACATCTGCCTGTCCATGTAATTGAGCAAGGCAACTCCCCATAGCAAGCCAACAACTAGCCAAGGATAAACCCCCTTTCCAACTTGGGTTGTATCTGAAAAGCTCTTTATATTGATATCACTCATACAAATTTTATTTCTTTAATTCCCCTTCAAGAATTTGCGGAGTACGAACGCCCGCTTTTATTTCACCACCCGGAATAAATACATAATTTTTCCATTTTACCGATGTTGTGGTTACCGGTGAATCATATGGAATTTCGTCCATATTTTTCCATTCGTTTTTTAGGGTATTGTATAATAAAACTTCGTGATTAAAGCCTGGGTGAGAGGATTGTAATTTTATTCTCTGTTGCATTAAATCTTTCTTCTTAGCAGAGACGTTTTCATTATTTAATGCAGCCATTAACTCTTCAGATTTATGAAATGTCTCTCCTTTATCGCCGCCAAATAGTAATATGCCATGACGGCCAATTGAAATTCCGGTTCCGACAGATAATGGATATGGCAATGATTGCCTCTTTTCCCATTGGTTTTTCTTTATATCGAATTTAAAAACGGAGCTATATAGATCACTGATACCGGTTTTATTTTTTTTGCGCCCGCCAATTAAATAAACAAATGAATTTTTCCTGTTTGATTGAACCACCATCACCGCATGGGATGTGGGTTGTGGTAATGATGCTAATTTTTTCCAACCCGCAGAAATATTCTTAAGGTCTAAAGAAAAAAATTGATCTGATACGCCTGTCAAAGTTTCACCGCCGGCTACAAAAACCATATTGCCATCGGAAGCTGCAGATGCATTGGTAACAGCAACCGGAAGATCAGGCAGATTTTTAATGATTACAGAAGATGAATTTTGTTGCCATTTCAATAAAAAAACTTTGTTGCTGATCCCTTTTTCATTTTCGCCTCCGGCATAAACAATTCCATAAGGTGTGGAACAATTGGCAGAATATGCAATGGGCGATGATAATTTATTTTTATGTTTTTGAAGAATGAGTTTTTCACTTTTAATCAGATACACATACAGATCATCATAATATTTTTTCTTTCCACCCAGCCAGGGCATACTGTCAGGGAAATTAGAACCCCCGGCTACTATTAAAACATTTTTATTTATTCCCACTACCGGGCCGGCAAAACCCAATGCTTTTGTTTGCCCCGGGGATGCCGGCAACTGCGCAGCAATCTTCCATTGAAGGAAAGTTTTATTTTTTTCCTGTGCTGATATGGCGCCAGTTTGTAACAATCCCGTGAGATAAATTAGCAGAATAAAAAAATGTTTAATCATTGCAATCACATCAGGCCTTTGTTTTTTGGGGCAACTGTGATCTAAATTTATCGAAATTCAAAGACAGAACATCTGCTTTGAATAATTCAAATTCCGCAGCGCTCATATTTTTTACCGGGAGCCGGAACTCTCCGCAATCAATCCCGATAATTTTCATATATGCTTTGCCCGTGGCAATACCCCCGTATTTGCCCAACAGGCGAATTATATCAATGGATTGCTGCTGCAATTGACTGGCTTTATCCAATTCACCGTTTTCAAATGCTTCCATCAATTGATGATACAATGGCGCTGCATAATTAAATGTACTGCCTACGGCTCCTTTGGCACCAATGGAAAGTGCAGGCAACATGTTTTCATCCCGCCCCCAAAGCATATCATATTTTCCATTCTGAAAATGAAGACAGGTAAGGAAATCCATAAAATCTTCATGGGTGTATTTGATGCCGGCAAAATTAGGAAGCTTGCCATCAAGCTCTTTCAGCAAGCCAAACATCGGAAAGTTTACGCCGGTCAATACGGGTATGTGATAGTAATAAAATGGAAGATGAGGAACTGTTTCCGCTACGGCAATACATGCTTTTGCCAGCATGGATACATTCACCGGTTCAAAATAAAAAGGCGCTGTAAATGAAATGCCATATAAACCGATACTATCCGCATGTTTTGCCAGTTCCTTACAATCAGCAATGCTCGTCCCGCCGAGTAAAGTCATCACTTTAAAATCAGGATCATTCTTTGAGCATGCTGCCCATGCTTCTGCCACTGCCATTTTTTCTTTAGCCGTCATGGAAACTCCTTCACCGGTGGAGCCGCAAATAAATGCTCCGGTTATGCCATTTACTTTAAGCATCTTATAATACAATGGGATGATCTCCAGATTTAATGATCCATCCTTATGCATGGGTGTAAAGGGCGCCGCTATTAATCCTTTTAAATGTTGTATTCTCATGTCAAATTATTTTTTAAAATTAAACGGGGTAATTTAAAAAAGATTTTTCAAATTACCGGGGGCATGAGTACCCCCCGGTGATTGCTTATGCTTGCTATATGAGAAACAAAAAAAACTAAAAACTGGAATACCCAGGCGTTTGCACCAACGATCTATTATTTGTCAGCGAGGCTCTGTCAATAGGCCAGAGTAATTTATAAGCCTCAGTGGACAGTACGGTAGTGTTTGCAAATACATAACTATCGCCCATTCTTCTAAGATCATACCATCTCTTTCCCTCAAATATGAATTCGAATAAACGCTCTCTCAGGATAGCATTTTTGGGGTCTGTGTCAATAGCCTGGTTAGGAAAGCCCATTGTACCTGCAACATAATTAGAGCCAAATGCTCTTGCTCTTACGAGATTTATTTCTGTAGCGGGGCTTTCACCTAAAATAACTTTTGCCTCTGCCAATAATAAAAGAAGATCGGCATACCTGTATATAGGATAATCGTTTGTCATTACCCGTGAACCGGCACTTTGTTCGCCCTGAAACTTATTAAGAAAACAACCAGCCATTACATATACACCGGGTGTTGGGCGAGTATAAGCAGCCTGGATGCTAACCCATTTCCTGCTATCAAGATCATTAAACTTTCTAAACGTGGAAGACATGATTGGAGACCTAAGAATACCACCCCAATTATCAGTAGTGACGTCAAATTTTCTATTATTAAGCGAGTCATAAAAATTTGCGATGAAGCCCGATTGAGGAACAAAACTGTTTTGAATAAAATTCATCGAAGCCTCGTTTAGCAAAAAGCGAGAAGCAAAAATAATTTCGTTATTCCCTTTATTATTGCTTCTGAAAACATCAGAGAAAGAAGGTAACAAAGTTAAACTTGGAACATTGGCTTGAATGTCTGTCAATGCAGTTTTTGCAATTGTTGCATCCGCATTTCCTCCACCTCTGTAACTGGTCCATAAATACACTTCAGCCTTAAGCATTAGTGTCGCCGCTTTACTCCAAAAAGATTTTGTATTTCTGAAAGTGTAGTTGGAACCAAAATTAGTTTCAGAAGCATTGATATCACTTTTAATCAGAGTCATTACTTCCTGCTCCGTTGAAGCCGCCTTTGCAAGATTTGAAATGTCAATGGTTGTCACAGGGTCAGTTTGGATAACAACTTTCCCCCAAGACCGCAACATTTGAAAATAATAAAATGCTCTCATCCCATACGCAATACCCAAGTAGTAACTTTTGTTAGCCGGTGTTACAAAATCAATCGAGCCTAATTTATTTATTTGGAGATTAAGTTGATTAATGTTAAAATAAAAACCTCCGAAATTGCTGACACCAGGATTATCAAGGTCTAATTGTTGTAGCCAAAATTTTTCAAACCCCTGTGTAGCTTCGCTAGTAAATGTTTGACTTGCTCCAGGTTCCAAACCATATATATCTGCCCTTTGTTCACCCAACAGTTGAAAACTCGGTACATGATTTCTGAAACTAATATGAATACCGGATACAAACGCATCTACCTGCTCAGGTGTTTTCCAAAAACTCGCATCGCTTATGCTGCTAATTGGAGAGAGTTCCAGTTTTTTACTGCATGAACTTATCAGTAGAATTAAGCAAAGAGGTAAAAAAATTATTTTATTATACTTTTTCATAAATAAATTATTTTGATATGTTTAAAATGTAACCTGTACTCCTGTCACAAAAGTTCTCGGTGTTGGGTAAGTGCCTTGGTAAACACCGGTAATCACATTGTTAGATACAGGTGGTTCGGGTGTAGGTCCGCTGAATTTCTTTATATGAAATAAATTATTGGCGCTAATAAACAACCTTGCCCCTGCCAGTACTTTTGTCTTTGAAAGGAGCTTTCTTGTTACATCATATGAAAAGGTAATTTCACGACAAGCGAGATAATCTCCTTTTTCATAAAACCGAGAATTATTTCCATTTAAGTTGGGGCTGGCGTTATTAGCTCTTGTAAAATTTTTCTTGCCCTGTGGTGCGCTACGTTGGTCGGCTGAATAAACTTTAGAAATAGTCGCATCCCTGTTTGTTGGCGACCATGCCTGTTTTTGCATTTCAATATAGTTAAAGGTTCCCTGATATTCACCCAGAATTCTCGCTACATTGTCATTATAAATTGTATTTCCTAACGCAAATTCAAATTGGGCATAAAAAGAAAATCCTTTATAAGAAAGTGTGGTTGTAAAACCTCCGACCCATTTGGGGTTGATATTACCAAGATAGACCTGATCCCTTGAATCAATAGTATCATTTTTATCAACATCAAGCCAGTTTACATCCCCCTCGGTGATTTTACCTAATCCATCCGTACGATTAGGCCCTGATATTTTTGCAATATTATCAAACCTATTACCTGCGATTTTCAATACGTCTGCAGCATCCTTAAATATTGATACCTGCTTATACCCATAAATAGCGCCTAATGTTTCGCCCTCCTGCAAACCACCAACCCATATTATTTGGCCAGATTTAGGATCATAAATCTGTAAACCACCTTGTCTGTTTTTATCATTTCCATTATATGGAAGTTTTAAAACTTTATTTGTTACAAAAGAAGCATTCGCACTTACATCTAGTTTAATTCCATTACTTGAATTGAGAACATTTGCATTTGCGGCAAACTCATATCCCCTATTCTGAAATGTGCCAAGGTTTGTTCTTACAGAACCAAATCCTACATAGCTGGGTAAGATTAAATTCGTCAATAAATCGCTTGTCCTTCTGTCATAATAGTCAAATATTAAGTTAAACCGATCTTTTAAAATTCCAATATCTAATCCTATATCAAATGTTTTACTTTTCTCCCATCTCAGATTATTATTAACTAATCCGGTGTTTAAAAAGCCTGCTCCCCCATTGTAAAGACCTTGTGAGGCATATGTCCCCTGTACTTCATATCTTCCTAAACCAGCCACATTACCATTTACCCCATAGCTTACCCGTGGTTTGAAAGTAGAAATATATTTTTCCAATCCCATATTTTCATAAAACTTTTCTTTGTGAAGATTCCACCCTGCTGACATCCCAGGAAAAAATCCAAATCGGTTCCCTTCCGGCAATGCAGAAACTCCATCACGTCTTGCAACAAAAGTTAAAAGATATCGCTGGTCGTAATCATAATTAAGCCTTCCAAATTCTGAGATTATTTTGTACTCTGACTTCGCAGTTCCATTTATTACTCCAGATGAATTATTGCCATTAATCCCGGCAGCAAAAGTAGTAGATGCATTGGAGGTAGATATATCGTCTGTTGGGGCATTCGTACCGGTAGTATTTTGTCCATAAGATTTGATACCATAATATTCTGCACCAAGCATTACATTTAGATTATGTTTATCTGCAAATCTTTTTTCGTAATTAACGATACCGTTGAATTGCGTTGAAAAATCTCTGGAAAAATCTTCAAACGATGTTCTGCTTGTATTAGAGAAAGAAGGAGGTGTTGCAAAAATATTGGCATAGGTTTGAGTAGATTTCTGGAATGATTCATTGAATTCTTCTCTTAAATATCCGTTACCAGTTGCCTTTACATACAACCCTTTGATAATATCCCATTTTACCGATGCACTTGCGGTTATCCTGTTTATCTCATTTCTTCTGTCTAATCTGCTGAGCCAATAAAGAGGATTACCATCATTTACACCATTGCCGGGATTGGGTCTTGTCTTTGCTGAATCAATCCATGGATTAAATGTGGGCCAAAGAGCAAGATTCCTATATAGGTTATTTACTTCCGAGCCATTTACTCCGAGTTGAGAAGATGTTGAAAGATTGATTCCGCTACTTACTTCCACATTTGGCTTTACTTTATAAGAACCATTAACAACACCGGAGTAACGTTTGTACCCGGATCCTACTATCACACCATCCTCGTCATAATAATCAAAACTGGCAAAATATTTTCCTTTATCATTACCCCCTGAAAAGTTAATGTAATGGTCTTGCGTATTAGTGTTTCTGAATAAGATGTCTTGTACTTCACCACCATGATCTTTAAAAATTATTGTGCCTCCGTATGGATCACCTACCGTATCCCACCCAGCCTGTAATAAGTAAGATGTGGAAGAGTTATATGATCGTATATCAAATGAGGCAAGGTTCGCTGCATCAGTTAACAATCCCATACCTCTTGTGCTATTCATAGCACTTAATGATATCCCCGAATTAAAATTTCCTAATCTGCCATAATAAATATAATCCTTTGCATTCATGAATTTATAGTTCTCTCTTTCCTTATTAAAACCAGCAGTAAAGCGGTAACTAATCTCAGATCTGCCGGCCCGGCCTTGTCTTGTTGTAATAAGTATCACACCATTATTAGCTCTTGCACCATAAATAGCTGTTGAAGCAGCATCTTTTAATAGTTCAATTGAGGCTATATCTTCTGTTGGTATGTCATTAAATGGCCTGATAATTCCATCCACTACAACAAGCGGAGACCCAGGACTATTAATTGAAGCGCCGCCTCTAAGTAAAATATTGGGGCTAGCACCTGGCTGACCTGAAGTATTAACTACTCTCAGTCCCGGCAGTGTGCCCTGCAAAGCAGTCCCAACATTTGACCGGGGTGCATTAGCTAAAACTTCTTTATCAAGCTTCGAAATTGAACTAGTCACAGTTGTTCTTTTCTGTGAACCATACCCCACTACCACAACTTCCCCAAGTATGGATGTTTCTACTTTCATTGAAAATGAAACTTCGGCCGATCCTACAACAATATATTGTAAAGGCGCATAACCAGTAAAAGAAAACAGTAACACATCTCCTTGTACGGCATTAATAGAAAATTCTCCTAACGAATTTGTTTGAGTTGCGTTTGATTTTCCTTTTACAGAAACGGTTACACCAATTAAGGGATTACCATTTTCCTCCGAGATTACTTTACCCGAAATTTTTTGGGCTTGCGCTAAAACCGATGTGCTGATAACTGCGACTAAAGATAACAGCAGCAATTTTTTTAAAGCAGAGATCATAAAGCAGTTTTTAGTTTAATTGTATTATGTATGACATAATAAAGTTAGGCCTATTTAACAATTTACCAAATTTTTTTTATTTTTTTCTTCTTCAGCTCATTTATAGCGATTTATATAAATATTTTCAGTACTTTGCGTATAACATACACTTTTAAGTAATACATATTATGGCTATTCCTGCAATAAAAACTGCTCTGAAAATCGTTGACACCAGCTCCCTTGTTGACAAAGTGGAAGCGAATATTGTGGAGCTTTTAAAGGAACAAAAACTAAAAGTGGGTGACAGTATTCCCAAGGAAATTGATTTGGCCGAATCTTTAGGTGTCAGCCGCACCGTAATCAGGGAAGCATTAATGCGTTTACGAATGATGGGAGTTATTGATTCGAAAAAAAAGAAAGGAGCTATAATAACGAGTCCGGATATTTTTGGAATAGTCAGTAAAAGCATGAATCCTCATATTCTTGATCAGGAAACATTGAAAGAAATCTTTGAGATCCGTTTGGTGTTGGAAATAGGCATGGCAGATTTCCTGTTTCAGCGCATGAGGAGTGAAGACATTGCAGCGTTAAAAGAAATTGTAAGCAATGAACCCCCGGTCACGGATTATCACTTATTTAATATTGAGCATGAAATTGCTTTTCATGGAAAATTATATGAAATCACCGGTAATGAAACCCTGAAGAAATTTCAGAAAATGTTATTGCCTGTATTTGATTATGTGCATAAAAGCGGCCTTCTGAAAAAGCAACCCCTGCTTAAAAAATTCGTTTCTCATAAAGGCCTCGTGGATATTCTTGAAAACGGTTCGCCTGAAATTTTCCGCAATGCGATGAGAAATCACCTCGAAAATCACTTTGCCCGTTTGTTCAGCTAAAACCAAATATAATTTTATCCGTTGATTGAAAAGACAATTTATTTTTCCTTTATCACCAGCAACCAGCCTTTCCCTTTCGGAACTTCTATGGCATCATTGACCCCGAAAGTTTTTGCGGGCTGAAAATTCTTTATCTCCATTGCTGATACTACAGCTTTAGAACTATCAATCCCTAATTTCTTCCAGTTTATTTGCAGATGAATATTCACAGTCTCATCAGCCCAGCTGGCAACAGAGACCAAAGCCGCTCCTTTTTTCTGATACACCGTTGCCAATACATTTTTATTATCCGTCTTCACCGGGCAGTTATCACTCCAGTACCCGATCATTTTTGTCCCTTTCATTCCGAATTCATTCCATGCTTTCCAGATCGGCCGGGGATCAGCATCTTCCGTCCATGGATAACGGTTGGTCATACCGTAAATCATTCCTCTCCAGGGATTGCCTCCGTCCTGCAACATCTCGCCCATTAGTCCAAACGGAATCCCGCTGATCTCGGTAAGAAAATAATCAGGCCCGTTATGCTGATAATCGAAGTATTCTCCAAACCACAAGCGGTTGAGGTAAGGGAAATGTTCCATGTATAGATTGGCGCTGTTATTAAACCCGTCATTTTTATTATACTGATTGGCAGAATGCAGATCCACAATTCCCGGGTGGCCGTTTTGCGTCAGCACTCTTTTTATTCGTTTCATCGTTACCCGGTCAAAAGCCACATCATCCAGGTAGATGCCATCTATACCCACATGGTTCACCAGCCAGTTCATTCCTTCCACATAATAATTATGCCAGCGGTTTTGTCCGCTGTTTACCAGTGCCGCATCTTTTATTTCCGGGACAAACCATCCTGCCAGGTAATCATCACCTACATGCTCCTGCAGCCAGCTAAAGCCGCCGCCTTGCCCGGGAGAAAATATTTCATGACCCAGGCTGCGAATGGCAAATAATTCATACGCCCTGTTGGAAAGTTCACGGATGGTGTTATAGATTTTCACTTTCAATCCAAGCCTGTGTGCTTCGTCAATATAGTCTTTCATTTTCTTCCACTCAATGAACGGGTAATTGATCCAGGGATTGATGGGTGTGGCATGATGAATGTTGACCACCGTGGCTCCTGAAGCTTTGATCGTATCCAGGTTATCGTATTTATGATAAAAACGGGTAGCCCACTGAAAATCGGTATTAATGGTATGGAAAGGAGTGATAAGTAAATTAAAATTATAAAACAGGGTTTCGCCTTTCTTCATGACCCGGTTTCCGCTGTATGCATTCACTAAAATGCTGCCTTCCTTTTGAGTAACGTCAATTCCTCCTTTATTCTCATTTCCCCAGGATTTGGGAAGCAACAATGGTTTTTGCAAATAGAAATTAGTGTTCAGCGGGCGAACATAATTTTCATCCCTTAAAGAAAATTGTATTCCTGCATTTACATTCCCGATCCAGGCTCCATCCTGGTTTTTATGTGCAACGTCCCATTTCCAGTGGATCGCCTCGGGACGAATCCCGCCTTTTAATCCCAGTCCCATAAAATATTCCGCCGATCCCGATTTCATGGGAATATTCAGATCAATTCCATCCAGCGAAATGCCTTTTAATGCGGTCACTTTGACCTTGTAGGCAACAAATCCGTCAAATTCCAACGAACCTTCCACTTCCATTTTTATATTTTGTGATTGACTGACCGCTTTCCATGCAACAGTGCCTGCACTTTTCTTTGTAAAGACAAGGCCATTGTTTTTCCATTGGTTGACAGGATTTCCCTTTTCATCATAAAAATTAAATTTCATCGGGCCGGCCAACAGGTCATTGGGCTTTGTTGAAACAGAAGTCATCTCTGGAGTGAAAAATGTCTGTATTTGTGCGGGAAGTCCATCCTTATTCAGTTTCAGTTTTCTTCCCAGTAATGAAATAGCCGTGCCCGTTACTTTCAAAGGAGTATAAGGAGCGATCACGGCATTGTCCTGAGCCATCGTTGAATTCAGCCATTTCAGTCTTGTCATCTTTTGCAGGTCACTGATCCCTCCGTCTTTTGCTGATTCGTTCTGCACAAAAAGATCAACTGGAATTTCTTTTTCACCCGATCCTTTTGCCTGCACGGTCAGTTTGCCGGAATAGTTTCCTGCCGGCAAATTTTCAGGCACATCCACTCCGCACCACAGAGGTTGCACTTCTCTTTTTTTTACATCAACCGTTTTATGAAGAACGGTCCCATCATAGTTTATTCCATCCGTATTGAAACAATACATCGTTGCTGCCGGAATGATTTTCCCCGAAGAACTTTTCAGATCAGAAAACCGGATATGAACATCCATCAGGTCCTGCAGGGCATAAACACCTAACTGAAAAGTGAAATTCTCGCCACGCTTCACCGTATCCCTGAAATTGTTTTTGGATCCACGCTCTATCCATCTTACGGGCAGATCGTATTTCATGCGGATGGAATGCATGCGGTCTTCGGGAAAGATCAAAAAAGAACTCCCTGCATTTTCATTGGCCAGTTTCTGAGTTTCTTCAGGAGTGGCAATAAACTCCATCGGATAAAAACTGTTGAATGCATTGACAGGCTGATAAGTTGTCGCCACCGCTTCCGCAAAACCTGAGGAAGAATGAACAAGATCCTGCCACTCCTTTGAAGCCGTCACATCGGGTTTCAGGTAAACTCCTTTGGGATAGTTGGATCTTCCTTCATTTCTGTAAGGCATGTAATAGACATAATAATTGCCGGCGACTGAGACAGGTTCAAAATAGATCTCGCCGGATTCTCTTTTTATTGAAGCAACAAGAGTATTCAGAATCCTGTGCCCGGTTGCTGCATCCACCACTATGATCCTTTTAAGCTCGGGATTAAAATCCCGCCTTCTCCAGGGGATGATCACATGTGCCGCACTTTTATTCTTTTGAAATTCCGGATTTGTCAACTGCACGACAAAGCGATGATTTCCCAGTGAATCAGGATCCCAGGAATCTCTTCCGTCTGAATAGCTGAAAGATTGTGCGTTAACACCCGGTACAATGATCATCAAACAAAAAAGAATAAAAGAATATTTCATAACAGATGATTTCAAAAAATTATAATTCTTCATTTCAATTGAGCGAATCCAGATCAACCGAAGGCCTTTTCGCTGATGGCTTGTGTTCAAAGCGTGAACCCATCATAGTATTATCATTAAAAAAACCACAATTGCGTAAAAAGAACTGATCCCCTTCTTCTCCCCCGCCATAATCCATCCTGTATCCTATTTTTGCCGTAGCATCTCCTGTAAATACCATTTTTGTTAGCGGCTTCCATTCCCCTTTTGTATCAACCACCCACTGATTTCCATAAAATGCTTTCCGGGTGATGTAACCGGTGGAAGGTTCAAAATTTTCCAGGAAAGAATGAAGCCTCGTCAGATAAGTGTTGGTTTCGGGGCGGCTGAAACTCGCTATAAGATTCCACCTGCCTGTTTCCGGAGTAAAAAAATAAGCAGTGAAAACAGTGTGATCGTTTCCGGCAGGCCTGGCATGCAATAAGAATCTGTAAGTGACCCCGGCTTTCCAGTCATAGTTCAGATAACTTTGCCCTCCAGCGCCTTCATTTCCAAATTCTCCTGTATGAACGCCTTCCCCTTTCTTTATTAAAATAATCTTTTTATCTTCAGGAATGCTTTTAGGATCATCCGTCTGAAAAGGGCTCCACACCGAAAACAGTACATGCCTTTCTGTTGGCGAATTAACCTGCATACCGAAATATCCTTCCCGGAACCCATCTGCCATGAAATAAGAACCGATCACATCATTGCCATCAGGCACGGTGACCTCATTATAAAACCATTCGGCATTATCGCCTGTCTCTGCTGCATCATAATTGATATGAACCGAAGGCCCCCGCCTGCCCCAGTAAAAATAATTGCCTTCGTTATTTTTTATGTAAGCAGTATTGCTACCGGCAGCGGAGCCGGCAATCCTCAATTTTTTCATTTGAGCAAACGAAGTACCGGTTCGCTTTATACCTTTCATATCAATTTTAATATAACCCGGCGATGCTATTTCCCACGTTCCGAAGTATTGCTCATGTTCTTCCCGGCCAATCAAGTGAATTTCCTTGTAAACTTTATTTATTCCGCACAGAATAACGCTTTGTCCGTCAGGTACACCCAATACTGCATATAAATTAATTGTTCCCGGCCTGTCCAGTTTTACATACGTGCTGAATACAGCATTTGTATCTTCCCAGTTGATCCATCCGTCATTGGTGACTCTTTCTTTTCCGCCCGATGCTTTTACTGTTACCCACGAATTACCGCCCAAAGGAACTGTTTGCCCGATCGTATCTGCAGGGATCATATTATACCCGCTTCTTAAAAAAGAATTGGTCCAGCCTCCTGAAAGAAAAAGGCAGGAAAAAAGAAAACCGGGTATCAAAAATTTATTCATCATAAGTCATGAAACTGATTAAATATTCAGGTTTTAATCTTCACTATTATTTTTTTCGGGCAATGAACAGAATTGCTTTGCTGTCTAAACAGAAACATTTGCCGGGCAAATATACATTTATAGAAGGATGACAAATTTGCATTCGGAAAGAAGAATATGTTGCTATGTATAAACGGCTCAACTGCCGGCGCTAAGCTCCCAGATGACTCCCCGCTCCTTTAAATAATCCATCATAAAGTAAAAACACTGCTTATGGCTGCCAACCAGTTCCGGAGGAAACAAGCCTTTCTCCGTAAAAATATTCCTGGCAATTAACTGTACTGCTGCGGTGCAGGCATAACCCGTGGTGCGGCTCATGGATGTGGTCTTAGACTTTGCATCATAGCGATCGAGCAAATTATATTCGATACGTTTGGGCGAACCATCTTTTTCTCCTTCAATGACCACTCTCATAATGGTGAATTCCTCCTCTTCATCTTCAAGCTTCCAGTCTCTGAATAAAATTTTTGATGAAAATCTTAAAGGGGAAATCTTCGTTCCGGCAAAGTCAATTTCCTTTTCATCAAAAAAACCAGCCTGCTTCAGGGCAATGATAAATTCAACATGTACGGGATACCGCAACGTTTTCTCTTTCATATTGGGAATTCCCGGCATGGTAAATAATAAAGTCCTCAACCCGTCCGTATTGAAAGCTTCCAGCGTTCCTATATCATCAAAGTCAATATATTCACGATCACTCAGCGCCGGCCGGGTAATGATCTGGCCGTTTTCTTTCAGGCGGGCCGGCCTTGTATATTCTTCAATTACATCGATGGGAGAAAAAGGCGCTTTGTATTCAAAAGGTTTTTTCCTGATCTTCGGCAACCCGCCCACGTAACATTCAAAATTGTTTACTTTCATGTGCTCATGATAATGCCCAAGGATCAGGTTGCTCATGCCGGGAGCCACACCCATGTCCGTAATGGCTGTCACGTTTTTCTCTTTAGCTAATGCATCAAGCTGCAATGCATCTTCGGGATAAAAAGAAATATCAACAACATTTTTAGCGCAACGGATCACCGCTTTCAAAGCGTCAAATCCCATAAACCCCGGTACGGCAATGACTACAATACCGAAAGGAGAAAGCCATTCTTCATACCGGCTGTACTGCTTCAGGTCAGCCTGATTAATTTCTACAGAAGAATTTCTTTTTTTCAGCAGCTGAAGATTTTTTTCATTGAGATCAAATGAGGTTACTTCAAACGAAGAAGCAAGATCAAGAGCTATTGACCCGCCCACCATTCCTGCGCCTAAAACTGCAATTTTCATTGTAAAGAATTCATCGCAAAGGTCAGGAAATCATTTTTAATTGGAAGAAAATGAAAATTAAAAAGTAAAATTAAAACAGGGGCAAGGGAAAACATTAACCGGGCTTATGAAGAATTGCAACCTTAGTTTATTTTTATGAGAAGAGGTACCGAGCAGATTCGAACTGCTGTAGGAGGTTTTGCAGACCTCAGCCTAGCCACTCGGCCACGGTACCGTTCAGAAAAATCAAATTTTAAATTCCAAATAACAAATACCAAGCATCAAATACCAAAGATTAAATAATAAATATCAAAAAACTTTTTAGTACTGAATTTCAGTCAATCTCAGATACAACTTTACCCGGATTTCCGATTTCAGATTTTAGGGTTTAGTTTTGATTCTGAAAGCGGCCAAAGATACATTATTTGACCCATTGTTCATAAACGCTAATAATATATGAATCGTATTGCAGAATCTGAATTAATTATCAATCCCCGGGGCGCTGTTTATCATCTTGATCTTCGCCCGGAGGAAATCGCCGGCACCGTTATCACTGTTGGTGATCCTGACCGGGTGAGAGAAGTCAGTAAGCATTTTGACTCCGTCGAAGTCAGATCGCAGCACCGTGAATTCATCACTCATACGGGCTATATCGGTAAAAAAAGGATTACGGTCCTTTCCACAGGTATCGGGCCAGATAATATTGATATTGCGGTCAATGAACTTGATGCACTTGCAAATATTGATTTCAATACACGCCAGATCAAATCCCGGCTTGTATCACTCAACATTATCAGGGTGGGCACCTCCGGCTCATTGCAGGGCGATATTCATGCGGATAGCCTTGTTGCCTCTACTCACGGGCTTGGCCTGGATAATCTTCTGAATTTTTACCGGATGGAACAAAATGAAGAAGAAAAACAATTACTGCACTCATTTGTTACACATACACAAATGCACGGGCAAATGATCTTCCCTTATATCAGCAGTGCTTCGGCCTCTTTGATAAAACATTTTGTCAAAGGATTTCACCAGGGAATTACCGTCACCTGCCCGGGGTTTTATGGGCCCCAGGGAAGAGTGTTACGCCTCGGCATCCGCTATCCGCAATTGATAGACCGGCTGACTGATTTCCGCTTCGGGCCACATCGTATCTCCAACTTTGAAATGGAAACTTCAGCCATATACGGCCTGGGAAAACTATTAAATCATAATTGCCTTGCATTAAATGCGATCATTGCAGACAGGGTGAATAAACAATTTTCAAAATACCCCAAAGCTGCGGTGGAAAACCTGATCGTACGGACTTTAGAAATTTTTTCCGAACATATTTAAATTTTGGAACAACGGCTATGCAAGTAAAATTTTACAAATACCAGGGAACGGGCAATGACTTCATCATCCTGGACAACAGGGACAGGGCATATACTTCACTTAATGCAGAACAGATCCGAAGGCTGTGTGACCGTCGTTTTGGAATCGGTGCAGACGGCCTGATGATTCTGAACGAAAAAAAAGGATACGATTTTGAAATGAATTATTACAATTCTGACGGTAAAGAAGGAAGCATGTGCGGCAATGGCGGACGTTGCATGGTCAAATTTGCATACCACCTCGGCATTCATAAAGATGTATATAAATTTCTTGCAGCAGATGGTGAACATGAAGCAGAAATTGACACCGATGGAACCGTATCGCTGAAAATGAAAGACGTAAAGGGAATAAAGAAATTTGAAAAGGATTTTTTGCTTGACACCGGCTCACCGCACTATGTAAAAATGGTTACTGATGTAACAAACACAAATGTAATCAAAGAAGGCAGCGAGATCCGCCACAGTGAAAAATTTGACAAAGAAGGTATCAATGTGAATTTTGTGGAAGTGTCCAACGATCCGGACCAGATCATCGTGCGCACTTATGAACGGGGCGTGGAAGACGAAACATATTCCTGCGGTACAGGCGTAACAGCTGCGGCGCTTGTTTTCTTTCACAATGAAGCAGGCTTCAATGAAGTGGAAGTAAAAACCCTGGGCGGCTCCCTTACTGTAGAATACGACCGTTTCAATGACGGTCATTATGAAAATATCTGGCTTTGCGGCCCGGCAGAAAAAGTGTATGAAGGCATCATGGAGATCTGATCATTCTTAACCTTAAAAAAGAAAATGTTCAACATAAGAGTTTACGGAGTTCTTATCAATGAAATGAAGCAGGTGATGCTGAGTGATGAATATGTCCGGGGAAGGCTTTTCACAAAATTCCCGGGAGGGGGAATGGAATTCGGGGAAGGAACGAAGGATTGCCTGAAAAGAGAATTAAAAGAAGAGCTGGAAATCGAATTTGAAATCGGGGAGCATATCTACACAACAGATTATTTCCAGATGTCCGCTTTCAACCCCGAAGACCAGATAGTGTCCATTTACTATTATATAAAAGCGCTGGAGCCTTTCAAAGTTCCGGTTCACACAAAAAAATTCGACTTCAGCAAAGAGCAACTGGAAGAATATGAGAAGACCAAAGAGATCGAATCGATCCGCTTTATTGACCTGAAATTCTTTTCTTCACAAAGCGTCACCTTGCCTATTGATAAAATAGTTGCTGACATCATCAGGCAAAAAAACAAACCCTGATCATCTCTCCGGAATTATTTTTCAGTACGCAACAGGATGGTCATACTGGAAAAATATGTAATAAGCAAGGGATGCAAGAAACAGAACATTCGCCAGCACCAGCCATAAAGGCACACTGTCTTTCAGTTTTCTTTTAGTGAATAAAATAGCCAGGTAACAAATATTGGTGACCGGCACTATGATCAGGCCTATGAAATACCCTATGACGATAATGGTGGAAGTGGTGACTTCATCATGTGTCCAGTTATAAACCCGCAATGAAATGGACAGGAGGAAAAAAAATCCGCAGATGAACGAAAGTCGTGATAAAAATAAAAGCCAGCGCATGAACGATTTTCGTGTAAAATAGCATTATTTTGTCAGCCTAATATCGCTCCTGTATGAAAAGTCCGTTATTAAAAAAGGCCATTCCCCATCTTATTGCAATCGTCCTGTTTCTCATCATATCCGTTTTGTTCTGCAAACCTGCTTTGGAAGGCAATGTATTGAATCAAAGCGATATCTCCGGGTGGAAAGGAATGGCTCAGAATTCTTTTGAATACAAAGAGGTGCATGGGCATTTCCCATTGTGGAATCCCAATCTTTTCAGCGGTATGCCCAACTACCAGATTGCCATGGATGGAAAATCCATCCTGCCGAATCTCAATGTAATTTTTACCCTTGGTTTGCCCAAGCCAATAAATTTTTTCTTCCTTGCCTGTATCAGTTTTTATATTCTATGCCTGGTGTTAGGCGCAAATACGGTGGTCGCTATCATGGGAAGCCTAGCATTTGCATTTTCCACCTACAATCCCATTATCATCAGCGTGGGCCATGAAACAAAAATGTTTGCCATTGCCTATATGCCGGCATTGATGGCAGGCCTGTTACTGACCTATGAAAAAAAATACTGGATAGGGTTGGCATTGACCACCGTAGCCACTTATATGGAAATTGCAGTCAATCACCCGCAAATTAATTTTTACTTTTTTCTTGTTGCCATTGCTGTCACCATTGCGTATGCCATCACCTGGATACGGAAAAAAGAATGGAAACACCTGATCATTGCCGGTTGTACTACAGCCATTGCAGCTATTGCGGGCATAGGAGGTTCTGCCATGAGCCTGATGGTGAATTCAGAATATGTGAAAGCAACAATGCGTGGCGGAAAAGATATTTCCATTGAAGACGGAAAAGTCAGCGCTGCAAAAACTACAGGACTTGATGCTGATTATGCACTCAGGTGGAGCATCAGCAAACCGGAAGCAACAGTACTCCTGATGCCGGAAGCATTTGGCGGGAGCAGCGGTAAATCATTGAGCGAAAATTCTCATGTTGTGGAAAAGCTTGCCTCCAAAGGTGTGCCCGAAGCACAAGCCATGCAGGTGGCTACAAGCCTGCCAAAATACTGGGGAGGAATGTCTGATCCTTCGGAAACAACAGCCGGCCCGCCCTATACCGGCGTAATTATCTGCCTTCTTGCATTGATAGGATTTGTAATCGTTAAAAAGCCTATCCGGTGGGCATTGCTTGCTGTTACTGTCCTTTCCATATTGATGGCCTGGGGAAAATATTTTGAGGGATTCAATATTTTTTTATTCGAACACCTCCCGCTGCTGAATAAATTCAGGGCGCCATCCATGACCCTGGTGATTGCTGAATTTACATTGCCTTTTATGGCAGTACTGGGCATGCAGCAAATTTTATTTCAGGATAAAAGCAGGGAATTGCTGCAGGCGGATTTTAAAAAAATATTGTATGCTACGGGCAGCCTCTTTGCTTTATTGATATTGATGTACCTGATGATGGATTACAACACTGCCATTGACAAACAGATTATCGCAGGCTACACTGATAAAAACGGCAGTGATGAGTTCGGGAGAATTATCGTGGACGGAATGAAAGCAGACCGCCGGGCAATGTTTGGCGGGCAGATACTCCGCACCCTGGCTTTTGCGGCTTTAGTTACCGGAATTCTTTACTTATATATAAAAAATAAAATCAAACCTCTGATAGTCTCTGTTGTATTGGGTTTAATATGCATCACAGACCTGCTTGTAGTGGATAAGGGATATCTCAATGATGATAATTTTGAATCAGCTGATGCGATCACCGCACAGAACTTCACTCCCACCGCTATTGACAAGCAGATCATGCAGGACAAAGATCCTGACTTCAGGGTGTTTGACCTTGCAAGCGGAAATCCTTATACCGAATCCAGGACTTCATATTTCTTTAAGTCGGTAGGAGGATACCATCCCGCCAAGCTTCGTATTTACCAGGATATCATTGATAAATATTTATCAGGACCTTTCAATCAGAATGTGCTGAACATGCTGAACACAAAATATATGATCACCAGGAATCAGCAGAACAATCAGCCGCTGCTGGTACCCAACCCGGATGCATACGGGCCTGTATGGCTGGTAAAAAATGTAAAGCTGGTGAATGGCCTTGTTGAAGAAATGGATGCCATCGGAACTACAGACCTGAAGGATACAGCGGTTGTAGAAACCAATTTCAGCAAATTTGTTACACAGCCTCAATGGGATTCTTCTTCTTCCATCAAGCTGACACATTTTGACAATGACACCATGACCTATTCATTTGAAGGCGATAAGCCACAGTTTGCCGTATTCAGCGAGATCTATTATCCTTTCGGATGGAATGCCTATATAGACGGTCAAAAAGTTGATTATTGTAAAGCAAACTATGTACTCAGGGGATTATCATTGCCGGCAGGAAAGCATGAGGTGAAATTTATTTTTGAACCGGAATCGTATAAGAAAGGATTGAAGCTGGGATATATCTCCTCTTATCTCATACTGATCTTTTTTGTGGGAGGAATTTTCATGCAATGGAGACAAGGGGCTAAAAGTTGAGCGTTGAAAATTGAATATTGATTGTTGAGTCTTTACGCTCAACAATAATGAGAAATAAATCAGCAGTCGTTTGTCTAAACGGAAGTATATTAAAATATTCGGGATAAAATCTGAGATGAGCATTGAAGAAAGTACTTGATATAGTTCCCTATCCATTTCTTCCCTGGTTTTCGGGCGGGCAAAAATCAATCGGCCAGTTCCTGGAATTTTTAGGATCGGAAACAGATCTGACCGTAGCCGGAACCGTAACCAACGACTGGACGCATGCCAGGAATTATTCGGGCATTCCGCTCCTGAAAAAAGGATCTTCACGCTATTGGGACCTGTCACTGATCCGGAGTATCACATCGCTGATAAAGAAAAATAATTATGATGCCGTGATCTGGGAACATCCTTATTACTGGTGGCTGGCAAAAAGGATAAGGAAAAGGACAGGTGCCAAAACCATTTTTCACACTCACAACATCGAATACCTCCGGTTTAAATCGAACGGGAAATGGTGGTGGCCGGTCTTAAGAAATTATGAAAGAAGTTGTTTCAGGGGAGCCGATATTGTTTTCTTTATTTCGGATGATGACCGTGAGTTTGCCATCAGCAAATGGAAGATTGATCCGGCAAAATGTTTTACCATTCCTTTCGGGGTGCCCATAAAAGAATTCCCCGCCGATAAACAGGAATGTAAGAGAAAGTTAGCAGCCATTCACGGAATCGGTGAAGATGAAAAGATATTCCTCTTCAATGGCCTGCTGGGTTACAAGCCTAATCTGGATGCAGTGCTGGCAATATTGAAAAATATCAATCCCATACTTCGGGAAAAAGCAGATTTTAAATATAAGATCATCCTGTGCGGAAAGGGCCTGCCTGAAGAATACAATGGCTTAAAAGACTATTCGGATAAAAATATCATTCATGCCGGATTTGTGGATGATATTGAAATGTATTTTAAAGGTTCCGACCTTTTCTTAAACCCCGTCTTAAGCGGAGGAGGCATCAAAACAAAGATGGTGGAATCCATTGCGTTTGGGACAACGGTGATCTCCACCGCCAACGGAGCCATTGGTATTGATAAAAAGTTCTGCGGTGAAAAGCTGATCGTCATCCCCGATAATGACTGGGATGGATTTGCTGAGGCGGTAATCAGAAACGTTCAAGCTAATTCGATCACTCCTTCCGAATATTATGAGCACTACTATTGGGGAAGTATAGTGAAGAGGGCGGTGGAGGCGGTGGATCAGTGTATCAGCGTTCGATAGAGACACTAAATCCATCTCTCATTCCGCTGATCAGTTTTTCTCTTCTGGTCCGGTCATATTTGAGCCAGTAAGCTATCCTGCTTATGAACATGTAGAGCAGTGAAAAGTATTTAAAAAAGCCTTTGAAATTTTTCCTGATAAAATAGATCTTGTTCCGGCTTGAAAAATAAACATAGAAGGGAGATTCGGCGCCGGCAAGGGCGGACACTTTGTGCAATATATAGAGTGAAGGCTCGTAAAATAATTTATACCCGGCTTTCCCTGCACGGTAAACAAAATCCGTATCATCATAATACGCAAAGTATTTTTCATCCATAAAACCGACTTTTCCAAAAACATCTTTTCTGATCAGCATGAAACAGGTCGGGGCATAACTCACATATCCGGCAACATCATATTTCGGAGCATCTTTTTTATTATACCCGTAATGAACACCGAGTGCCCGGAACTTATCAATATATCCTCCTGCCATCCATATCTTTTCCCCGGGATAATAAAATATCTTCGGCACGATCAGGCTTTCATTTTTTTCTTTTGAAATAGTCAACATCTTTCTGAATGTAAAAGTCTGCGGGATCTCAATATCATTATTCAGGAGCAAAACATGGGTACAACCATCATTGAGGGCAGCTTTGATCCCGATATTATTTCCTTCAGCTACACCTACATTGGTTTCATTTCTTATATGCCTGATTTCATTTACAGGAAACTTTGTTAGCAGCAACCAGAGAAGAGCTTCAGTTCTTTCATCGGGAGAATTGTCTATCAGGTACAGGCAATAATCTTTGAAATCCTGAGAAGAAATGCTTTTGAAAAAACCTTCCAGCACTTCATCGCTTTTATACAAAACCGTAACCAATCCGATTTTTGACATAAAGAATTATTTCAACAGGCCTTTTGCTTTCATCTCTTTCAATGAATCTTCATATCCTGATCTCTGAATTTTTTGCTCCTTCACCCAATTAGTAAACCTCCTGATCCCTTCTTCAAATTTCACAGAAGGAGAATAACCCAGAATTTTATTGATCCTGGTTATGTCGGCATAGTTATGGCGGATATCTCCCAACCGGTAATTGCCCGTTACCTGAAGAGGAACTTCGATACCATAATTCCTGGTCAATGTTCTGGCAATATCAAGCACGGATACAGGCTCTCCGGACCCCACATTGAATACATTGTGGTTTGCTTCTTCTTTCTCTATTCCAAGTATTGTGGCATTGACAACATCATCTATATAAACAAAATCCCTGCTCTCTTTCCCGTCTTCAAAAATATTGATGGGCAAATGGTTCCTGATGTTTGTCGAAAAAATCGAAAGTATCCCTGTATAAGGATTCGAAAGCGACTGACCCGGCCCGTACACATTCTGATAACGGAAAGCCACCGGTGCAATATTCATTGATGCGCAAATAACCATCACCATTTGTTCCTGGTTATACTTTGTGATCCCGTAAACCGATGAAGGATGAATTTTCGATTCTTCATCGGTTGCTTCAAGCCTTAACGGAGATTTTGTTCCCGGATAAGTGACCTCAAAATTCCCTTTATCCATTTCTGCAGGAGTCCTTGAAGAAGGATATACAAAACCAAGCTCAGGCGAAAAATATTTCCCCTCTCCATATATTGCCCTCGATGAAGCAACGATCACTTTCTTCACCTGATGATCTTTATTGACCAGATGATCCAGCATGATAGCTGTGCCACCGATATTGACCTTTGTATAATGCTCCACACGGTACATGGACTGCCCCGTGCCTGTTTCAGCGGCAAGATGCACTATGATCTCATTATCGCCTATCGCCTTCTGCCAGGATGAATGTTCCGTAACATCTCCCTTTATAAATTGCACTTTTTCTTTTAAAGAAAGATAAAGCGGGGATTCCATCTCCGGATCTTTGCCATGCACCTGTTCCGATAAATTATCCAATACAGTAACTTCATACCCCTTTTTACAAAGCTCCAAAGCAAGTTTTGAACCAATAAATCCTGCGCCTCCTGTAATTAATATTTTTTTCATCAGTTCATTTTAGAAAATCACCTTTTTCATCGGTCTTCAACCATTCATCCTTCTCAACAGAAAATCTTTTAATGATCTTTGCCGGTGCTCCAACTGCAACACAGTAATCAGGAATGTCTTTGGTGACAACAGAATTCGCACCAATGACGGATTGTTTCCCGACAGAGGCACCTATAATCGAAACATTTTCCCCGATCCATGCTCCGTTGCCTATAGTCACTTCATTCACCTGTTTCACCCCCTGGTCAATGACCGGAACTTTGATATTTTTAAATTCGTGAAGATTATCTGTGATATAAACTCTGTCGGCAATCAATACTTTTTTGCCAATTTCAATTTTCGATGTTGCATAAAAATGACAGAATCTTCCGACATAGGTCCCGTCTCCGATAGACATTCTGCAATTATAATTACCGGTAAGAGGTAAACAAGCCAGCCATCCATAATCGTTAACATATACTTTTGACCCGATATAAATATTCCTATACCCATCAATCTTCGTTTTCATAAGCCTGGATCCCATTTTAATACTACCCAATCTCATCTTGAAAACTGGAAAACGAAACAGGTAATAAAATATTTTATCCGGTTTAAATGACATAAGCTGCCTGACTTTCAACAAAAATAAGGCAAACTGACAAAGATGAAATTTTAAACCTTGCTCAACCGGATGATGAGATTAAAAAGTTATGAACCCAACCTGAGGTATGGGAAAATCGTTTACTTTTGGTAATTATAAAATACAGGTAGAAATGAATGTTGTTAAACGGATCTATCTTGCGGTCTTCAAAAACCAAAAGAAACATTTTTACCTTAAATCTCTCTCAAAGATCAAAACTCCCGATCTCTATCCGGACATCAAAGGGAATGCTGTACACTTTAAACATTTCGGGCTCATCGGAGATATCATCTATTCCATTCCGGCGATGAAAGTACTGGCTGCCAATAGAGAAATACATCTCCACCTGTATATTGATCAGCCATCTCTCTATAAAAAGAGTATGCGTCATTATAACCAGGGTAAGATCCTGACTGAGAAAAGTGTGGAAATGATCGCTCCACTCCTTTTATCACAACCGGAGATCAAATGTTGTGATATCTACAATGACCAGCATATTGACTATGACCTGGATGACTTCAGAAAATATCCGTTCGATTATAATATGGGGCATATCTGCCGCTGGTATTTTTTAACTTATGGCATCTCTGCAGACCTGAGCAAGCCCTGGCTGCAGGTCACCGGGGACAAGAGATTCGCCAACGAAATAATAATTGCCAGAAGTTTTCGCTACAGGGCACCCGGCATTAGTTATGACTTTATGAATGAGTATGAAAATATCAGTTTCGTAGGTTTGAAAGAAGAATACGAGGATATGAAAAGATTATTGCCGAAGATCAAATATCAGCCGGTAAAAGATTTTTTGGAATTGGCTCAGATTATAGCAGGATGCAAATTCTTCATCGGCAATCAATCCTTTCCCTATTCGCTGGCAGAAGCCATCAAGGTAAAAAGAGCACTTGAAGTTTGTTTTGAAAATCCCAATGTGATACCTGAAGGGGAAAATGCTTACGATTTTTGCTACCAGCCGCAGTTTGAAAAGATAGTAAGGCAAATAAACAATATTGATTGAAAGATGTTTTATTTATAAATATCCTCTTTCTTCTTTGGAATATTTAATAGCAATATCAACGTCAGCTTCGTTAAAAATTACAATATCATAATAGCCCAAAAGATTCCTTGAAGAAGAAATATATTCATGCAAACAGGTTAATTCTTCCAAATTTTTGAGCGAAGTAACCAGAAATAAAGTTCCTTTATGATCAAAGAAAATTACTTTATCGTAGCCCTTATCTCTGAAGGAAAGAAGAGTGGAAAACCCATCTTCATTCAATAATTTCATTGCTTCGGGGTTGTATTCAAAAAAAACCACAGGTTTGTTTTTTTTAATAACCTCCTGAGCTCCCCTGAGAACAATCGTATCAAATCCTTCTACATCAATCTTCAGCAATTTAATATCCAGACCGTTGTAATCTTTTCCGATAATTTCATCTAATGTCCTGACAAGTACTTTTTGACTTCCTCCTTCTGCAGGAACTATTGTCGCATTCCATCCGGTATTTTTAAAATCCGCCTTAATCTCATCATGCTTTTCTCCAAGAAATGTTTTTATTACTGATACATCAGAAAACTGCTTCACATTCTCTTCGAGGAACCCGAAAGATATTTCATCTCCTTCAATACCAATTATTGAAGCGTTTGTAAAAGATTTTATCACAGCAATGGTGTCGCCTACATTTGCACCAACGTCCACAACAGTCATAGCAGGGTATTTCTTATGAAGAAGACAGGCAAGCCTTCCTAATTGATCATTAAGTTCTGGATAAACCCGATAATTGATTCTCTGCACATTGTTTCCCGGCATTAATACCTTGAACTTCCCTACATTCACTAAATCATTTTTGTTTGTCTTTGGAATATAAGGTACTCCGGTTTTAACAATGTCATACCCGAATCTCTTTAAAATATTCCGTATAAGTTCCTTCATAAATCAAATTTATCCTTACCGCTAAAGATTGAATTTAAAATCAAAATTACATTATCTTGGGCTGAACTTTCTGAAGATTATTTTATGAGATCACTGAACTCTTTTTTAAAGAGAACAATAATCAAGTACTTCTTTGCACATATGCGGAGAAGTTACTCTCAAAGTGGTGAAGATATTATTATCAGCGACCTTTTCAACCGGCTTCAAATTTCGAAACCAACTTACCTGGATATTGGTGCCAATGATGCAATTGCTTTGAGTAATACTTATCGCCTTTATACCAGAGGTAGCCGGGGCGTATGTGTTGAACCTAACAATGTTTTATACAGGAACCTTAAAAAAAAGAGGAAAAGAGATATTTGCCTTAATGCAGGTGTGGCATTTGATAATCAAAAAGAGGCGACTTATTACATTTTCCCTGAGAAATTCCATGGGTTGAATACCTTTTCAAAACCTGATGCAGAATTTTGGGAAACAGGCGGAGCCCTTGGAATCGGGAATCCCAAAATTGAAAAAGAAGTGATAATGCCTCTAATAAACATAAACCATATAATTGAAAAATATCTGATGCCTCATCCTAACCTGATCTCAATAGATGTAGAAGGATTGGATTTACAAATACTAAAAACATTAAATTTTGAGAAATACAGGCCGGAGGTATTTTGCATTGAAACATTGCAACATTCAAAAAATTACACTGAAACCAAAAATCAGGATTTAATAAGCTTCCTGAAAACACAGGATTACTTTGTATATGCAGACACCTACATCAATACTATCTTTTGCAGAAGGGATGCCTACAAAAATTTTATCTAATGCTATCTATTTTACAAGAACTCTTTTTCTGTCAGTTGACTGGATCTACATCACATTGACTGCTTCTATATTACGAATGGTGCAATAAAAGTTCAAAATATTAAACCATGACCTTATCAAAAATATTTTCCAACAACCCTCTTACAGTGTTACCATAAGATAATTTCCAACCTTACTCTTAATCTTACCTATTTGAACTATTTTTACAGCTTAAAGAAAAGTTACTTCAAACCCGCATCATGGAACTTAGCCCGCTTACTGCCATTTCACCTGTTGACGGCCGTTACCGGAAACACATACAACAACTCGACGACTATTTTTCCGAATATGCCTTGATGAAATACCGGCTCTTCGTGGAAATTGAGTACCTGTTGTTTCTTGAAAAGAAAAAATTTTTCAACCTGTCCAAAAAAACGATCCGTCATCTTGAAAAACTTTGCGAAAGCTTCGGCCCTGAAGATGCACAGGAGATCAAGCAAATAGAATTCACGACTAACCACGACGTAAAAGCAGTGGAATACTTCCTGAAAAATGAGCTGAGAAATCATGGAGGCAAGGATGTAAAAGAATGGGTACATTTCGGCCTGACTTCACAGGATATCAACAACACCGCCATTCCTCTTTTGTGGAAACAGGCTATCGAATATGAATACCTGCCGGCTATATTAAACCTGAATACACAATTGAAACTGCTGGCTAAAGAATGGAAAGATATCCCGATGCTGGCTCATACTCACGGCCAGCCGGCCAGCCCGACCAAATTAGGTAAAGAGATCATGGTGTTCGCAGAAAGGATCGGAGCACAGGCAGGACAATTTTTAACCATCCCTTTTTCGGCCAAGTTTGGCGGCGCCACCGGGAATTTTAACGCTCATTATGCAGCATTACCCAGGGTAAACTGGATCAAACTGGCTAATGAGTTTGTGGAGCATTTAGGTTTGCACAGGCAACAATTCACTACGCAGATAGAACACTATGATAACCTTGCCGCTCATTTTGACTGCCTGAAAAGGATCAATAATATCCTGATAGATCTTTGCAGGGATGTATGGACCTATATCTCTATGGAATATTTCAAACAAAAGACAAAAAAGGAAGAAGTGGGATCTTCGGCAATGCCCCATAAAGTAAACCCGATAGATTTTGAAAATGCCGAAGGGAACCTGGGCTTTGCCAATGCGATCTTTGAACATTTATCTGCCAAGCTTCCTGTTTCAAGACTGCAAAGAGACCTGACCGATTCCACGGTGATCCGCAATATCGGTGTACCTTTTGCACACACCCTGATCGCATTCCGTTCTATTGAAAAAGGATTGGGAAAACTGGTGGTCAACCATTCAAAAATCCATGATGACCTTGAGAATAACTGGGCGGTGGTATCTGAAGCCATTCAAACGATCTTAAGAAGGGAGAATTATCCAAAGCCTTATGAAGCTTTAAAAGAACTGACCAGGGGAAATAGTCATATAACAAAAAAGACTATACACCAGTTTATTGACAACTTGAAAATTGATGCCGGGCTGAAAAAGGAATTAAAAAAGATAACTCCACATAATTATACAGGTAATTCTCCGAAGATGCAGGATTAAAAAACTTTGTTCTTCACTTTAACCTGAGAAGAACATTGCGTAAATTTATTCCTGAATCATCTGACCATTAATGACCAGAACCTTACTTCTGCTTTTTATCCTTTTTTCTCATTCTTTGATCGCACAGGTAAACCTCAATCAAGGCCTGGTTGCCTATTATCCCTTCAATGGAAACGCCAATGACGCCAGCGGAAATGGGAATAACGGAACTCCCATGAATGGAGTACAGTTAACCACAGATCGATACGGAAATCCAAACAGTGCTTACTACTTTGATGGAGTGGATGATTACATTACAATTCCCAATTCTTCAAACCTGAATCCAACAAATGGACTTTCAATAGTCCTATCGTTCAACCCTTCAAGAAATGGGCTACAAAATCTTCTTGGAAAAATTTCCTATACAGGCGCCGTTGGTACACAATACCAGGTAGCTATGGATTTTAATTTATACCCAGGCGCATTATTTGGGGTTAATCCGATTTCAAATGGATGTATCGGCACTCCCCTAAACACTGCTTATGTAAATACAAATTCGCCTATCACAATCAATCAATGGTACTGCCTTGTCGCAACATTTGATAACGGAATCATGAAAATTTACCTTGATGGAGTACTGATTCAAACTGCAAATGCAGGTTTTACAACACTAAATCAGTGCTCCAACGCTTCAATACAAATCGGGACATGGTGGAATGGTGACCCTTTATTTTTTCAAGGTAAAATTGACAATATCAGAATCTATAACCGTGCCTTAAACCAGGATGAAGTAAATGCCGTAGGAGATTGCAGTACCACTTCATGTAATAATTGGTTATCTGTTCCAAATACAGGATCGTATGTTACTACCGGGGATGTTGACGTTGCTGGTACACAAATAACCGTTGAAGCAAACTTTAACAGGACAGCAGTTGCGAATTCCACCGGCGGATATGGTTTTTTAGTGTCGAAACACACCGGGCCCGGAAACATTAATTATGCATTATGGCCAAACGGATGCGGTATCAGCACCACTACAAACGGTAATGCCTTGTTATATGAAAACTGCCCGATTGAATTGAATAAGACTTACCATGTAGCTATGGTTTATGATGGTTCTACCCTTAAGTTTTATAGAAACGGTTTTTTACATAACCAAATGCCTCTAACCGGCAATATCATAACCAATGATCTGTTAACCACCATTGGTCAGGCCTCGAGTGTCGGAGCACCTGAGATCTATCAATTCCTGGGATATATCAATGAAGTGAGAATCTGGAATGTGGCAAGGACACAATCTGAAATACAAGCTTACATGCATTCACCTCTGCCCAGCCCAACGACACAACCGGGACTATTGGCCTATTATGTTTTCAATGACCTGGCAAACAAGCAAGGGAATGCAGCCCATGACGGAACTTTAGCAGGAGCCGCTTCGATCAATGCGACCAATCCTGATTGTGATTTTATTGCGGATAGTTGCCAGACTTCATGTAATACAATCAATGATTTTACTTTTCTGCAATCAACCTGTGATCTGCTTTCAATATCTTTTCAGCCTACTGCGCTATCATTTGACTCCATTGGCTGGGACTTTGGTGACGGGAATAGTGTAACCAACAATTCCAGCCCGACACATCTATATAACAACTACGGTAATTATACTGTAAAAATGATTGTGAACAGCGGTGCATGCAGCGATACGGTCTCAAAGACAATAACAATAAGTGTAGTACTGGATGATCAGTTAATCAGCACCGGAGATACAACTGTTTGTTTAGGCTCATCAACACGGATCCTCACAAAAGCATCATTGGATTTCTGCTGGACACCTACTTCTTATCTTGACGATCCAAACTCTTCAACACCGGCTACTTCCACGCCACATAATATAACCTATTATTACACTGCAAAAGTGAAGGGCAATAATTTAATAACGAACGGAGATTTTAGTGCCGGGAATACCGGCTTTGCTTCAGACTATCAATATTCTTCCTCCGGTCTGCCTTCCGGCGTTTATTTTGTAGGAGCAAATCCAGGTACATGGAATCCCGGAATGCCCGCTTGCGTGGATCACACAAGTGGAAATGGAAATATGCTACTTGTAAACGGCGCCGAAACAGAAGGAGTAAAGATCTGGTCGGAAACAGTGCCGGTTCAGCCGAATACCAATTACGCATTTTCTACCTGGATAGAGCATATTACCAATACCAATCCTGCAAAACTCCAGTTTTCAATTAATGGCGTTCCGTTAGGAAATATTTTCCAGGCCAATAGTACCAGTTGCCTGTGGGAGCAATTTTACGTCTTATGGAATTCCGGCAATACTACTACCGCTACAATTTCCATAATAAATAAGAATATATTGCTCGATGGTAATGATTTTGCACTGGATGATATCTCTTTTTCACCTTTCAATATAAAAAGAGATTCGGTTATGATCACCGTTGATTCACCTTACATAAAAACAAATAATGACACCACTTTATGTGCCGGAGGAAAGGCACAATTAATTACAGCCGGAGCAACATCTTATTCCTGGGCACCTGCAACCGGCCTTAGCAATTCCAATATTTCAAATCCCATTGCTTCTCCTTTATCAACTACAAAATATTTTGTTACAGGAACAGATATAAACGGGTGTTCCTCTAAAGATTCAGTATTGATCACCGTCAACCCCAAACCGGTGATCACAAAATCAAATGATACATTAATCTGTAAAAATTCATCAGTACAATTAATTGCAGGAGGAGGCATTGTTTACAACTGGTCCCCGATTATTTCCCTGAATGATCCCGGCATTGCAAATCCTGTAGCCTCCCCGCCTTTAAGCACTAAATATTATGTAACCGTAACGGATGCAAATAATTGCATCAATACTGATTCAGTCATGGTAAGAATCCGGCCGGATCCTGTTTTCACCATTTCTCCGCCGGGTAATCTTTGTGAAAATAATTCTATCCAGCTCTCAGCTTCTGGCGGTGATGTGTATGCCTGGCAGCCTGTATCATACCTAAATAATGCAGCTTCTTCCAACCCTATGGCATCACCTCTATCCACGACCACATACACGGTGCAAATAACGGAAACCGCATGCAACAACTCAACTACCCTTTCCACCACAATTACTGTTGTTCCCTCACCGGCAGTTCATGCATCAAAATCAAATGACGTGGATTGCAGTAATGATGCAAGTAATCTGAATGCAACCGGAGCTATCCGCTATTCATGGTCGCCTGCAGGAACTTTAAGCAACCCGGAGATTCAAAATCCCATTGCAAGGCCAACCACCAACACACTCTATACAGTAAGAGGCACAGATGCCAACGGATGCACCAATATGGATACTATCACCATTTATGTAAACGGAACCAACAAAGGCGGATATTTAATGCCCACCGCATTCACTCCGAACAATGACGGAGTGAATGATTGTTATGGTATAAAATACTGGGGAGTCATACAGGAACTCGATTTCAGCATTTATAATCGTTGGGGACAAAGAATTTTTCATACCAACCAACCCGGCAAATGCTGGGATGGCACTTTCAATGGCAAGCCCCAAAACCCCGGGATCTATATCTATATGATCAAAGCGAAGACTACTTGTGACCAGGATGTTTTCCGGAAAGGAACTTTTACGCTGATACGATAAAATTTTATAATGAACCAGGCGGTTAAGATTTTCTTTCCCTCTTTAATGATTCCGCTCCTTTGAAAAAAGAAAAACCCTAATGCCCGAATGGTCACGCTGTTTCCTTGTGAATCTCAGAAGTAAATTGAAATTCAATGCCGGGATTGTTATTCCGTTCTGTATTCAGGAACCATTCGCTCTGTGCAAGGTAAACCAGGTGCCCGTCTTTGTCTTCAGCAATATTGGCCTGCTTAAACCGTGTAAATTCATCCAGTTTCTTCTGATCTGCGCTGTAGATCCAGCAAGCTTTGTAAAACGGCAGGTTGTTAAATACCACGGAAGCTCCGTACTCATGAAACAACCGGTACTGTATCACTTCAAACTGAAGTTCTCCTACGCAGCCGATGATCTTTTTATTTCCCCCGAACTGGGTAAACAATTGGGCTACGCCCTCATCGGTCAGTTGCAGCAAACCTTTTTCAAGCTGCTTTGATTTCATCGGATCTTTATTCACTACTTCTTTGAATATTTCGGGAGAGAAGGAAGGTATGCCGGTGAAATAAAAGTCTTCTCCTTCTGTCAGCGTATCGCCGATTTTGAAATTGCCGGTATCAAACAAGCCCACCACGTCACCGGGATAAGCGTCCTCAATGATGTTCTTTTCCCTTGCCATAAAACTGTAGGGATTGCTGAAGCGAACCTCCTTATCCAGCCGCACATGATGAAAATATTTATTGCGCTCAAATTTCCCGGAACAAACCCTGAAAAATGCAATACGGTCGCGGTGCTTTGGATCCAGGTTAGCATGAATCTTAAAAACAAAACCGCTCATCTTCTCTTCTTCCACATCCACTATCCTTATTGATGTTTGGCGGCTTTTTGGTGACGGAGCAATACGAATGAATGTATCCAGCATTTCTTTCACACCAAAGTTGTTAATGGCGCTGCCGAAGAAAACAGGCGCTACGCTTCCATCCAGATAATCTTCCTCATTAAGCTGCCCATGCACTCCATCCACCAGTTCCGCATCTTCTCTTAACTGTGCTGCATTTTTCTCTCCTAATTTCTTATCCAGCACAGGGTCATTGAGGTCTGAAATGGAAATACTGTCGTCATCTGTTGCTTTGGTGTTGGCAGTGAAGAGAAGGAGATTTTTATCATAAAGATTATAAACGCCTTTAAATTCCTTTCCGCTGTTGATGGGCCATGTCATCGGATGAAGGACGATCTTCAACTCCTTTTCGATCTCTTCCAGCAGGTCGAAACGATTTTTCCCGTCCCGGTCAAGTTTATTAATGAAAACAATCACAGGAGTATCCCTCATGCGGCATACTTCCATCAGTCTTCTTGTCTGTTCCTCCACACCATTCACACTGTCTATCACCAGCACCACACTGTCTACGGCCGTAAGAGTACGGAAAGTATCTTCAGCAAAATCT
Source organism: Sphingobacteriales bacterium UTBCD1 (assembly GCA_002066995.1). Taxonomy (GTDB): domain Bacteria; phylum Bacteroidota; class Bacteroidia; order Chitinophagales; family Chitinophagaceae; genus UTBCD1. The sequence goes on from MWTC01000055.1 coordinate 55,511, forward strand.
TTGTGGCCGGGAGTATCCAGCAGGTTGATCAGGATATTTTTATATTCAAACGTCATCACAGAAGTGGCAACAGAAATCCCTCTCTGCCTTTCGATCTCCATGAAATCACTGGTGGCAAATTTTTTTATCTTATTACTCTTCACGGCGCCGGCCACCTGTATGGCTCCGCCAAACAACAGCAGCTTTTCTGTCAATGTGGTCTTACCCGCATCGGGGTGGCTGATGATGGCAAAAGTGCGTCGGCGTTTTATCTCATTATGATATTTCATATCCCAATCCGAAAAAGGAATTAATTTATTTTTATTCTTTGGTTAAAACTTTAAAGGCGGCAAAGGTAAGTTTTATGAGTGAGAGAAATAATTTGACTTTTCTAAATACCGGATTGAAAGAAGAACAAGACGGTTACTTTTTTCCACCCCCTCTTGTGGTTTCATATTAATCGAAGAGCATCCCCCGCCAGCGGGGGAAAATGAAGAGCCATTTGGTAAGAACATTTTATGTAAACAAATAAACATGAGTTAAACTTGCCTTACTGATTTATGTTATTTCGGATTGATGACTGTATCTTATCCCCCGCCGGCGGGGGAAGTATCTCAACTTCCGGAGGCTCTCAAAAAGGGGTGGAGAAATAAATTGTGTTTTTAATTAACAGATTGAATGGAGAACTAACCAGCTACTTCTTTCCACCCCCTCTTGTGGTTTCATATTAATCGAAGAGCATCCCCCGCCAGCGGGGGAAAGTGAAGAGCCATTTGGTAAGAACATTTTATGTAAGGCAAATAAACATGAGTTAAACTTGCCTTACTGATTTATGTTATTTCGGATTGATGACTGTATCTTATCCCCCGCCGGCGGGGGAAGTATCTCAACTTCCGGAGGCTTTCAAAAAGGGGTGGAGAAATAATTTATCCGGATCCGGTTTAGCATTTTTTTGTTTCAGAGACGAATCAATCACTCCCGATCCTATCAGTTCTTCGCCTTTGTACCAGGCAGCAAACTGTCCGGGAGTTATCCCTTTCTGCAATTGATCGAATAAAATGTAAAGCCCGCTTTTCTTTCGTATCAAAGTTGCTTTCTGCAATGCCTGCCTGTACCGGATACGCACATCCATTTTTTGAGTTTCTCCAACTTTCATTTGATAACCGGGATGTACGTAATGAATATCGTTTTCATTGATCTTTAATGCACGGCGGTTTAATCCGGGGTGAGTGTCCAGTTGGCCGGAATAAACAATATTATTTACCGTATCCGTTTGTAACACGAACGACGGATTGGGGCGACCGCCGATGTGCAACCCTTTACGCTGACCGATGGTATAGAAATGAGCGCCCCTGTGTTCCGCCACTTTTTTCCCATCTCCTCTTTCAAACACAAACGGCTTCGCCAGTTCTTCTACATTTCCCAATGTGGTGGAGATGCGGTGATATGTTTTAAGTTTTTCCAATCCCGGATCAACCTCAATGATATCGCCCTGTTTGGGCTCAAGCTGTTGCTGCAAAAAAGTGGGAAGGTCCACTTTACCGATAAAACACAAACCCTGGGAATCTTTTTTTTCTGCTGTAGGCAAGCATGCTTTCCTTGCGATCTCCCTTACTTCTTGTTTTAATAGTGCCCCAACAGGAAAGATAGCTTTGGCAAGCTGTTCCTGTGTCAATTGACATAAAAAATAAGACTGGTCTTTATTCTTGTCCTTTCCTGCCAGCAAATGGTGAATCCCGTTTTCGTCCGTGGTCTTTCTGCAATAATGGCCCGTTGCTATATAATCTGCTCCTAATTTCAGAGCCGATCTTATAAACACATCAAATTTTATTTCCCGGTTGCAAAGGATATCCGGGTTGGGTGTCCTTCCCTTTTCATACTCTGCAAACATATAATCCACGATCCTTTCTTTATATTCTTTGCTCAGGTCAATCACATAAAAAGGTATTCCCAGTTTTTCTGCTACCGATAATGCATCATTGGAATCATCAATCCAGGGACATTCTTTGGATAGTGTGACGTCATTGTTATGCCAGTTGCGCATGAACATGCCAATCACTTCATATCCCTGCTCTTTGAGTAAAAGTGCTGCAACGCTGGAGTCCACTCCACCCGATAAACCAACTACTACTCGTTTCATGCGGCAAAGTTAGTGAAAGAAGTGCCTTCATCCCGAATTACGTATGTTATCCTGAAATACTCATTGTGAGTGATTTGTAGCAATGAGCTAAGATTTTAAACCAAACTTTTAATACCCGTTATAGCAATTTGAAGCCCTACGCAGAAAATCAGGAATGCTATAATCCGATTAGCTATCGTTTGCCCGTTTGTACCCAGCCTTTTTGATATCTTTTTTGTATTGCCATAAAAGGCATATACCAGGAGGCACATAATGATAATTGCCAGGAGAATTGCTGCTGTGTTGACAAGATATTTTTCCCAATGGGCATCTGCGCTATGTGCGCTAAGCGTAAAAAGAACCGCCATAGTTCCGGCACCCGTAGTGACCGGAAATGTGAGCGGGTAAAAAAGCATGTCGTTAATATCACTTTCGCTGTTACTTTCAGACACCTGCCCAACATTTTTTTCTGCATTTTGTTTGTTTACATTTGCCGAAAGCGCCTCCCATCCCATCTTGCAGATCATGATGCCTCCTGCTATTTGTATTACAGGTATGGTAAGCCCGAATAATTCAAGTATCCAATGGCCGGCAAACAAAGTAACAACACAGATTGAAAAGGCATACAACGTTATTTTCTTTACTGCAGCTTTTTCCTCTACATCCGTTAGTTGTGACAAATATGGATTAACGATCAGCGCCGATCCGAATGGATTAATGACCGGGAACAATGCTATCATGCTGATAAAAAGCATGTGAACAAATGAATGTATCTGTACCTGCATATATCTTAAACCTGCTTTCAAAAATACGTGCTATTTATTTATCTGCATTACGATCTCCTGTCGCCGCCCGGGTTATATCAGGCAATGATCCGGAGAGCAACCGGCATGCAATAGTGTACCTTTAGAATAAGCAGCAATAAATCCCGGGGTAGCGCTGCTACCTGTTACCATCCAAATAAATTCTTTCTGTACACAGCCGGCTTCATTTAATTTTGTATGATGTTTCGCCGGACATTTCAAATAATAGTAAGCGGTTTTAATATGGCGCTGCAGGAACTATGGAAGAATAAGCTCCGTACTTTTCTTTCTCTGTTTGGCATCACCATTGGCATCTTCTGCATCATTGGTGTATTGGCCACGGTGAACAGCCTGGAACAAAATATTCAAAATGAAGTGAAAGCTCTCGGTCAAAATACACTTTACCTGGACAAATGGGATTACAGCGCCGGCGGAGGCCCTGATTTTCCCTGGTGGAAATATGTAAAGCGCCCTTTGCCCAAATATGACGAACTGAAACAAATTAAAGAAAGAGCTCCCGGTGCAAAATACGTTGCATTCAAAATCCAGGTCACTGATAATATCAGTTTTGCAGACAATGTGCTGTCGGGTGCCACCATTTACGGAGTAAGCAACGAATATCAATTTATCCAGCCGGTTGATATAGCTGCCGGTCGTTATATTTCCGATGCTGAATTTGAATATGGAAATAATGCAGCAGTAGTCGGAAGCGAGATCGCTGAAAAATTATTGGGAAATGCAGAAACAGCCATTGGAAAAATAATCACGATCAGGGGAAAGAAATGCGTGGTGGTAGGCGTATTTAAAAAACAGGGTAAGTCCATGATCGGCGGATGGGGCTTTGATGAAAGTGTGGTACTTCCTTACAAATTTGCCCGCAGCATCATGGATGAAAGAAGAGCTGATCCGCTCATTATGATCCAGGGGCAGGATAACCTGACAAGCAAAGCATTGAAAGACGATCTGACCGGTGTGGTCCGTGCCATCCACAAATTAAGCCCGACACAGGAAGATGATTTTACCCTGAATGATATCAACGATTTCAGTTCGGCAATCAGCAGTGCTTTTGTAAGCCTGAATATAGGTGGGTGGGCCATCGCCGCTTTATCGCTGATCGTAGGAATGTTTGGAGTTGCCAACATTATGTTTGTAACGGTAAGGGAACGTACCGGCCAGATTGGATTGAAAAAAGCAGTGGGGGCAAAAAAAAGAATAATTCTTTCCGAATTTCTTATTGAGTCCGCATTTCTCTGTATCATTGGCGGGCTGATCGGATTGTTACTGGTTTTCATACTTACCCAGGCGCTCACACATATACTGGACTTCCCTGTATATATCTCTTCTTCCAACATGGCCATGGCTATTTCCATCTGCATTGTCGTGGGTATCGTTGCCGGGTTTATTCCTGCTTCACAGGCTGCAAAGATGGATCCCGTTGTAGCGATAAGAAGCAGGTGATATGAGTTAAGCCTGAATGATCACGGGAAAAACATACCGGCGTTAAATTTCATGAAAGAAACAATTATTTTTTAAATATATTTCAACAATCCTGATAAACAGGTTAAGAGCAAATAGGTGATTAATTAATTTTTTAACTAAACTTCATGCCAACCATCCTGGCCATAGAAACTTCCTGTGATGAAACGGGAGCGGCGGTATGCCGTGAGGGAAAAATATTATCCAATGTTATTGCCACACAAAAAATTCATGAACAATATGGCGGTGTGGTGCCGGAATTAGCCTCAAGGGCACACATGCAAAATATTGTTCCTGTTGCAGACGCTGCTTTGAAAAAATCAACATTGGAAATTCAAAACATGGATGCCATTGCCTTCACTCAATCTCCCGGGTTGATTGGCGCTTTGCTGGTAGGCACTCAATTTGCAAAATCTCTGTCGCTGGCATTGGATAAACCGTTGATCGCAGTTCATCACATGCAGGCTCATGTATTGGCTAACCTGATCGGTTCACCCAAACCGTCTTTCCCATTCCTGTGCCTGACAGTAAGCGGGGGGCACACTCAAATTGTACAGTGTGATTCACCAACAGAATTAAAAATATTGGGAGAAACCATGGATGATGCTGCCGGCGAAGCTTTTGATAAATCTGCTAAACTGTTAGGCCTACCCTATCCCGGCGGGCCATTGATAGATAAATATGCTGCATCGGGAAACCCGGAAACATTTCATTTTCCCGAACCTCAAATTCCGGGGCTTGACTTCAGCTTCAGCGGACTGAAAACTTCCATCCTTTATTTTTTACAGGATAAAACAAAAGAAGATCCCGGCTTCATCAATAAACATCTGAATGACATCTGCGCATCTATCCAGCACCGCATCATCGGCATATTACTGCAAAAACTAAAACGGGCAGCTATCAAAACCGGTATTAAAGATATTTGCATTGCCGGAGGCGTTTCCGCCAACAGCGGCCTGAGAAAAGCATTCAGGGAAATGGGCACAAAATATAAATGGAACACTTTTATTCCCGCATTTGAATACTGTACCGACAATGCAGCGATGATCGCCATCACCGGATACTATAAATATTTGTCTGGAGAATTCTCAGGCCTGTCTGTCAGCGCTTCTGCAAGGGCAAAATGGTGAAGCTGCCAAATTACCGGATATTGGATGTTTAATGGCAAACAACGAACTTCGGAGGTTCAATATCCGGCTGCATGTCTAACAATCATTTTCAGTTCAGGAAATTTACAGTTCATCAGGATAAGTGCGCCATGAAAGTAACTACCGACGCTTGTTTGTTCGGTGCATGGGTAGCTCATCAAATTAAAAACGAAAAAATAAGCCCCGAAACCGCACTTGACATAGGAACAGGTACCGGTTTACTTTCCTTAATGGTCGCCCAGAGAAACAATTTAACAGCAGATACTATTGAGATAGATGAGAGTTCATGGGAGCAGGCAAAAGAAAATATTGCAGCCTCTCCCTGGAAAGACAGGATCAATGTTTTTCATGGAGATGCCCGGTCTTCTGACCTTAATAAACAATATGATATTATTTTCAGCAATCCTCCTTTTTATGAAAAGGAACTTAAATCTGATAACCCCGGGCGAAATACCGCTTTGCATGGAAGCGATCTTTCTTTCGATGACCTGATGCGATTGATCCATGATAACCTTTCACCTGAAGGATTATTTTTTTTACTGCTGCCTTACAAGAGGAGAGATGAACTGCATCCCCTGCTCCGGGAACATGATCTGTGCCTGAAAGAAATTGTATTCGTCCGGCAATCCGTCACTCACGATTATTTCCGCATAATGATAAAAGGAAAAATCCGCTCAGAAAAATGCTATGAATATTTTTTTGATGAGCTATCCATCTGGAATGAATTGAGACAGTACACTGATGAATTCAAATCACTGCTGAGAGAATATTATTTGTATTTATAAAGATCTTTTCCCTGAATTCCCTTCTGCATAATCCCTGAGGTATTCAAAATATCCAGTAAGCTTCCCGTTTTTCACAATAGTGGCTTTATCAATAATAACAGAACCGCTACCCATCAGGTCTTCAAAAACATGCTTGATCAGCTGTTCCCCAAAATAACGGGATGCATCACGGGGCAATTCATTCGGTAAATTCCCCACCGCCATCATATCAACCGAGCCCGGAAGATAAGGTGCTGTCTTTTGAAAAGTCTTCTTATCCACTCCATAAACAGGATCTTCAATACTCTGATCCCCTAAATTTACCGGAACAGAACCCCCTGCATCATCCGTTATGTCGGCAATGGTCTGTACCCGGAACCGGGGATCCTGTATGTTTTCTTTTTCAAACAGGCGGGGAATGTTTTTATCCCAGTACACTCCGTTCATCAGTATGTCACTGCTGAAAGCATAGGACAAAAATTTACAACTATATTCTTCTGGGTGGCTGTGAAAATGTTCCCTGTTATAAAGTTTTGTTTGTTTATGTTCGTACAGATCGGCGCCCTTTACCTGGGTGTACACAGGATATGAAAATTCCCTGGACAAATATTCATCCGGCTCGGTCTCATGAATGCCCAGCAGGTGCATTACTTCCACAATACCATGTGCCACTCTTCCCGACCCGGTGACCGCTATTTTGATATTCGGGATCTTCAATCCGAAATAGGTATGGATTAGTTCCCTGAAGCTTCTTTGTTTGTAAACCCTGTCCAGATTAAAAGCGCCTGTTCTTTTTCCATAAGCCATTATCCCGTTGTGCGCCCCTACCACACCGGCAAAAAAACCAAAGCCTATGATACGTTCCCCGTCTTCATGCTCCAGGCATTCATAATCTATCAGGGTAATACCTCTTTCCATGATCGTTTGAAGCATCTTCTGGTTGTGCGGTTGTTTTTTCCGGGTGTGAGAAAAGAACAAATATGTTTTACCAGGTATCAGTTGGCTCACAGGAACTTCTTTAATTCCCAAAATAATATCACAAAGGTCCAGGTCATCAACTATCTCCACACCGGCCATCCGGTATTCTTTATCGCTAAAGCAACGGTTGGGAGAGCTTTGAGCTACCACTTTAAATTTATCTGAACTTTTATGGATCCATTTGCATTGTGCCGGTGTGAGTGCCACCCGGTTGTCAGCAGGAATTTTTCCTTCTTTTATAAGCCCGATTCTTATCATTGTATTAATTTTAGCCCTGTAATTTTTTCAGTCGCTAAATTAAGAACTACTCAGGATTATTAAGAATAGTTTGTATTTGAGCTACCGGCAGGGATAAGCAGGAAAGCCTGGCCGATAAAACCATGATCCGCACTTATGATGGACCGGCGCCGGGATGAAAGAAATAATAATTTTGTATTTATGGCCTTATTAAAAAAATTCTGGAATACCATCAGGAAAATACTGTTCCCTGGAAAGAGTTGCTGTAAATAAAAATTCTGCATAAAAAATATCTGCTGTGATTTTGATACCAATTAAGGGGAATAAAGTAATATTGCAGCCCTGTTTTGGAGATTTTTTAGAAATCTAAAAAAGGTTTGAATAGTTCTTAAACATTTAAGTTTTGCCCGGGTGGCGGAACCTGCCTGCCGGCAGGCAGGTTGGTAGACGCACTGGACTAATTCTTTCACAAAGAAGATTAGTTCCTTGAAAGAGCAGAATGAAGGACCAAAAATTATGTTGAATGTTTTATGTTTATGCAATCAGCAGTGAGATAAGGAAATATATTTATGTCGGATTGACGAACAATCTTGAAAGAAGAATTAAAGAACATAATTCGGGTAATAATAGAACTACAAAACCATACAGGCCATTCAAATTGATTTATTCAGAAGAATGTAAGGATAGAATCGAGACAAGGAAAAGAGAAAAATATTTAAAAAGTGGTGTTGGTAAGGAATTTTTAAAATCTTTGTAAACCGTTAGCCCGGGTGGCGGAACTGGTAGACGCACTGGACTCAAAATCCAGCGGTAGCAATACTGTATCGGTTCGACTCCGATCCCGGGCACTTCTCAAGAGGCTGTCTCAAAAGTTAAGATAGCCTCTTTTTTATTCATACTCCCCTACGAATAGGTTATTATTTATGCGTTCGTAGAAGTGATTTTTTACTTCTGATATAGCCCTCTTCATTTATTCAGCCCGGGTCATCGCGAGGAACGAAGCGATCTGCCCTAAGTGCAGTTTGCTTCGGTAATACGGTCTGACTTCACACAATGCATCTTTCTTTCATTGCCTCGCAAAGACCCACGCTCTTTTTTG
>MWTC01000050.1 GCA_002066995.1 Sphingobacteriales bacterium UTBCD1
AAACAGCAGACCCTAATTATAAATTTATTTTTCAACCCCGGCGAATCTCATCGGGCCGGTATTTTATATTAAGATAGCCATGGCATTAAAGAATGATTTGTATAGCTTTAATATTTTATCACTTCATGCGATGGCATAATACTTCTGACCTGCAAATTTTGAAGATCAGGGTATTCCAAAGAGTAATGTATTTTTTTGAAGACGGCACTTTCTTTTATCCCCAGAAACAATGATACTTGTCTTCTTCAACTATTCTCACAAACTCCTTTATTGTTTTCACTGTTGATTTTGGAGCGTAACGGTACCAGTTCAAATCCGACCGCATCCAGAATATTTTCCAGTGATTTTGTGTTTTTACAAATGTAGTTTTTGCAACAGGATATTCCCTGATCACTGCTCGATTATTCCACTGAGGCCTGATTTCTAATATGAAGATACTTTGATTCTCAATTTTATACCCGATGTCAAGTTCATGCCTGATATGTTTTGGTGGTCTTTTCCTAGTAAGGAAATTTTCCAGTGCTTCAATCGCATCCAAAGTAAGAAGTACATCAATGGACATTTTACTTTCTTTTTTATCGTTTCCGGCTACAGGTGATAAATTGAGCATCAATCTTATCCCTGGTTAATTGCTCCGGATACTGGTTGAACGGAAGTGTTTTTGAAATAAAGGTATTTATTAAAAGCTAAGGTAAGTTGATTCTTTTTGCATTCCTTTGGATGGACTGAAGGATCCCCAAAAAATTATTTTTTGAGCGATTAACTACACTCTTTTAATCTCCGCACCCAATTTTCTTAAACGTTCATCTATGAACTGGTAACCTCTGTCTATCTGCTCGATATTCTGGATTACACTTTTCCCTTCGGCGCTGAGTGCGGCAATTAATAAAGCGACTCCGGCTCGTATATCAGGAGAACTCATGGTAATGCCACGCAAAGGCTGTTCTCTTTCTAAACCGATTACCACGGCCCGGTGCGGATCACAGAGGACAATTCTTGCTCCCATATCAATGAGTTTATCAACGAAGAACAACCGGCTTTCAAACATTTTTTGATGAACAAGCACGGAACCTTTGGCCTGTGTAGCTGTTACCAAAACAATGCTGAGCAGATCCGGGGTGAATCCCGGCCAGGGATGGTCATACACAGTCAGCACTGATCCGTCAATGAAAGTCTGTATCTCATAAATATCCTGTTCAGGAATATGAATATCATCTCCGGAAAAGTTCATTTGGATACCGAGTTGCTGAAATTTTTCCGGGATGATGCCGAGATGATCAATGCCGGCATTTTTAATAGTGATATTGCTTTGAGTCATTGCTGACATTCCGATAAACGACCCCACTTCGATCATGTCGGGCAACAGGCGGTGTTCCGTTCCGCCAAGCGATGTCACCCCTTCAATAGTTAATAGATTACTGCCGATGCCGCTGATCTTTGCTCCCATCTTGTTCATCATGCGGCAAAGCTGTTGCACATAAGGTTCACAGGCTGCATTGTAAATGGTGGTCGTTCCTTTGGCCATTGCAGCAGCCATGATAATGTTGGCGGTGCCCGTAACGGAAGGTTCGTCCAGCAACATATTTGCTCCGTGCAGGCAGGAAGCATCAAGATGAAAAAAACCATCTTCTTCTGTGTAATTAAAAGAGGCACCAAGTTTTTCAAATCCTATAATATGAGTATCTAATCTTCTTCTTCCGATCTTATCACCCCCGGGCCTTGGGATATATGCTTTCCTGAATCTTGATAGCATTGGCCCTGCCAGCATCACCGAGCCCCGGAGCCGGCCTCCTTTTTTTCTGAACGTTTCACTACGCAGGTAGTCGAGGTCCACTTCATCTGCAATGAAAGTGCAGGTATCTCTTTGCGTCCGCACCACTTCCACGTTCATTTCTTTCAGCAGTTCAATGAGAAGATTTACATCGAGAATATCGGGAATATTGCTGATGGTAACTTTTTCGGAAGTCAGCAGTACTGCGCAGATCACCTGCAGCGCTTCGTTTTTTGCGCCTTGCGGAATAATTTCTCCGGAAAGTTTTTTACCGCCGGTTACTTCAAATGAATGCATATTGTCCCCCAACTCCTGAAGGGGAGTTTAAAGTTCCTGTTCAGAAACATATTGGTTAAAAAAAATAAAGAACATATTTCAATTTGCAAATCCTTTGCTTTATTGAAAGTGCAGAATTTAATGATACAAATCTAATACAGGTAAAACAATTATCTAAGCTCCCTTAAGAAGACAGGTGTTCAATATCTTTTCTTTTTGTAACCTCCGCCATTGCGGTTGTCATTTCTTCTTCCATTGCTGCCCCGGTGTTGAAACTTTCCTCTCTGCTTGCCATATCCACCCCTGTCGCGGCTGTCCTGCTGCGGGCGGAATGCTTTTACAAAAGGAGTGGTGGTAAAAGTGAGCTGATGGTCTGTTATATTGCCTAATTCACTCTGAATAGCATCATCATGAACCATTTCTTTGTGCCAATTGCTGTATGCCAGTTTCATATAATAGGCAATGGCGTTGGCATAGCCCAGTCTTTTATCGGGGTTTTCTTCCTGCAATGCTTTTTTGATTACCAGTTCCAGGTTCTTGCCCAGGTGAGAAAATTTTGGATGACGTTTGGGATAAGGAAGGCTCTCCGGTTTTGATTTTAGCGTTTCTTTTGTTGGGATAGGATAAGGAGATTTTACTTCCAGTTTGAAATCGGAGATAAGAAATAAATGATCCCAGAGTTTATGACGGAAATCTTCAACATTTTTGAGATGAGGATTTAAAAAGCCCATGAGCTCGATCACCGCTTGTGCATTACGCTGACGGCGTTCCGGATCTTCAATAGATAAAAGATGTTCAATCATTTTTTGTACATGGCGGCCGTATTCACGCATCATTAGTTGATTTCTTGTAGTGTTATATTCCATGAAAGGGTAATGTAAGGCAACAAAAGTAGAAAAAGAGTTGAATAGTTTAAAGAATGTTTTGAAATGATGCTCCGGAACGACTGTAAAAAGAAGGGGCTCCGAACCAGAGCCCCTTTTACAAGCCACCATCCTCTTCCACCTAAGAGGTCATTTTATAAATAGTTGACTGACATCAGACATCCTGCTTGTATTATCAGTTACTTTCAGCCAGTACATTCCTTTTTGCAGCACGGTCAGTTGCCTGTAAGAGGACCCGGCTGCATCAATTTCTTTTTGCAGGATCTTTTGTCCCTGTGTATTGAAAATCTGAATCGTCAGTTGGCCGGTCTGAATATTATCAAATTTGATACCAACAGGCCCTTCTGAAGGGTTGGGATACAAAGTAAATTTTGGTGATGTTGATCTTTCGAGGTCTATATATTTTATCTCGCTGAAACGGGTGTATCCGTTGGAGTATACCTGCTTTAATCTGAAAAAGTATTTGCCGGTGGCATTTTCGCCCATAACATATAAAAATCTGTAATCAGGGCTTGCAGGATTGACCGGCAATGAACCTACAGAAGAGAAATGATAACCATCCTTGCTTACTTCTACTTCATAATGATAATTGGAATTGGGATCATCCAGGCTGGTCCATTCAACAGATGCACGGTCATCTCCTTTTTTGGTCACTGAAAAGTTTTTGATATTCAAAGGAAGAACTGCGGTGGGGCAGTAGCAGTATTGCAGTTTGTAATTCACACTGCCTTGTGTGGATACGCCGAAATTGTAATCTCCGCTTCCTGCTACATTTGCACTTGCATTGATCTTGTAAGTATAATTAACCGAATCCACACCATAGAAAGGCACCAGGTCAATAGAATCGGTCAGAGTGATACAGATACTTACAGACCTTAAAACAGTGTCAGGCCCAATCGTCATATAATCAGGTCCTGAATTTGTTGTTCCGTCTGATGCCGCAAGGAGATATGGGCCGTAATTAACCGTAATATTATTTTTCATTGGGGAACTTAATCCCGGACCCGTTAACGTATCATTTCTGTTATAAGTGATATTATAAGTTGTTGGAGCGTTCACATTATTTTCGAGAAACATGGACACTCGTCCCGTGATGGTAAGACAAAGTTTGACGCAGGTCACCATCCCGTTTGACGGATCAAATTTGGGAAAACTGAATACAGTGCTGTAATTACCGCTGCCGGTGGAAACAGTAGTATCATAAGCCACATCTCCCGGTATCACACTACCATGGCATTGTGCATTCAATGTCTGGCTGAAACATTGAAGCAGGGCAGCTGCCAATAGCAGGAAAAAGATTTTTGAGTAGATTTTTATCATAGGGTGGATTTTTGAATTTTCACTTAGAAATAATTAATGATAAAATTAGTAAACGGGGCCTTCGGAAACAATTGTAAAACCGCTTGTTTTAATTACATAAAAATTTGAATAAATGAAGGCAAATGTTCTTGCAGATTAAGCAGTGAAAATTAAGAATAAAACATCCTGCGCCTGGGAAAAACAGACCTCGAAAAATGTTGAATCCCCGAATGATTTTGCAGGAATTACTGCCTTCAGATTCCGGTAAAAGCCATTTTTTACAGCAAAATGAGTCAGGTTAAAAATTACCTTTGAGCTTTTCTGATGAGAATAGCTGTTAATACAAGGTTTTTGCTGAAGGATTACCTCGAAGGATATGGACATTTTATTGAGGAAATATTCCGGCGCATTGTCAGGGATCACCCGGAGCACGAATTTATTTTTATTTTCGACCGCCCTTATGATAAAAAATTTGTTTTTGCCGGGAATGTCACGCCGGTTGTGGCCGGACCTGCGGCCCGCCATCCCCTATTGTGGAAATTATGGTATGATGTCAAGATCCCGTCAGTGCTCAGAAAATACAAAGCGGATGTATTTGTTTCCTGTGATGGATTTTGTTCTTTGAACACAGGTATTCCTCAATGTTTGGTGTTGCATGATCTTGCTTTTCTTCATTATCCTACGTTCAATAAAAAGTCACATGTGATCTATTACAATAGATATACGCTGAAATACCTGAGAAAGGCGGCTTCCATTGCAACTGTTTCGGAATTTTCAAAAAAAGATATTCTTGCACATTATGGAGATATTCCTGCGTCAGCTATTGATCTGGTGTATAATGGAGTGAATGAGGATTTTCGCCCTGTTGATGATGATACAAAGAAGCGGATCAAAGATAAATACACGGAGGGAAAAGAATTCTTCATTTATGTAGGTTCCGTTCATCCGAGAAAAAACCCCGAAAACCTGCTGAAAGCATTTTCTGTATTTAAAAAAAGGCAGCAAAGCGGAATGAAGCTGTTGCTGACCGGGCGGCTGGCCTGGAAGTTTGATTCTTTTATGGAAAAATTAAAAACATACAAATACCGGGATGATATAGTAATGACAGGTTACCTTGAAAATCCTGAGATGTGCCATGTGTTGGGTTCTGCTTATGCAATGGTGTACCCTTCATTATTCGAAGGATTTGGGCTGCCGGTGCCCGAAGCAATGCGTTGTGAAGTGCCGGTCATTACTTCTGCAAATTCTTCAATGCAGGAGATCGCCGGTGCAGCAGCACTGTATTGCGATCCTTCTGACTTTAATGACATAGCAGATAAAATGATGCTATTATATAAAGATGAGAACCTGAGAAGAAAATTGATCCGTCAGGGAAAGGAAGTTGCAGTAGCATTTACCTGGGATAGGTCTGCAAAAGCTCTTTGGCAAACAATACTGAAGGCTGTCGGGTGATTTCGGCTAACTTTGCCGTGTTTAAAAATTTATTATGAGTAAATCTACAATAACCGTTGATGTAACATTGGATAATAACCGTACTCCGCAAACCATAGAATGGACGGCAAGTGATGTCAGCCATGATGATGTCCGGCATGCAAGGGCCATGTTGCTGTCATTCTGGGATGGAGAAGATAAGACCGCTCTGCGCATAGATCTCTGGACAAAGGATATGTTGGTGGAGGAAATGGCTGATTTTTTTTACCAGACATTTATGACGATGGCCGATACTTACAGCAGGGCTACCCGCTACAATGATGAGGCTGATGAAATAAAAAAATTTGCAAAAGATTTTTTAAACAAATTTCAGCAAAAACAGGCTCAGCAAAGCAAAGTTTAAATTTCTTTATTATGAACCTCGAGCAAAAAACAATGGCAGAACTGAAAACTGCCATGTTAGCTAAAGACGAAAAAGCTACCCGTGCATTAAGAGCTATCAAAGCTGCTATCATACTGGCAAAGACTGCCGAAGGGGCCGGGGGTGAACTGAAAGAAGCAGATGAGATCAAAATGCTTCAGAAAATGGTGAAGCAGAGAAAGGATTCATTGGAGATTTATCAGCAGCAAAGCCGCAGCGACCTGGCACAGAAAGAACAGGAAGAAATTGAAGTGATAGAAAAGTTTTTGCCGAGGCAGTTTACAGATGAAGAGTTAAGATCGGAGATATCGAAGATCATTCAGCAGACCGGCGCTTCCTCCCCGGCCGATATGGGAAAAGTAATGGGAGTTGCAACAAAACAGTTTGCAGGAAAAGCTGATGGTAAAACGATTTCTTCCGTGGTGAAAGAGTTGTTAAATAAGTAGGAGCAGGAATAACAAAGTAAAATTTACCTCTATTTGTTGCGTTCCTGTTTTATCCATCAACTCATAAACCTATGCTCCTTGATATCATTTTTGCACTTGTAATAATTGCTGCAATGATCAAAGGTTACCGGCGTGGGCTCATAGTGGGCGCCTTTTCTTTTATTGCGCTTTTTGTGGGACTTGCAGCAGCAATAAAACTTTCCGCTGTAGTAGCAGGGTACCTGGGAAAATCTGCAAAAATTTCGGAACAATGGCTTCCTTTGCTGGCATTTGTATTGGTGTTTTTGATTGTAGCTTTGTTGGTTCACCTTCTTGGAAAATTCATTGAGAAAAGTGTGCAGATCGTAATGCTGGGCTGGTTGAACCGGTTAGGCGGCATGGTGTTTTATATTGCATTATATGTAACTATTTTTAGTGTTATTCTCTTCTACCTGGAGCAAATGAAAGTAATACAGCCTGCTACTATCAGCCGGTCTGCTACTTACAGTTTTGTGCAGCCCTGGGGCCCAAAGGCCATTAACAGTTTATCCTCAATTGTTCCCGCTTTCGAAAATATGTTCAGGGATCTTCAGGATTTTTTTGGAAACCTGTCTCAGAAAATGGCTTAGAAAGCCAAATTTTGCCTTAGCGATAATCAATTCACTAACATTATTGAAGCAAAACGTTTATTTTAGCAGCAAATAGGCTTTGCTATTGAGTTTCAAGTTTGAAATAAAAGAACAGGATAAATTCAGGTTCGTTGAAGAAGGAACCGGGGAGCCGCTGCTATTGTTGCATGGGCTATTCGGGGCTTTAAGTAATTTTTATGGATTAATTAATTATTTCCGGAACTATTACAGGGTGATAGTGCCCTCGCTTCCGCTTTTTGATCTCGACATATTACATACTTCGGTAGGAGGTCTGGAGAAATTTATCAATCGTTTTATAGAGGCGAGAGGGTATAATCAGGTTCATCTTCTTGGAAATTCATTAGGGGGCCATGTTGCCTTAAAACATGTGCTGAAACATCCCGGAAAGATAAAATCCCTGATACTGACCGGCAGTTCTGGGCTCTTTGAGAGCGGCATGGGAGACAGCTATCCTAAGAGAGGCGACTATGAATACATAAAAACGAAAACGGAATTGACCTTTTACGATCCGAAAACAGCAACAAAGGAACTGGTTGATGAAGTGTTTGCAATTGTGAATAACCGCATGAAGGCCATAAAGATAATTGCATTGGCAAAAAGCGCTATCCGAAATAATTTGGGGGAAGAACTCAATCAAATCAAACAACCTACGTTATTAATATGGGGTAATAATGATACGATCACCCCGC
The DNA here is from genome assembly GCA_002066995.1 of Sphingobacteriales bacterium UTBCD1. GTDB lineage: Bacteria > Bacteroidota > Bacteroidia > Chitinophagales > Chitinophagaceae > UTBCD1. Next base: position 7,847 of record MWTC01000050.1, read on the forward strand.
CATTTGTTGCAAGAGAGTTTAATAAACTTATCCCGAACAGTGAGCTCTATTTTATTGACAAATGCGGCCATGCGCCGATGATGGAAGTGCCGGATGAATTTAATACTATCTTGCACAGGTTTTTGAAAAAACTGGGTCAGCCTGCAACGATCACCTGACTCAGAAAGTCTAAAAATTAAAGCCGCTATCCATGTTAACAGCTAAATTACAATCCCAGTCGCTTCCCTATCTTCATCTTCACGACAAAGTCCATCTTGCATTACAGTTGATGAATGAAAATCATGTTACCCATCTCCCAATTGTAGAAGCTGGCAAATATATCGGCATAATCAGTGAAGAAGATTTGTTGCAATCTGAAAATGATCATGCGGAATTAGGAACACTAAGACAATCTTTTTCCAGTATTTCAGTAAAAGGCGACGAACATTTTTTGAAAGCGATCCGTATTGCAGGAGAAAACGCACTGAGTGTTTTGCCAGTAGTGGATGAAGAAAACGAAATAACCGGCGTAGTCATTTACAGCGATCTGCTTAAGCATGCTGCTGAGTTTATGAGTTTGACCGAACCCGGTGGCGTAATCGTTTTGGAAATTGAGAGCAAGCAATATTCTTTTAATGAGATCAGTAAACTGGTGGAAGCTAACGATGCCCAGATTGTTCAGCTGAATACCACCACTAACCCGCAGTCGGGAGTAATGCAGGTAACGATCAAAGTAAATAAGCATGATATCTCTGCACTGGTAGCCACTTTTCAGCGGTATGAGTTTGAGGTCATCTACTTCTCCGGTGAAGAACATTTTGAAAATGAACTCCGCAACAATTATGATAACCTTATGAATTACCTGAATATCTGACCGGTAGATCCATAGCTTTTTTTGACAGGAAAGAAACTATCTTTAATTTTCTTATTGCTTTACAGCTTTTGAAACGGAGGGAAACAAAATATGGTTTATTGCTGCTCTTTATTTTGCTGTTTGGACACCCGGTTCTGAAAGCACAAAACTCTGCTGTCTTCAACTCTCCGATTGAATCAACCCTGGTACCCGATAGCCAGGCTGTTCATCGTCCATCAGAAAACCTTTTTGTTATCAGGAATATTTTTATTGTCGGAAACAGAAAGACAAGAGCAGATGTCATTTTAAGAGAGCTCCCTTTCAAACAGGGAGATAAATTTTTATTGCAAGAAATCGTATCAAAGTTTCAGTTGGGCCGTGAGCAATTGCTGAATACCTCTCTTTTCAATGATGCGATTGTAGCGCTGAAAAGTTTTGAAGGTTACAATGTGGATGTTCTGGTTGAGGTGAAGGAACGGTGGTATCTTTTTCCGCTTCCTTATTTCAAGCCCGTGGACAGGAATTTCAATCAATGGCTGGTGGAACAAAAAGCAAGTCTTCAGCGGGTCAATTACGGGGTGAAAGTTCTTTATAACAATGTTACCGGCCGCAACGATAAATTGCGACTTTGGTTTATCACCGGCTATACACACCAGTTTTCTTTCGGGTATGACCGCCTGTATATTGATAAAGCGCTTAAGTGGGGAATGGATGTACAGTTTGCTGCCGGCAAGACAAGAGAGGTTAACTATAATACGATAAATAACGTTCAGGCGTTTGTAAAAGACAGTAATCAATACCTGAAGAGTTTCCTGGATGCAACTTTTGAGCTTACTTACCGTAAAGCTATTAAAACAAGACACCGGTTTGGTATCGGATATCATGTTCAGAATATAGAAGACACTATTGCAAAACTGAATCCATCTTATTACCCGGCAGGGAGAACCCAGGTTAGCTATCCCGAGTTTTTTTATACCATGAATTATTTTGATGAGGATTATATACCTTATCCTACCAAAGGATATGCTGCAGAACTTACTTTCAGTAAAAAGGGCTTTAACAGCGTAATCAATTCCTGGCAATTGAGCATACAGGGATCAGCAAACTGGCATCTGAGACCTAAAACGTATCTCAATCTCCGGTCGTTTGCATCCATTAAGCTTCCATTTGATCAGCCTTTTTTTAACCGTGGGTTATTGGGTTATGGTGACATATTTATGCAGGGATATGAATATTATGTCATTGACGGGGTGGCCGGTGGTTACCTGAAAGCAGGACTCACCAAAGAATTGATTTCTGTCTATGGCAATTTTCTTAAAAGGCAGAGAAACCAGCCGGTACGCATTCCACTCCGTGTTTTTGCAAAAATTTTTGGTAATGCAGGCTATGTATATAACCCGCAGCCGGGAAACAACTCTCTTGAGAACAGGATGCTTTATTCTGCAGGCGCCGGAATAGATATTCTTACTTATTATGATTTTACTCTCAAGCTTGAATTCACCTTTAACCAGTTAGGTAAAAACGGGTTATTTTTACATCAAATGTCTAATTTTTAATTCATGAAGGTTGCAGTTTACAGCAGGATAATGGAAGATGATCAGCAGGCGGATGTGCAGCTTTTTTTTGATGAGCTGGGAAAACAAAAAATTCAACCGGTAGTTTTTCAGCACTATTTTGAGCAAATCAGAGAGAAAGTGAGCCTGCCCTTTGGCACTACTACTTTTTCCCTTTCTGATGAATTGACTGATGAGATTGAGTTTATGATCAGCCTTGGGGGCGATGGAACTTTATTGGATACCATTACGCTTGTTCGCAATAAAAATATTGCAATTCTGGGTATTAATTTCGGGCGGCTGGGTTTTTTGGCCGGTATCGGGCATGATGAAGTGCAGACTGCCGTAAAGGCAATAGTAAACCGGACTTTTATTGTTGATAAGCGAACCATGATCCACCTGGATGCAAGCACTCCCCTGTTTGGCAATGTCCCGTATGCTTTGAATGAATTTTCAATTCATAAAAGAGACACTGCGTCCATGATAAAAATTCATACGTACCTGAACGGAGAATTTTTAAATACCTACTGGTCGGATGGATTGATCGTTGCGACTCCAACCGGCTCTACAGGGTATTCACTGAGTTGCAATGGCCCGATTGTTTTTCCGGAAACCGGTAGTTTTGTAATTACCCCGGTTGCTCCGCATAATCTTAACGTCCGGCCTATCATTGTACCGGACAATAATATTATATCTTTTGAAATTGAAGGGCGTACCGATAAAATCATTTGTGCTCTTGATTCCAGGAGAGAGATCGTTAATAAAAACATTCAATTGGCCGTAAGAAAAGAAGCTTTTTTACTGAACCTGGTTCGCCTTAGTGAAGACAATTTCCTGCAAACACTCCGTAATAAATTGACCTGGGGATTAGATAAGCGGAATTAATAAAAAGAACGACAGTTTGGCAAGAAATTGATTATTTTTCCGTTCTATATAGTTCTGAAACTTTTTTGGGCGTATGATTAAGAATCTTGTAGTTATTGTTTCTACTTTGTTCATTACCATTGTTTCCTGTACCGTGAGTTATGGACAGTATGCAATTCACCAGGAAGGTGAATTTGGGGTGGGCCTTGGTGCAGGTCATTATTTTGGGGATCTGAATACAAGGGCAAGGATCAACAGGCCTAAACTTGCCGCTTCCATGTTTTTCAGAAAAAATCTTAATAATTACATAGCGGTACGTGTCGCAGCTACTTATGCCCGTTTAGGATACTCGGATATTTACAATAAGTATAATGAATTTATGTACCGGCGAAACCTGAGTTTTAACAGTAATGTATGGGAGTTGTCATTACAGGGGGACTTTAATTTCTTCAGATTCATGCCCGGCGATCCTACACAAAATTTTACTCCTTATATAACATTCGGGGTAGGTGTATTCAGCTATGATCCGTATGCATATTTGCAGGGAAAAAAGTATTATCTGAGACCATTGGGTACAGAAGGACAGGGAAGTCCTTTATATCCTGACCGGAAACCGTATGGTACCACCGCCCTGTCTGTGCCAATTGGTTTTGGAATCAAATATGCCATAAATGACAGGGTCAATATCGGTCTCGAAATTTTACACAGAATAACTTCTACTGATTATTTAGACGATGTGAGTAAAACTTATGTTGATCCGGCTGCTTTTCCTCCCAAACCTGACGGCAGCCCTTCTGAAGCATTCTTGTTGAGCGATCGTTCTTATGAAATGGGAGAGCCTATCGGCCTTCCCGGCCGCCAGCGCGGCAATAGTAAACAGAAAGATCAATTTGCCACGGCAATATTATATGTCAGTTTCAACCTGCAATCTTATAAATGCCCCAGTGCCAAATAGCGAAAATGATACAACGGGGCCTGGTATTCACCTCTTATAATCCCTGCCCGATATATTAAATCTGCAATAACTTTGCACACTTCCAGGCTTAATGAATTAAATAACCGGTATGCCACAATTGCTCGAAAAAATAAATAAACAATATCTTCCCAGGCATATTGCAATCATCATGGACGGGAACGGGCGATGGGCCAAAGAACACGGGCAAGATAGATTGTTCGGGCACGTACATGGTGTAGAAAGTGTACGCAATATTGTAGAAGGATGTGTAGAATTAGGAATTGAATACCTGACATTATATGCTTTCTCCACTGAAAACTGGGATCGCCCCGAATATGAAGTTGTAGGCTTGATGGAACTATTGGTAAACACCATCAGGGACGAAGCCGAGACTCTTAATAAAAACAATATTAAACTTCATGTGATAGGGGATATGAGCATGTTGCCGGAATATGCCCGGAACGAACTGAAAGAAGCCCTGGATATCACCAGCGAAAATACAGGGCTAAACCTTATTATGGCATTAAGCTACAGCGGGCGCTGGGAATTGCTGAATGCCGTAAAAAATATTGCTTATGAAGTAAAAAAAGGTAAAATGGAAATTGAAAATATTGACCAGGATACCCTGCAGCAATATCTCTGTACCAGCGGATTTCCCGACCCCGAACTAATGATAAGAACCAGTGGTGAATATCGCATCAGTAATTTTTTACTGTACCAGCTGGCCTATGCGGAACTTTACTTTACCAATGTCCGCTGGCCGGATTTCAGGAAAGAAAATTTATACGAAGCCATCCTTGATTTTCAGGGGCGGGAAAGAAGGTTTGGCAAGATCAGCGAACAAATCTCCTGATTCATATATTAAGTTCACACAATAAGGCTGTTTTAACAAAGACTTTCGATATTTTCCCTTTAATTTGCCGCCTGAAAAAATCAGATCCTTTTATAGTAACGGGAAAATAAATTGATTGCATTCCTGCCTGGGCAGGATAAGATTGTTCAGAACAACCAAAAATGCGAAGATTTCTTTCAAGACTTTGTGCTTTTGTAGCAGTGGTGTTAATCTCCGCTATTTCGTTACATGCCCAGGATACTACACATCCCACTTCTATTGACCCTAAATTATTGGCCTGGGAGAATGCCAAAATTGTAAAGGAATACTCAGTCGGGGGTATTCAGATTACCGGCATCCGGCATTTAGACACGGCCATTGTACTTTCCATTTCCGGGTTGCAGGTTGGCGATAAGTTTCGTCATCCCGGCGAAGATATTTTTGCTAAAGCCATTAATAATCTCTGGCGGCAAAAACTGTTTTCAGATATTCAGATTTTTATAACTAAGATTGAAGGCGACAGAATATTTGTCGAGCTGAATGTGCAGGAGCTTCCCCGGCTCGGGAATTTTAAATTCGTAGGAATAAGGAAATCGGAAGCAGAGGATCTTCAGAGCAAAATACAACTGGCCAAGCAAACGATCATTTCAGAAAATACAAGGAGAAGAATCAAAGAAGTAGCCACTAAATTTTTTACAGATAAAGGATTTCAGAATGTTCAGGTATCACTTGTTGAAAAGCCCGACACTTCTTTTACAAATTCAAACTCACTCACCATTTACATCAATAAAGGAAAAAAGGTTCATATCAATGATATCATTTTTTACGGGGATAATAATGTTGACGGGAACAAGCTGAAAAGGCAAATGAAGGGAACGAAAGAAATGAGCCGGTTCACTTTGTATCCGACCAAAGATTCCACCCGGTTCGGGATAAAACAAAACCCGAAATTCAATACTTATCTGAAAGACTGGGGATTTCTTTCGTTTTCGAAAACAAAATTGCTGCTGGATCCTTATTTCCGTTTTAAGCTATTCAGTTCTTCAAAACTGGATCCGAAAAAATTTGATGAAGACAGGGATAAAATATTGGAATACTATAATTCACTCGGGTACCGTGATGCCCAGATCCTGGACACTTCGGTCTCAAAAGCCAGCAACGGAAACCTTGACATAGCCATTAAAGTGGAAGAGGGGCATAAATATTATTTCGGAAATATTACCTGGAAAGGGAATCAAAAATACCCGGACACATTGCTGAATACAATCCTGGGTATCACAAAAGGTGATGTTTACAACATTGATATTCTAAACAAGCGCTTAGGCAAACAGGCATCACAGGAAGGTGGTGATATCGGTAGCTTGTATATGGATGACGGCTATTTGTTTTTCCATGCCGATGCGGTAGAAACAGCCGTATATAACGATACCATAGATCATGAGATCCGTATTGTGGAAGGGCCCCAGGCAAGAATAAAAAATATTACCATTTCCGGCAATGAAAAAACGAAAGATTATGTGATACGCAGGGAACTGACAACCGTTCCCGGAAATCTTTTCAGCCGTGCCGATCTGATCCGTTCACAACGTGACCTGGGACAATTGCAGTATTTTAACCAGGAGTCCATCAACCCGGGAGTAGTACCCAATGCCGAGGATGGAACCGTTGACATCAACTGGAAGCTTGAAGAAAAGTCATCCGATCAGTTAGAATTATCAGCAGGCTGGGGCGGAGGCATTGGCCTTACCGGAACGTTAGGTGTTTCATTCAATAATTTTTCCATCTATAATATATTTAAAAAATCTGCCTGGACCCCTCTGCCGCAAGGCGATGGACAAAAATTAAGTCTCCGTATTCAATCTAACGGAAGAGCGTTCCGTTCTTATAGTTTTTCATTTACCGAACCGTGGCTGGGGGGTAAAAAGCGAAATTCATTGACCATAGCCTATAATAACAGCAAATATTCAAACGCTTTTGACCCTTATACGGGTTTTATTGATAAGAGCAGGTCAGATTCAAGCTATCTTAAAGCAAACAGTTTTTCAATATCTCTCGGTAAACAGTTGAAGTGGCCCGATGACTTTTTCAACCTGATCTATACATTGAATTTTACTCAGTATAAACTGAAAAATTACCCGATCTTCCAAAACCTGAGTAACGGAGTATCCAACAACTTTAATATTCGTATCGCTTTGCAAAGATCATCAGCCGGCCCCAACCCCATCTATCCGGTAAGCGGATCGAATTTTCTTGCCAGCGTTCAGCTAACTCCGCCTTATTCTTTACTGGACCCGGGATTAGTTGATTCTAAAAATCCATATAAGAATCCCGAATATCATAAGTGGCGTTTTAATGCAGAATGGTATGTACCGATAGGGAAGCCTATGGGCGCCGATAAGAGTCGCCAGTTTGTATTGAAGGTAGCAGCTAAATATGGTTTTATGGGGAGATATAATAAGAGCCTTGACTTTTCCCCGTTCGAACGATTTCAGTTGGGTGATGCGGGACTGACCAATAATTACGGGTTGTTAGGATATGACATCATTTCTCAAAGAGGATACCCTGTGTATCAATCGTCCGATCCTACGGTCAACCCGGATCAGCAAAGTGCTTCCCAGTTTTTTACCATATTCAATAAATACACATTGGAGTTGCGCTATCCCCTGGTTACAAACCCGGGAAGTACGATTTATGGCCTGGCGTTTTTTGAAGCGGCTAACGGATGGTATAATTTTAATGATTACAACCCATTCCGCTTACGCAGGAGCGCCGGAGTTGGGATGAGATTCTTCCTGCCCATGTTTGGCTTGCTTGGATTTGACTACGGTATAGGATTTGACCGCCTTACTCCCGGTACCCGGCTTAAAGACGCTTCACGCTTTACCTTTATGCTTGGGTACGAACCGGAATAGCATTTAACTGAGCTTGGCTGATATTGTATAAAAAATTTATTCAATAGTTCACCTTTCAATACGATAAAATCAATAGTTCATCACTAAAAAGAACAGGTATGAAAAAATTAATATTGGTACTAAGTCTTTTTCTTTTTACCACAACTATGATCCGGGCTCAGAAGTATGCGATCATTGATACACGCTATATCCTGGACAAACTTCCGGAATATGCACAATCGCAGAAGCAACTTGATGTTATTGCTGCCGGCTGGCAAAAAGAGATTGATGCCAAGCAGGCCGAGTTGGATAAAATGTATAAAGATTATGATGCAGAGCAGGTCATGCTCAGTGATGATCTCAGGAAAAAAAGAGAAGACCAGTTATTTCAAAAAGAAAAAGATCTCCGGGATCTGCAACGCAAGCGTTTTGGTTTTGAAGGAGACCTTTTTAAGAAAAGGCAGGAACTCATCAAACCTATACAGGATAAAGTTTATAATGCCGTACAGAAGATCGCCACACAACGGGGCTATGATTTTGTACTCGATAAAAGTGAAGGAATTACTGTTATCTTTGCCGACCCAAAACTGGACAAGAGTGAAGACATACTGAGAGAACTGGGAGTAAAGAATTAAAATTTGTTAAAATAATCAGGCAGGCAACACATTTTATATTTTGTAAATCATTAAATGAAGATCACAATCCTTTTTTAATTTCAAACGGAGTAGTGACCAATAAAAAAATAAAAATTTAGAAATGAAAAAATTGAAAGTAGTAGTAGCCGCACTGGGTTTGTTCATTGCAGGTACCGCCGGGGCCCAGGTAAAAATCGGTTACATCAGTGTGGATAATATGGTAGGGCTGATGCCCGAAACAGCGAAAGTAGATTCTATGGTACAGTTATATCACACAGATTCGCTGCAACCAAGGTATAATTACACCTTGTCTGAGTATCTGCGCAAAGACAGTATTGTCAATGGCAAGGATTCACTGAAAACGCCAGCAGCAGTACGGGCACAGATCCGCCAGGAAATGCAGAACAGCGCTTACGAATTACAAAACTGGCAGGCCATTGCACAGCAGGCGATAGAAAATAAACAAAATGAATTGCTGGCGCCCATTTATAAAAAAGTCGTTGATGCTATTAAAACGGTGGCGCATGAGAAAGGATATACATACGTCTTTAATAAAGAAGCTTTTCTTGTAGCGCCTGATGCCGATGATTTGTTGCCCTCAGTGGCGCAAAAGCTGAATGTAAAATTACCGCCTCAGGTAAAACCGGGACTGAACTCACAAGCAATTCAGCCGGCAGGGGGTAATAATTAATATAAAATGATTTTTAAATTTATCAATGGCCCCGGTACTAACGGCCGGGGTCATTCTTATTTTTGTATATGCAAACCCCGGGGCCTATAGGTGTTTTTGATTCCGGTTATGGCGGATTGACTGTATTAAAAGAAATCGTCAGATCACTTCCGCAATATGATTACATATATCTGGGTGATAATGCCAGGGCTCCTTATGGAAACCGCTCTTTTGAAACAGTGTACCGCTATACACTGGAATGCGTGAAATGGTTTTTCAGTCAACGTTGTTCTCTTGTTATTCTTGCATGCAATACTGCTTCGGCAAAAGCATTAAGAACTATTCAGCAAAATGATCTGCCGGTGATTGCACCTGATAAAAGAGTGCTGGGAGTCATCCGTCCTACCACAGAGAAGATAGGGGAGTACTCCGAATCAAAAAGTGTGGGGATCATGGCCACAAACGGAACTGTTTCTTCCAATTCTTACCCTATTGAGATTGAAAGGTTTTTTCCCGGGGTAAAAGTGTACCAGGAAGCCTGCCCTATGTGGGTGCCATTAGTAGAGAATAACGAATATCAAAGCCATGCTGCCGATTATTTCATCAGAAAAAATATCCATAGCATATTTGAAAAAGGAAATGATATTGATGTCATACTGCTTGCCTGCACTCATTATCCTCTTCTGAAAGAAAAAATTGAAAAATATTTACCGGTGGGAGTGAAGTTGTTGTCGCAGGGAGAAATAGTGGCAAATAGCCTGAAAGAGTACCTGCATCGGCATCCTGAGATTGAAACTAAATGCAGCAAAAATAGTTTACGGTCTTTTTATACTACCGACTCTGCCGGGGATTTTGATAACCATGCAGCCAGGTTCTTCGGAGAAGCTATACTGTCTAAGCATATTGATTTATAAGATATTATTTATCTTTTTAGTCTTCTGCCCGGTGATTTCAATATTCTGTTATTTAATTCCTGTAATCTAAGTTACATCTCTTACCTTTGCCGTCCTTTCACAGGCAGCAGGTGTGGTGACCTGTTGTACAATTGAAAACTGGCCCGTTCTCCCGGTCCGCATTTCAAGATCCTCCTGTGCTGATGCTTTGGAGGATGAACAGTGAAAAAGTAAAATATTATGAAACGTACATTTCAACCTCATCGTCGTCGCCGTAAATCCGTTCATGGATTTCGTACGCGCATGCAAACGGCAAACGGCCGCAAAGTACTGGCGAGCCGCCGTAGAAAAGGCCGAAAAAAACTGACGATCTCCGATGAAAGGAAATTAAAATGATTCTCCCTTTGAAAAAAAGGATGGGTTAGATGATTGAATGGTCCCGCCTGAGGCGGGACTATTTTATTTTTGCAGCATGGCCGGGAAATTTACATTGGGAAAAGAAGAGCGCTTGAAAAGCAGAAAGCAGATCGGGTTGCTGTTTCGTGATGGCAGGAAGATCAGCGTGAGCCCTTTTTATATTTATTACTTGTTGAGTACTGCTTCTGATGTCAAAGGCAGTCATCTCCAATCAGGTGTCAGTGTGCCGTCAAAGAATTTCAAAAAAGCTGTGGACAGGAACAGGATCAAGCGATTGATCCGGGAAGCTTACCGTTTGCAGAAGATCCCGCTGCAGGAAAAATTGAAAGAGAAGAAAACAGGAATGATGGCGTTTTTTATTTATACAGGAAAAGAACTTCCCGGTTTCGACCTTGTTAAAGAGAAAGTGGGTGTAGTTTTAAATAAACTGGAGAAGATAGTCAATGAAAATAGTTCTTCGGATACTTAGCCTTCCGTTTATCGCATTGATCAAATTATATCAATGGATCATTTCTCCCTGGATAGGACCGAAGTGCCGGTTTACTCCCACCTGTTCTCATTATGCGGTGGAAGCTTTAAAAAAGCATGGACTTTTCAAGGGATTGTGGCTGGCCCTGAAAAGAATTTCACGATGTCATCCATGGGGGGGCAGCGGTTATGATCCTGTTCCTTAAAAAATTTTTACTAAGAAAGTTAAGGAGTTTTTCTGTTTTTTAAATTCTGGCTTCGGATCCTACTCAGTGATTCGGGTGTGATGCCAAGGAAAGAAGCAATATACTTTAATGGCAAGCGCTGTTCCATTGACGGGTATCGTTCAATAAATTTGCAATAGCGTTCGTCAGCGGTAAGGCTCATTGATTCAATAATCCGGCTTTGGTTTGCAATGAAAGCATTTTGTATTAATAAGCGGAAAAAACGTTCGAACTTAGGAATCTTCCGGTAAAGAGTCTCCATGTAAGAATTGTCTATGCAAAACAATTCCGAGTCTTCAATTGCGTCAATATTCATTTTTGCCGGTGTTTGGGTAAGATAGCTGTAGATATCGCCTGTCCACCAGCCTTCAATAGAAAATTGAATGATATGCTCCTGCCCTTTTTCGTTAATCATATAAGTTCGCAGGCAGCCCCGGTTAATGAAATACTGGTATTGGGCAACCTCGCCTTCCTGCAGTAAAAATTGTTTTTTCCGGAGTTTTTTTACTTTAAGCGATGAAATGAAAAAATCACGTTCTTCACCGGTCAGTTCTATAAAGCGGGAAATATTTTTTAAGATCAATTCGTACATGGAAAGGCATGGTTAAACAACGAACCGCCCCGGTTAAGGACGGTTCGCTGCGGAAAGAAAATTATTTTGCAGATGCAAAACGTTCTTCAATCTTTTTCCAGTTTACCACGTGCCAGAACGCTGCCAGATATTCTGCCCTGCGGTTTTGGTATTTCAGGTAATAGGCGTGTTCCCATACATCTGCGCCCAGAATGGGAATACCTTTTACTTCGGCTACATCCATTAACGGGTTATCCTGGTTGGGCGTAGAAGTTACTTCCAGTTTTCCGTCTTTTACAATCAGCCATGCCCATCCGCTGCCGAACCTTCCTGCACCTGCTGCATTGAATTTTTCTTTTAGAGAATCGAATGAACCAAATGCAGCATTTATTGCATCGGACAATTTTCCTGAAGGTGCATTATGACTGCCGGAATGTTTTGCAAGGCTTTCCCAAAAGAAACTATGGTTCCAGTGGCCACCGCCATTATTGCGGACAGCTACAGATATTTTACCTGCATGTGCAACCAGGTCATCTAATGATTTTCCTTCGTTCGGAGTGCCTGCAATGGCTTTATTAAGATTGTCAACATACCCCTGGTGGTGTTTTCCATGGTGTATCTGCATGGTCAGTGTATCAATGTAAGGTTCCAAAGCATCATGCGCATAAGGAAGATGTGGTAAGGTAAATGCCATAAATATTGATTTTTTTGATGATGAAAAGTTTTAAGAAATAACAAAATTAATATGATGAAGTTTAAATAAACTTCATATTTAACAGGAGCGTCCTGTTCCGGCAAGTACTTACATTATATAAATTATTGCAATGAAGGGTCATTAAATGTGTCTCCCTTGTTCATATCGCCTGTCTGGAATCCTTTTTTAAACCAGTAAACCCGCTGGGCAGAAGTGCCATGAGTAAATGATTCCGGAACCACGTATCCCTGCGCTTCTTTTTGCAGCCGGTCATCACCGATAGCATTGGCTGCTGCCAACGCTTCATCAATATCCCCCGGGTCAAGAATATTTTTCATTTCCTGGGCATGATTTGCCCAAACGCCGGCAAAGAAATCTGCCTGCAATTCCATCATTACAGAATATTTGTTGTATTCTTTTTCGCTGAGCCGCTGCCGCATACGCTCCATTTTGTCTGCAATGCCGAGCAGTTTTTGTACATGATGTCCCACTTCATGGGCTACCACGTAAGCCATCGCAAAATCTCCGGGGGCTTTAAACCGGTCTTTCAGTTCCTGATAAAAAGAAAGGTCAATATACAATTGTTCATCCCCGGGGCAATAGAATGGACCGGAAGCTGAACTGGCATTTCCACAGGCAGACTCTACCGCATCACGAAACAAGACCAGGGTAGGGTGCCTGTATTGTTTTCCCTGTTTTGCAAACAGATCACCCCAGACATCTTCTGTGTACCGAAGAACTACTTTTACAAAATGTGCTCTTTCATCGTCGGCAGCTTTTTCCTCAGGCGTCATTTCCTGAGTGGTGGTCATCTGTTGGGTTATTTGCTGGGTGATATCCGGGGCATTGCCCGAGCCCCCAAGAAGGAGCTTTATAATTAAAAAAATAATCCCGATGGCTCCCCCGCCGATTGCTAAACCTTTTCCGGCAGACATCCCCCGCCGATCATCTACATTGCTGCTTTCCTGTTCTCCGTCTATACGCATAATAAAAATTTATTTTTGTGAAAATAAGTAGTTATCTCTTGCTTTTAAAAAAGTCTTTGATCAACTTAGCACAGTCATCTTTTAATACTCCGCGGATCAGTTCTGTTTTCGGGTGAAAAGGCCAGTTGGTACCGGCAGTCTTTTTGTATCCGTTTTTTTCATCATCGGCTCCATAAACAATTTTACTGATCTTGCTCCAGTACAATGCTCCCGCACACATCAGGCATGGTTCTACCGTTATATAAATGGCTGCTTCGGGGATGTATTTTGAGCCCAATGCATTAAAGGCCGATGTCAGTGCGATTATTTCAGCATGCGCAGTAGGATCGCTTAGCCTTTCTACCAGATTATGACCCCGGGCAATCACCCGCTCATTCATAACAATGACGGCGCCGACCGGAACTTCACCGTCTTCCAGCGCTTTTTTTGCTTCTTTTATAGCCTGCATCATATAGTATTCATCGGTCATGCCATACCGAAGTTAATTTTTTTTACCGGGTAAAACAGCGTTTTGATGCAGCCTTTTGTGAAAGAATTAGTCCTATATTTACCGCCCCGCAAACAAGCCGTGCCGGAAGCATGGCAAAAGGGGATTTAAACAATTTAATAAACCAGAGTATTTATGAAAAAATTTCTTTTAGTTTCTTTTCTTTCTGCCGGATTGTTTTTTATAGGCAATAACGCCAGCGCCCAACAGCTGAAAGTCGGGGTATTTGATCTGGACCTGATGGTTCAGGCCATGCCGGGTTATCACCAGGTGGACAGTATGGTACAGATTTATGAGAAGGACTCATTAACGGAAGAATATAAATATTATATGAATGAATACCAGCGCCTGGACAGCACTTATAAATCCGACTCGGCATTGGTAGCGCAGGGAAAAAAATCAAAAGTACAACTGGATATGACAGCTTCTGATCGCCAAAAGTATGCAATGAACCTGGTGTACTGGCAGCAGATCTCGCAGAACAAATCAAACAATAAAAGAGGTGAACTGGCGCAGCCGTTATATAACCAGGTGGCGGAGGCCTACAAAAAAATTCTTGCAAGAAAAAAATACTCACTTATTCTGAGGCCCAATACTTACGAAATGGGATTTCCTATTGATAATATTTTTATTTCTGTTGCAAAAGAACTTAAGTTAACCCAGCTTCCGCAGGATCTCTTATATCTTGGCGATGACCCGGATGCAGTAGTGAAACAACCGGCTACCAAACCGCCGGCTGCGGGAGTGAAAAAACAATAAAATTTACATTACTCAGTATAAAGGATGCTCCCATAAGCATCCTTTTTTTATTTCTGTCTCACCGGGATTTATTCAGGTAAAAGGGTAATGATACCTGAATGGTATGCTTTATAAAAATATCTTATTGTCATTACTATTTGTAAATTACAGTTATCATTACAGCAATTATGGTGGATGGATCTTTAAATAAAATGAGGCGGTATTTTGAGTCAGGCGCCACTCAGAGCTATTCTTTCAGAAAAAGACAGTTGGAGAAACTGAAAGCTGCTATTCTGAAATATGAAAAGGATCTGTATAAAGCATTACATGATGATCTGAAAAAAAGCCCGGAAGAAAGCTGGGTTACGGAGCTGGGGCTGGTGCTTTCCGGGATCAGGATTACTGTTAAAAAACTACGGCAATGGATGGAAGCTGAAAAAGTGCCTACCAATCTGATGAACCTACCTTCATCCAGTTATGTCATGAAGGAGCCAATGGGAGTAGTGCTGATTATTGCTCCGTGGAATTATCCTTTTCAGCTTTTGATCAACCCGCTGGTAGGAGCTATTGCAGCCGGCAACTGTGTTGTTTTAAAAGCAAGCGAGTATGCTCCGGCAACAGATGCGGTGATGGAGAAAATGATCGGAGAAACATTTTCTGATGAATACATTCTGTATGTGCAGGGCGAGGGCACTAAGGTGGTGCCGGAGCTGATGGGCCGGTTTACGTTTGATTTTATTTTTTATACCGGGAGCACAGCCGTAGGGAAGATTATTTATAGAATGGCTGCGGAGAAACTGATCCCTGTTACTCTTGAGTTAGGAGGAAAAAGCCCCTGTGTGGTTGAAAGCGATGCTGATATTAAAGTGGCTGCAAGAAGAATCGGGATAGCAAAATTTTCTGCAGCAGGTCAGATGTGCGTGGCGCCGGATTACGTATTGGTGCATGAATCAGTGAAAGAAAAATTCATTGGATCGCTGAAGGAATCATTGCTCAGGTTTTTCGGCGATAAGCCTGAATCGAATTACAATTACTGCAGGATCATCAATGAAAAACAGTTTGACCGGCTTGCCGGTTATTTGAAAGACGGTCGTGTGGTGTATGGCGGCAGAACGGACCGGAGTAAATTATTTATTGAGCCCACTATTTTAGATCATGTTTCCACAGATGCCCCGGTAATGAGAGAAGAGATCTTCGGGCCCATTTTACCGGTAATTCCTTTTCATACAATGGAAGATGCAAGACAGGTTATTAAACGTAACCCGGATCCTTTAGCTTTTTATGTTTATACTTCCGGCACCCGAAAAGAAAAAGAATGGCTCTCTTCTGTTCCTGCAGGAGGGGCCTGCGTGAATAATTCGGGATGGCATCTTACCAATCATCACCTGCCATTTGGCGGGAGAGGATTCAGCGGTATCGGGCATTATCACGGGAAATATTCTTTTGATACCTTCAGCCATAAAAAAGCAGTGATGAAAACACCGACATGGTTTGATCCGGGCATTAAGTACCCCCCATTCAAAGGGAAACTGAAATTGTTTAAAAGAGTGATCCGGTAATTTACTTTAATAAAAGTTCTGAATGAGTACGATAAATAAATATCCCGGGGTGAAGAAGATACTGATCTTGCTATTTATGCTCCTTCTTGTTTTTTTCGGATATGTGGAATTGGCGACTTTAAATTCAACGCACATGACTTACAGGCAGAAAATATTAAAGACTGTTTACCCGGCATGGATGTGGTGGAGCCGTATCGTTGGAAACAATTCAAGTGAATTGGCAAACAGTAATGCAGAACCGGTAGTTCCGTTTTATACATTAACTGCCATTCTTAATAACGGAAACGAATTTGATTTTGCAGCGCTGAAAGGGAAAAAAGTATTGCTGGTAAATACTGCCAGCGATTGCGGGTACACCGATCAATATGCAGAGTTGGAAAAACTGTATGAGAAGTACAATAAAAGCCTTGTGATCATCGGTTTTCCTTCCAATGATTTTAAGCAACAGGAAAAAGGCACTGATGAAGAGATCGCCGCATTTTGCAAACAGAATTACGGGATTACCTTTCCCCTGATGAAAAAATCGATGGTAATCAAAAGCGACCGGCAGAATGAAGTATTCAAATGGCTTACCGATCTGTCATTGAATGGATGGAACAGCAAACAACCTTCCTGGAATTTTTGTAAATACCTGGTGAATGAAAAAGGGATGCTGACCAATTATTTCGGTTCAGCGGTATCTCCATTAAGCAAAGACGTACTCAAAGCCATTGAAAAATAATGAACGCCCATGTCGTATAATGAAATAGTGGGAACTATTGGTGTGGGCCTCATCCTGGCCGCTTTTTTCTGCAACACCTTCCGGCTGATACCCCGGGAAGGCAAACTGTATTTTGCTTTGAATGTTGCGGGGGCTGCGCTGGCCTGTTATGCTTCGTGGTTAATTCAATTCTGGCCTTTTGTGATCCTGGAAGGTATCTGGACCCTGGTTTCCTTTGTGGGGCTGATGAAGAGATTCAGATGAACTTTCAGGTTGGGAGGGGATTTTTAATATGCTCTTCGAAACTTGCAGTTTCGAAGGTTTGTTTTATCGCTTCAGGCGATATGATAATGATGCGAGACAGGATGTCTCGCATAGTTATGGGATTTGTTTTAGTTACGAAATCTGATAATTGCTATTCTAATACTAAAAATTAATAGATAAATGGCTACACTGTAAATGTAAGTCCCCCCAAAAATCC
>MWTC01000032.1 GCA_002066995.1 Sphingobacteriales bacterium UTBCD1
AATACAATATCAACACGTGTGCCGTCTTCCAGGAACGGCATATCTTCAGCACGTACGATTTTTGCAACAATGCCTTTGTTCCCGTGACGCCCTGCCATCTTATCGCCCACTTTCAATTTACGTTTTACGGCGAGGTACACTTTTGCAAGCTTCAACACTCCGGCAGGGAGTTCATCCCCGATCGAAATATTGAATTTTTCCCTTTTATATCTTCCAAGCTCTTCATTGTACTTGATGTTGAAATTGTGCAGCATGGTATTGATCTGATCATCTGCTTTCCTATCTCCTGTCCAACCAAGCGGGTTGATATTCTGATAATCTAACCCGGCTAAGTTTTTAGCAGTGAACTTTGCGCCCTTCCCGATCTGAACTTCTCCAAAATTATTAGACACACTATTGGAAGTATGATCTTTGAGCAGGGTGGTCAGTTTATGTAACAGAACTTCCTTAAGATCCGTTTCATTTTTCTCATGCATTTTTTCCAGCTTATCAATAGCTGCTTTCTCTCTTATTTTCGCATTCTTATCTTTCTTTGCACGCTGGAATAATTTTTTACTGATTACCACCCCTTCCACTCCATTCGGAGCTTTCAGCGAAGCATCTTTTGCATCACCGGCTTTGTCACCAAAAATAGCCCGCAATAATTTTTCTTCAGGAGTTGGGTCGCTTTCTCCTTTTGGAGTGATCTTACCAATCAGTATATCGCCTTCTTTTACCTGGGCGCCGATACGAATGATGCCATTCTCATCCAGCTCTTTTGTTGCTTCTTCAGATACATTGGGAATATCCGGAGTCAGCTCCTCTTCTCCCAGTTTTGTATCACGAACCTCCAACTCATATTCTGAAATATGTACTGAGGTAAACAGGTCTTCACGAACCACTCGTTCACTTATAACAATAGCATCTTCAAAGTTGTATCCTTTCCAGGGCATGAAGGCTACTTTCAGGTTTTTACCCAAAGCAAGCTCTCCATCCTGGGTTGCGTAACCTTCTGTAAGAAAATCACCTTTCTTAACCTTCTGCCCTTTTTTTACAGCAGGTTTCAGATTGATACAGGTTTCCTGGTTTGTTTTGATAAACTTAGTGAGTTTATAAATCCTGAGATCATCTTCAAAGCTTACCAGTTTTTCCATTTCATCCCTGTCATAGCGCACATGTATCTCAATGGCATCTACATATTCTATTACCCCATTTCCTTCTGCATGTATTTGTATTCTTGCATCACGTGCTGCTTTAGCTTCTAACCCGGTTCCTACAATTGGCACATCAGGGCGAATCAAAGGAACAGCCTGGCGTTGCATGTTTGAACCCATCAGTGCCCGGTTCGCATCGTCATGCTCCAGAAACGGGATCAATGATGCACTTAATCCAACAATCTGGTTGGGAGCCACGTCCATATACTCTACTTCTGTCTTATCCAGTATCGGGAAGTCCCCGGTTTGCCTTGAAGAAACTTTATCATTTACAAATTCACCTTTGTCATTCAAAGGAGCACTGGCTTGCGCAATTTTAGCTTCATCTTCTTCTTCTGCGCTGAGGAATGAAAGTTTTTTCATATCCACTTTTCCATTATCCACCTTCCTGTACGGAGTTTCAATAAAACCCATTTCATTGATCTTGGCATGAACGCAAAGAGTGGAAATCAAACCAATATTGGGCCCTTCCGGTGTTTCAATGGTACAAAGACGACCATAATGAGAATAATGAACGTCACGAACTTCAAAGCCTGCTCTTTCACGGCTCAACCCTCCCGGTCCCAATGCTGAGATACGGCGTTTGTGAGTAATCTCACTTAACGGATTCGTCTGATCCAGGAATTGAGACAACTGGGAAGTACCGAAGAAGGAATTGATCACTGAAGATAGCGTTCTCGCATTGATCAGATCCACAGGCGTGAATACCTCATTGTCCCTGACATTCATTCTTTCACGGATCGTTCTTGCCATACGGGCAAGTCCAACTCCGAACTGGGCATAAAGTTGTTCGCCTACAGTTCTTACACGACGGTTGCTCAGGTGATCTATATCATCAATCTCAGCTTTACCGTTAGTTAGCCGGACAAGGTATTTTATGATCTCAATGATATCTTCTTTTGTCAGTGTTTTCTGATCCAGCGGTGCATCAAGATTTAATTTACGGTTGATCTTGTACCGTCCTACTTCCCCGAGATCATAACGCTTATCACTGAAAAATAATTTATCAATAATGCCGCGGGCAGTCTCATTATCCGGTGCATCTGCCCCACGCAACTGGCGATAAATATGTTTTACAGCTTCCAGTTCACTATTGGAAGTATCTTTATTCAGTGTGTTGTAAATTATAGCAAAATCTCCGCCTACATCATCTTTCTGAATGAAAACGCTTTTTACATCCATTTCAGAAATCATTTCGATCGCTTCTTCATCCAGTACCCTGTCGCGGTCCAGAACGATTTCATTCCGCTCTACAGATACAACCTCGCCGGTATCTTCGTCCACGAAGTCTTCTACCCATGTTCTCAAAACACGGGCAGCAAGCTTTTTACCAACATATTTAAGCAATGTCTTTTTATCTGACTTCACTTCATCTGCCATACCAAATAATTCCAGGATACTCTTATCCGTTTCATATCCGATAGAACGAAGCAGAGTGGTAACCGGGAATTTTTTCTTACGATCAATATAGGCATACATCACGTTGTTGATGTCAGTTGCGAACTCCATCCATGCTCCTTTAAAAGGAATAACTCTTGCCGAGTAAATTTTTGTACCATTCGGATGAATAGATTGCCCGAAGAATACTCCCGGAGAACGATGCAACTGCGAAACCACCACCCTTTCAGCGCCATTGATTACAAAAGTTCCTCTGGGTGTCATGTAAGGAATATTGCCAAGAAACACATCCTGAACAATTGTCTGGAAGTCCACATGCTCCTCGTCATTACAACTCAAACGTAACTTGGCTTTGAGAGGTACTGCATAGGTCAATCCACGTTCCATACATTCTTCAATTGTATAGCGTGGAGGGTCAATGAAATAATCCAGAAACTCCAGAACGAAGATGTTCCTTGTATCTGTGATCGGGAAATTTTCTTTGAACACTTTGAACAATCCTTCAATGTTACGTTTGTCAGGAGTAGTCTCTAATTGAAAAAACTCTTTAAAGGATTGGATTTGCACTTCTAGAAGGTCCGGGGCCTCAGCTAAATGTTTGATCTTACCGAAGTCCACCCTTTGATTCATTTTTGTTGAAGACATAGACGTTAAAACCGGTTTTAAACGATAAAGGACGTACCAATCACATTAAGGCCATTGTAATTTTAAAAACAAAAGCCTGTGACTATCAGCTATTTAAACATGATTTGGAACGTCAAAATATTTCTGGCCAAAATAAAGGAACGCAAAGGTAAGAAAATAATATTCATGACCAAGAAAAGTTTGCTAACAAAAATCCGGCCATTTATACCACTAAGTGGGCATTTTCCTGGTCATGAAGTGTTCTTAAATTTATTAAAAATCTTAATGCATGAGATGGCAGGAACTTTTAAAGGATTACCTGACATTCAGCCGGAAAGAAAGAGTTGCCCTTCTGGCTATCGTATTTATAACGGTAATAGTTGCTCTGTTGCCAAAAATTCTTTCTCCATTTTATTTTTCTCATAAACCTGAATCTGATACCTCCTGGATCAATAAAGTAAAAAGCCTGGAAATAAGAGATTCCCAAAGATCATCATACCTGGACTCTCCCGAAAACGAAAATGAGAATGAATACCAATATGACCTGTCAGTTTCACAAACCCCGGCTCCAGAATCAAAGCTGTTTTATTTTGATCCCAATACCCTTCCCCCCGGGGAATGGAAGCGTTTAGGATTAAAGCAAAAAAACATACAGACCATACAGAACTATTTAAGCAAAGGTGGTCATTTTTACAAACCGGAAGATCTGCAAAAAATTTATGGATTATCAAAAAAGGACTATGAAAGAATTGCTCCTTATATCAGGATCAATAAAGCAGAAGGAATAAAAGAAGAGAAAAAAACAACTGAACTTTCCACAAAAAATACTGGGTATAAAGAGCAACGGAAAATTAATAACCTTACAGTTATTGACATCAATACTGCAGATACTGCTTCCTTTATTGCCTTACCTGGCATAGGCTCCAAACTGGCAGCCAGGATTGTAAACTTCAGGGATAAGTTAGGCGGTTTTTACTCGGTAGATCAAATCGCTGAAACCTATGGTTTACCTGATTCTACATTCCAAAAAATCAAATTTTATCTGAAATCAGAAAATCCCTCATTAAGAAAGATAAACATCAATACTGCAACTATTGATGAACTGAAAGCCCATCCTTACATTAAATGGAGCATTGCCAACCCGATAGTTGCGTACCGAAAGGAGCACGGGGCTTATTCAAATTTAGAAGACATTAAAAAGATCCCCTCCGTTACAGAAGATCTATTCAATAAGCTTGTCCACTATCTTACTATTGAATAAAAATAACCTTTCCCGGAAAATGGGAAAGGTTATTTTATTTCTTAAAATACCTTTAAGCTATTTCAATATCTGCACCGGCATCTTTCAGCTTGTTAGCTATTTCTTCAGCTTCAGCTTTTGAAACTCCTTCTTTCACCGGTTTCGGTGCGCCATCCACTAATTCTTTAGCTTCTTTCAGTCCTAAGCCGGTAATATCTTTAACGACTTTTACCACGTTAAGTTTGGATGCTCCTCCGCTTTTCAAAATAACATTGAATGCAGTCTTTTCTTCAGCGGCAGCTGTGCCACCACCATCTCCGCCACCGCTTACTACTACTGCAGCAGCTGCAGGTTCAATTCCATACTCGTTTTTCA
Source organism: Sphingobacteriales bacterium UTBCD1 (assembly GCA_002066995.1). Lineage (GTDB taxonomy): Bacteria > Bacteroidota > Bacteroidia > Chitinophagales > Chitinophagaceae > UTBCD1. The sequence goes on from MWTC01000032.1 coordinate 4,831, forward strand.
GAAAGTCTGCCAATTCCTGAACTTCTTTTACAGTCAAGCTTACCAAGCTTTCTGCTAATGCTTTTACGTCTGCCATTTGATTTGAATTTTTACCGTTTTCTTTTCCGCCAAACCGGCGAATCCAACGGCTGTTTAAAAAAATTTGTTTATGCCTTTGTTTTATACCATCCGGCCGGGTAGTTATTTTCAAATAATAAAACTCAGCTACTGCGCTGCCGGAGCAGCTTCTTGTTTCTTTTCCGCATTATGAAGCAAAGCAGCAATAACTCTTTTTGCAGGAGACTGCAATAAACCGATAACTTCACCGATCAATTCATTTTTCGTTTTGATCTTGCTAAGTGTTGCCAGCTGATTGTCTCCTGAGTACACATCGCCATTAATAAATGCAGCCTTCAGCACGGGTTTTTCACCATTGCTGTCTTTGCGAAAAGTGCTGATGATCAGGGCCGGGTCTTTGGGGCTTTCAGAGAACATCAATGCCGTAACATTGTTCAGCGCATCATACAATCCCGAATAGCGTTCGGCATCCAGGGACTCAAGTGCCTTTCTGATCAAAGTGTTTTTAGCCACTCTCATTTCCACTTTTTTATTAAAACAGGCACGGCGTAATTTTCCAACCTGCTCCACACTCAATGACTCTGTATCGGTAATATAAAAATTATTGTACTGAGAAAATTTGCCTTTCAGCAATTCAATAACTTCCGTTTTCTGTTCTTTAGTCATGATAATTAGTTTTAATCACATTTTCTATTAGTGTGCAAATGCTTTCGTATCTATTAAAATACCCGGGCTCATTGAACTGGCCATACTGATTCCTTTCAGATAAATTCCTTTTGCAGAAGATGGCTTAGCCCTGATAATGGCATTTAATAATTCCTGGCTGTTCTCAGCAATTTTTTCAGGAGTAAAACTTACCCTGCCTATTGATGCATGAATAATTCCCGCTTTATCTATCTTAAAAGCTATTTTACCGCCTTTTACATCATTGATTGCCGCAACAACATCATTTGTAACAGTTCCGGTTTTGGGATTCGGCATCAGGTTACGGGGGCCAAGTACTTTACCCAGCTTACCAATCTTTGGCATGACAGAAGGTGTGGCAATAATCACATCCACATCTACCCATCCCCCTTCGATTTTTGTAACAAATTCATCCAGGCCAACATAATCTGCACCTGCATTTTTTGATTCTTCTTCTTTATCAGGATTACATAGTACCAGAACTTTTTTAGTCTTACCGGTACCATGCGGCAAAGTAACTGTTCCCCTTATGGACTGATCTGCTTTCTTGGGATCAACGCCCAGGCGGATATGCAAATCAACTGAAGCATCAAACTTGCACGTAGTAATCTGTTTGACCAAAGCAGATGCTTCTTTAAGAGAATATTCTTTTTTGCTTTCTATTTTAGTCTCTGCAACTTTTCTTTTTTTACTGATGAATGCCATCGTAATACTTTTTTGAATATACAATTAGTTTTCCCATGGAGCTTTTCCCTCGACTGTCAATCCCAAACTGCGGGCAGTGCCTGCCACCATTTTCATTGCACTTTCTAAAGTAAAGCAGTTCAGGTCAGGCATCTTGTCTTTAGCAATAGCCTCCACCTGTACCCAGGTTACCTTACCTACTTTATTGCGGTTGCTTTCCTTTGATCCTTTTTGAATTTTTGCAGCTTCCATCAACTGAATGGAGGCCGGCGCAGTTTTGATAACAAAATCAAAACTCTTATCAGAATATACTGTAATGATAACAGGGAGTACTTTGCCCATTCTATCCTGTGTACGGGCATTAAACTGTTTGCAAAATTCCATGATATTGACACCCTTGGAACCCAGAGCAGGACCAATCGGTGGTGCAGGGTTTGCCTGGCCACCTTTACACTGAAGCTTTACAAAGCCGGTAACTTCTTTTGCCATTTTTTACGATTTATTGGTTCAAACGTACTGTCGCTTAAGGCCAGCACTCCCAAATTCATCCATTTCCACCAAGGCATTTGCCAGGGCGGATCCACCTGCATTAAATCTTTGGTGGATTAGAAAGAACTAATTGGGGGTGCAAAGATAGAGTAGTTTATCAAATTTCAAACTTTAAAAGTAAAAAAAAAGCTTCCGGCCGGAAGAAATACAAAATTATACCCATTAGCCACTGATATGCAGTTCCCAGGCTCACCAAGGCCCTGTTTCTTATCATATCTTAACTGAGGATTAATTAATTTCAACTCCTGCCATATTAAATCCTGTATAAAACAAAATACATAGTTGTAATTCCATTTTTATGAAACATTATATTATTCGCTATTTAAAATTTCTTTTCATTTATCTGAAGCTGTATAAGTTTTTCAGGTTATTTTCCGGTTTTTTTCTGAATCTGTTTTACCTGTCCGAGCTATCTGTTTGGATAAATCAAAACAAGAAAATAAAATTCAATGATTTCCCCTCAAAATGGAATTATCAGAAAAGATATACACTATATACATGGGTGTTGCAAAATGAGAACTTAACAGAAATTCCCATCAATTATCTTGAATTCGGAGTGGCGGGCGGAGAATCTTTTCGCTGGTTTTTGGATCAAAACAAAAATCAGCACAGCCGTTTTTACGGGTTCGATACTTTTACAGGACTTCCCGAGGACTTTGGATCCTATAAGAAAGGAACATTTGATACAAGCATGAAAGCCCCTGAACTTACTGATCCAAGAGGGAAATTTTTCCAGGGACTATTTCAACAAACTCTTCCTTCTTTTTTGCCTGAACTGGATATTAAGAAAAGAAATGTCATAATGCTGGATGCGGATTTATATTCTGCAACACTCTATACACTCACTGCACTGGCTCCTTTCATCAAAAAAGATGATATCATCTTTTTTGATGAGTTTGCCGTACCTACACATGAGTTTAAAGCATTTTATGATTTTACCCAATCCTATTCAGTCAACCTACAATTAATAGCCTCAGCCAGTAATTATTATTTTGCTGCATTCAAAATATTATAGCGGACTATTAACCAGCTATAAATCTTTAAATCTTATTTGAAGGTTGAAATGCTCATCCTGTTTTATAATTCCGGAATAGCTGCTGTAACACCCAAAGTGAAAATGACCGCACATTGAAAATTAATCTGCAACAATTACGATCAACTGATTTTTTCCACCTGCATATAATTAAGTTCTACAGGCGTAGAACGTCCAAATATCTTTACAGTTACTTTTAATTTTTTCTTTTCATCATTTACTTCTTCTATTACTCCATTGAAATCGTTGAAGGGGCCTTCAATAATCTTAATGGTTTCGCCTACAATAAAGGGTTCAACCATATTGACTCCTCCGGCCTCTGCCATTTCATCCATTTTACCAAGCATTTTATTAACCTCTGCTTTGCGTAATGCTATTGGGTTGTCTTTTCCTAAAAAATGGATGACATTGTTCGTATGCTTGATTGTATCTCGCAGGTCGTCATTAAGTTTTCCCTCTAAGATCTCTATCATGACATAGCCAGGGTAATAGTTGCGTTCCCGCATCACTTTTTTCCCATTTTGCACCTTGTAAACTTTTTCTACAGGCAGAAATACCTGCTTAACAATCTCACCCCAGCCACCACGTGAAATTTCCTTATCGAGGTATTCTTTAACCTTACGCTCCTTCCCGCTGACTACCCGAAGTACATACCATTTGGTTTCCTGTTGCTGCACATTTTCAGTATTTGTACCTGCTTCCATGTTAGAATAATTGATTGTAAATAAATTTAAGGACATTACCGGCAGCAAAATCCATAATCCAGATAATACCTGTAATCACCAATGTAGCTGCCAGCGTAACCATTGTAGATTGTTGTAATTGTGCCCAGTTGGGCCAAGTTACTTTTTCTATTAATTCTTTGTAAGAATCCTTGAACAGTTTTGAAATTTTATCCATAATCACTGAATTAGCACGGGCAGAGAGATTCGAACTCCCATCAACGGTTTTGGAGACCGCTATTCTGCCATTGAACTATGCCCGTATTATAACTTTGTTCCTCCGCTTTAAGAACTACCATTATTTCCAAACTCAGGAGGCACTTTTGTCATTGAATACCGGTGTTTTCAACCAGTATCGGGAGCAACTTGCTGTGTCTCGACTGCGTTCTTTATTTAAAAAAATCAAATCCTAAAAACTTATCCAGTGCCGTTTTTTGGAAACTATAGCCTTAAGAAAATCAAAAGCTATCCGCCTAACGGCGGACAGCTTTTAGATCATTGATACATACAAAGATATAAAATCATTTGTAATGCTCCAGCCTAAACTAAAATAAAAAGTTCCGGCTTATTATTTTAAAATTTCAGTCACCTGGCCAGCTCCCACCGTACGACCACCCTCACGAATCGCAAACTTTAACCCCTTTTCCATTGCGATGGGCTGAATCAGTTTTACAGTAAGAGATGTATTATCACCGGGCATAACCATTTCAGTACCCGAAGGCAATTCTACCTCGCCTGTAACATCCGTTGTACGAAAATAAAACTGCGGACGATACTTGTTGAAGAAAGGCGTATGACGGCCACCTTCTTCTTTGCTCAGTACATAAACTTCACACTTGAATTCCGTATGAGGCGTGATAGATCCGGGTTTACAAATAACCATACCACGGCGAATATCTTTTTTCTCAATACCGCGAAGCAACAAACCTGCGTTATCGCCTGCTTCTCCTTCATCTAATAGCTTACGAAACATCTCAACCCCGGTCACTGTAGAACTAAGAGGCTGAGGAATCAAGCCAACTATTTCAACAGGTTCACCAACCTTGATTTTTCCTCTTTCTATCCGGCCTGTAGCAACTGTTCCGCGGCCTGTAATTGAGAACACATCCTCTACTGACATCAGGAATGGCTGATCAATCGGCCTGGGAGGTAAAGGAATATAGCTATCCACAGCGTCCATCAAATCATCAATTGCTTTCAACCATTTTTCTTCACCAGCTAAAGCACCGGTAGCAGAACCTCTGATGATTGGAGTGTTTGCACCATCAAAGCCATAGAATGTAAGCAGATCCCTGATTTCCATTTCTACCAGATCAAGTAATTCAGGATCATCTACCAGATCAACTTTATTCATGAATACTACCATACGAGGTACCCCTACCTGACGGGCTAACAGGATGTGCTCTTTCGTTTGAGGCATTGGGCCATCAGTTGCTGCCACAACCAAAATAGCTCCGTCCATTTGAGCTGCACCGGTAATCATATTCTTTACATAATCTGCGTGCCCGGGACAGTCCACGTGTGCATAGTGACGAGTAGCAGTTTGATACTCAACGTGAGCTGTGTTGATGGTGATACCACGTTCCTTTTCTTCAGGTGCAGCATCAATCTCATCATATTTTTTGGCTTCTGCCATACCTTTCTTTGCCAGAATGGTAGTGATTGCGGCAGTCAAAGTGGTTTTACCGTGGTCAATATGACCGATCGTACCAACATTTAGGTGAGGTTTATCCCTCTTAAAGGTCTCTTTTGACATATTATCTCTTTTTAGTTGTGTGTTTTAGCAATAATTGTTTTTGTTTTATAGAGTCAATCCCAGCTTTTGCCGGGATTTCGTGCTCATAAAAATTTTCACAAGTCTCAGAAAGCTATTTTCAGCTATCTGAAAAATTAATTTCAAAGGCACAGTTTAATTAAAAGATCAATTCGAATTACTATTGTTTTCAAATAACTTATGAGCCGTTAATGGGAATTGAACCCATGACCTCTTCCTTACCAAGGAAGTGCTCTACCACTGAGCTACAACGGCTTTTCCCGTCATTGAAGTCAGTGCGTCATAAAAGTCAAATCAATTCATGAACTGTTCGACTTGTTTGACTTACATGACCTGTTTTAGCAGAGCGGAAGACGAGGCTCGAACCCGCGACCTACAGCTTGGAAGGCTGTCGCTCTACCAACTGAGCTACTTCCGCTTGTTCCCGCCTAAGCTTAACAGGGCGGAATAAATTTTTAAAGATCTATATTTTTCAAGCCTCTTTCGCATCAACACTATGGTGGCTGAAGTGGGCAAGGATGGATTCGAACCACCGAACTCCGAAGAGGACAGATTTACAGTCTGTTGCCGTTGGCCACTTGGCTACTTGCCCTGCATATTTCACTTGTCTAAATCAAAAAAACAGCTTTCCCGATTCATATCGGGCACACTACCACCAATCCCCGAATTAGCTTAGAGCCACTTGTCGGAATCGAACCAACGACCTACTGATTACAAATCAGTTGCTCTACCAGCTGAGCTAAAGTGGCCTCTGGTATTGAGATCAAAAAACTTTGCTTTAGCTTTCAACCAACAACTTCCCGGGTTCGCACCGGGATGTTCATTCGGCTTAGTTAAAGTGGCCATTTCGTATACCGACCTTGTTCTTTCAAAATTCACCAATTTTCGGCCTATGGTCTGCAACCGTTGAGACAATAAAGAACTTGCCCAATTTTTGGGTAGGCAAAGGTAAAGGAATTTACCTATTCCCAAAATTTTGAAGAGTTTTTTCTGTAAGGAAATAAAACAAAAAGACCCCGTCATTACGAGGTCTCTGATTAGTTACGCAGCTCTTTTTTCTTTTTTTCGTTTGATGAGTGTTACTACAGCATCAAAAGCATCATCAAATGACGATTCAAATGATTTACTGGTAGATTTCACAAAAAATTGACGCCTGGGTACGTGTATTCTGATCTCAGCGATTTTGTCTTTGATGTTATGTGCAACATTGTCGAGTTTCAGAAACACATTTACTTTTATGATGCGGTCATTAAAGAGGAGTAGTTTTTGAAGTTTGTGATTGACGTACTCTACTAATTTGTTATCCGCATCAAAATGGACTGTCTGAATGTTTACGTTCATATTAATCGCTTTTTAAAACGGTGAAATAATGAATAAAGAACTGGCGCTGCTGCAACTTATGCCGGAGAGGCAATTTGCATCGGCTTGGGTGAAATTACAAAAAACCTGTGTAGGATAAAATAAAAATAATCAAAATATTTGCCGGTGTCTCGCTTAAAAAGGTCATGCCTTAGGGTGAGCTTTCTTATGGATATTCCTGAGTTTTTCAATGGTATTATGTGTGTACACCTGGGTAGAAGCCAGGCTGCTGTGCCCCAGCAATTCTTTCACTGCATTCAGGTCAGCTCCATTATTCATCAAATGTGTAGCAAAAGTATGGCGCAATACATGGGGGCTTTTTTTATCCAGCGTACTTACCCCGCCTAAATATTTTTTTACCAACAGGTAAGCATATTTTGGATACATTTTCTTACCCCTCTCTGTAACAAAAAGCAGGTCATTATCTGTCTGAAAATTCTCCTTCTTCAGTTGAAGATATTCTGTAATACTATAAAGAATTTTCTTGTTCAGCGGAATAATACGCTCCTTATTCCCTTTGCCCAGCACTTTAATTTGTGATCTCCCAAAGTCAACCTGTGACTCTTTTAAATAAATGAGTTCCGACAGCCTCATGCCAGTCGCATAAAATAGAGTGATCAGCATTTTACTATTCAGACTTTTCCAGTCTTCTGCTGATCTATCAAGTGTCTCAACCAATTGCCTGGCATCCTCCTCTTTTATAAATACCGGCAATCTCTTGCTGATCTTTGGTGCAGTTACATTTGCCATTGGCGTAGCCTCCACAATACCGTTTTTAAGCAAATACTTAAAAAATGAACGAAGGCCTGAAATCTTTCTGTTAATGGACTTTGTCGTCAACCCGTTTTCTTTAAGATGGGCTAACCAACTACGGACAAAGCCCGGTGTAATTTCTTTCAGTCCAATTTTTCCAAACTGGCCGGCCAGATAATTAAAAAAATCAGAAAGGTCTGTTTGATAGGAAATGATCGTATAGGACGAATACCTCTTTTCATAACGGAGGTAATCAATGAAGGACTGGATTTCTTTATATTCCTGTGTAGACATAAAATACGATAGCTGCAAAATTAAAAAAAATTTGCAGCTATCCGTCAATATTGAAAATATGAAATACTATTCTTCTATTTTCCCGCTGGCTATCTTTTGCTTGTAGATAGCACGCAAAACCTGGTTGCGGCGCCTGACAGAAGGCTTGGTGAAACTCTGACGTTCCCTCAACTGTAAGAGCACTTTGGATTTTTCGAATTTCTTCTTGTATTTCTTAAGCGCCTTATCTATGTTTTCGCAATCTTTTGAGTCAATGATGAGCATTAATATACCTCCTTTGGTATTTTTAGGGTGGCAAAGATAATGGTAAATTCTGAATTCTAAAATTATTAAAACCGGCTCAGTACATATTGTTATTTCGCCAGAAATTCGATTACAAATTCCGGTCAAATTAATTTAAAATTCAAGAGAAACTCAATCAAATCCGATGCCTTTACCGGTTAAAACCGGCGGCCAGGGTTCTTCTTTGCTCCTATCTTTGCCGGGATGAAGGGGAACCCATTATCATTTATGAAGCCCTCACATTCAGGAGTATTAAACCATTATGGCGCAGAGTTCATCCTGATCCTTGCATGGCTAATTGTCCAGAGCCTTATATTTTACCGGTTTGGCATTGTAACAGATTTCGAAGCCGTAAAATATATTAATGAAGCGAAAAATCTGCTGGAAAATGGAACATTAAGCTCTCCCAACTTCTGGATGTATTCTACTCAGATATTCCTTATAGCTACGGCAATTAAGTTTAATTCGGGGTTTTTATCCGTAGTGATCATTCAGTTGATACTTAACATCATTGCCACTTATGTTTTTTATAAATTCATACAAAAGTCTGCCAACAAGACTGCTGCTTTTATCCTGACCCTTTTACTGATCTGCAATTATCCTTTTCAGACTTTCAATACTGCATTACAAACGGAATCAATCTTTTTCAGCCTCAGCATTATTTTCAGTTGCTATCTGCTACAATTAAAAAAAATCACTTTAAAAAATTTGAGCCTGGTTTTTTTATTTATCATCCTGATCATTTTCACCAGGCCAACGGGTTTATACTTTGTGCCTGCCACTGCACTTTATCTTTTTTTTCATTTTTTCCGTTCATTCCCTGTTTTTTTAAAGCTGGGTATAATAGTCCTGATATCAGCCACCTTTCTGTACTTTCTTAACGCTGCTATCGGAAGCGGGGGCGAACTGGATTTTATGCTGCCGTTCAGAGATGAAAGTATTATCTGTGGTGTTCCTGCATTATCTTATACGCATGACATCAAGGTTTCTGAAAATCCCAATTCGATATATGGACTCATTTATTATATAACTCATAATTTTACTCAATTCATCCATCTTGCGTGGCTCCGGTCAAAAGCATTCTGGGGCTTATTCAGATCTTACTTCAGCCTCGGTCATAACCTATACCTGGGACTTTATTTCTTTCCTGTTTACCTCTTAGTGCTGTTAAGCATCAGAGAATGGTGCCACAAGAACAGGCACACTTTCCTGTATTGCCTTTCCCTGGTGCTGATAACCTGGGCTGGTGTAATTTTAACCTGTGATGACTGGCATAACCGGTTTCTTCTTGGCATGATGCCTTTCATTTATATTTTGTCAATCCCGGCTCTAAAAAGAATTACTGATAAGTATGCATAAAAGATCAATATCAGATCGACCTGCAAAGTGTACAAATTGAAGATTAATTATCCCTGAAATACCGGGTAATGTATCAGGCTTCCTGCCCCTGCAATGATTCCCAATTTTGCTGCCGGGAAACTTTGCTTCTAAAATCTAATTGATAAATATTTTTTGACAGATTGTTTCCTTTTACCCTTATCCAGTTATTTACCGGCATCTCAAAAGATTTATAAATGAGAATTGAAACTATCTGAAGAATAATAAAAAGGACCACCATATTACTGCTGATATATTTCTCAACACTGCTTGCAACAACTCCGGTATGGATCAGGAAAAAAACATAGGAACTCTTTCCAAACAACTGTATCAATTTGTAGTTCAGCAAACTTCTGATCTTTGAGTTCTCTTTGATGAGCCCAAAAAAGAAAATCAATACGGTAACCGGAAAAACAATATTTGCAATAAAGAGCCCCTGCCACATTTCTACCGAACTCTGTTCATATATCAGGCTTAGACCGGCAAGTAATAAAATACTTGTTGCCATTCCTGTTAGTCCTGCTATTGTGTATAAGGGGAAAGAACCACGATAACAGAAAAACCTTTTTGTTCTGAATCTACCGCTTATATACAAAGCAAGCCAGATGCCCAAATAAAACTCAAGGCATCTTCCGAAAAATGTTGCAAAAAAAGTGAACCTGGCATTATCAAAGAATCCTTCAACAGGAGAAATGGTAAATAAGGCAACCAGAACTGCACCTGTCAACCACCAGAACAAAACCTGTTTAAACAATACCCCTTTATTTTTAAAATACACAAAGATGAAAGGGGAAAAGAAATAAAAGAACTCTTCAACAGTAAGACTCCAGGTAGGGCCTATTCCCGTTAAATGGTATTGAGAGGACAATCCTTTAAGGAAAGTAATGTTTAAAATATATGTCCCGAATGATGAATCAGTATCAATCCCTTTAAAATTCCAGATCAGAAAACTTAGTGTCACGATTATAAAAAAGGTAGGATATATCTTTGCAAATCTCCTGAGATAATATGTGAAGAGGAAACCTTTTTTCAGCTCAGCCCCGCTGAAATATTTATAACAGATAACAAATCCACTTAAAACAAAAAATACCTGGACTCCAAGAAAAAGCTGATCAAAAACCGCATGTACAAAGTGACTATTAATCGGCAACCTGCCGCTGTAATGAAATAAAAAGATCATCAAAACAGCAAAGAATCTTATCCCGGTGAGAGATTGAGTCCCTTTGGAGGTCATTGATATTGGATTTTATAAACTGGTCTATTAGGGTCGTTTCTCAGGAACTAAACAGTTTCCTGCAGAACAATGCCCGGGCAGAACCGCACCCTGAATATATTAACGCATCAGATACATCTTTCCGTATCCCCTCGTAAAATATTTATCTGTATTATCCCCATCAGCTTTATACTTGTCAAGGGTTTTTCCGTTCAAGTTCGTAACCACCCTGTATAAATAAATGCCGTTTGCCAGCTTTTGTCCGTACTGATCAGTTCCATCCCACTTAAATTCCGTAATATTTCTGCCAATATGCAAAGGGCCCAACTCATCTTTAACGATCTCCCTGACGATTCTGCCTGTTACCGTCATAATTTCAATTTTAATGTTTTGCGGCACTTCGCTCCCCGTAATGGTAAATACAAAGGCTGTTGAAGTTGTAAAAGGATTGGGATAATTCAGCATATTTGAGATCATCGGTTTGTTGATCACTTCAAAAGCAACCCGATACTCAATATTCCCTGCAGCATTATTACTCCGGTCTTTTCCTGTTACGATCAGCTGATATACCCCATCCTGTATGAAATAAGGCCTGAAATTGATGGATGCAGTATTATCAGTATTAGGCGCCTGTCCTGCCGGTATAAACTGTAAAGTATCATTATTAAAACTAAACCTGTGCAAAGAGCCATCCGGGTAGAGTACCTGGAGTGTAAGAAGGCTGGTATCATTCAATATCATCCATTTGGATTCGTCCTTCAGCTTGACAAGAATATCAGGCTTAGATGAGACAATATCATTATTAAGAATATGAACACCATCAAATGTGACATCCAACAGAGGACTCAGGCTATCCGGCTTCACATAAATATTTCTGAATGCAAAGTTGTTGAAATGATATTGTTCCAACTGGTCACTGTCCGGATTAACCTCAATATATAATGTGTTCAGCCCGGGTAAATTAGCTGTATTGATAATGCCGCCTGCCTGTAAGGTATCTCCGACAGGCAGAGGTCTCCTTCTCGGGAGAGGGATGATATTAGGTACATTACTCCTATCCGTAACTACTATTTTCACTTTTAGACTGTCAAAAGAAACATCACTCACATTTTTAAATGCCACCTTGAAATCGAGAGGTTCACCAACATCCACTGTGTCTTTTGTTTTCAGGTAAATATTGGGAGCAATGGCTCCTTCCGGAACAGGGGTATAAGTAAGTTCCCAATAACGTAATTTATATGGAGTATGTTTTACAGAGTCGAGAGTACGTAGTTTCAGTTGAGCATAAGGATAAACCTGTGCATCCATTGAAGAGATATCAACATCCTGCTGAGACATATCCAATCCGCTGAATAACGTTGCTTGAGAGCCATCTGCCCTGATACCAATGACATCAACCGTAGGATCTTCACCGGGATTTGCATCCGCCACACCATTCCAGTGAAGCTTTTTCCAGGCTTTTGCAGGGCCAAAAATTGGAGATGCAACAAATCCGAGTGTATCCGGAGTAAGACAATCCAAAGACAGCGTGATGGGATCAATAACACCATTACTAAAAATATAACGGGGAGTGAAACTGCCCGCACTGTTTTTCTTATAAACAAAAACAAAAGCCCGCGGCCTGTAAAATGAATCTATTCCTGTAAAGCCCTGGCTTAACAACCGCTGATACATCGAATTGCCCGATCCCAAATACGATGTATCGCCTTTCCAGTCATTTGCATAAGTATTGCTGGATGGAACAGTACCGGAAAGATTACGGACGATAACATAAGATCCATCCGGAATCATATCCATAAACTCAACTATTTTCCTCCGCTTATTGGTATCAAGAATATTAAATTGGAAATTATACTGTCTATCCGGTGCACAAACCGCATCACTACCATACTGTCCCGGGCCTGATGCCACATTGAACCAGGGTTGAAAAGTAACCGGATCTAAAACATTAAACACCACATTAGAAACGCCACAAGCACTTTGAATTTTTGCTGCTCCATCATTATTGATCTCCACTGAAAAACCAATGGCTGTTGATACTGATGTCGGAAATACCCCACTCCTGATAAACAAGGTATTCACCATTGATCCGTAATTCCACAACCTGCTTGCAGAATCAACAGTCAAACTCTGTAAAGAGGATTTTAAATGCTGATAATAATGAGCCTGGCTGAAGCCAAAGTCTGCATTACTGATGTATTGGAATGAAGAAATATTCCAGACCGGTGAGCCACTAACAGGTACCGGAGCCACCCGCCAGTAGTAAACTGTACTGTCAGTAAATGCAACGCCGGGAGAAAACTCAATAACCCCACCAATAGTGCTGATCGTCTGGGAGACCTTAAACGGAGAATTGAACAATTCCGTAGTATCCATCTCCATCACATATTGTTTTTGTATGGCAAAAGAATTTGCCGTGGAAGCGATCAGTTTAATATTCTGCCTGTTTACAATAGCATAATTGTAAGGATATACCGTCTTTGCCTCGTCTTCATAAATCACAATATCTTTTGTGATTGTGTTATTACTCTTATACAATTCAGCAATAAGATTACCGGGGTCAATAGTAATAGTAATCTTATTTAATCCTTTGTCTCTCGTGGCCACTATCGGGATATTGAACGTCAATGAATCAATATTCCTGATGCCCCGGATGGTATCTCTTTCTATAACTGAAGTGCTTTGATCAGGATAAGTCCTTTTAACTTCTATAATAACCGGCACATTAACTGCTTCTCCCAGGTTTACAAATTTTGCATTTACGGTAAAATGGCTTTCCGCTACCGATATGAACTGAGGAGAAACTTTAACCATCGGGTCCTCTATAGCATAGTCAGGTTTTTGAAATGTATTGAGCCTTATAGCCGGATCACCATTCAGCAGGATCTGCTCACAATGATACCTGGCATAAAAATCATTTTGCGTAGTGATATCAAAGGTTCTTGATATGGTTTTATTAAGTATCTCGCCAAATGTTTTTCCATAAGAGCCCCGGGAAATCTCTTTGTACATCTGGTTGATGATAATGTCAAGATACTGGACAATACTATAATAAGTGTTTGCTAAAAACCCAATAGAGCCATGCTGATCAGCTAATATGAATTTATCGGATATTGAAGACTTAAGAATAAGACGCTGGGCATTAAAATCAAAAATATTGCCTGCTAAACATCCCATGACCATCATAAAGGGATATTTTCCTGAATTATCGTACTGCTGAGGGTCATCAAGATTAAACTCTAACGTTGTGGATGAGGAGTGCCCGAAATAAGTGAGTAATCCAATACCTTTTTGAAATGCATCATTCATGGCAGTACTGCCTAATTGCTGAACAACTTCGGCAGAACTTTTACTGAAAGTGGTGACATTACCGCCAAATAAGGTATCAGAAATAACCTGTGCATATACAGCCATCCGGTTGCCTAATTCAGACTGTAATATTGGATCGCTGGCGCCAACAAGATGTAAAATATTTTTCTTCCATGCATTGTCCTGAACAGAAGGCGAAGAAAATGCCTGCATCTGTTCGTACTGAATTATTTTATTTAAATAGGGAGTGATCTCGTCTGCACTGACCACAGAGAGCCTCCCGATAGGTGTAAGCGGGATATTGTTTCCCGGCTCTATACAGAACAAATTATCAGATGCAGGAAAGCCAAATGTAGGAACAAAAAAGAGCTTGCTCATGTTCGGATCGCTTTCATAAGCCCTGAATTGATTATAAGTCATTCCTTTCCCAATCAAAAAGACATCTTTCAGAGGAGAACCGAAATTTGCTCTTGCCCATCGTATAAAATTGCGAATCGCCAGAGGGTTCATTTTAATTCCAAAACCAAACTGATCAACCAACTCATCTACAAAATAAATTTTAGCATTATAGCCTCCACCCGCAGCAGAGCTTCTGTATGATTGATAATCATCCACCGGATGGGAACCGTTTGTTCCGTTTAATAAAGCGGGGCTTGTAATGATCAGGTAATCCCCCTGGTTCACCGTCGTTTTGTAATCAATAAAGTTTTTTTGCTGAAGGGTGTTTACAGACCGGATATTAGACGGAGCCTCACTGACCAGCAATAACTTTCTGTCAACAGCCGAAGGGAGTAGCGCAACTTTGATCAAAGAAGGGTTGCTTATATCAGCTACATATCGTGTACCATTGGTCAAGTCATATAATACAGGCGCAGTGCTCCCGTAATTAAAATTCGAAATTTCAAGATAATTTCCTATGTTGTTTGCAGGCAGATCAAAAAGAAAATTAGTTACCCCGCCGAAATTAAATAGTCGTGGATATGTTAGCTCATATTGTGCTACAACCATCCTGTCCGGCTTTCTCGAAGAGTTATTGATCATTTGCACATTGGCAGTTCCTCCGCTGATAAGAGATGTACTGAATGTAACAGAAGACTTTATATAATCATAAAAATCAAGATTTTTTGTCAGTATGCTTGTGCTGTTTATTTTGACTTCGATATTTCTTGTATTCAGGGCATTACCTGCAGCATTAATCTTGAGTATGGACTGAGGTGCACTGGGATCAGTATATGGAAAAAGATTTGACTGAACATCTGTAAGTATAGCAGCGCTGTCGATGTCCCCCGAAGTCCAGCCTTCATCCTGATCGTAGGATGAAGAATAGACATATTCTCCAACAACAGCGGCAAAACCTGCATTTATTTTTCCCCTGTAATACGTACCGGCTGTGTACATAAAGTAAGGTTCAGGCGTAGGGCTGCCCACAATATTATTTGCCACCGGCACTAATCTCAAATTATTACCTGAAGAATTAACCGTAAGAAAAAAAGCAGCTGTATCCGTTTGCAGACTGTATTTATCATTCAGTTGAAAATCAGGTTGCCTGTATAAGACGTTATCCGGTTTTCCATCATTCATTTCACCCCAGAATTCTAAATAATCAGAAGCATTCAATGTTCCTGATGAAACCGAAGTGTACAGTGGTATTTCTTTCCCATTCCTCCATAATTGGAAATTTTGTACCTGTACGGTATCCAATCCTAATGTAGCGAGGACAGGTTGTGTAATCCTGTATAAGCCTGTAACTCCTACCTTGAACCTATAATACGTTTTACTGTAATCAATCCACTCATTGTTATACACCTGAGCCTGCGCATAAAAGCCGGAGAATAACAATAAGAATAATATAATTCGTTTCATCATGCGGGGTTTGTACGGTACCAGATTTATTTTTTCTTTTTAGCCTTATTATTCACCATATCCAGCTTCAGTGAAAAAACATGTGTAAACAACGGGTTTGATTGATTGGCCAGATTGGTATAAGCATAATCGATCATCACATTTGAGATCCTGAATCCGGTACCAATACTTGGCTGGTATATCCATACTCTTTTCTGATTCAAAGTATCGCCGTCTGCAAGGGCTCTTTGAAAATTATTAATCCCTGCCCTTAAGAAAAAGATATCATGCAGATTATATTCCAGTCCCAGCTTTGGATCAATACTGATGGGGTTGGAGCTGATAACTGTATTTCGTTTTCCATCAAAAGTCACATCACAATTTGCTTCGGCCAATAAGCTGGATTTTTTACTTAATTTAAAACTATGAGCAGCACCAAGTATAAGCCGTGGTGCCGTGATCTCCGTTGATTTTACAGGAATATCATTATTGGTCAGGTATAAAATTTCTTTTTCCTCATCAGAAAAATTAAATGTCCATGCATTGAAAGTGCTGGTCAGATCCCGGCCAACAATCCCAAACTTCCAGCGATCATGAATGATTTGTATTCCTGCATCAATTCCAAACCCCCATGCTTTTGCAAATTTGCCCACTCCCCTGTAAATGATTTTTGCATTTAAACCGAAATGAACATTCTTTTTCTGGCTCTCTTTTAATTTTTGAGCAAAGGACAACAGGAAAGCATAATCAGCGGAGGAGAAAGATTGAATATTATTATAATTGATCGATCCATCCGGCTCTACGAGAAACAACGTATTCATGATATCATCAACAGCAAACCGAAGGCCCGTGATCCCGATTGTTCTTTTGTTATTAGCTGTGGGAAAAACTATGCTAGCAAAATCATATTTACCTATTCCTGCAAAATATTCCGCATGCATCAGGTTCAGCTGGGGATGATCTTTTATACCAACCAACCCTGCGGGATTCCAATAACCGGAAGTACCATCCATAACCGAAGCCACCTGTGCACTGCCCATACCTAAGCCACGGGCACCGGCGCCAATATTCAAAAATTCATTAGAATACTTTCTGAATTGAGCCGTTGCAGATAAACAACATAAAATTATTAGCAAGGATAGGTAAAGCCTGGTTAGTTTCATTCGGACAATTTTCAATAAGCGTTTGAATTATATTGCTTTCATAAGGTAGGGTGAATCAGTAAAATTAGTCTTTCGCCGCTGAAATACATAGCAACAGGGGCAAAAAGGCTATCACTTGAAAACGAATAATTTAGAAAAATATTGCATTATCCTGACAACAAGCTCTTTCTGCTTTAATTTTGCTGCAAATCATTGATTTAGATATGAACCTGATAGAAGAACTACAATGGAGGGGAATGATCCAGGATATCATGCCGGGAACGGAAGAGCAACTCAACAAAGAGATGACAACCGGATACATTGGCTTTGATCCCACCGCAGAATCCCTGCATATTGGCAGCCTGGTGCCTATACTTTTCCTTGTTCACTTGCAAAAGGCGGGACATAAACCAATAGCCCTGGTAGGAGGAGCAACAGGAATGGTTGGTGATCCAAGCGGGAAAAGTGAAGAAAGGAATTTATTAAGTGAAGAAGTGCTGAGAAAAAATGAACAGGGTGTAAAAAGACAACTGATGCAGTTTCTCGATTTCGATCCATCCCAAAAAAACTGCGCAGAACTGGTTAATAATTACGACTGGTTTAAAGAAATAAAATTTCTTGACTTCATTCGTGATGTGGGAAAACATATTACGGTAAACTATATGATGGCAAAAGACAGTGTGAAAAAAAGAATTGAAGGAGATGCGGGCATGAGTTTTACCGAATTCTCATACCAGCTTGTTCAGGGTTACGATTTTTTCTGGCTGAACCAAAATAAAAATTGCAAACTGCAGATGGGCGGCAGTGACCAATGGGGAAATATTGTCACAGGCACTGAACTAATCCGTCGTAAAACAGGAAATGAAGCTTTTGCTTTCACCTGCCCGCTGATCACTAAAGCAGACGGAAATAAGTTTGGAAAAACAGAAAGGGGCAATATATGGCTGGACGGAAGCAGAACTTCTCCATTCCAATTTTACCAGTTCTGGCTCAATGCAAGTGATGATGATGCAGAAAAATGGATCAGGATTTTCACTTTTCTTTCCCGGGATGCCATTCACATGTTGATACATGAACATAAAACAGATCCCTCAGCAAGAGTGTTACAAAAGACTTTAGCACAGGAGATCACCACTTTTGTACATGGAAAAAAAGAATACGAAAAAGCTATTGCCACCACGGAAAAACTATTTGCCAATCAGAATGCCCCAGCCGATAGTTTAAGCATTGAAGACCTGGAGGGGATGGAGGGGGTTATAAAATCGTCTTTTGACCTTTCCAGGATCAGCCAGGGCATCGATATCATAAATTTCCTTGCAGAAACAAAAATTTTTTCCAGCAAAGGTGAAGCAAGAAAAATGATCCAGGGAGGCGGCGTCAGCATAAACAGGAGAAAAGTGGATAGTGAAAAAATGGAGATAGGCACCTCGCTCCTTCTTCACGGAAAATATTTACTGGTACAAAAAGGTAAAAAGAATTATTACCTCGTGAATGTCAACTAAACAGCTTTTGAAAAAAGTTTATTTCATCAGCGGCCTCGGAGCTGATAAAAGGGTTTTCGGTTTTCTTGACTTGTCTTTTTGTGACCCGGTCTTCATTGACTGGATCGAGCCTCACAAAAAAGAGTCGCTGGAAAGTTATGCAATCAGGCTACGGTCCCTGATACCTGAAGTCAATGCCATCATTGTTGGAATATCCTTTGGCGGGATGCTGGTAACAGAAATGGCAAAGGCTGATAAAAATATAAAAGGTATTATCATCTCCAGCAATAAGACTCGAAATGAGTTTCCAAAATATTTCCGGATAGCAAAATTTTTACCTGTTTACAACTGGTTCAATTCAGGAGCTTCAAAAAAAATGCTATCAACTTTAAGGTGGATACTGGGTGCAAAAGGAGAAAAACAACGGAAGGCACTGCGTCAAATAATCATTGACAGCGACATGAATTTCATCAAATGGGCGCTGGGTGCAATATTCAACTGGAAGAATAAAGAAATTCCTGCCAATATTATCCATATCCATGGAACTGCAGATAAGCTTTTGCCCTACCGTTTAGTAAAAGCTGACTACACTATTGAAAGAGGAACGCATGTCATGGTCATGAACAACCCGGAAGAAATAGCTACCCTTTTGCGGAAGCTATTGAATTGATCTGATCGCTTTCCACATTGCCTCTGCTACCAATTCATTTCCTTTTGCATTTAAATGAACACCATCAACAGTCAGAATGCCACGGTCTTTATTCCCGGGATTATTTACCATATTATATTCTACCAATAATTTCCGGAGATCAATCAGTTTCAAATTATTTTTTGCAGCGATCTTCCTGATGATTTCACAATACTCATCCAGGTCGCTATCCTGTGGGTTGCTGTGATCAGTCTTCTCTCCTATAGCAGCCGGTGTACATAAAACGACCTTGCTTCCGTTTATTCTTAATTTATCAATTATTGCCTGGTAAAAATTCTGAAATTTATCCGGATCGGTTCCTGTCCGCAACAACGTCTTATGCCAAACGTCATTTACTCCTATAAAGATGATCACTAAATCCGGCCTTTTTTTTATCACATCATTATCCATCCGCAGATAGAGATCATAGACCTTATTGCCGCCGATACCGGCGCCAATGAAATCATAACGGCCTGTTTTCCTTTCCGCTTTGCATATACTGTCTGTCAGGGTGATATATCCTCCGGGCTGCGCTCCAAGTTCTGTGATGGAGTCTCCAAAGAAGATCACTTTTATTCCCTGTTGTGGCATCATAAGTAAAGAAATAATAATAACCGGAAATGAAAAGAAATTTATCAAGTTTTTCATATATGCTTCATTGAGTACGTTTAAATTGTTTTGTAAAATAAAACACCACGATACCTGTTATTGCGATCAGTGCGCCCCACAAAGCAAACCAGCCGGTGGATAAAAAAATAAATAACCAGATAAGCATTGATAAAATCACCGGTACCGGGTACAACGACATCTTAAAAGGAAGATCTGCCGTACCAAACCTCTTTCTCAGCAAAACTACTCCTACTGACTGGCCAATAAACTGAACCAGTATCCTCATGGCAAGAATAGAACTGATCACATCAGCCAGCTTGAATAACAAACTGAAAATAAAGCCCAGGCCACATAATACGATCAGCGATACATAGGGGAATTTTTTGGTTGGGTGCAACTTAGAAAACACTTTAAAAAAATTTTCATCTGCAGCCGCTGCATAAGGAACCCTCGAGTAGCCTAACACCACAGCAAACAATGATGCCATTGCGATCCACAAAATAAGAACGGTAACAATCATCCCTGCTTTATGACCATATATCTGTGCCATAAATGTACTCACAAGGTATCTTTCATCTTCCCTGACAGACACCCAGGGCACCACCCCCATCACGCTGATATTCATTAACAGGTACAATAGTGCGATCCCCGCAATGGAAATAAAAATGCTCTTGGGAATATTTCTCTCAGGTTTTTTTATTTCTCCTCCGAGATGGCAAACATTATAATATCCCAGGTAACTGTATATCGTATTCACAGATCCCTGCCCTATTGCAGCCCAGAATGCATAAGAAAAAAAAGACTCACCTCCCTGTGGTAAAAAAGGTATGGAATATTGATGATGGGTAAGTCCGCTAATGATGATCCATACCACTGTAAGCACCACTACTGACCAAAGGGCTACTGAAATTTTTCCGACTGTTTCAATTTTTCTGTACAACAGGAGAAATATCAAAATCACCAATCCCCCCGAGATTAATTTTTGCTGAATGAAATTCAGGTCCACCAGATAAGAAAGATATTGGGCAAATCCAATTGCTCCTGAAGCCACTACCAACGGAGCCTGGATAGACGTTTGCCAGACAAATAAAAAACTCATCAGCCTCCCGCCTTTTTCTCCGAATGCAATCCGATGAAAATTGTATGTTCCACCTGCCAGTGGATATTTTGCACCCAATTCACTCCAGATCATCGCATCAATGAATGCAGTGAATGCTCCAAATATCCATGCCCACAAAAACAATCCATCATGAAAGCAGCTGACAACCATCGGCATAACCACGAATGGCCCGATGCCCACCATATCAATCATATTGATGGAAGTAGCATGAAGCAGGTTGAGTTTGCGGTTAGTTTGTGGTAAAGACAATGATGCTCAAAATTTATTTAATATATCCCGGGTGCTAACTCTGAACAAATTTTGTAATTCCTTCAACAAGACGATCAAGATTATCAAGAGTGGTATATACGCCCGGAGTGATACGGACCCCATGAATATTTTCCCATTCGATACCCACTGTATGAATTTTATATTTATCAAAAAGGAATGAATCAAGTTCACCCGGCTTTTTACCTTCGATGCCGATATTGCCGATGGCACAGCCCCACCTGGGGTCCAGAGATGTATTCAATTTTACTTTTGGCAAGGACTTCACTTTTTCCATCCAGTAATTTTTCAGGTAATGTAATCTTTTTTGCTTTCGTTCAATCCCAATCATTTCATGAAACTCCAGTGCTTTTCCAATTGCCTGTTCAATAAAAAACGGCCTTGTACCCAATGCTTCAAATTTCCTGATGTCATCACTTTTCGGGTCACCTGCAGCGAATAAAGGGTACAGGTTTTTAATCCTGTCTTTTTTTACATAAAGCATCCCGCTCCCTATGGGCGCAAATAACCATTTGTGTAAACTGCTGGCAAAATAATCGCAATGGAGGTCATTAATTTTAAAATCAAAATGCGCAAAGCTGTGAGCGCCATCCACCACCACTTCTATTCCCCTGCGGTGTGCTTCATCAGCAATCTTCTTTACCGGGATGATCTGCCCGTCCCAATTGATGATATGGGTAATGTGAACAACTTTTGTTTTTGGAGTAAAAGCATTCACATACTGGCTGACAAGATAATTTTCATCTTCGCTCGGCAATTCCAGGTTGATCCAAACCACTTTAATGCCGTCTCTTATCTCCCGTTGCTTATAGGCATTGATCATATTGGGATAATCCTGTTTGGCTGCCACCACTTCATCTCCTGCTTTTAATGGCAAGCCGAATATTACTGTTTCCAGCCCCTCAGAAGAGTTCCTGTTCATCGCAATTTCTTCGGGAGAGCAGCCTGCAGTGTTAGCCAGGTTTTTCCTCAATGGCTCCCTGCCCTGATCCAGAATACGCCACATGAAGTAACTCGGCGCCTCGTTACTGAAATCATAATATCTCTTCATGGCATCCTGTACCGTTTTTGGTGCAGGGGATACGCCACCGTTATTCAAATTGATAATGCCCGGCGAAACAGTAAATGATTGCTGGATATAATACCAGAAATCCTCTTCAGTAGCGAGTTCATCCGGCGCTATTCCTTCAGCATCTTTCAAAGCCTTTTCTAAATTACGGCTCCACGCCGGCTTAGCAAGGGATGAGAAAATGGCTGCGGCAGAAAATGTTCCGACTTTTTTCAGAAAGCGGCGGCGATCATGAGGATTCATAATTGAATATTTATTGTTAAATGTAGCAAAAGTTTTGAGTGGCCACTTCAAACTTTTTCCCAGGTGCATCGCCCCGCATCCAAATTTTCTCCGGCCCGCTCAACTAGCAATTCAGGATCAAATCAATTTGGGATGAACGTCTTCAGGGCTTATTTTTGCGTCCCTGTCTGCCCCGGCAGCAGGAGTCGTGGATTGGCCCATGGTGTAATGGTAGCACTACAGATTTTGGTTCTGTCTGTTAAGGTTCGAATCCTTATGGGCCAACAAATATTTTCTGCCTGGCTGCTTCTGTCCTTTGCCCGGTAGTATAATGGTAGTACGAGAGATTCTGGCTCTCTATGTCAGGGTTCGAATCCTTGCCGGGCAACCAAAAAAAAACGACATCTTCTCTCCTGTTTCAAAAATTGTATATTAACTTGTCATTACTATTTTCTTTAAAGTGAGTGATCCTTTAGGTTTTTTATAGTATATGCTCATAGTAGTGAAGACTAAAAGACTAAAAAAATAAAAAGCAACATTTATGAGAAAACTTTTTCTTGCTGTACTTCTGGGTGCCGGTATCAATTCTTTCTCACAGGAATGCACTGACTTTTATTACATGCAAAACAACAAGACCATTGAAATGACGATCGCAAATAAAAAAGGAAAAGAGGTCGGTAAGGTAGTCTATACGGTCTCCGATGTCAAAAAATCCGGAGAAACGGTCACTTCCACCGTTACTTCAGTAATGATAAATGATAAAGGAGAAACAGGCTCCAAAGCCACTAATGTTATTAAATGTGTGGGCGGCATCATCATGATGGATATGAAAATGTTCATACCCTCTGCTCAGCAGGAACAAATGGGTGATGTTTCAGCCACCGGCCAGGTATCTTTTCTTGAATATCCTTCCAATATGAAAGAAGGGGATGTGTTGAAAGATGGCCAGTTCAGCATGGACTTCAAATCGCAAGGCGGGATTGGTGCACACATCAGTATAGACATTACCAAACGCAAGGTAGAAGGAAAAGAAAGTGTTACCACTCCTGCCGGAACCTGGGATTGCTTTAAAATAACTTATCACAGTAAGATGGTTATAAAAATCGGTATTGGCTTGCCGGTAAATACCGATATTACCGAATGGTATGCTGCGGGCTTTGGCGTAGTAAAAACTGAATCTAAGTCAGGCAGTACTGAAATCACTGCTATAAAATAGCTGAACCGGAAGCCGGGAAAGGCCAGGCACCTAAAAATTATTTCTGGAGTCCGTTAAAACAGGAAGTTGCTTGTCTTTTTCAGATACGATTTCTTTCCCAGAAGGAATTTGCCAATCAATATTTAATGAGGGGTCATTGTAAAGAATTCCCGCTTCACTTTCTTTGCAATAAAATTTATCACACTTATAAAGAACAACCGCCTTATTGCTTAAAACGGAAAAACCATGGGCAAACCCGGGCGGAATAAATAACTGCTTATTGTTTGATGACGATAACTCAATGCAAAATACCTTGCCGTAAGAAGAAAAGTTTTTTCTAAGATCAATTACCGCATCCAGGATGGCACCATCCAGAACCCGCACCAATTTTGACTGTGCATGCGGATTCAACTGGTAATGTAATCCGCGGATCACTCCATAAGAAGACATAGATTGATTATCCTGCACCCAGCGGCAGTTAATTCCCTGTTGCTGAAATACTATTTCATTATATGATTCAAAAAAATACCCCCGGCTGTCTTCAAAGACTTTCGGCTCAAAAACAAGGAGGCCATCTATGTCTGTGTGGTAGAAAGGCATATTAAAAACTCCAATAATCCCTTGAAACAATTTTATTACGGTAAATTCCTTTCAGATCGGCAATCAAACCATGTTCTTTGGTTATACCTGCAAAATATTTGTCGTCAAGATCCCTGTATTGTTCATGCGGCACCGCTATGATCACAGCATCGTAATCAGTGGCAGGCTTGTCCACTAAGGAAAACTTGTATTCATGTTGCAATTCATCAGAATCTGCATGAGGATCTTCCACATCCACATTGACATAAAATTCCTTTAGAGCTTTGACCACATCACTGATCTTAGAGTTCCGGATATCGCTCACATTTTCTTTAAATGTAGCACCTTTAATCAGCACTTTGGATGCCTTAACATCCCCGCTGTTTCTGATTATATGCTGGATGACTTTCTTTGCAAGGTATTTTCCCATATTATCATTAATGTTTCTTCCGGAAAGAATGACTTCAGAATGATAACCAAGCTCTTTAGCTTTATGTGTAAGATAATAAGGATCTACCCCGATACAATGCCCTCCTACGAGACCCGGCTGAAATTTTAAGAAATTCCATTTTGTTCCCGCTGCTTCCAGCACCTCGTATGTATTGATCCCCATCCGGTCAAAAATTATTGACAACTCATTCATCAATGCAATATTCAGATCTCTTTGTGTATTCTCAATGATCTTTGCAGCTTCCGCAACTTTTATTGAAGATGCCTTATGGACACCGGCCTTAACTACCATTTCATAAACTTTTGCAATTTCATTCAGCGATTCCCTGTCACATCCGGAAACGACTTTTACAATTGATGCCAGTGTATGGTTTTTATCTCCCGGGTTGATCCGCTCCGGTGAATAGCCCAGTTTGAAATCATTGATATTTTTCAACCCTGAGATCTTTTCTATTACCGGCAGGCAATCTTCTTCTGTACACCCGGGATAAACAGTGGACTCATACACTACATAATCTCCTGTTTTTATCACTTTGCCGATCGTTTCAGATGCTTTAAGTACCGGTGTCAGATCCGGTACATTATGCTCATCCACAGGTGTAGGCACCGCTACAATGAAAAACTTTGCTTCCCGCAATACATCCAGTGAATTTGTAAATTCGATATCACATCCCTTAAAATTTTCTTTACTCAATTCATTGCTGGGATCGATATCCTGCTTCATCATTTCGATCCGATTTTTGCTGATGTCAAAACCTATCACAGATATTTTCCTGGCAAATTCCAACGCAATGGGTAACCCAACATAACCCAGGCCAATAACAGCAAGTTTCGCTTTCTTATCAATCAGTTCTTTGTACATAAAATTATTTTATTCTCAGTTTATTTACTACTTACAAAATTTTTGGGCTGCCTGTTCCATTCTTCCCTGGGAAGAGATTTAAAATATTCATAGGTAATCTTCAACCCTTCTTTACGGCTTACCCTGGGCTTCCATTTCAGCAATTCTGCTGCCCTGGCAATATCAGGCTCTCTTTGTTTGGGATCATCTTCAGGAAGCGGTTTAAAAATTATTTTCACTTTCCTTCCTGTAAGATCCAGGATCTCATTGGCAAAATCAAGCAGAGATATTTCATCCGGGTTCCCGATATTTACCGGCATACAATAGTCGCTGAGCAATAGCCGGTAAATCCCTTCAATCAGGTCATCTACATAACAAAAGCTTCTTGTTTGTGAACCATCCCCAAAAACTGTCAGGTCTTCACCCCGTAAAGCCTGGCCAATAAATGCAGGTAAAGCCCTCCCGTCATTCAATCGCATCCTGGGGCCATAGGTATTGAATATTCTAACGATCCTTGTATCCAGTTTATGAAAATTATGATATGCCATGGTGATGGCCTCCATATAGCGCTTAGCTTCATCATATACGCCCCGGGGTCCAACAGGATTTACATTTCCCCAATATTCTTCATGCTGAGGATGAACCAGCGGGTCTCCATACACTTCGCTGGTAGACGCAACCAGGATCCTTGCATTCTTTGATTTTGCCAGTCCAAGGCAATTATGTGTCCCCATTGCTCCAACTTTCAACGTCTGAATCGGTATTTTCAAATAATCGATTGGGCTGGCCGGTGAAGCAAAATGCAAAATATAATCAAGATGCCCAGGAACATGAATGAATTTGGTCACATCATGATGGTAAAATTCAAAATGTTCAAGTTTAAAAAGATGCTGGATATTTTTCAGGTCGCCGGTAATCAGATTATCCATTCCGATCACATGATAACCTTCCCCGATCAACCGATCACATAAATGAGACCCGAGGAAACCGGCAGCCCCTGTTATCAAAACTCTTTTTTGTTCCATAAAATAATTAGTTCACAATCATTCTTCCAATACTTTCATAGTGATATCCTAATGCACTCATATCATCCAGTTCAAAGAGGTTTCTTCCGTCAAAAATTGCTTTATTCTTAAGAGAAGCAGTGATCTTTGAAAAATCAGGTGTACGGAATTCATTCCACTCGGTTGCTATTACGAGGGCATCTGCCCCTTCCAGGCAGTCATATTGATTTTTCGCATAGCTGATCCTGTCTCCCATGATTTCTTTTGCATTCTTCATGGCTTCGGGATCAAATGCACAGGCCGTTGCACCGCTTTTCAGCAGCTCTTTGATAAGGTCCAATGCCGGTGCTTCACGGATATCATCTGTATTGGGTTTGAACGAAAGACCCCAGATTGCAAAATGTTTCCCTTTAAGATCATTTCCAAAATATTTTCTGATCCCTGGTAACAGATGAAGTTTTTGCTTCTCATTTACTTCCAGTACTGCATTCAGTATTTTAAAATCATACCCCATTTCATGAGATGATCTGGCCAGTGCTTTTACATCTTTGGGGAAACAGCTTCCCCCAAAGCCAATACCGGGAAATAAAAAACGCTTGCCGATCCTCCCATCACTACCGATTCCCTTGCGCACCATATCCACATCTGCACCAAGTCGTTCACAAAGTTGAGCGATCTCATTCATAAAAGTGATCTTGGTAGCCAAAAAGGTATTGGCAGCATATTTTGTAAGCTCAGCAGACTTTACATCCATATAGATCATCGGGTTTCCCTGGCGGACAAAGGGTGCATATAAATCACTGATCATTTTTTTTGCTCTATCCGATGAAGCGCCGATAATCACTCTTTCAGGCTTCATAAAATCTTCCACAGCCACACCTTCCCTCAAAAATTCCGGGTTCGAAACCACATCAAAATCTCCTTTATAGTTTTTTAAAATGGCTGCATGTACTTTTTCACCCGTGCCCACAGGTACAGTACTTTTATTCACAATAACTTTATATTCTTTAATTAATTTTCCAAGCTGGTCTGCCACTTGCAACACCGCTTTCAGATCGGCTGATCCGTTTTCCCCGGGAGGAGTCGGCAAAGCTAATATAATGACGGATGCGTCTTTTATCCCGTCTGCAAGATCAGTGGTGAACAGTAACCGGCCATCTCTTAAATTACGAAGGAACATCTTTTCCAGGCCGGGCTCATAAATTGTAATCTCGCCTTTATTGAGTTTTGTTACCTTATTGATGTCAATATCAATACAGGTAACTTCATTACCTGTCTCGGCAAAACAAGTTCCCGAAACCAAACCTACATATCCGGTACCAATTACTGCGATTTTCATTCAGGCATTATTTATTTATGAATTCCAGAATATTGCTGGTGATAAAATTCAATTGTTCTTCATCAAGCTCTGTATGTATCGGCAGAGAAATAACTCTTTCTGTCAACCAGTCGGTAACAGGAAGTTCCTGTGATGCCACTTTGAAATGTTCAAACATTTTTTGCTTATGCCCCGGAACCGGGTAATAGATCATGGAGGGTATATTTCTTTCCGCTAAAAATTTATTTAATCCGTCACGGTCCACAGCTTCCAGGATCAAAGTGTATTGATGGAAAACATGGTTGGAGTATTCAGCCCGGTAAGGCGTCCTGATCTTCGGGTGATGTGCAAAAGCTTTGTCGTAATGATCTGCTGCTTTTCTTCTGGCTGCTGCATATTCATCCAGATGTTTCAGCTTTATATTCAGAATAGCTGCCTGGATAGTATCAAGCCGGCTGTTGCAGCCTACCACATCATGATAATATCTTTTACTTTGCCCGTGATTGGCGATCATCTTTAATTTTACAGCCAAAGAATCATCATTTGTAAAAATTGCCCCGCCATCGCCAAATGCCCCAAGATTTTTTGAAGGATAAAATGAAGTGGCCCCTATGTGGCCGATTGTCCCGGTTTTCTTTTTTGAACCATCTTTGAAAATATAATCGCAGCCCGTAGCCTGGGCATTATCTTCGATCACATAAATATGATGCTTTTTTGCAATAGCCATTATTTCTTCCATTGGTGAAGCCTGGCCGTATAAATGGACGGGAACAATCGCTTTGGTCTTAGAGGTAATAGCTTTTTCTGCCGCAACAGGATCGATACAAAATGTTTTTGGATCCACTTCAACGAATACCGGCGTCAATTTCAATAATGCGATTACCTCAGTAGTGGCTATATAAGTGAACGAGGGGGTAATCACTTCATCACCGGGTTGCAGCCCCAGTGCCATCATCGCTATCTGTAAAGCATCCGTACCATTACCGCAGGGAATAGTATGTTTTACGCCCATATAAGCCGAAAGGCCGGAAGCAAATTCCTGAACCGGCTTACCATTAATAAAAGCCGAACTCTCTATTACATCTGTTACCGCCTTATCTATTTCGGATTTTATTTTATGATACTGGGTGTGGGTATCCACCATCTGGATAGGACGCATCGGAACTGGTTTGTTATAAAAGTGCGGCAAAAATACTAAAATACAGGTAGTTTTACCTGTTTGCTTTTACTTTGCCGGAATTAAAAACGAAAAATTGAGCATTCTATTTTACAATTTTTTCCTGCTGTTGTATAAAATATCGGTCAGGATATCCTCACTGTTCAATCCCAAAGCAGAAAAATGGCTAAAAGGAAGAAAAAATATTTTTGAACGCCTGCGCAATACCATCCCCGGAAATGCAAGACCCATCTGGATCCATTGCTCTTCATTAGGTGAGTTTGAACAAGGCAGGCCTGTGATTGAAAAATTGAGAAAAGAATACCCGGGACATAAGATATTATTGACTTTTTTTTCTCCATCAGGTTACGAAGAAATGAAAGGTTTTACAGGTTCTGACTGGGTATTCTACCTGCCATTAGACGGCCCGGTATCTGCAAAAAGGTTTTTAAGTATAACCAGCCCCTGTATGGTTCTATTTGTAAAATATGAGTTCTGGTACTATTATCTCAAAAAGATCAGGTACCGGGATATTCCGTTAATACTGATCTCTGCCTCTTTCAGGAAAAATAGTCCTTTTTTCAAATGGTATGGTTTCCTGCAGCGAAAAATGCTTTCCAGGTTCAATCATCTTTTTGTTCAAAATGAATCGTCCAAAGAATTGATTGATGGGATAGGCCTGTCTTCGATCTGCAGTGTTTCAGGCGATACAAGGTTTGACAGGGTAATAGAAGTAGCAGAAAAATCTGATCCTGTCCCCTTTATCGAAAAATTTTTAAACGGCTATAAGTGTATCATTGCCGGCAGCACATGGGAAGAAGATGAATACCTCTTATCACATCTTGACCTCGAAGAAAACAAGATTAAACTCATCATAGCCCCGCACGAAATAAATGAAAAACACATTACCGGGTTAAAAAAGATTTTTCAAAATCCTCTGCTATACTCCGTACTATCAAATGAGCATCCTGATTACAGTGCAGGCAACACCCTGATCATTGACTCAATAGGGTTGTTATCCCGTTTGTACAGACATGCTTCTATTGCCTATATCGGAGGAGGATTCAAATCATCAGGAATACATAATGTTCTGGAAGCAGCCGTTTACGGGAAACCTGTATTGTTTGGACCAAACTATAAAAAATTCAACGAAGCTGTTGGATTAATTAAACGGGGAGGCGGCTTCAGTGTTTCTGATACGGAAAGCCTGGAAAAGAAGGTCGAAGTTTTTTTAAAAAATGAAAATGAATATTCAAGAGCCTGCCGGGCTTCGGAAAATTATGTACAAAGCATGAAAGGGGCTACACAAAAGATCATACAGTATATTCAGGAAAACCGCCTTTTAATTAACTGATCAAAAAGTTTTACGGTCTCATTGTTATTATCCCACCCCAGTTTTGTTTTTAACTCCCTGGCAATCCAGAATTCCGCCTCGGGGTAAATATTAAAATTGTTTATTGTCTTGATGCAGCGTTCGTACATTGCTTCATCACCGCGGAAGAGTTCATTAATAAATACATAACGGTCGTTAATGCCGATTGCTTTGCGAAGGTCTTTCACCGGGGTTTCTTTCAGCACTTCAAATAACTCTGTTTTTCCACCTCGCAATTTATCATTCAGCGATTCAGACTGCCCGGCATTTACTTCATTGACTTCTTTACCCTTTGGCTGATGAGATAAAGTAGGTATCTCGGTCATCGGGTCAAAAACCATATCCAGTTGCATGTTTTTTTGCACTACCGAAACAGAACCTTTGTCAACCAACACAGTCTCTTTTATTTCCTGAACGGCCGGTCTTCCGGCAGTTTTGGGCGCATACTTTTCATATTGAGGTGCAATGGGAGGAGCAACAGATGGAAACACTACAGCTACTTTTGATGTACCCAAAGTCCGGGGGGCCTGCTGCTGCAGTTGGTTCAGTTCTTGTTGCAGTAACTGGATAGTCATCTGCATCTGGGCTGCATCTGCATTTTCATCAAATTGTTCTTTTAATTTATTAATCAGGGCGCCGATTCGTTCCATTATGGTATTTTTGACCGAAAACTTAAAATTACAAACTGTTTAGCAATATAATCAGGCTTAACTTCAGGAAAAATAAATCTTAACAATGTTTATCGAACCGAATTACAGGGGTGAGCATCGTGGATGGATCGAAGTGATCTGCGGTTCCATGTTCAGTGGGAAGACGGAAGAATTGATCCGGAGACTAAAAAGGGTAAAAATAGCAAACCTGAAAGTGGAGATCTTCAAGCCCGCCATTGACGTCCGCTACGATGAAACCAGGATCGTTTCCCATGACACTAATGCCATCCAATCTACACCGGTTGATCATTCACAAAATATCCTGTTGATGGGACAAGATGTGGATGTGATCGGGATAGATGAAGCTCAATTCTTTGACGACCAATTGCCCTTTGTATGTGACCAATTAGCAGCAAAAGGCATCAGGGTAATTGTTGCAGGCCTGGATATGGATTATTTGGGAAATCCTTTTGGCCCGATGCCCACAATTATGGCCAAAGCCGATTATGTTACAAAAGTTCATGCAATCTGCGTTAAGTGTGGCAACATTGCAAACTATTCTTACCGTAAAGTGGCAAACTCCGAACAGGTAATGCTCGGCGCCAAGGATTCTTATGAACCAAGATGCAGGAAATGCTATAATGAAGGAAAAAAATGAGATCGTTGAATCATATTTATTCACTTTTAAAGAAAGACTTGCTTCTGGAGTTGAGGCAGCAGTATAATTTTTACGGAGTACTGCTCTATATTGTAGCCACCATATTCGTTTTATACCTGGCTATCGAAGAACCAGAGCCTAAAGTATGGAATGGATTGTTCTGGGTCATTCAACTTTTTATCTGCATTAATGCCGTAGCAAAAAGTTTTTTGCAGGAAAGCCGCCACCGGATGCTTTATTTTTATTCTATTGCAGGACCAAGAGATTTTGTTCTTGCAAAATTATTATTCAATTCCCTGTTAATGCTGGTCATGAGTTTACTCAGCCTGCTGTTATTCAGCTTATTTCTTACAAACCCAGTTCAAAAAACGGGATCCTTTATAGGTCTTGTGATGCTTGGCGGATGGAGCCTGAGCCTGGTCTTTACTTTTCTGGCAGCGATAGCCGCCAAAGCACAGCAAAATGCTGCAATCATGGCCATATTAGGCTTCCCAATTATTATTCCGCAACTTTTATTGTTGATGCGTTTGTCCAATGCAGTTTTTGATCCGGCACTAACTATTCCTTCTGATACGATTCTATTACTTATTGCAATGGATCTTATGGTAATATTGCTGGCGGTCATACTCTTCCCTTTTTTATGGAAGGACTAACCATCCGGCCTCTGAATTTTTTTACTACCTGCACCTCCCCTAACTTTGCACCACCTTTAGTTGAATGCTGTTGTTTCTTTTCGGGATATGATTATCGATGAAAAAAATTATATGCATAAGTCCTGGTGGAAGATTGCAAGCGCCTTGTTACTGATCTACACGTTTGTCTGCGGTCTCTTACTGGACGTCCCCAATCTCCCTGCATTGGAAGAAACAATACGGAACTTATATTTCCACGTGGGCATGTGGTTTTGCATGATGACGCTCTTCATCCTTTCTGTTATAAACTCCATTCGCTACCTCAGAAGTTTCAGTCTTAAATATGACATCTATGCCCGGCAATATGCTACAGTAGGGATCGTGTTTGGCTTATTGGGTTATTTAACGGGTGCAATATGGATGAGTTATACATGGGCAGATCCAAACAACCCGTCCTTTCAATCTTTTAGCGCAGTAGCAAGAGAGCCCAAATTAATAGGTACCGCAATTGCTCTTCTCATATATTTTGCTTACCTGATACTGCGGGACTCTATCACAGACATAGACAAAAGGGCAAGGATAAGTGCAGTTTATAACATTTTTGCCTTTGCTATGCTTTTCCCCACAATCTGGATCGTACCGAGGCTGTTGCCCAGCCTGCACCCTGGTGGCCAATCAGGGAATCCTGCACTTGATACAAGAGATATCGATCACCGGATGCTGGCCGTATTTTACCCTGCTGTAG
Organism: Sphingobacteriales bacterium UTBCD1; assembly: GCA_002066995.1. GTDB lineage: Bacteria > Bacteroidota > Bacteroidia > Chitinophagales > Chitinophagaceae > UTBCD1. The sequence continues at coordinate 37,961 of MWTC01000032.1, forward strand.
TAGGGTGGACCTTATTGGGAGTATGGATAACAACCCTGAAAATAAGGATAAATATTTTGAAAGAAAAAAAGATGATGCAATGAAAGTTTGTAAAAAAATATTTTCTCTTTTATTATTCTTTGCTTTCAGCATTTCGGCTTGGGGGCAAAACGGAAATAAAACCACTCAGATGGAGGATACCATGCGCAGCAACGGCCGTATCTACGTAGTGGTGGCCGTCATGCTCACCATACTGACCGGGCTGATACTTTATATGGTACGATTAGACCGTAAGATCAGCAAACTGGAAAAAGAGACAAAATAAAAAACAGGAATGGAACAAAGCGATGCTTATAAAAAGGAACCGCTTTGCCCGATATTAATAACGATTGCTTAAACAAAATTTTAAATCATGGCAGACAAAAATTACAGCTTTTTTGGCGCTGTTGAAAAGAGCTTTAACAAAGCAGCCGAGTTTACCAAATGGGAACGGGGCATACTGGAGCAAATAAAAATTTGCAATGCCGTTTATCAAATCAGGTTTCCCATCAAAAGAGATGACGGAAGTATTGAAGTGATCGAAGCCTACAGGGTGCAACACTCACATCACAAAACACCCTGCAAAGGAGGTATCCGTTTTGCTGCAGAAGTAAACCAGGATGAAGTAATGGCTCTGGCTGCATTGATGACATATAAATGTGCAATAGTAAATGTTCCCTTTGGCGGCGGCAAAGGAGGCATCAAGATCAATCCGAAAAAATATTCCGCCTACGAATTAGAAAAGATCACCCGCCGCTATACTGCCGAACTGATCAAGAAAAATTTTATCGGGCCCGGCACAGATGTTCCAGCACCCGATTATGGAACCGGTGAAAGGGAAATGGCGTGGATACTTGATACTTATTCTGCCATGCATCCCGGGGAAATTGATGCTGCAGGATGTGTAACCGGAAAACCTGTAACACAAGGTGGAGTTCGCGGCAGACGTGAAGCTACGGGACTGGGTGTCTTCTTTGGATTGAAGGAAGTGTGCCACATGAAAGACATCATGGAAAAAAGAGGATTGACCACCGGCGTGGAAGGGAAACGGGTGGCAGTGCAGGGATTGGGTAATGTCGGATACAACACTGCCAAATTCTTCAGCGAAGGAGGAGCAAAAATTATCGGTTTGGCAGAGTATGAAGGTGCGATATGGAGTGAAAAGGGATTGGATGTTGAAGCAGTATTCCAGCACCGGAAAAAAACAGGATCCATATTGAATTTTCCCGGAGCCCACAACTTTGACAAAAGCAGCGATATGCTGGAAATGGAATGTGATATCCTGATACCGGCAGCCCTGGAAAATGTAATCAATGGTGAAAATGCACCCAGGGTTAAAGCCAAGATCATCGGGGAAGCAGCCAACGGCCCGCTAACTCCCGAAGCAGATGAAGTATTTATAAAAAAAGGCATACTGGTAGTACCCGATATGTATCTGAACGCAGGGGGTGTTACCGTTTCTTATTTTGAATGGCTGAAAAATTTAAGCCATGTTCGTTATGGCCGTCTTGAAAAACGTTTTACGGAAAATCTCAACTCACATATTCTTGGGCAATTGGAAGAACTCAGCGGAAAAAAAGTGAAGGAAGGAGAAAGAGAATTCATTATGCACGGGCCTGACGAAGTGGATCTCGTATATAGCGGGCTTGAAGAAACGATGAGTTCCGCCACCCATGAGATAATGGATGCATGGAAAAGTAATCCCAAAATCCCGGATATGCGTACCGCAGCTTATGTAGTTGCCATTAATAAGGTCGGCACCAGTTATGCAGAGCTGGGAATATTTCCATAACTCAAAAATGCCCAAAATAAATTGCTTACTTACACAATCCCATCTATCAGAAAGGATGGGATTTTTATTAAGAATTATTTCAATGACCATCACTTTTTAAACGACTAATTTTGTGAATTCAAATTAAAATCAATATGAAAAAAATTCTTTTAGCATCACTGTGTTTTACAGTAATGGCTGCCCGGGCTCAGACTGTAGATGAGGTTATTCAAAAATATTCATCAGCAGTGGGTGGCCTAAATGCATTCAACGCAGTAAAGACTTTAAAAATGACAGGAAACGTTTCGATGCAGGGATTAAGCCTCCCATTAACTGTCCGGATTATTAATGGAAAAGCTATGCGTACCGATGTGGAGGTTATGGGAAAAACGGTCATCAATGCATATAAAGATGGGAAAGGCTGGGCTGTAAATCCGATGGCAGGAGCAACCACCGCCACCGAAGTTACCGGCGCTGAATTAAACGACTGGAGAGACGAATCTATTATCGGAGGACCTTTGATGGACTACAAAGCTCTTGGCGACCAGGCAGAATTGGAAGGCCAGGAAGATGTAGAAGGCGTAAAATGTTATAAGATCAGGCTTACCCGGAAAGAAGATGGCAAAGTATCTACCTATTTTATCAGTACAAGTGACAATCTTCTTGTAAAAATGGTACAAGCTAAAGAAATGATGGGCCAGCAATTAAACCTGGAAAGTTTTTTCAGTGATTATAAAGATTTCAACGGCCTTAAGTTCAGTATGAGCATAATGCTGAAAATTGAAGACCAGGTATTTCAGGAAACCAAACTATCCGACATCAGTATGAACGTCCCAATTGATGATAAGATATTTGAAATGCCAAAATAAACCGTGAAACTTTTTTTATACAAACTCTGCCCTAATGGGCAGAGTTTGTTATTTCCAGCCAGGTAACTCTTTTATCAGCCTGAGATCATGACCGGAATTTTCCCAGCCAAATGTCTGTACCCCGTTGGTAATAATAATATACTGAACGGGTACACTAATATTATACCGCAGCGCCTGTTGAATGACGTCATCATCAAGCTTAACCCCGGAAGCTTTGCATTCCACTAACAGGTAAGGTTTAACCTGTGCATTATACACCAGCACATCAAATCTTTTTTTCACCTCGCTCAATTGTATTTCTTTTTCCAGGGCAATCATAGCGGCAGGATATTTTTTCTCCTGTAAAAGATATTGTATAAAATTTTGCCGTACCCATTCCTCCGGCGTCAGCACAATCCATTTTTTCCGCAACGGATCAAAGATATATTTCTTTGCCCCTTCATTTTTAAATTTAAAACCAGGTTTCGGATAATGAACCTCGATCATATTTCAAATGTACTATTCCGCTTTTATTAACAGGAAACAACTTTACTTCCTTTAATAAAATATCCCGGAACAGGGTAATTGATTAAATTCGCAGTCATGAAAACAAAAGAAGAAATTGTAAGAAACTGGTTGCCCCGCTACACCGGCAAAAAACTCAACCAGTTTGGCAAATACATCCTGCTGACAAACTTCAACAACTATGTAAGGTTGTTTGCCCGATGGAATAAAGTAAAAGTATATGGAAAAGATCACCCGATGGAATGTGCCACCGCAGGCAACATTACTATTATCAACTTCGGCATGGGAAGCCCCTCTGCTGCCACCATCATGGATCTGCTGACGGCCATAGGGCCTAAAGCTGTCCTTTTCCTCGGAAAATGCGGAGGGTTGAAAAAAAGAAATAAGATCGGCGACCTGATCTTACCGATCGCCGCCATCAAAGGAGAAGGAACATCTAATGACTATTTTCCTCCCGAGGTGCCGGCATTGCCTGCATTTGCTTTACAAAAAGCTGTGTCCACCACTATCCGTGATTATAAAGTGAACTATTGGACAGGCACTGTTTATACCACTAACCGCAGGGTATGGGAACATGACGATCAATTCAAAGCATACCTTCAGAAAATCAGAGCTTATGCAATAGACATGGAATCGGCTACGATTTTTTCAGTAGGCTTTTTCAATAAAATACCTACAGGGGCCTTGCTACTTGTCAGTGACCAACCTATGATACCCGAGGGAGTAAAAACTATTGCCAGTGATAAAAATGTAACTGCCCTGTACGTTGAACGCCATTTAAAAATAGGCATTGACTCGCTGAAGCAACTGATCAATAACGGACTCACGGTGAGACACCTGAAATTCTGATGGAGCCGCTTATTTCTATAACAGATCTTTCCGTTGATTTCATTTCTGAAAACAGTATCAACCCGGCTTTAAAAAATATTTCTTTCGAAGTAAAGCGAGGTGAGATCGTAGCCCTGGTCGGGGAATCCGGCTCAGGAAAATCCGTCACTTCTCTTTCCGTTTTACAATTGCTCCCCCACTCTGCAAAATACACTTCGGGTAAAATTCTCTTTTCTGAAAACGCTAATGAATCTGAGGATCTGTTGCTGAAAGATCCTGTTGCCCTAGCAGAAATCAGGGGTAACAAGATCGCCATGATATTCCAGGAGCCAATGACGGCACTGAATCCGGTGATTACTTGCGGAAAACAAGTGACCGAAGCAGTACAACGACATCAAAAAATATCTTACACGGAAGCCAAAAAGATAACATTGGAATGGTTCCGGAATGTGAAACTTCCTGATCCAGCAAAAGTCTTTAACCGTTATCCCCACCAGATCAGCGGAGGTCAAAAACAAAGGGTGATGATTGCTATGGCCATGTGCTGCCATCCATCACTTCTTATTTGCGACGAACCGACAACTGCTTTGGACGTTACCGTTCAGAAAACCATCTTACAACTCATCAGGGACTTACAGCAGCAATCGGGAATGGGCGTGATCTTCATTACCCATGACCTTGGCCTCGTTGCAGAAATAGCAGACAGGGCCTTAGTGATGTACCGGGGAGAGATTGTAGAACAGGGGCCTGTGAAAGAATTATTCTCTCATGCAAAGCATCCCTACACAAAAGCTTTGTTGGCCTGCAGGCCTGCAAACCATAATAAACCAGAACGGCTGCCGGTAGTGAGTGATTTTTTAACTATCGCAGATGAGCCTAAAATCCTTATTGCCGACCGTTCTGAAAACATCCCGGAACAAAGAATAAAAGTGCAGGGACAGGTATTGCTCCGTGCAGAAAACCTATCTGTATGGTTTCCTGCCAAAAAGAATTTTTTTGGAACGCCACTTGAATTTACCAAAGCCGTGGACAATGTGAGTTTCGAAGTTTTTAAAGAAGAAACACTTGGATTAGTGGGAGAAAGCGGCTGTGGCAAAACTACCCTGGGCAGAACATTGCTCCGGCTGATTGAACCAACTTCAGGAAAAATCTTTTATAATAATACTGACCTTACTCAGAAAAAAAAAGAGGAGATGTTGTCACTCCGCAAGGAGATACAAATAGTTTTCCAGGACCCTTATTCTTCATTGAATCCGAGATTAATGATTGGCCCGGCTATTGCAGAGCCGTTGAAAGTTCATAAGATCATTTCACAACAAAAAGGCCGTAAAGAGAAGGTTGTCGGACTGTTGGAAAAAGTCGGGCTGAATGCTGACCATTTTTCAAGATACCCTCACGAATTTTCAGGTGGGCAAAGGCAAAGAATAGTTATTGCAAGAGCGCTGGCATTATCACCTTCTTTTCTCGTTTGCGATGAATCGGTTTCAGCATTGGACGTAAGTGTGCAGGCACAGGTACTAAACCTGCTCAATGACCTGAAAAAAGAATATGGATTTACAATAATCTTTATATCACATGATCTTTCCGTAGTACATTATATCAGCGACAGGATTATGGTGATGAACAAAGGGAAAATCGAAGAAACAGGCCCTGCAGAAAAAATTTATTCTGATCCCAGTTCGGAATACACAAAAAAACTGATTGCATCCATTCCAAAAGGTATTGTTGCCTGATTTGCATTACGATCAAAAAAGTTTTCTCCCCGGTTCCTGTGGTTTTTGCAGTGTTCCTTTTTCATGGGGGCAGGAAAAACATTCAGAAAATTAAACCGGACTTTGTTTTGAATGTTATACCTTTGCCGACTTTAAAACCCATCTTGTCAGTTGCAAGATGGGAACCATGACCAGCCCGGCGCCGTAAGGCCGGAGATATGGCAGAGAATCTTCAGTATTACCACCGGATTGAGTCATGAGATATAAAAAAATAAAACACTCATGAAGCTTTCTCAGTTCCGATTTGATCTTCCGCTAAACCTGATCGCACAAAATCCAACCAAAAGACGTGAAGATGCCCGCATGATGGTGGTGCATCGCCACACCGGGCAAATGGAGAATAAACATTTCCGGGACATCATTGATTATTTCGATGATAAAGACGTGTTTGTCGTAAACAACACCAAAGTATTTTCTGCCCGTATGTATGGGCGCAAGGAAAAAACAGGAGCCAAGATCGAAGTATTCCTGCTCAGGGAACTGAACAAACCCAACCGGCTCTGGGATGTAATAGTGGATCCTGCCCGCAAGATCCGTGTAGGCAACAAACTTTATTTCGGAGATGCTGAAGACCTGGTGGCAGAAGTTATAGACAATACCACCAGCAGGGGCCGCACTATCCGCTTTTTATGGGAAGGCACTGAAGAAGATTTCCGGGCTATGCTCGAAAAACTGGGTGAAACACCATTGCCCAAATACATTAAACGCAAACCGGATGAAGAAGATAAAGAACGCTACCAAACCGTTTATGCAAAATATGAAGGTGCAGTAGCAGCCCCGACAGCAGGGCTTCATTTCAGCAAAGAACTGATCAAGCGGCTTGAAATAAAAGGGATCCGTTTTGCCGAGATCACATTGCATACCGGGCTGGGTACATTCCGGCCCATTGAAGTGGAAGACCTCAGTAAGCATAAAATGGATGCAGAATATTACCGAATAGACGATACAGCCTGTAAAATCGTAAACCGGGCAAAAGAATACGGACACAGGATCTGTTCTATCGGAACAACCACCATGAGGGCTATGGAATCATCTTTTACAGCAGAAAAACTTTTAAAACCTTCAGAGGGCTGGACCAATATCTTCATTCATCCTCCTTATGATTTCAATATTGCTGATGCACTGGTAACTAATTTTCATTTGCCTAAAACAAGCCTGCTGATCATGACCTGTGCCTTTGCCGGTTATGAACTGGCAATAGAAGCATATAAAAAAGCGATTAAAGATAAATACCGCTTTTTTAGCTACGGAGATGCATTGCTGATCATTTAATAGGAAAGTGATAATTAATTAGAATCCCTGCAAATACAGAGCCCGTTCATTTAAGCAAAAATGTTTTTTGTATCCTTCCCGATCACAAAATATCTTTTCCTGCCCAGGGTAGTATAATACAAATTATAAAGGAACCCGGGAATAATCAGCGCCAGCCCGAGTGGAGTGGCCCACACCGGGGCATCTGCTCTTCTCTGAAAATAAAATACCATAAACAAACCGGCAAGCAATGCTATATATAAGGGCCAAAAATATTTCATCCCGGAACGAACACGCAGGTAAACCGTTTCTCCTTCTTTGACATCAACGGAAAAAGACTCGCTTTTATACCAGCCCATACTGCACTGGATAGAATTGTTTCCCGGCTGAACTGAATACTCTTCAGCGCTGCCGTTTTTTACGGAGCCGGCTTCAACTTCATTGATCAATACTTTATAACTCCTGAATTTGTTCCTCCAATCGGAAGAGCGGCTGAGAATAATCTTTGTTTTCGTGTCCATAATTTTTCTTTATATCTGACTAATAAGCGACAATACCATTTTGAACTACCAGTAAAAAAATTCAACACTATTCCAACCCGAACATACCTTTATTTAATTGGCGTAAGATCTGTGTTTTGTATTCTGCCGGCACCAGCAAAGATATATTATGCGGGCTGCCGCCATAAGAAACCATGCGAACCGGGATATTCATGATAGAGCCAAACAGTTTTTTCACCATACCACTTGTTTGTGCAATCTCATTTCCCACAACAGAAATGATCGTTTGCTTTTCATCCAGCTCAATACTTCCGAACGGCTCCAGTTCTTTTACGATCTCTTTCAGATGTGCGGGGCTGTCGATTGTCAGGGATACCGCCACTTCTGAAGTAGTGATCATGTCTATTGGCGTACGGTATTTTTCAAATACTTCAAAAATCTTCCGTAGAAAACCATACGCCAGCAACATACGGCTGCTTTTAATCCGTATGGCGATGATATTATCCTTGGCTGCAACGGCTTTCACTCCTACGGATCCGGCTTCTTCGGTGATCAGTGTTCCCTTTGCTTCCGGCTGCATGGTATTCAGCAATTTGACAGGTATCTTATATTTCTGTGCCGGCCAGATTGATGCAGGATGCAAAATTTTAGCTCCGAAATAGGCTAATTCAGCCGCTTCTTCAAAGCTAAGCCGTTCAACAGGAATGGTTTTTTTTACAATGCGGGGATCATTATTATGCATGCCATCAATATCTGTCCATATCTCACAGGCGCTGGCATTAATCGCAGCAGCTATCAATGAGGCAGAATAATCACTGCCTCCCCTTTTCAGATTATCCACTTCCCCTTTTGAATTGCGGCAAATATATCCCTGCGTTACAAACAATTTCTTAGTCTTATGCTTCCGCAACAGTTGATTCAGTTTGCTTTTTATATCACTGACCTTTGGCTCATCATAATTATCAATCACCATAAACTCCAGTGCAGGCAAAAGCAAATATTCCATACGCTGCTCTCCGAGGTATGTACAGAATAGTTTTGTGGATAATAATTCACCCTGTGCCAGGATATCCTTGCTCAATGCTTCACTGAAAGAAATTTTAAGAATGATATTCAAAAATTCAAAATGCTCTGCAATGATCGATCCGGCTTTGGCAACAGCTTCTTTTTGTACCACGAGATCCTTTACAAAAGCATGGTAATGCGCTTCAAGTTTATCAATACATTCTTTGGCTTTAATACGGTTTCCATCCGATAGATGATCACTGATCTCCACCAATGAATTGGTGGTTCCGGATAATGCTGACAGTACGACAATGGTTGGTTCAGCTCCTTTTGTCACCAGCGAAGCGATGTGATGCATCCGTTCAGGTTTGCCCACACTGGTACCGCCAAATTTCATCACTTTCATAAGTTCAATTGATATGGTTTAAAATTTTGAGGGGCAAAGATAAAGGCAGAATACTATTACATTAACTTCCACGAAGGAATTTACCTATTAATTACAAACAAATACTGATCATTCAACCTCTTTACAGTTTCAATGACATGTAGGTTGAGTGGCCGGTCACTTTCATCCGGAGAGCATTCACACCTCTTTTTTCCCAGGAATGAAATTCATAATAGCAGGCTAATCTCTTCTTTTTATATACAGGAATCCTGTATTTTACATTTTCAATACCGGAAGAAGACAGATGAATTTTTACAGCTTGTTCTGAAGGGATGGTTTAAACTTTTGAGTCCCGTTCAACTGTCACATGTTCCCTTCAGATAAAAGGAAGGTTTAATTTTTCGGCCAGCTGCTCCAGTTCATTTACCACTGAATCAACAAGCGGGATACCTTCTGTTAATCTTTTTTCCTGCATTTCTCTTTCGGGATCTCCGGGTATGAGTACTCTTTCTTCCCCTTCAATGGTTTTTGCATTCCTGAAACCACTGATCCAATGATCCATGTGTTTTTTAAATTCATCAGCGGGACGGAAGGCATCAATGCTCATAGCTCCCAAAAAATGACCGATACCTTTACCGGGTTGTTCAGCAGGCATGGGTACATAAGCAGGGAACGGCGGCGCCCATGGTGCATAATTTGCCCCGCTTAATAATGCTGAGAAAATATCCACTACTGCCCCCAGTGCATATCCCTTGTGGCTTCCGTGTTCTTTATCGCCGCCAAGTGGCAACAATGCTCCCCCGTTTTTTAATTCATGCGGATCAGTGGAAGGGTTCCCGTTTTTATCCTGTATCCAGCCCAATGGTGCTCTTTGTTTTTTTCTCTGAAGAATTTCCAATTTACCGTTTGCTGCAGTTGTTGTGGCAAGATCAGCTACAAATGAAGGTTCTTTTCCTGCGGGTACTGCCACACAAATAGGATTAGTCCCCAACATGCGATCAATTGAAAATGTAGGAGCAACCAGAGGACTTGCATTGGTCATTGCTATTCCGATCATATCATACTGCAATGCCATCATAGCATGATGTGCTGCTATTCCAAAATGATTACTGTTTTGCACACTCACCCAACCGGTGCCTGCCTGCTTTGCTTTTTCAATGGCTATATTCATGGCATACGGGGCTACCACCAATCCCAATCCTGAATCACCATCCACGACGGCAGTAGAAGCTGTCTCATAGATCACTTTTATTCCGGGAGAAACATTCACCCGTTTTACTTCCCACAAACGGACATATCCGCTGAGCCTTGCCACACCATGCGAATCAATACCCCGCAGGTCTGCAGAAATTAATGCGGATGAAGCAGTAACAGCATCTTTATCGGGGCACCCGATCTTTCTGAAAACTTTTTCTGCAAAATCAAGTAACTGATGGTACGTAAAAATTTTTTCTGACATGGAGCAAAGAAACAGCAAAATATCTATTCGCTGCTCCTGAATAAAAAAACCCCGGATGGTTTACCGGGGTTGTATTTTTCATAAAGGGGTAAGTCTTAAAACGGGAGATCATCTACAGGTTCTGTAATATCGCTGGCCGATGGTACACTACTGGTGACAGATGCTGCCGTATTGGATGAAGCTGACATAGAGCTTCCGCCACTGTCGCCACGTCCGCCGAGTAATTGTAAGTCTCTTACACGAAGAGAAAGTGAAGATCCGGGTGTACCGTCATTTCTTTGAAAAGATCTTGCTTCGGGCTGTCCTTCTACATACACCTGCTTGCCTTTGGTCAGGTATTGGGCAACGGCGGTGCGATCAGTCCACCAGGCGCAGTCCACCCAGGTAGTTTTTTCCTGGTTATTGCCCTGGCTGTCTTTGTACTTCTCGGTATGTGCCACATTGAAGTTGATCACATTTTTCCCATTGACAGTGTTTACCACGCAGTCTTTGCCGAGGTTTCCGATGATTTGCATTTTGATCATAGTGCTCAAATTTAAAAGTGCGTAAATATTGTTGAAAGGGCAAGTTACATGATTTGATATCAATTAAACAATACCACTTTGTGGTAATATTCAAAAAAGATATCCACAGCCTGCTGCAATAATTTTTGTAAACCTCGGCTGCTCTTTCACCGGTCATTTCTTTTGGTAAACTCTTAAATAATCTATGACGTATTGAGAAGGAAGTGTACTGTCGGGGATCGGTTCCTTTGCCTGCCCGAGGGCTGCATTTAACACCAGGTAGAATTTTTCATGAAAGGGGTTGTTGCCCTTTACCGCATTCTTAATATTGCTGATAACGGTTTCATTCATCAGTTTATCATCCATGTAGATCCGTATGTGATCTTCATCCCAATCCATTGTCCAAACGTGAAACTGATCCCAGAAATCATGGTCACCCAGACCAGCAATGGGAGTTTGTTGAGCGTTCCATCTTGCGGCTCCTCCCTCTCCTTCCCAGGCAAGGTTGGCATGCATCAGCCCACGGTAATACTCCATAATATCCACTTCACCGCAGGCCGGCCATGGCACCGGCCCCCTGTTGGCGCCCAGCATCCAGAAAGCAGGCCACTGGCCCTGAGCGGTATTGATCCTGAGTCTTGCCTGCACCCTGCCATACCTGAATTCAAACTTTCCTTTACTGATCACGGATGCTGAGGTATAATCAGCCGAAGGAGTATTGAAACGCCAGTCACTGCTTGACGGATGATAAAATTCATTTCTTTTAAATTCTTTCCTTGTGGTGATCGTCAGGTATCCGTTCTCCACCCATGCATTCTCTTTTTGATACCATTGAGGTTCGTTGTTTCTGATAAAGCCGGTTTCAAAACCCCATTTGGCAGAGTCGGGAGCGCCGGTATAATCAAACTCGTCATCAAAAACAAGTGAGTAACCTTTCAGAGCGGGAATGCCTGAAGAAGTTGATATCTTTTTATTGAAACAGCCGGAGAAAGTAAAAATGACGATTGAAAAAAAAGTAACCCTTCTAAGTAAATTTTTCATGATCATTCCTGCAATATAAAAACAAGGTGGCTTTTTCTTCTTTTAAAAAACAATTTTCTGATTTCACATCTCGTTAAATACAAGAAATTAAGCAAATTAAATTAGTACAATTCAAATTTAAGGAGATTGGTTATTACGGATATTATAAACCTATATACTTCGATATAGCTTGGAAAAAAGAAATGATAGATTGACAAATCTGATTGCACTAATAACAACCTGCCTGCCGGCAGACAGGCACGAAAGGTATAATGTCAAATCCTTGATTTTTAATAATACTTTCTCTTTGACTACAGCGTATTATATCATAAATTTGAGTGTTAACAGAAATTTTTCGACAACCTCTTAATGTAAGTCCCCCCTTTTTCCTA
>MWTC01000031.1 GCA_002066995.1 Sphingobacteriales bacterium UTBCD1
TCAACTAATTTTAGGACGAGACACATGCTAAAATCTAAACTTTAAAACGTCCGACAAAAACTAAATTGCATATGCCATATCTTGAAACAATAAAAGCTAATTCAGACGTTTTCGAAAAAATCAAAATCATAAACGTCCAAAATAAGTATGTCCTAAAGCCTATAATTCCAGATATGCTTGACGCTGAAGCAATGATTTATATGCTGAACGCTCAAAGTGATGGAGTAAAAGAGTTTTTGCCAGGAGCATATGTCAGCAATCAAAACGAAGCAAAAGCAAAGCTTCCTGAGCATATTATTAGAATGGTTTCATACGTCGGTATCTTGTACTGTATTCGACCAATTGATGAGCAAATGCCCATCGGATATATAATGTTGAATTCACCAAAATCGAACACGGGAATTCCTGATTGGACAATTGATTTTTGGATGAACAACAGATATAGGCGACATGGAATATTAGCTGCTTCTTTGTCGGAATTGTTACAGCATTTATAACAAATGGATGTCAAAGAAGTATTTGCCATAGTTGACAAATCTAACATCGGAGCCATTAAACTTTTGGAATACTTCGAATTTGAATTAAAGGAAGTTGAGAAAGGAAGGCAACGATACGTGTACAGCCTCAAACTTATTTTCTAATACTTTACATTCCATGAACTGAACTGTTACTGAAATACACGCTTCATACCATGAGTTATACCTTTAATAGTGAGTGTACGAACTACTTCAACAAGTTTATTGATACAATTAAATACAAAGTCAGACAAAATCAAAACACTTCACAGAACATAACACTCTTCTTGGACCCGCAGACAGAATTGGCAGAGTTGAAATTTGAATACTTTGACGAAAATTCAGAGTTCAGAGAAATTTATGGTGGAACAGATAGTAATATGTTTAAGACTGTTGTTGAGCTTTTTCAATGGACTACTTCTTCTTTGGAGTTTTCCTTTATGGACTATGACACAATTGAACAAATTAAAAAGGTTCTAACAGAGTATTTGATGGTGAACTTGCCAGAATACAAGGATGAAATAGATTATTGTTACGCAATAATAGAATTGAAATAGTGATTAAATTTCTTTTCCCAGACAAGCCCCCGCAGGGGCTCGTCGTCATGTAACTGCAATTCCATTTCTGTCAACACAGTTTCATCGCTTGAAGCGATAAAATAATGATGCGGGACAGGATGTCCCGGCTAAGGTTCACAAAAAACAACCCGCAAAAACTAAAAATTAAAAAGCCGCACCAGGTTTGCTTTTGATATGCTTTTTTTATTCTTCCAGCAACACTTTGTTCTTTCCCACTTTCAGTTTATATCCCACTCCCACTTTCAGCGCCACATTTTCTTTTCCATGGCTGACAGGAAAGCCGAAACAAACCGGGTAGTCATATTCGTCCACTGCATCCCTGATGATCCGGTAAACCGTTTTTCCGAAAGGCCTGTCCGTATCTTTCATATCCGTAAAATCGCCCACAACCAGCCCGGCAAGCTTTGACAGTTTTCCGCTTCGCTTCATTTGCAGCAGCATACGGTCCACATTGTACAGGTATTCACCAACGTCTTCAATAAAAAGTATCCTTCCTTTCGTCTTTATATCGGAATCAGTGCCGGTGAGGTGAGCCAGGAGAGCTAAATTCCCTCCCACCAGCTCGCCGATACATTCACCGGTCCTGTTGAACTCATTGGTTTCACATTGATATTTCAGCTTCCCTCCTTCCAATGCATTCTTCAGGGAAAGGACGTATTCGCTTTCAGCTCCTCCATCATTGAAAGCCGCAGCCATCGGCGCATGCAATGTGGAAATACGGTAACGGGTATAAATATGAGAATGAAACACCGTGACATCACTGAAACCGATGATCCATTTGGGATGCTCTTTGAATTTTTTGAACCGTATCCTGTCTATGATCCTTGATGCTCCATAACCGCCCCGGGCACATAAGATGGCTTTCACTTCTTCATCGTTCAGCATCTTCTGAAGGTCATCCAGCCTTTCATCATCAGTGCCTGAAAAATAATTATCCGAATCGCCGCCGACAGAAGCACCCAGCCTGACACGGTATCCCCACTCTTCCAAAGTCTGAATGCAGGTCTCCACTTTTTCAAGAGGCATGTACCCGGCCGGGCAGACGAGCCCGATCATATCTCCTTTCTGTAAATAGGGCGGTATTCTGATCATGATCTGTTGTTTTTTTACTTACTGGTTTAATTACTTTACAGTTCTTTCAAACTTACCGAATCAGGCTTCACCTGAAGCCTGTGTTTCATTCCGCACTTCAGCGCAAAATTATTTTTCTGATGTCCTACCGGGAAATCAAAGCAGACCGGGTACCTGAAATTTTTTATTTTCTCTAAAACAATTTGTTCCAGCGCCTGTCCAAAATCTTCTGTATCGGGATCCGATTTCACTTTAAATCCTCCGATGATCAAACCTTTTAACTTTGAAAGTTTCCCGCTGCGCTTCAGGCTCCAGAACATCCGGTCAATACTGTACATATATTCTCCCGTATCTTCCACAAATAATATCTTTCCCCCGGTGTACAGATCAGAGGGAGAACAGGCCAGTGTTTCCAGAGTCTTCAAATTCCCTCCCACCAGCGGACCTTCAGCATTTCCATAACGGTTATTCGGATTGGGAGTTACCGGATAATGGACCTTTTCTCCGTTCAGAGCTTTGTGAATGGATTCGATCGTTTCCACCTGAATGGGTTCTGCTTTGCTCCAGTCATCCGGAAAGCTGTTGCACATTTTGGAATGAAGGGTGGCAATTCCGAAATTCCTGTTGATATGAGCATGCAATACCGTGATATCACTGAATCCAATGATCCATTTGGGCCTTGCCCTGAAACGATTCCAGTTAATTTTATCAATTATCCTGACCGATCCATAACCTCCTCTGGCACACATGATGGCTTTCACTTTCGGATCGTCCAGCATCTTTTGCAGATCGGCCAGACGCTCTTCATCCGTGCCTGCAAAAGTGAAATCTTTTTTCCCTATTGTATCACCCACCCTGATTTTGTATCCCCAGCTTTCCATCAATTGCACTGCGGGAGTGATCTCTTCCAAAGTGATATACCCTGCAGGCGCCGTGATGCCGATGATATCATCTTTCTTTAAGTAAGGAGGCCGGATAACATTCGCACTTTCCGGACTGATCCCCGCAGCTTTTATTTCCGCGGCCGGTAATGCAGATGCCGCCAGTAAAGAAGCTGCAGAAGTGATGAACTGTTTTCGCTTCATGTTTTAAAGATATTGGAATTCGGTCATTTTGGGCAATGCCTCTTATTATGGTATTTTTGCCCCCATTTATTATGAAAGATTTCAAGAGAATACTGGTAACGGCAGCGCTTCCTTATGCCAACGGGCCGGTGCATATCGGCCACATGGCAGGTGTGTATATTCCTGCAGACATATATGTAAGATATCAAAGAGCACAAAAGCGGGACATCATTTTTGTTGGCGGCAGTGATGAACACGGCGTTCCCATTACCATCCGTGCCATGAAAGAAGGAGTAAGCCCCCAGGAGATCGTTGATAAATACCATGCGATCATCAAAGAGAGTTTCAAACAAATGGGGATCTCATTTGATATCTATTCCCGCACTTCCAATAAGGTGCATCACGAAAC
Organism: Sphingobacteriales bacterium UTBCD1; assembly: GCA_002066995.1. GTDB lineage: Bacteria > Bacteroidota > Bacteroidia > Chitinophagales > Chitinophagaceae > UTBCD1. Next base: position 3,638 of record MWTC01000031.1, read on the forward strand.
GGCATCGGCATTCTTTAAAAAAATGTATGATGATGGTCTGTTTGAGGAAAAAGAAACGGAACAATATTATGATGAGAAAGCAAAAGTGTTCCTGGCAGACCGCTACATCACCGGTACCTGCCCCATCTGCGGCAACCCGAATGCATACGGCGATCAATGTGAGCGGTGCGGTTCATCATTGAGTCCCGAACAACTGATCAACCCGAGAAGTACTCTCAGTGATGCAGTGCCCGTGAAAAAGAAAACCAAGCATTGGTATTTCCCCCTGCAGGACTATGAAGCCTGGCTGAAACAGTGGTTGCTGGAAGGCCATAAAGAATGGAAGAATAATGTATATGGCCAATGCAAAAGCTGGCTGGATAACGGCCTGCAATCACGAGCCATGACGAGAGACAGCAACTGGGGAATCAAAGTTCCACTGCCGGATGCCGAAGGAAAAGTGCTGTATGTCTGGTTTGATGCGCCTATCGGTTATATCAGTGCGTCAAAAGAATTAACAGCCCATTGGGCAGACTATTGGTGCAAAGAAGATACGAGGCTTATCCATTTCATCGGGAAAGACAATATCGTTTTTCACTGCATCATCTTTCCTGCCATGCTGAGGGCACACGGGAATTTTATGCTGCCTGACAACGTTCCGGCTAATGAGTTCCTGAATATTGAAGGAGATAAAGTTTCCACTTCACGCAACTGGGCCGTATGGATCAATGAGTATGTAAAAGATTTTCCGGGTTGCGAAGATGTGTTGCGTTATGTGCTTTGTTCCAATATGCCCGAAACCAAGGACAATGATTTTACCTGGAAAGATTTCCAGGAAAAAAACAACAGCGAGCTGGTTGCCATCTTCGGAAATTTTGTGAACAGGACCTTTGTTTTAATGAAGAAACTGTGCAATGACAAAGTACCCCGGTTTCATAATCAACTGAGGGATGATACCGATCAAAAACTGATTGATGAGATCAAAAATTCAAAAACCAAAGTAGAACATGCGATTGAGGAGTTTCACTTCCGTGATGCTCTGTTTGAAGTAATGGACCTGGCAAGAAAAGGGAATAAATATTTACAGGAGAAAGAGCCGTGGAAGAAAACCGGTGCCCCGGCGCCGGACGGGGATCAGTCATTGATTGACAATTGCATTCATCTTTGCCTGCAATTGACAGCTAACCTTGCCATCCTGGTCAATCCTTTTTTACCCCACACCGCAAAAAAAATGTGTCACATGATGAAGGTGGAAGACAGGATGCTGGACTGGGAAAATGCCGGGAAGACTGACCTGCTGAGCTATGGATATAATTTGCGTTCACCGGAACTGTTATTCAGAAAAATTGAAGATCAGGAGATCAGCATGCAGGTAGAAAAACTAAGAGCTAATGCACTTAATCAAAAGGAGAAAATAAATATGGAAGAACCAAAGCGGGAAGAGAAGCCGCAGATCCAATATGATGACTTTGCGAAACTGGAGCTCAGGGCGGGTACTGTGCTTGCCTGTGAAAAAGTGGAAAAAGCAGATAAGCTATTGAAATTTGAAGTGGATCTCGGGGTTGAGAAAAGAACGATCGTATCCGGCATAGCACTTCATTATAAACCGGAGGAGATGATCGGCAAACAAGTAATTGTTGTAGCAAACCTTGCACCAAGGAAACTGAAGGGGATAGAAAGCAGGGGAATGATCCTGACCGCTGAAGATAAAAATGGCAAACTGTACCTATTAAAACCCGAAAACCTGGTAACTCCGGGATCCCCGGTCAGTTGACCAATATTGAAAATCCTTTTTAAAATAAATATTAAAAAAAACCGTTCTGAAACACGGCCATATATTATAAAAATTTTCCTATCACTATATGATACTTCCCTTATCGTTAAAAATAATTGCAGGCATGCTGTTGTTGCTTGTCCTTTTATTTTTCATTTTGAAAAAACAAAGAAAACTTACCGGCTTGCTTATACTGCTAACTGCCGGTGCGGGGATATGGCAGGGATTAAAAGAATATAACCGTACCAATACGGATATGGCCAATGCGGCTGCCGATGTAAAGATCCCTTCTTCAGAACTGATCAAATCCTATGAAACAAGTGACTCATTATCCAACAAAAAATATCTCGGCAAAATCCTTGAAGTGAATGGCCATATCAAAAAAATTGAAACAGATGATAATGGATCTTACACAGTGGTGCTGGGCGATACAAGCAGCCTCTCTTCGGTCAGATGTTCCATGGATTCTACTCATCAGAAAGATGCATCCAAACTCACCGGGGGATCGTCAATCAGCATACGCGGAGTTTGCACCGGGTTCAACAAAGATGACATGGGCTTAGGCTCCGACGTGATCTTAAACCGTTGTGTAATTTTAAAAAACTAATACATGGTTATGATAAAGAAAGGTATTATTCTTTTTTACAGTTTCATGGCACTCGCTGCCATTTCAAAAGCACAGGATAAATTTTACACCAAAACCGGTAAAGTATTATTTTTTTCCTCTACCAGTATGGAAAACATCAGCGCAACCAATAAAAGCGCTGTTGCAGTATTAGATACCAAAACAGGCAGCCTCCAGTTTGGTGTATTACTGAAAGGTTTTGAATTCAGAAAAGCACTGATGCAAGAGCATTTTAACAGCGACTATGTTGAAAGTGATAAATTTCCCAGGTCTGAATTCAAAGGGCAGATCATTAATAACAATGAGATTAATTATTCCAAAGAAGGAAGCTATACGGCCAAATTGAAAGGGCAACTCTCTTTACATGGTGAAACAAAAGATATCGAGACTACAGCTGCACTTGAGGTAAAAGAAGGGAAATTACAGGCAAACTCCGTTTTCACTATTGTCCTGGCGGATTATAAAATCGAAATTCCGCGGGATGTAACAAATAACATTTCAAAGTCAATAAAGATCACCGTGGACTGCCTGCTGGAACCTCTGAAGTAATAATCTTCTTCCACTCGCCAAACAAGAAAAATCACTTAATTTCGGTACAGGAATTAGTTGTTTAACTAACTATTTGATTATGCCGAACAGAATTATTAAAAAGGTAGCTGTATTAGGCAGTGGCGTCATGGGATCCAGGATCGCCTGTCATTTTGCAGGGATCGGTATCCCCGTATTATTACTGGACATTGTACCGAAGGATGCCACAGCCAGTAATGATCCGCTGGCAAGGAACAAGATCGTCAACGATTCTCTGAACAATGCAGTGAAAAGCAATCCTTCTCCTCTCTACTACAAAGATGCTTTGAAAAAGATCACTACCGGCAATTTTGACGATAACATGAAAGATATTGCCGGCTGCGACTGGGTGATCGAAGTAGTTGTAGAAAGATCAGACATCAAAAAATCTGTTTATGAAAAAGTGGAGCAGTTCCGCAAACCGGGGACACTGATTACATCAAACACATCCGGTATCCCGATTCATTTGCTGAATGAAGGAAGAAGCGAGGATTTTAAAAAACATTTCTGCGGTACACATTTTTTCAATCCGCCGCGTTATTTAAGGCTTCTTGAGATCATACCGACGCCGGAAACCGATCCTTCTGTAATTGATTTCCTGATGCACTACGGAGATCTGTATCTCGGAAAAACAACTGTATTGTGCAAAGACACTCCGGCTTTCATAGCCAATCGCACCGGGGTCTATGGCATCATGTCCATATTCGGCTTACTGGATAAATTGAAAATGAACATTGATGAAGTGGAAGCTTTGACCGGGCCGATCATTGGCAGGCCCAAGTCAGCCACATTCAGAACAGCCGATGTTGTCGGCATTGACACATTGGTAAAAGTGGCAAACGGGGTTCATGACAATTGCCCCGATGATGAAGCAAAAGATATTTTTAAAATACCTGCCTGGCTGGATAAAATGGTTTCCAGCAACTGGCTTGGAGATAAAACAAGTCAGGGATTTTTTAAAAAGATCAAAGGCGCAGGCGGCCAATCAGAGATCCTCACACTTGATCTGAATTCTTTTGAATATAAACCGAGGGTAAAAGCAAAGTTTGCCACTGTAGAAGCGGCCAAACCGGTTGAAGACCTGAATCAGAGATTGAAGATGCTTTGTACAGGACAGGATAAAGCCGGGGAGTTTTACCGTCATTTTCATTACGGGCTTTTTTCTTACATATCACACCGCATTCCCGAAATCAGTGATGAACTCTATCGCCTGGATGATGCAATGATGGCAGGGTTCGGATGGGAGATCGGCGCTTTCGAAAGCTGGGATGTGCTGGGTGTAGAGAAAACAGTGAAAGCAATGAAAGAGGCAGGATATAAAGTGGCGCCATGGGTGGATGAAATGCTGGTAAAAGGTTTCAGTTCGTTTTATAAAATTGAAAACGGGAAAAGATTCTGCTACGACCCTGCAGGTAAAAACTACAATCCGCTTCCGGGTGGCGATGCCTTTATAGTCATGAGCAATTTCCAGGATAAGACCATCTGGAAAAATGATAGCTGCAGGTTATATGATCTTGGTGATGATGTACTGGGCTTTCAATGGTTCACAAAAATGGGAAGCATTGGCGGGGATGTGCTGACCGGCATTCAAACTGCAATTGATAAAGCGGAAAAAAATTACAAAGGCCTGGTCATCGCCAATGAAGGCCCGAACTTTTCTGCCGGCGCCAACGTGGGCTTGATTTTCATGCTGGCCATAGAACAGGAATATGATGAACTGGATATGGCTGTCCGTCTTTTTCAAAATACAACAATGCGAGCCCGGTATTCCTCTATTCCTGTGGTGGTAGCGCCGCATGGCCTGGCATTGGGCGGAGCCTGTGAACTGAGTTTGCATTCAGACAAATGCTGCCCCGCAGCAGAAACTTATACCGGCCTTGTGGAATTAGGTGTGGGACTGATACCCGGTGGTGGCGGCACCAAAGAATTTGCTTTAAGAGCTTCGGATGAAATGCATCACGATGAGCCGGAAACCATAACATTAAAAAACCGGTTCTTCACCATTGCTACAGCTAAAGTGGGCACTTCTGCTTATGAAGGATTTGACATTGGTGTTTATCGAAAAGGACATGATGAAGTGGTGATCAATCAGAACCGCCGCATCAGTGAAGCAAAAAAATCAGTGATCGGATTATATGACAGCGGATATGTAACACCGGTGCCAAGAAAAGATATAAAAGTATTGGGTCGCACAGCACTGGGAGCATTGTATGCAGGGATCAATGGAATGTGGAGGGGGAATTATGCAACGGACCATGATGTGGTAGTGGCAAAGAAGCTGGCGTATGTAATGTGCGGCGGCGACCTTACCGAACAATCACTGGTTTCTGAACAATATTTACTGGACCTTGAACGGGAAGCTTTTCTTTCCTTATGCGGTGAAAAGAAAACTTTAGAAAGAATTCAAAGCGTATTGAAAGGCGGTAAGCCGGTAAGGAATTAGTCAGAGCCGGAGCTTACAGGATTCATGATCCTTAATGGACTATTTTTTCCCTGCTACATAAAAATTACTGTGCAACCGTATCGCTTTCCGCTTTGTCATGTTACATTCTTAATTATACCCGGTACCTATAAACTATGGGCATTGCTGAAATAAAATATGGCTACCTGAATATTTATTCTCACATCGTCACTTACGGGAATGCAGCGGATCCTGCCATTACCGAGCTGATCCGTGATGAAATAGAAACCATGTGGAATGAGCCAAAAGGTACTTTTGTATGGAAAAGAAAGGAATTAACGGTCACGTTTACCATTACTGCTGAATTTTCACCTGGCATTTTGCCGGAGGAAATTTTTCAAAATACTAATCCGTGCAATAACTATTTCCGGATAGAAGAATTCGCACATGGCAATATCTCCTTTGTTGACGGCATTGGTTGCAATACCGGTTATTTCAAACTGGAAAACCTGTACAAAGGATCTACGACTGCCGCCCATGAATACGGGCATACACTCGGGCTGGACCATCCTCACATCACTGATCTGCGTGGCAAAGGTGTACCCGGCATTATGTACCCGAGAGGAACCCTGGTGGATGCAGCATATCAATACAATCCTTTGGGTGCAGCCGGCGACAGCAGTAACGGTGGAACGATGCATCCCAGGTACAGAAAAGTACTAAAGGAAGATATTGCCTCACTCAGGCTTGATGCCGGAAATTATAACAAAGGAAAAGCTGTCATTGGAGAATTCACCAGCATCTGGCACCCGGATCAATCCGCATTAAACTTATGAATCTTCCAATAAATTTTTTATTGCAGACTGTATATCAGGATAAATAAAAGAAAGCCCTTCCTGTTGAATTTTCCCGGAACTCACCGTAACGCTTTTTAATAATTCACCGCTCAACTTACCTAAAAAGAGCTTTAAGATAAAAGCCGGGATTCTTACCGGGATAAAAAATTTATTCCTTGTCTTAGCCAAAGTCAATACAAATTCTTTATTGGTTACTGTGCCGGGAGCAACGGCATTGTACACTCCCGAAATATGTTCCTTCTCAATGGCAGCTATAAAAAGATTAACCAGATCGTCAATATGAATCCAGCTGATGATCTGATCGCCTCTGCCCAAAATAATTGCCAGTCCAACCTTTAAAGGTTGAAGAAATTTTTTGAGGGCTCCTCCTTCTTTATCCAAAACAATTCCTGCTCTTAACACTACAAGCCTTTTTCCCATCTGTGTGACCGGTTCAATACTTTCTTCCCATTGCCGGCAGGTGCTGCCTAAAAAATCGGGAAACGGAGGATCCGATTCACTGAATAGGTGACTTTGATTCCGGTCAGGGCCGTAATAACCAATAGCAGAAACAGCGATCACTGTCTTTACCTGGTTCGGGATTTTCTCCAGGCTTTCTGCCAGCAATGTTCCGCTGTCCACCCTGCTGCTGATAATGTCCTGCATTCTTTTCCTGGTCCATCTTTTTTCTGCAATGCCGGCGCCGGCAAGATGAATAACATGATCTGCTCCGGAAATAGCAGGCGCTTCAATAATTTTTTTCCCGATTTCCCACTTTGCAAATTCAATATTCCTGTTACTTTTCTTGATTTTTTCCTGCATTCTTTTCCTGGACAATACAACAACCCGGTATCCTCTTCCCGATAATTTTTTTACCAGCGCCTTGCCGATCATTCCTGTGCCGCCTGTAATGAGAACGGTTGCCATACGAATAAGATTTAGCAAAGTTCATCAATTATTTTCCCTTGTATAGATATGAAAACATATTTTTGATACTCATTTCCAAATTTAGAAATATGAGTTCAGTACTTTCCATTAATAACATCACCAAATATTATGGCCCGGTCCGTGCATTGAACAAAGTATCTTTTGATGTGCCTGAAGGAAGTGTGTTCGGCATACTTGGTCCTAATGGCAGCGGGAAGACCACTTTGCTGAGTATTATCCTTGATGTGCTAATTGCAAATGAAGGATCTTTTTCCTGGTTTGGGCAGCAAAGTTCACCGGAACAAAGAAAAAAAATAGGATCACTCCTGGAGACTCCTAATTTCTACCATTATTTATCAGCAACAGATAACCTGAGAATAACACAAGCTATCAGCGGCAGGGGCACAGCTTCAGATATTGAGGAAGTTCTGAAAAAAGTAAAGCTTTATGAAAGGCGCAACAGCATTTTCAAAACATTCAGCCTTGGAATGAAACAACGGTTGGCAGTTGCGGCGGCATTGCTCGGCGGGCCGGCTGTACTGGTACTTGATGAGCCCACCAACGGATTAGACCCCGTCGGCATTGTTGAGATCAGGCAGCTTATTGCCGAACTGAGAGACAGGGGACACACTGTCATCATGGCCAGTCATTTGCTGGATGAAGTGGAAAAAGTATGCACCCATGTTGCTATTTTAAAAACGGGCGACCTGATCACCACCGGGAATGTAGATGAAGTATTAATGGATGAAGATGTAGTAGAATTAAGCGCTGCCGACCTTGATCTCCTGTGCCATACCCTGTTACAGATCAGTAAAAATGTAATGACGGACAATAAATCAAAGACGGTTTGTGCTTCTTTCCCAAAAGGGACAGCAAAGCTGGCTGAAATAAACAGTTTTTGTTTTGCAAAAGGAATAGTGCTGGATCATCTTGCTTTAAAAAAGAAAAGACTGGAGACCCGGTTTTTTGAATTGACCAATACCTGAATTTCAAACTGACATTATGAATAATCTTATCAGAACAGAATGGTTAAAGATCCGGAAGTACAAAGCTTTCTGGTGGATCATCGGGCTGACAGCACTCTCTTATCCCGGCATCAGCTATATCTTTCACAACATTTACGAAATATTTACCACGAGAAAAGACGAGACCGCAATGCTTGTAAAAGCGCTGATCGGAAATCCATTTTCTTTTCCTGAAGCATGGCATACACTGGCATACTCCTCTTCTCTTTTTGTATTCATCCCGGCGGTAGTGGTGATCATGTTCATCACAAATGAATATACATTCAAAACCAACCGCCAGAATATTATTGATGGCTGGAGCCGCAATGAGTTTATGGCAAGTAAGCTCATTGATGTATTACTGGTATCATTGCTGGTCACCGTTATATACATCAGTATCTGCCTGGTTACGGGACTTACGAATGAAGAGAGAAGCAGCGATACCTGGAGTATGTCTTATTATGCAGGACTCTTTGCATTACAAACTTTTTCCCAGTTATCCATTGCCTTTTTTATTGGTTTTCTAATGAAAAAAGCTTTTATGGCCCTGGGGATTTTTTTGTTTTACTACATAGTGTTTGAACCTATACTTGTTGGACTGGCAAAATGGAAAGCGAATGATATCGGGCGGTTTTTGCCTCTGGAGATTTCCGATCGCCTCATACCTGTGCCGGCATTTTTGGGAAGGATTGATAAAGAAGCTTACGAAAAAGCGCTGGAAGGAATCAACTCACATGTCCTGTACACTGCAATCCTTACCACTTTGATCTGGTGGATATGTTTCAGAATGAATAACCGCAGGGATCTCTGACCTTATTTTTTACAAAATAAATTGATTCGTATTTAATGATTCTTCCCTAATGAATACGGGGGGGCCTGAAACTCAGTTTCGAACGGCATAAAATTATGTGTTATACATCATTGCAGGATGACCCTAAAAGCACCGAAATCTTCCAGGCAATTTACTCTGAAAAAAATTTATTTGCGAAACCGGTAAGTTGCACATATATTTGCAACCGGTTGGTTTCATAAACAAATAATAAGACAATGAGACGAGACATTTTCCAGGCGGTTGCAGACCCGACAAGACGGGCAATCATCGTTTTAATTGCATTACAGGCAATGACGCCAAACGCTATTGCCGAACACTTTGATACGACCCGGCAAGCTGTTTCAAAACATCTTCGCATTTTAACAGAGTGTGAACTCGTAAAACAGGAACAACAGGGGAGAGAAATTTACTACTCACTTGAGATCAACAAAATGAAAGAAATAGACAAGTGGCTGGAACAGTTCCGGAAAATTTGGGAAACCCGTTTCAACCAGCTTGACAAAGTATTATCCACAATTAAAAAACAGAAAAAATGAAAAACCTGCTATTTGAATTCATAGTTGACAAATCAAAAAATACCATTTCTGTAAGCAGAGAATTTGCGGCCGGCTTATCATTGGTTTGGGACGCATTCACTAAGCCGGAAATCCTTGACCAATGGTGGGCGCCCAAACCATTTACATCTAAAACAAAAGCAATGGATTTTAAAGTGGGTGGCAGAAGATTTTACGCAATGGTAAGCCCGGAAGGGCAAGAACACTATGCCATTCAGAAATACACATCTATTACCCCAAAAAACAATTTCAAATATTTGAATGCCTTTGCCGACAAAGACGAAAACCCTTTCTTACCCGGTTCTGATTGGGATCTAACTTTTACAGAGCAAAACGGGCATACAATAGTGAGGATTATTATTTACAACGACTCACTTGAAAGAATGGAAAAGATGATTGAGATGGGCTTCAAAGAAGGCTTAACTGCAACATTAAATAAATTAGAAATTTTACTATCCAATTAAAATAAATAACATTATGAAAAACCATGGGCTTAATATTTTGATTGCATTAATAATAGTTAATGTAATGGGTTGCGGAAATTCACAACAGAACACAAACAATAACAGCAATCTTGCTACAAAAGCTAACCAAACTTTAGCAAACAAAACTGATACGATTAAACAAAAAATCACACCTTGTCTCTGGGTTGAGACAAAAGATGCAAAAGCAGTGGCAGATTACTATTTATCCCTATTTAAAGACGGCAAATTGAAAGAGTATCACAAATATAAAAATCCACCGGAAGCGGGCGGAGGAGATTTTGAAACAGCCACCATCGAAATAGCAGGTATGGAATTAAATATTCTGGCAGCAGGACCATACTTCAAGTTTAATGAATCGGTTTCGTTTGTGCTAAACTGCAAAGATCAGGCAGAAGTAGATTATTACTGGGATGCTTTGACTGCAAATGGCGGACAAGAAGGTTCTTGTGGATGGTGTAAAGACAAATACGGCTTGTCGTGGCAGGTTGTCCCTGTTGACTATTTTGACCTTATTAACAGCAAAGACCCTAAGGTCAGAGAAAAGGCAATGAAAAATACGCTCAAACAGAAAAAACTTATTTTATCAGAACTTAAATAATAACCATCAAAACAAATAAAAACAATGGCGCAAATTAATCCGCACATCAGCTATAATGGAAATGCAGTAGAAGCGTTTACCGTTAACTAATCAGTTTTTGGCGGATAATTCTCAAAGGCTATTCGCTTTAAATATATTTCAAGCCCTGAATATCCTATACCTGCAAAGGAAGAATATAAAATAATGAATATAGCTTTACCTGTTGGCAGTAATGTTTTTTACGGCTAATGATATTCCTGAAATTATGGGAAAAGTAAATGAAGATGAAAACAGGAGCAAAATTTCAATCAGGGCAGAGAGCATAGAAGAAGCCTATGAATTATTTAACGGACTTTCGGCAGGTAGTCAAATTGAAATGCCTTTTGCCGAAAATCCAGATGGTACTTACTTTGCAATATTTAGAGGCAAATTCGGTATTGAATGTATGTTTAAGTTTGATCCGAATAATAAAAGACAATAGTAAGACACAAAAAAACAGTGAACGCCAAACAGGAAAATTTGCATCAGCAGGAGCAACGAATAAATTTTCATCGGCAGTGCTACTATTCCTATCTCTTCCCGCTCATCGAAACCTGCAGTTTCGAAGCAGTATTTCATCACTTGAAACAATAGAATAATGATGCCCGCATAGCTTAACGCCAAAAATTAGCAAGCAAAAAAATGTAATACCGGCATTCTTGCAATCAACGACTATGCTTCCTGTGAATCGCTTCCAGCCTTGTGTGCAGATCCTGCAAACTGCCGGCATTTTCCAATAGTTCATTAGTGATCTTTGTTCTCTCCACCGAACTGAGACCCGGCGTCATATCTGCAATCATTCCCGGCACAATCAACCGGTGCAGGTCGTGGACAGGCAATACAGGAACATTCGCTCCTTCCCCGGGTATCTTCGGAAAACTTTTATCGTAAGGAAGATCCAGCGCCACTTTATCAGTGCGTGGTTGCTGTTCACAAAATACAGATTCAAATGTGGGTGCCTGGTTGGTTCGTTCTCCCAATCCCCATCTTGATTTTGGAACACCCATCCAGTGGAGCAAGGTACTGAGAATGGATGTGGAATCGTAAGCAGTGCCGGTACCGGAACGAAATACCGTGTTGGGTGTGATATAGGGAGATACTAATACAGTAGGAATCCTGACTCCCATGATATCCGAATCGAAACCGTTAAAAGAATCATTGGCCCAGGGCTTTGCTGCATAGGGAGGCGGCACATGATCCGGAAGGCCGCCGTGTTCATCAAAAGTGATCACGAGTAATGTTTTTTCCCAAAGCGGACTGTTTTGTAATGCTGTGAAAATATCATTCAATTCTCTTTCACCGGGTATCAGGTCATTGCCGGGATGGTAAGAAGTGGATCCTGTAAACGTCACCCACTTAGGCTCCAGGAAAGAAAATTTAGGGAGGGTGCCATATTTAAGGTCATCAAAAAACTGGTTGAGCTGTGGTACATAATTGCCCACAACAAACGGATTATCTATACTCGGTATCTGCCCTTTCAAAAACAGGTTGTAGGTATATTGGCACTCGATCCATTCTACGGAATTGTATATTTTAAAATCCCTGATCCCGTTTGCCCACATCACTTTCCAGATGGAAGGACGATGCGGGTATTGCGACCATTCCAGGTATTCATTACCATTTTGAAAATTATTCAGTTTGCCCAATGTAGAACCGGTAAGCGCAAAAGCCCTGTTTACGGTGGTGCCGCTTGGAGTAGAACTAAACCAATCATCGGAGATGGCATAATTCCGGGCAAGACCATTGAGTACGGGCAATTGTTCCGGTGAATAACCCTGCATCACTTCCGTGGTGCCATTGTTCCAGGCAAAGCCGCCCATATCAGGTTGTCTCTTGTTGAAATAATCATTGATGTCAGAAAAAAACATCTGGCGTAGCACATCCGAATTATCATGATAGGGATCCTGCTGATCCAGGTCGAGATTGATATCCTCACTGAGTTTGCCATTATTGTATTGCGTGATGGCGTACTCTTTTCCACGGAATGAATTTTTAAAACTTTCATCTACACCACGGAATGGACCATCAGGCCCGATGAGATGAAAAGGTTCATTCTTTGCATACAGCCATCCGCATACGTGATCGAAAGAACGGTTTTCAATCATGTAATAAATCACATGCTCAATTTTGTCCCGCATGAATTCCATTGTTCCCGGTTTTTGAGACAATTCAATCTTTACCGGGATCAAGGTTTCAATAAAAGTGAGTGAAGCGCTGCCGTTAATCTGATCCGGAAATTTTCCCTGGCTGACCGGGCCTCTCAAACCCGATTCACTTTCGGGATCAAACGCCCAAAGGCGATAGGTGTTATAGGCAGGGTCCCAATCAATAATATTTCCATCAATTACAAACAAACGATGATCGCTGTTGATACCGGATGTTTGCCAGTTGCCTTTCCGGATGGGCGGATAACTCAATGAACCTTCTGCCTGCGGATCGAACTGCCAGATTACAAAATCTCCGCTGGTGGGTTGCCAATCCAGAACATAACCATTTACATATAAAAGCTCATGTCCCGTTTCAATCGTAAGCCAGGCACCCTGCGGGGAATAAGGCGCCGGCAACGGATCACTGCTGCCCGGGTCAAAGTTGAAAAGCTGGTTGGTACCCCTGCCTTCCGTCGGAATAAAATTGAGAACAAAATTGTGCATGGAAACAAGGATCAGTTCTGATCCGGATTCAAATCCTTTTTTGGCGCCATCAGGATTGGCAAAATCCTGCCGTGAACTGAAAAATTTTGACTTGCTCCACATGCCTGACTGCACAGCCGCTTCCGACCAAACCAATTTTCCATTTTGTGATTTATCGGGGACATAACTTCCCAATGGATTATCTGCCTCAGGATTGAATTGAAGCAACCTGTATGCATATTGATTGTCTTTGTTCAGATCACTCCACTGCAAAATATAATTACCTGCCTGGATCAAATTCGAATCTTTGGAAATGGATTTATTATCGGCAGAGCCAACCTTGTTAAAAAGTGAAGCACTTTCTGTGTCAACCGACCAAAGCTGATAATTCCCCGTTTCATGATCGCAGCTAATGCAGAATTGATTTTTTGAATTACTCATAAAATATATTTCTATAACTTTTTTTTTGAAAATATTTAATTACTCCTTTAATCAGATATCCCCCGGTTTGATATTTCCGCAACAGGGATCACCCGGGCTTGTGGCTGTTTTGCAACGCTGAAAAGCTTCCTCAAAAGTATATTTCGGACGTGGGGGGTTAGGCTCAAAGAACAGATCCATTTGCGCCAGCGCACAGAGAGTAAGCTGATCATTTTCATCTTTTGGCATGGGAGCACCTGTTCCTTCAGGATTGCCAAACCATCTTTGACACGCCTGAGCCCTTGCATCCTGCGGACTGATATCCGGATTTTCGGAATAAATTTTCAGAAAGGTGGTGGACACCATATCCTGTGCTTCATATTGCCTGATATCCGGAATTTGGGATGGATCATTCGTACACTTTCCGGTTACTCCCGCTGCAATCATGTGGTTCGAAATCAGGTAAGGGGTTGCTCTTTGTGAATGCGGAAATACTTTAAATGTACCGGTCTGCATGACGTTCACCTGCGGTACGCCGTTTTTGTCCTGCGGTAGTATATTGGGGTATGCGGTCCTGAACCAGCCGGGTGATTGCGGATCATACAGCGGAGAGCCGCAGATGAGCAAGGGTAATGTATATTTTCTTTCTTCAGGCCAATAAGGAGGATTCAGAAATAATTCCAGCATCGATTTAATATAATCTCTGTCAGGCCCGCCATCGAAAAATCCGGAGGCCATCATGATCGGAAAATAATCATTGGGATATTCACTCTCTCCCGAACCCGGAGCAGCGATCGGGCTTACTTCCATAAATGTTTTATAAAACGAAGATTCATTGCTGCTGATACCGGCACAGCTCAACAATTGTTCCCACCTCCTGAAAGTAATGGCATTTTCAAAAGTACCTAACTGAACTACTGCCCAGGGAGGATAATGAAGCAACAAAATTCCTTTTTGATTCATTACATTCAGTCCCAGTGAAGGAAATAAATGCCATTTGGAAGTGCCATCGGTTGGGCTGCCATTTACATGATAATTTTCCATGGGGTTCCACACATTCAGTTCTTTCAGCAAGTCCATTCCCCTGATTGCTTTTTGTGCATACTCTTTACTGAATATGGTGGCATGGCGGTTACCGAATTGTTCCAGCACTGCCTGCTCTCCCGAACTTTCAAGCAGTATATAATAATTACCATCCGGCCTGGTTACTTCTATTTTCTGAATATCTGAAATGCCATCAGCTTTTAATGAATTGGTTGTATAGTGTTTGATCACATCGGTATAATCATGAAAGTTCAGGCTTGGGTCTGCAAATTCAGGCGGAGGAAAGAGTTGTTCAATCTTATTGGCAGCGCCGAATAAATATTTGTAGGAAGACATAGTTGGTTTTTTTGATGATGTAATAAAACTATTGTAACTACCCGCCGGGTTTTATCCGGAGAAATTTAATCTTCTTTCCGGTTAAACTGAGCGTTTTTTGTTTCAATCGTAAAAAGTTCCGTAGCTGGCTAAGTGTTCAAAATAGGTGCAGGTACATGACTAATACTTCACACAAGGCATCACCGTTTTTCATTTTGGGATTCTCACTTCTTTCTGTTGCGGTGCCAACAACATCAAACCGGGTATCAAAGTACGATTATTTTTATTCTGTTGCCCGGTTTTTTTTCTTTACGAATTCTTCGAGAAAATCATCGGCAAATGTTTTTCGCTGCATGCAGTAGTTTTCTAAAAATGAAATTGCCCTCGGGAGCGTATCATTTCCTCTAAAAGATTCCGGCAAGCCTGAAAACCCTTCAATAGCAAGCGGCATCAGCTTCTTCGCTGTTTTGAAAATATCATCCTGCTCCAGGCCAAACACAGCCTGCTGCATCAATGACGGTAATTCACTTCTAAAAGGCAGGAGCAGATCAAGTGTTTTTTCAAGACAATGATTGGAGTACAGCAACCCGCAGTAAAACAAAACAGGAATCATTTGCCATTCAGAAGGCGGTGCATCTGCAGAACGTAATTCAAGATAACCTTTGAGCCTTACTTCAGGGAATAACAGGGAGAGATGGTTTTTAAAATGAGCCAAAGTTGGCTGCAAACCATTCACCGGGTTTGTGATCCAGTATTCCAATGTTATATTGGCGGGAAATGTTTCATCACCAAAATCTTCAATAAAGACAACCGGAGCATTCAGGGCAAACCGGAGATAGGCATCAATAAGGGCATCCTTATCAAGAGAATTTTTATTCCGGTTTGCTGTTATCAACCCCGTCCTGGATTGATCCAACTGTTGCCAGATAAAACTTCTGTACGATTTGTAACCATTGATCTTACCGGCAGTAACCGGTGAATGGGCAAACAGTGCCGTTGCAAACGGCGCCAGCAGGTTGGCGGCTACAAATCTTTTCACTCTGGTATCCCAGTCACAACCTGTATCCACATTCACCTGCAATGAACAGGTTTGTACCAACATCTTCGAGCCAAATTCATTAATTTTTTCAAAGTAACGGGACATAGCCCGGTATCTTGGCTTATTCAATTGCATTCCGATTTGACCGGTGGTAAACCACGGATGCGTCCCACATTGCACAAAACGAAAATTCGTTTGCCGGCTGACCTCATGCAAAATCTGCTGCATGAAATTAAGCTTACAGGATAAATCATCAATCCCCTGACTGGGGGAAGTGGAAATTTCCACCTGTGCTCCCGGCTCAAACTGAAAGTTGCAGCCATCAGGAAAATCAATGGCTTCAATTATTGTATCATTATTTTTACCTAACAAGTTTTTTGTTTTGTAGCGGGCAACTCCTCCCTTCATTTCCGAATAATGAATCAATATATCTGACAAGGAATCGCCATTTCCAAAAAGCCTTACCGGTTGTCTATCATTTTGATCATTGATCATAAAGGGAAAGCATTCCCTTTCCACTCCAATACTTTTCACATGCTCATCCCGTAGATTAGATGGGTAATGCGCAGGCCCGAATAAAGATTCTTCGATATAATTCCTGCAGATTTCCCTGGTCAGAATAGTAGAGGACGTGATCATCATTTCAGTTTTTTCCTGCTTCTTTTTTATGAATATGATTTTGCAATGAATCAAAAAACCGGGAAGCGATACCGGTATTAAAAATTGCATCAATCTCCCGGATGCAGGTAGGGCTGGTTACATTTATTTCGGTCAGATAATCCCCAATCACATCAATACCGGTAAATAATAATCCCCGCTCCCGCAATGCAGGTCCTATCTGATCGCATATCCACCGGTCTCTTGCCGTTAATTCAAAGCCTTCTGCCCTGGCTCCGGCTGCCAGGTTTCCGCGATGGTCACCACCCGCCGGAATTCTTGCAATTCCATAATCAACCGGAATGCCGTCAATTAAAATAATCCGCTTATCTCCCAGTGTTTCAATTTCGGGAATATAAGCCTGCGCCTGGATGTATCGGCTTCCTGAACCTGTTACTTCCTCAATGATTACTCTTGTATTCGGATCTCCTTTGGCAATAATGAAAACAGATCTTCCGCCCATTTTATCGGTTGGCTTAACAACGATCTTGCCATGTGTATCCAAAAATGATTTAATAGTTTTTTCAGATCGAGTTAATAATGAGGGCGGACAACATTGCGGAAACCATGCGGTGAAAATTTTTTCATTCACATCTCGTAAGGACCGGGGATTATTTACCACCAGCGCTCCTTCTTCTTCCGCCTTTTCGAGAATGTATGTCGCCACAATAAATTCTATATCGAATGGCGGGTCTTTTCTCATCAATATCACATCCAGGTCACTCAGCGCCCCATATTCTTCTCCGGTAAATTCAAACCATTTTTGGAGATCATTGAAAACGTTCAACCGGCGCATGCGTGCTTCGGCATGGCCATCCCTTAAAAAAAGATCAGCCATCTCCATATAGGCAATCTCCCATCCACGCTTTTGTGCTTCCAGCATAAATGCAAGCGAAGTATCTTTTTCAGGATGAATGCTGTGAATGGGATCCATTACCACTCCGATTTTTATCTTGCTCATGAATTTTATTATTGATTAATTTATCAAATTACCTCCGGCAGGGAAACAAGCAATTATCATTCGATAAACAGATTTATAAAAACAAATCCTATTTCTGCACAAGTTTTTCATAGCCTTTCCAATCTTCCGGAAGTTCTTTTCCCAAATATTGCTTACATCTTTTTGCAAAGATTGATGGCACCGTATCCATAACATCCGATTTGATGAGGCTATTAAAGACTGCCAAAGCAGAGGAGAAATCACGATTGAAATAAGCCTCCATTCCTGCTGCCAGTTCTTTTTTCGTTGCTTCCTTGGCCCTGCGCCGGTCATCTTCTTCGGCATCCAGCACTTCATACAACCTGATGGCCTTATCTTTTCCTTTGACCGCTACATAGTCAACCATCCGTATGGAAAAAGCGCCGGGATTTTCAAGAGAGGAAAAAGTATTCTCACCAACCAGGAATTGTGCTTCATAAATCCTGGTCAACTGTTCTATCCTTGAAGCAAGGTTTACCGAATCTCCCAATACAGTACACTGCATTCTGTCTAACCCGCCCATAGTGCCGAGAACCATGGACCCGGTATTCATACCAAGACCCATTCTCAATGGTGGCCGGCTACCTGTGATATGGGTTGCATTAAATTTTCGCAACGCAGCACACATCATGATACCTGCTTCCACCGACTGCTGAGCCGGCACCGGGAACAATGCCATGATCTCATCGCCGGCATAGGAATCTATAAAACCACCAAACCTTGTTATCGGCTCTCCCAGCACACTGTAATATTCATTCAGCAATTCAATCACATCATGCGGAGACAGCTTTTCCACCATGGAGGTAAATTCACGAATATCCGAAAACAGCACACTCATTTCCATGGCAACCGATTCACCCAGTTCCACCTTCGAAATATCATTATGCCCGAGATTTTTCAAAAACTGGATTGGCACAAAGCGTTGTTGTGCTTTTAGCAATTGCTCCTGGTTCTCATAAATTCTTGCATTGGCAAGAGAAATGGCTGCCTGGCCGGAGAGCAGTTTGATTATATTCACACGCTCTTCACTAAAAGCGCTGTGTGTTACATTATTTTCCAGGTACACGGCTACTCTCCAATGATCGTGCAACGGAAGCGGAACACACATTACCGACAATGGTTTTGCCCTGATGATATAAGGATCAGAAGAAAAGGGATTTATTTTAGAAGCATTATCAATAACGATGGCTTCATTGGTGCGCCAGGCTGTGTTGATAAGTGTTACGGGAAAATGAGGCCCCGCATGAACCGGTGAAACAGTTTTTTCTTCCCGGTTACTTTCATCTCTTTGTGCAAGAATGGCAATCTTTCCATCCTGTTCCCCGAAAAGAAAACCTTTTTGTGCTCCGGCATTTTCCAACAGGATTTGTAAGGTGGATTTAAAAAGTTTTTCCAGTACCAGCTCACCGGAAATAGTTTGAGAGGCTTTGAAAATAGAATTGATATCGAGCAACTCTGCATTGATGCTGTCTGTAATCGTATGAACAGTTGATTCCTGGTTTTTTGACTGAACAGGAACATTGCCCCGGTAGGTTGCTGATCCGGAAAGAGACGGGTATTCTTTATCCATTATTTCCACTTTCCGGGAAGCGCCCCACCGGTAATATAAATACCGGGAAGCCTGTAAATATCCTTCTGCCGCTTTGGGCAGGCCTGAACTCAATAATAATCTTGCTGCCATTTCATTGGCCATAGCCTCATCGCGGATAAAATTATTTTTTTGGGCAAGGGCAATTGATCGTTCAAAAAGTGACAAAGCCTCTGCAATGTTATTATGATGACATGCAAACATAGCTTCCATTAATAATTGAAGATGGCCGAAATTTTCCGGGCATTGTTTTGCCCATCTTGTCATTGTGGCAAGGCTTTGCTGCATTTTATCAAGCAACTTCTGCTGCTCTTCAAAGGCGCTATCCCTGAGCAAAATTGCATACACCAAAAAAGAAATAATATGAAAACGTACCAACTGGGGCAATGACATAACGGATGACATCAACCGTTCCTGCTCGAGTATATGAGGCAATGCGCCCCATGCATCATTGTAGAGAAAGTGAATCTCTGCTTTGTAAATACGATAGTTGGCTATGCCTGTCATAAAATGACGGCGCACCATACCCTCAATGCATTCTTCCTCATTGAAGTTATCATCAGTCATTGAGCAGAGGCTCCTGGTCATTCCCAGGAAATTCAATTGCATTTGCAAAAACAATGTTCCGGAATCATAGGAGTCCTGGTAATCACATTCTTTCACGATCTTCAGCATCTTTCGGTGTTCATTAGCCGCAGTTTCCAGATCAAGCTGCGGATCCCAGATAATACAATCCTGTGCACTGTATGCCAGGTACAAAAGATCGCCTGACTGATAACCGGCTTCTATGCCTTTCCGAAACCAGGGAGTCATGGTTGACCAATGATTGGACCAGTGATGCACAAACATCGTATAAACATAAATGACCCTTGACCGGAGAGCGATGTCATCATATTTTTCAACGAGGCTTACCCCCAGCTTGCCATATTCATATCCAAGAACCGTATCATTAAAATAACCGCAGAGAATCATTCCGTATGCTGCGTATGCAAAAGCAGTCTCAGGACTGTTGCCATACTGCAGGGCTAAATTCACCGACTTCAAAACAAGATAGGGAAACATGGTACCGCTGGCAGATAGAAATGCCGCTGCAAATGTTTCCATCAATAACTGGCTGGCAATTTTTGCTTTTTGATCAGTAAGATTGGAAAGATTAATGAGATCAGCAATGGCCCGGCCATTTAACAACCTTGCCAGCAACTGCACTTCTTCCTCTACATTCAGGGAAGTTGGTTCCGGCAAAAATTCAAACCCCAGGAATGAAAGTCCTTCACAGGCAGCCTGGATGGATTCTCTCATTTTGCCGATAGTAGCATATTGCCTGGTCCGGGCAGATAATACCAATGCTTTTTCAATGGGTGTTTTTGCATTTTTCAACATTGCTTCTGCCCAATTGTCGGCGCCGTTCCAATCTCCGGTCAAATAAGTGCAATGCTGAATTTCTTCATACAGTTTCCAGGTAAGATCATAATCGGATTGCCAGGCATCTTTTTCAAGAAGATCATATCCTGTCTTCAGATAATTCAATGCTGCTTCATAAGCCGAAGATTGTTTTGCTTTGATTCCTGCTTTTAAATTTAGCGTCACCAATTCATTGCGTTCTCCCGAGTTTTCAATCAAAGACCTTCCTTCATTCAGATGGCCGGTTATTTCAAAAAGCGCATCATCCAGTTCTTCTTTGCTGGTATGATTCAGTATCAGCCGCCCTATGGAAAGATGGAGCGCCTGCCTTTTTTCCGGAGCAATCATTGAATAAGCAGCCTGCTGCACCCTGTCATGTTGAAACCGGTATGTAGGATTCAGTTCACTAATATCTTGTTCAGTGTTGTCCTGAAATGTTCCGCCTGGTTTGAATGAATCCAATCCCACCAACTTATAGTTCTCGCTGAGTGGAATAACAACATTTGCCCTAAGCGCTTCTTCCAATTCCTGCGCCGTCTCATCCATGGTACTTTCATGAATGATCGTTAATGTTTTAAGATCAAACGTGGCGCCAACGCAGGAAGCTAACTGAAGAACCTGTTGCGTGGCGCTTTTCAGACGGGAGAGACTGGCCACCAGGAAATCAACCACGTTGTCGCTGTTTTTCGTTTTTCTCACCTCGTCAATATCCCAATTCCATTTCCCTGCTTCAGGGTTAAACCTGATGACTCCCCTTTCATTCAGGTTCTTTAATAATTCAATAGTAAAAAAAGGATTGCCCGCTGCTTTTTCAAATAACACACCACTTAATGGTCTTGCATCATCCGGGTTACAATGCAATGCATCAGTGGCAATTTGATTTACGGCTTCAGCACTAAGGGGTTCGAGGTGCAAATTTTCAATAATCCGTTCTTTCTGAATTTCTCCAAGAATGAGATTCAACGGATGGGAATCGTCCACGGCATTGCTGCGATAAGCGCCGATGAGTAAAAAATGTCCCAATTCCTTTGAAGTAACGAGATGGTGAATCAGGTTTAATGTAGGAATATCGCTCCACTGCAGGTCATCCATAAACAATACCAGCGGGTGTTCTTTACCGGCAAATACCTTTACAAAATTCTGAAGCAGGATAAAGAAACGCTTTTGCGCTTCAGCGGGGGGAAGCTCCTGCACAGGAGGATACTTGCCGATAATCAATTCCAGTTCAGGTATCAGATCAATCAGCAGGCGTGCATTATTTCCCAATGCATTGCCGATAGAGGTACGCCATTTTTCAAGAACGTTTTCCGGCTCACCAAGTAATTCATAAATAAGTTTGCGAAAAGCGTTGGCAAAAGCGAAGTAAGCATTGTTTTGTTTGAACTGCTCAAACTTTCCATGGGCCAGGTATCCTCTTTTTTTTACAATGAATCTGCCTAACTCATATACCAGCACCGATTTTCCGACACCTGAATAACCTGACACCAGGCAAAACTCTACCGAGCCGTTGGATGCATTATCAAGGTGTGACACTAAACAATCAATTTCATCATTGCGGCCATACAATTTCTGGGGGATCTGAAAAACAGGAGAAATATCTGAGGTTGCCAATTCAAAATTAAAATCATGAAATCCCTTACGAATCATTTCCCGGCATTCCTCAAGGTCTGCTGCAATACCGAAACTGCTTTGATAACGGTCTTCAGCATTTTTTGAAATGAGTTTTGCAACAATATCCGATAACATATCCGGGATCATCCGGTTCACTTTATTGACCGGTGTTGCCTGTCTGCTGATATGGCAATGAACCCATTCCAACGGATCACTTGCAGAAAAGGGAAGCCGGCCGGTAAGCATGCGGTAAAAGGTGATGCCGAGAGAATAATAATCCGTACGGTAATCCACATCACGATTCATGCGGCCTGTCTGCTCAGGCGACATGAAAGGCAAGGAGCCTTCAATTCGTTTGGTCAATGAAATATCCTGTCGTTCCCTGGATAGTTCGGTTGAAGAGCTGAAATCAATCAGCCGCAGCGTACCGGTACCCGGTTCAATAAGAATATTGGCGGGGTTGATGTCTTTATGGATAACATTTTTTTCATGCAGGCTCCCTAAAATTTTCACAAGTGATACGGCAATTGAAAAAAACTGTTTCAGCGGGAGGTGTTTGTTTTCATATCCGGTAAGATATTCCTGTAAGGTAATACCAAATTTCTCCATTACAATTCCCCAATTGCCCTGTCCAAACGGTACAAATGAGTGCACGTTTATGATTCCCTCAAATTGAAGCTGACGGAGTATCTGGTATTCACGCCTGATATTGGCAATCTCCTCCCTCGCAGGAAAAGAGGCATTCAGGGTTTTGATGGCTGCTTCGGTATTATCTTCTTTCCTGGTTGCCCGGTAAACAACATGCAGGTTTGACTCCGATATCTTTTCAATGATCAGGTATCCGGGAATAATTTCCGCATTTTCATTTTCGTGGTAAATGTCCACACATTAAATATTGAAATATTCATTAAACGTCCGGAGAAATTCTTTGTGAGCATTGTTTACAAACGGATAACCATGCCCGCACAAGGCGTGTTCAAAAGGGATTTCTTTTAATCTTAAAAAATCTGCAGCGCCGGGCTGGCTTTCATACATCCATGCAGGGCCGAGATTGGCAGGCCTGAAAAATTTCATTTGTCGCATTGTAGATATGGTTGCTTCGTCAAAGAACTCATCCGGCTCCACCCAGTTTTGCAACGAATCACAGGCAATCATAATTCCGCCTTCACGGTCAAGACGAATGATACACTCAGGGCGTTTCACCGTTTCAAAAACAAAGAGCGACGAATCTCGGAAAGGCATTTCCCCTCCCGGGATCAATTCCTTATCCACTTTTAAATTGTCCTTTACCTTCATTCCGGGCAATGCCCAGAAAGCAGCCTTGTACCTGTCCACATAAAATGCATCATCCATTCCATGCATATCCCCGAGGCGCACTACATTTACCACCTTCCCCAATTTATCGAGCGCCTTGAGGCCTTCATCATCCAACCGCACTGAATTCAGAATGGTCAGATTTCCATCCTCCCTCACTATGGTCATATTCCTGCTGAATTGCCACATTGAACCAAAGAATTCACCTTTCATAGTTCCGGGAACAAAGAACACGTCTTTGAATACCTCCTGGATATTACCATGAGGCATCGCTTCAGCAAATTTTGACATATATTTATTTTTACTAAAAGTACCGAAAAATTAATTACTCATTCTTTTTGTTATGTGTCCTGCTGTACCACAAAGCGGCTCTTTTGTACTCCCGGTGAAATTGAATTTTCAGTTAACAGATAACTCCCGGAATTGCAAAGCTTGCCGCAAAAAATTAATGAATGGTGGAGTAATTCGTTCTGCTATCTTAATAATCAAACCTTCCGGTATAGATATATTCCCGGGCAAATTCATTCAGATAGGCGTTGACATATTTCCCGGCTGCCGGTGAAATCTTTCCATTAATGACATCTTCAATAGTTTCATTGCCATCGCTTGTGTCATGGCGTTTCACAAAAAAAAGTGTCACGTCTTTTCCGCCAAGAAGCCCGATGATTCCCTGTAGATCCTCCCTTGCCTGGTGCATGTCAAATACATGACCGCCCAATGCAGTATAAGCAGAATGTGAAGCAAGTGAATTGTTGTTAAAATGAGGCCAGTTGCCCGGCGGTGGTTTGAATTCAGGATAATCCTTTTCCGGGAAAACAGGAAGATGGCGGAGTTTTTCAATATAAGAAAGACTCAACCCCGCAGCTTCCGCTCCTTTAATAATAATATTGAGATACCGTCTTGTTGGCAAACAACTGTCATCAATAAATCCGGGAAGCCCGGTATAGGTTTGTGCTTTTATTTTCCTGCCGGCAGTTACTACTTCCACTTCTGTCCTGTCATAGCCCACGCCATAGGATTCAACGGCATCCAGTGAGGCAAGACTATCATCAGGGCAGGCATGTACCATGCCTTCCACAAAATCAGCCGGATCAGATGAAGGTACTATATTGGCAACTCCGCCTTCGTGCCGGAACCAGTGGCGGACATTAAACCGGAGTTTCCAACCATGAAGAATGGCCCGTTCTGATGAAAGAGGAATTACTCCCTTTGCCTTCAATGAAACCAGGTTGATATTTGAGCCGTAACCAAAATAAAAAAACATATTGCTATTATCCGCCTAAAGTAAATTAAAAAGCGAATACAATAAAAGAGAGGGCTAAGATTGTTTTTCATTTGGCCCCTGCTCTCCGATATTTTCAGTTTCGAAATTTTTATTTCATCGCTTGAAGCGATAGAATAATGATGCAGGACAGGATGGCCCGGATAGCCGGGAATTGTATTTGCGAAAGCCTGTGCGGGAAAAACAATATTTGCATCGCCTTTATTTTTTAGGCAATTGCCTAAAAAGTGAAAATTATATTTGGAGATAGCTTTCGTATATTTATTAGCGGCAATAATACAGACGCACTAAAAATGAAAGAGCAATGCGACAAAAAATAAACTTAATAACACTTGGAACTGACAACTTTGAAAAATCATTAGGCTTTTATGAAAACGGACTTGGTTGGAAAAAGTCGGATAAAAGTATGGATGGCCTGGCTTTGTTTGACCTGGGCGGAATTATTTTGGCATTACACCCAAGACAGGACCTTGCTGACGACACGACATTGAGGTATCAGCCAACAACTTTTTCGGGACTAACAATTTCGCACAACACAAAATCGGAAAAAGAAGTGGATGAAATTTTAGAAATGGTTGAAAAACTTGGTGCGACAATCGTAAAACCGGCACAAAAAGTTTATTGGGGTGGCTATAGCGGTTACTTCAAAGACCTGGACGGACATTTGTTTGAAGTTGCTTACAATCCGTTTTGGGAACTTGACGAAAATGACAATGTAAAACTGTAATGACAGCAACGCAAGCCATAAAAGAATTGACTTTAATTCCGGGCGTTGGAAAATCTATTGCGACAGATTTGTACAACATAGGCATCAGGCACATTGACGACCTGAAAGGCAAAGACCCTGAAGTGCTTTACGACAATTCAAATCATTTTGCTGGTTGCGTTCAGGACAGGTGTTTACTTTATGTTTTTAGATGTGCCGTGTATTATGCAGAAACACCGGCAGACCAGCAAGACAACAAAAAATTAAAATGGTGGAATTGGAAAGACAATAAATAACTGCCCTATGCCCGGCAACATCTTCCCCGGGCCCTGTGAATAGACGGGACGTTACGCCATATTATAAATTACTTCCGTTTTTATTTCCCGGGTCCCGCATATTAAATTCGTGTTTACGCAACGTTCCCGCCCGCATACAAATCCAGGAAAGGAGATGTTGCCTTCAGATTTATTTCTTAAGTATAACTTCATAAAAAAAAGTATGTTTAAATTTGAATACCATCGGCGGAAAATCTAATCACCGATGAGATTGAATATTTACCAGACAATCCAAACTCAGGGAAGGATTTCAATCACTTAAGAAAAAACGATTGCAGTTCAACGATTAATTCACATATAAATTTTTACCGGCTCAAGAGCAAGTAAAAGGGAATTGAAATCATAAGGATTTTGCATCAAAGAATGGACATAGAAAGTCGTTTGAATGAGTAAAATTTAGCAGCATAGAAAAGGATCGTTTGGAAATATGGCAGCGGGATGAATTTATACTCAACCGCTGTCATGATCTACGTAAATGCTCCGTCTCTTCAGAAACTTCAGAGGGAAAAAAATTTTTCCTGATAAAGAGTAACCAGAAAAATTAAGAATCTCCTTACCGGGCGGGTCTTCCGCTGAACCAATCCAGGCACTTCTTCAAAAACATTTCGCTTTTACGAAAAAGTTCCGGTAAATGAACCCTATTTTGAAAAAGAATCTGAAAATTTTTTTTTAATAACCATTTTAAAACCGGCAATCTCAAAAATCGGTTCACTCCGGCAATTTTCTAATTTATTGATTTTACCCGAATTATTAATTCTTTCCCGGGATTCGGGAATCAACCCCGGCATAGGAAAATGAAATTTTTATGCCCTGTTTTTCAACAATCGTGCAGGTATGAAGCAAAAAAAAGTTTTGAGATTTCAAATAATTCATAAATTTATTTTATATATCAGGTTTCTGTGATATAAACTGCTTTTAAAATTAAAACTTAACAACATGAGAAAATTGATGATGCTCTTGCTGGGTGTTTCATTTCTATTTGCCCGGCAATCACTGGCACAAAACAATGTAACCGGTAAGGTTACAGACCAAAACGGAATCCCTATATCCAAAGTAACAGTACAGGTAAAGAACACAAAAACGGGAACTACTACAGGTGAAGACGGCACGTTCAAATTAAGTGTTCACCCGAATGCCGTTCTCGTGATCAGCGGCGTAGGCTACGAAACAAAAGAAGTTTCTGTAGGCAGCCAGACTGTAATCGACGTTGCACTCAAACAACTGGAACAATCATTGAGCGAAGTAGTTGTAACAACATTTGGTATTAAACGTGAAAAAAAGGCACTTGGCTATGCAGTCTCCACTGTAGGAAAAGAATCCCTGGAGATGAGGCCTGAAGGCGATATTGCCAGGGTGCTTAGCGGGAAAGCGCCGGGATTGAATATTTTAAATACGAGCGGGTTAAGCGGAAGCGGCACCAATATTACTATTCGTGCCATCAGCACCATTACGGGTAATTCACAACCGCTTTTTATTGTGGATGGTGTGCCATTTGATGCCAGCACCAATGCACAAGCCGATTTTACTTACGGTACTCAGACCTCCAGCCGTTTCCTTGACCTGGATCCAAATAATATCGAGAACATAAGCATCCTGAAAGGCTTAAGCGCAACAACTTTGTATGGCGAGCAGGGAAGAAATGGCGTGATACTGATTACTACAAAGAACGGCTCTACACAAAAAATCAATGCGAAAAACGAAGTGACCGTGTCGCAATCTGTATTTGCCACTCAGGCTGTGCTTCCGGAGTACAACCGCAGTTATGGTGGCGGCTTTGACCAAAGCCTTGGCCTTCTCTTTTTTAGCAACTGGGGTGCAAGGTTTACCAATCCTCCGACAATGGTCAAACATCCTTATGACAAAGGATGGATGAATACGGCCTTTCCTCAATTTAAAGGAGCGTTGTATCCTTATAAATTTTATAATAGTGTTCATGACTTTTTCCGCACAGGCGTTATGAGCAATACTTCAATTAATATTGCCGGTTCTACGCCTTCGGTCAACTATAACATGAATTACAGCTATACAGACGACCAGGGCTACCTTCCGGAGAATGGAATGACCAAAAACTCAATAGGCATGGGCGGTACAGCAAAACTGACGAATAAAATAACAGTTTCGGGTACTGTAAATTATGTAGCCAACAACGTTAAATCACCGCCTACCAGTAACAGTTATGGAAATAATTCGGTAAATACTTCCATATTCGGTAATGTCATGTACACGCCTACGGCGATTGACCTGATGAATCTTCCGTACGAAAGTCCGCTTGATCATTCATCAGTATATTATCGCAACGGGAATGATATTCAAAATCCCCGCTGGACCTTATACAATTCTTTTACACAAGACAATGTAAAAAGAACCTTTGGCCAGATGCAGGCGAGATATGAACTGATGAAAAGCCTGAACCTGACTTATCGTGTAGGTTATGACAGCTATACGGAGTATGAAACCTATTCTCAGAATAAAGGAGGCATATCCACCCCGACCGGTATTTTCCGGGAATCCAGCGGAACCAATACAATCTGGGATCAGTCATTTCTAATTAACTACAATCACAACATCAACACTGACTTTTCATTAAATGTTGATGCCGGAGCTAATCGCAGAAAATATGATTACAGCCAAACCGGTTCTACCAATACAGAACAATTAGTATATGGAATATTCAACCCGGCAAATTTTGTTTCTCATTCACCATATAGTGAAGATGGTTATTCCAGCCTGAATTACGTTGTACGCAGGCTTGAAACCGGCGTTTTTGCACAAGCATTAATAGGATACAAAGATCACACATACCTGACAATAGGTGGCCGCAACAGCTGGACATCCACCGTTGAAGATAAAAACAGAAGTATTCTTTATCCGAGTGTCAGTTTAGCATTTCTTCCCACTTCAGCATTTGAGAGCCTGAAAAATAATGATGTTCTCAACTACCTGAAGCTGCGAATAGGCTATTCAACAAGTGCAAACTTTCCTCCGCCCTATTCTACAAGGCCTTATCTCTACACGGCAACCCGTGTATTTCTAACCAATACAGGACAGTCTGTAAATGTAAATGCAATTGCATCCCAGTTGCCTAATCCGGACTTAAAACCTGAGTTGTTGAAAGAAACTGAAGCCGGGTTAGAAGCAAAACTATTTAAAGACATGATCTCTCTTGATTTTACAGTTTACCAGAGAGTGGCAAATGACCAGATATTAAACAGGTTCCTCGATCCTTCAAGCGGCTATCAATCAATGCAAATCAATGCAGGTAAAGTAACCAATAAGGGTATTGAAATTGCTTTGGGTATAACTCCTATTGCAAATAAAGACTGGAGATGGCACTTAGACGGATTATTCTCTACAAACAAAAGCATGGTTTCAGGAATACCAGAAGAATTGACAAGAGTAAATATTTCCGGTTATTCCAACGAAGGAACATTTGCCATCAATGGCCAGCCGCTTGGCGTGATCATGGCAAGCGCTTTTGAAAAAGATTCCAAATCCGGCCAGTGGGTAGTGGGAAGCGATGGAAATTATATTGCAGCGAATGATATTGCAATCATTGCTAATCCCAATCCAAAATATAACCTGACGGGAATCAGTACACTCACTTATAAAAATATCAGCTTCAGAATGCAATGGGATTATGTTCACGGTGGTACTATGTTTTCAGGTACTGCAGGCGCATTGCTGGGCAGAGGCGTAACAAAAGATACAGAATTTGACAGGTATGCCGCATATATTCTGCCCGGCGTCAATGAAAACGGTCAGCCAAACAGGATACAACTATCTACCTCCGGCGCTTATTACAATAATACACTTCCGAATGGTGCACCTGATGAGAGTGCGGTTTTTGACCAGACCTGTATTCGCTTAAGAGAAGCATCCGTTTCATACAGCGTCCCGGCAAAGCTTTTAAAGAAATTACCAATTGGGTCCTTATCCATTTCGCTCTCGGGTAATAACCTTTGGTATAATGCTCCGAATTTCCCCAAATACGTACACTTCGACCCGGATGCATCAGGTCTTGGTGTAAGTAACGGCCGCGGGCTTGAGTTCCTGACTGGTCCTTCAGCACGCCGCATGGGTGCAAGTTTGAGAATAACATTCTAAACCAATAAAGAAATTATATCATGAAATTTAGAAAAATATATCTGATGTTAACTATAGTCTTTCTCACAGCAATGACGGGTTGTAAGAAAGAGTTCAATAGTTACCTGAACAATCCCAATAGTCCCAGCCCTGAAACAGCTGATGTGGATTTATTTTTAAACCAGGTTCAAATGAGCTTCAGTGCCTTCTGGACAAGAGCATCTGACCTGGGAGCCGAACTGACCCGCCAGCAATACTGGGTGGGCCCTTTCTACCGCAATGGATATACACCCGCAAGTTTTGATGGTGAATGGACTAATGCTTATACCGGTGTACTGGCAAATGCCAAAGCCTTAATACCGCTGGCCCAGTCGCAAAAAAAATATATCCAGTCAGGTATTGCCAGAACATTATCAGCATTTACCCTCGGCACTTTGGTTGATGATTTTGGTGATGTACCTTACTCTGAAGCAGTGTTGGGTAATGAAAACACCAATCCGAAAGTTGATCCGGGAGCGACCATTTATGCAGGTGTTCAAACTTTATTGGATAGCGCTATTTCTGATTTCCAAAAATCAGGAGCTGCAGCCGGTCCCCAGGCTGATTTGTTTTATGGCGGTGATCCGGATGCGTGGACAACTTTTGCAAAAACACTGAAGTTGAAATTCTATATGCAGACAAGGCTTGTGGATCCAACTGCAAAAACAAAAATTCAGGCATTGCTGACTGAAAACGATCTTATAAATGATGCATCACAGGATTTCGTGTTTCAATATGGCACTTCAATGAGTGCACCTGACAGCCGCCATCCGCAATATGCTAATAACTATGTGGACGCCGGCGGTCCCGGATACCTGGCCAATTTCTTTATATGGATGGTAGCGGCTCAAAAATATAACGGCCTTGTCAAATTTGATGGAGACCCAAGGCTTCGTTACTATTTTTACAGATCAACACTTAACTATAACTGGACAAATAGTTCTACTTGTCCCTGCTATGCACGTTCCATTTTTGCCAATGATGCACCTCCCGCATGGTATCCAAGTGTACCCGATGTATCACCTTATTGTGTGATCGGGAAAGGATATCTTGGAAGAGATCATGGCGATGCAGCCGGTGCACCACCTGACGGTTCATTCCGTTCTACTTATGGAATTTATCCAGCAGGAGGTGAATTTGATGCTGACCAGGGAAATGCAATTACAGCACATATGGGTTTGAAAGGTGCCGGTATAGATCCGATCTGGTTATCCTCTTACACTGATTTTCTTAAAGCTGAAGCTGTATTGGCGCTGGGTATCCCAACTCCAGGAACAGCAAGAGCTTTATTACAGGCAGGTGTAACAGCCTCTATTGATAAAGTTTTAGGATTCCCGGCAAAGGGAGGTTATTCTGTACCTGCCAGCTATATACCCTCGGCTACACAAATCAGTAACTACATTAACCTGGTGCTTAGCAAATATGATAATGCTACGAACGATGATCAGAGATTGAATATCGTCATGACAGAATATTACCTGGCAGCATGGGGCAATGGTGTGGAACCTTACAATAATTACAGGCGGACCGGCAAACCTAATAATATGCAATTACCGGTTTCATACCCCAACCCCGGATTGTTCATGCGTTCCTTCTTCTATCCTTCTGTTTTTGTAAACAGAAATGTCAATGCGCCTGCACAGAAGAACCCGGGTAATGCAGCCGATAAAGTATTTTGGGATAATAACCCCGATAATTTTATTAAATAATTTAAACAGAAATCATGAAAAAGATACTATATATATTGTCGGTGGCCGCTTTGGTAATCGTCATTCATTCATGTAAGAAAAAAGAGAGCTTAAATGTTTTCTCTGATTACAAAAATTTAGGCCTTGGAACTTACATGACGCTTGACAAAAACATTAATTTGAATCTGGATTTCTCTCACCTGGCAACATCTACTGTTGGAATACAGGTGAGCCAGTATCCCAATGGCCAGGCTATAGATCATATCATTCTATTTGCTACCACAAATGCCTCTTATGATACTACTCAATGGCATTTTGTGAAATCAATTCCTTACACAGGCCCGGGTACCCAGTTAACTGTGAGCGGTGCAGAATTGGCCACATCACTTGGAGTGAGCATCGGGACGTTGCAGCCCGGTACTGCATATACTTTTTATACCCGCATCATTACAAAACAAGGATATAGCTTTGATGTAAATACTACCGGTGATAACGGGGGGGGTGGTTTGGTGACCGGAGCATACTACAACTCTGTATTTTCATTCACAGCTTATATTGTTTGTCCCTTTACCGGGAATATGGTGGGTACTTATAAAGTAATAAGGGATGATTGGGCTGACTGGTCACCTGGTGATATGGTACAGGTAACTGACGGGCCCGGTGCCAACCAGATCAATTTAAGCCAGGTATATCCAGGAGGTGGTATTATCATTAATCCTTTAATTGTAAATATTGATCCTGCCAGCGGTACTGCAAAAATTCCAAAGACCGTATTTGGGAAATATTCCGCTAATGGCCACCAATATACTGCAGAAGGAGCAGGAGATAGTGACGTAGCAGGTTTTGTATTTTCCTGTACAGGCTATATCACTTTAAACATTAATATTGATGGAGATCCATACAAATTGATCTTGCAAAAACAGTGATCATCAAAATTTTCCTGATCAATAATCCCGCTGAAATCTTTTCAGCGGGATTCTTTTTGAATGCTTGTATCATCCATATCTGCTTGCTTTTGCGATTCATTTCATTACTTTCGAAAAATAAAAAAGCTGCAAATTAAATTTCTTACGCAGTTAATACTGCCATAGAATTTGCTGAACAGAATGGCACAATGCCAATCCTGCTAATTTGCGTGAGGGTGGCATACTTTAATTTTTATTTGACTCTGCAGTCAACTTTTTCAGGATATGGTATAACAAAAAAATCCCCCCGATAAAGATCAGGGGGAACAACTAAAAACACTAGCTAATTGCAAGTGCCTGCCCTAATGCCCCGGGCGGACGGGGCTTCATTGGAACGAACTGCCTTTGACACGTGCAAAGCGCTACGATGATCGCTTGCCTGCGTCATAACATTTTAATCAGGTTTCTTTCCATCAAGGAATGTATTGATCGTACTGATCTGTGATTGATTGTTAGAATCCGTTTTTACTTCGTAATTACTGTAAAAGTTTTCTGCTGCAGAACTGTTGGTGTACAATTCCATATTGCGGCGGATATAAGCCGGCACAGTTTCAAACTCATTATTGGGGTCAGCCGCATTCACGTTGAACGATAAGTTGCGCAATTTTTGCAATCGTTCTGCCGCCCTACGTTTTTGTTCTTCCGCTTCGTCCCGCAAAGCGGGATCCTCAACATCAGGAAACAAAGGTTCCCGATCATTATCGGGATGAGCCTGATAAGCCAACGGCATATCCGCCGCAGGAATGTCATCCCGTTCTACAATCTGCATCTGGAGGTCGAGGAGTTCCTCTTCTTCAGGCTTCGCATTTTGTGACGAGACCGGTTCTTCGGCAGAAGGCTTTGAGGTAGATACCTCTGCTTTTGTTTCTGCATAGATATTAGATGGCCTTGCAAGGTAGCCTCCCGATGCTGCAGACAGCGGGGCGGCATTATCTTTTGCCATTACTTTCTCTTCCTGTTTTTCAAAAGGAGATACAGACGGTGGCTGAACAGGCGAATTTACCTGCTCTTCCTTTTTCTCCATCCACAATTTGTTCACCGTAGTTGCCCCTGAGCTTTCTACGATTTTCCCGGCAGGTTTTGAATTCTCCTGGCCCAATTCCCAATGAATGACCGGGCTTTTTTCTTCTGCAATGATCATATCATTCATCGTTGGCATCGGCGTTTCAAAAACAGGATCTTCTTCCACCAGCTTCGGTGCCAATAAATTTTCTTTTTGTTCCTGCTTCGCAGTTACAGCCGTTTCTTCCCTGGCGGGCTCTTTCATCTTTTCTTCTTCCTTCTGACCTAATATCATTATGATCTTATCTTCTTTCTTCTCTTTTTTGAAATTCTTTTTATCGAAAGGATCCTTATGCTGAAATCCTGTTGCAATAAGCGTGATGCCTAACTGATCACCGAGTGAATTATCATACCCTAATCCCAGGATCACATCAGTGTTTTCACCGGTTTGTGATAACAGGTAGTTCTGAATTACTTCCACTTCATCCATGGTAAATTCATTTTCTCCTTCAGCAGAATTAATATTAATGAGTATCCATTTCGCTCCCTGTATCTCGTTATCATTAAGCAGGGGAGAGTTCAATGCTTCTTCAATTGCTCTTTGTGCACGGTTTTCACCAGATGCCGAAGCACTACCGAGAATAGCCACACCGCCATTACGCATCACAGTACATACATCCGCAAAGTCCACGTTGATTTGACCAGTGCTGTTGATAACATCTGTAATACACTTTGCAGCAGTTGCCAGCACATTATCTGCTTTAGCGAATGCCTCACGCATTTTCAGATTTCCGAATTGATGCCTCAATTTATCATTACTGATGATGAGGATTGTATCCACGTATTGCTTCATCGTCTTGATGCCTTCTTCCGCCTGCTGCTGGCGTTTTTTTCCTTCATAAGTAAAAGGAGTGGTAACAATACCAACCGTGAGTATGCCAAGATCTTTACAAATTTTTGCAATGATGGGTGCACCGCCTGTGCCGGTGCCTCCGCCCATGCCTACGGTAATGAAGGCCATCTTGGTATTTACTTCAAGAATGCGTTTGATTTCTTCAAGCGATTCTTCAGTAGCCTGGCGGCCGATCTCAGGATTGGCACCGGCACCTAATCCCTGTGTGAGGTGAGGCCCAAGTTGCACACGATTGGGTATATGACTATTGGCTAATGCCTGTGCATCGGTATTGCAAATAATAAAGTTCACCCCTTCAATTCCCTGGTTGAACATAAAATTCACTGCGTTTCCGCCACCGCCACCCACACCGATCACTTTGATAATGGATGATTTTTCTTTCGGCAGATCAAAATGTATCATAATACTTGGTTTTAAAATGAATAGTGTTTTTCAATCAAAAATTTAAGAACCAAAAAAACAGCGATCTTTTCATTTTTGATTTTATCTTTTTTAACTTTTATAGATGCTTATCTTCTTCTTCCTTGAAGAGTTCAATAATCCCGTCTTTGAATTTGCTCCAGAAATTCTGAAGGCCTTTTCTGCTCTCTAATTTTTCCCTGCTAACCTCACCTTCCTCATCAACCAATACTACTTCTTCTTCCGTTCTCTTCAATCCGTCAGGCACTTCCACTTTCCTGTAATCTTTTTCAAATTGCTTGCGGTTATGTTCATAATCATCATATCCTTTCAGGATAAGTCCTATGCAAGTGGAATAAGTCGGTTTTGCCAGTTCTTCAATATGACCTGCAGCGAGGTGTTCATTCGGAAATCCTATTCTTGCAGGCAACCCGGTCACGTATTCTGTAAGCTGGATCAGGTGCCTTAATTGTGATCCACCCCCTGTAAGCACCACCCCCCCATTCAATGCTTTGTTATCCAGTCCTACTTGCTTGAGATGATACGTCACAAAATCAAGTATCTCGCTCATTCTTGCCTGTACAATATTGGCAAGATTCTTTACACTGATTTCTTTGGCAGGCATTCCTCTCAATCCAGGGATTGTGATGTATGCATTTGCTTTTGCTTCATTGGCCAGTGCGCTTCCAAACTGCACTTTCATGGCTTCAGCCTGTGTTCTCAAAACACCTAACCCTGTTTTGATATCGTTGGTAATATTTTCTCCCGCAAATGGAATGACAGCAGTATGCTTCAAAATGCCTTCATAGAAAACTGCAAGATCTGTAGTACCGCCGCCAATATCAACAATAGCAACGCCGGATTCAAGATCTTCCTGACACATAACTGCAGAAGACGAAGCTAACGGCTGCAATACAAGATCTTTGGTTATCAGGCCCGCTTTCATTACACTGCGGTTTATATTTTTTATTGCATTCTTATCTCCGGTGATGATGTGAAAATTTGCACCCACCTTCACACCACCATAGCCGATGGGGTTCGGAATATTCTGAAAATTATCTACCGTGAATTCCTGGGCGATCACATCAATGATCTGGTCGCCTGCGGGAATATAAGTTTTATACTGATCCTCGACGAGCTGGTCAATTTCCTTCTGTGTAATTTCATTCTCCGTATTTTGGCGTACAATATCGCCTCTTGTCTGCAAGCTTTTAATATGATGCCCGGCCACACCCACATAAACATCTCTGATTTTGAGATCGGGGTTGGAAGCAAGACAATCATCCAGCGCTGCCTTGATGGCCTTGATGGTCTCATCAATATTGAGCACCTGCCCGTGTTTTACACCATTGCTGTTGGCACGGCCAAAGCCGAGAATTTCCAATTTGCCGAATTCATTTTTTCTGCCGGCAATGACCGCAATTTTTGTTGTCCCAATGTCCAGGCCGACAATAATGGGTTGTTCGTTGTTCATAGTATGTTGTTTTTAGTTGTTTACAAAAACATGTTTGATAAAATACTTTTTAATTCTTCCCAGTCATAACTGCCTTTGGCTTTTTAGCTTTTTCAACAGTTATGGGTTTCAGGGGTGCTTTCACGGGTTTCGGGTATTTTGCTTTAACCTTTTCCTTTTTTATTTCCTGTCTTTCCCCATTCTCTTCCAATGTATCTTTTGTCATCAACGGTTTATCTATATTCTGCCCGGTCGTAAAGCTGGTATCGCTCTGCATCTGCTGTGCCTGCAGCATCAAACGTTCTACATTCTTTCTCAACTGAACAGAATCGACCTTAGTCATCTGTTTTCCTTTTATCGCTACCACCTGTCCGCTAAACCGCACATCAATGGTTGCATATTTATTGAAACCGGTTTTGCTCAGCACGTCTTTATAAAAGATCATAAGCCGTCCAAACTTTTCTTCCACATTTTCCCCATCACCTAATTCTACAGTATGATTGCCGACCGCCGGGGTCATTTCAAACTCCTGATCGTCAGTGACACTGATCTGTGCCACCTGAGACATCCAGAATGAATTAGTCAAGATGAACGCTGCAATATTTTTTACCTGGCGGAGTAAAATACTGTCTTTCGATTTAGATATCTTATCCGGATACCCGGTAAACACCGGCACCTCTGCCACAGCCCTCTCTGATAATGGCAGCTTTTTCGCAGAATTGTCAATATAAAAAGACTTATTCCCTGTACTGAATATTCTTGCTACAGGCTCTCTTTCGCTAACAGCTAAGTGCAATACATTTTTATTATCGAAATAAAGTTGTGCATCTTTGATCCATACATTTTTTTCAAGTGTTCTTTCTAACGAGTGAAGGTCCACAGCGGACAATGCCTGGCCTGTGATCTTAACATGGTTATCTTCAGCAAGCAATTGAAGTATATCATCCTTCTGAATAAAGGCATGTCCCGGATCACCTTTTACAGTAATACTAATGCCTTTACAGAGCTCCTTATTTTTCTTCCCGATTGCAGCTACTAATAATGTCAGCATGCCGCCGCCGATCATCAGCCAGATGGCCGTAAATAAAATATTCCGTATCGTTTTTTTAGTATCCACTATTTTTTTTCAATTATTTCTTTTATCGGTTCCACCAGCCTGTCTATATCTCCTGCGCCGGCGGTAATCAGGATTTTTCTTCCCGGTGATAAAGAAAGTTTTTTCAGCCAGTTCATTAATCCTTCTTTACTCAACACCTGTTTTTGTTCGTTTTTCATTTTACCCAGGATCATTTCACTGCTAACACCCTCAATCGGCAACTCCCTTGCAGGATAGACCGGAAGAAGAATCACTTCATCTGCTTCATCAAGCGCTTCAGCAAAATCATCTGCCAGATCTCTTGTTCTCGTGTACAAATGCGGCTGAAAAATGACCGTGCATTTTTGGCCGCTGAACAAGGACTTGGCTCCATGAATAAGTGCCCTTAATTCCTCCGGGTGATGAGCATAGTCATCTATAAAAACAACACGATCCTTTTTGATGATATACTCAAATCTTCTTTTTACACCTTTAAAAGAACTGACTGCTTTCCTGATTTTCTCTTCTTCAATTCCCAGAAAACCAGCTACCGCTACTGCCGCTACTGTATTCTCCACATTATGTAACCCGCCAATATGCAGTTCCATTTCTTTGAGTGTTTTTCCTTCAATCATTATTTCAAAGAAATAGCTGCCGTTCATCATCCGGATATTCTGAGCATAAGCGCCGGCTTTCTTGTCCTGCAAACTGTACGTCCAATGCTTTGCTGAATGCAGATCCTTTTCTCTTTTCAATCCCGATTTTGTCAGCAATAAACCATCCTGCCTTAATCTCCGGCTGAATTCAATGAATGCTTTTTCCATTTCTAATGCCGTACCATAGATATCCAGGTGGTCAGCATCCATTGCCGTGATCACAGCGATGTCCGGGCTTAATTTCAAAAAACTCCTGTCATATTCATCTGCTTCCACCACGCAGGTGCTTCTCCCGCCATGTCGTTCTTTCCCGGCAGATTCCGATAACCAGAAATTCGTTCCGTAGTTCACAGAAACTCCTCCAAGAAAAGCAGTACAACCATAATCACTGTCACGAAGGATATGAGCTATCAACGTGGTGATGGTTGTTTTGCCATGCGTACCTGAAACACAGATATTAAAAGAACTTTGAGTGATCATCTGAAGCACATCGCTTCTTTTTACAACCCTGTACCCGTTTTGCTGATAATAGATCAGCTCTTTATGATCCTTCGGAACTGCCGGCGTATAAACCACCAGCTGAACATCCTTAGGAATTAATTCCACTTCTTCGCTGTAATGAACATCCATTCCGCTCTGCTGCAATTCACGGGTCAGCGCTGATTCTGTTCTATCGTATCCGGATACTTTCACACCTTTGGAATGGAAGTACCTTGCCAACGCACTCATTCCGATTCCACCAATCCCGATAAAATAAACCGACCTGATCTTTTTAATTTCATCACTCATTTTTAAGTTTTCAATTCACATCAATCTTTTCCCCCCGAAGGGGGTATTCATAAGGACAGTATTGCTTGGACCTTCTTCTGCCCGGTTTCTTTTCAGGAAACCAGCGCTTTTAAAATTTCCTCTGATATCTTTTTATCTGCATCAGTTATTGCCAGTACAGATATATTTTTTTTCAATTCATTTTGCCGGTTCTCATCATGTGACAGGCCAAGGATCAATGGGACCAGTTTCTCACCTGCCTCATTATTCTTCACTATCAATGCTGCATTTTTATTTACCAACTGCAATGCATTCACAGTCTGATGATCTTCTGCAGCAAAGGGGTAGGGTACAAATATTACCGGCTTTTTTGCAACACACAATTCTGCAACCGTCATGGCGCCTGAACGTGATACCACTATATCTGCCGCCGCATACGCATATTCCATCTGTGCAATAAAGTCGTTTGCCCAAATTCCTTCTCTTCCTTTGATCCGCTCTCTTGCCTGCTCTATGTAAGGCTTACCGGTTTGCCATACCAGCTGCAATCCTGCATGCAGCAGGTCATCGAGGCCTTTGCCAACAGCTTCATTGATCGATCTTGCTCCCAGGCTTCCTCCAAAAACAAGAACTGTTTTTTTCCTCTCATCCAGCGAAAAGAACTTTATTCCTTCATTCCTGGTTAAAGTTGACCGGGAGATTGAAGTACGGACCGGATTGCCTGTCAAAATGATTTTTTCTTTTGGAAAAAATTTTTCCATCCCATTTGTTGCCACAAAAATGCCTGTTGCTTTTTTCCCCAATAAAATATTCGACTTTCCTGCAAAAGAATTCGACTCATGGATGAATGCCGGGATCCCTTTTGACTGGGCCACCCGCAACACCGGGAAACTTGAATACCCGCCTACCCCGACCACAGCATCCGGTTTGAATCTTTTCAGGATCTTACGCACCTGAAAAAAACTCTTCACCAGCTTAAATGGAAGTCCAACATTTTTTATCAAAGAGCTTCTATTAAAACCAGCTATATTGATTCCTTCAATTTTATACCCTGCCTGCGGCACTTTCTCCATCTCCATTTTTCCTTTTGCCCCTACAAACAATATTTCCGTATCAGGCCTTTCTCTTTTCAATGCGTTTGCAATGGCAATTGCAGGGAAAATATGTCCTCCTGTTCCTCCGCCTGCAATTATTATTTTTTTTCTCCCCGCTTCCCTAAGGGAAGATTCTGAAATACCCCTATCACTCATTTTATCATTCATCACAAAACATTTTAAAGAGCTTTTGTTTCTTCTGCAGATTTTAATGAACTTTCCTGTTCCACATTTCTGGCAACACTTAATATGATCCCGATAGAAAGGCACGTGAACAAAAAACTTGTGCCTCCCATGCTCACCAGCGGCAAAGTCACGCCGGTTACCGGAAACAAATTCACCGTCACTGCCATATTTATCATTGCCTGTAATGCCAGGGTAAAACTCAAGCCCAATGCAAGGAAAGCGCCGAATGCGTAAGGGCACCGTTTAAATATCCGGATGCAGCGATACAGGAAAACGAGATAAATAAATAAAATAAATATGCCCCCTATCAATCCATACTCTTCAATGATTATGGCAAAAATGAAATCATTATATGCCTGCGGCAAATAATCCCTCGTCGTACTATTGCCGGGGCCAACACCAAAAATGCCACCTTTGGCGATAGCAATTTTCGCCTGGTTTACCTGGTATGAATCATCATTATCGGCATCCTTAGTATCATAAATAAAATTTTCCACTCTCCCGACCCATGTATCTACACGGGAGAATAAACCAGCAGATGTTTTCTTCGTGGCAGTTGCATCATCATTGCCTGATTTGTGGCGGATCACTGCCGCCATGATCAGCATTAAGACCGGGACCAGTGCGATACCAATGATAACAAGAATGTGCTTTACCCTTGCACGCCCGATGAACAGTAACATCAGGCAACTGGCACCGAGTAATAATGCTGTTGAAAGATTAGCGGGAGCAATCAGCAAACAGGTAATAGCTACCGGGGTCATGATCGGTAAAAATCCTTTTTTCAGGTCCTTGATCACATCCTGTTTTTTACTGATCAGCCTTGCCAGGTACATGAACAATGCGAGCTTTGCCAGATCTGAAGTTTGCATGGTCATATTGATCAATGGCAATCGTATCCACCTGCTGCCTTCATTCATCCGAACGCCAAAAAATAAGGTGTACAATAAAAGCGGGATGGAGAGAATAAATAGGACCTGAGCTACTTTCGAATACACAGTATAATTGATACGGTGTGCAAAATAGATCACCATTATGCCTGCCATGATGAAACCGATCTGCTTGAATAAATAAACTTCAGTGTCTCCTTTAAAATTCTTGTATGCAAGAGAACCCGTAGCGCTATACACAGCAAGCAACGAAACCAATGCCAGCAATACCACCAATGCCCAGATCACTTTATCACCCCTGGTATGCTGGTGCAAATTCCTGTGCCATCCTTTCAGCGGGTGTTGCAGGGTTTGTATGTTTGTCTGTTCCATCATTTTTAATTACCTGTTTCCAACGCTTACAACTCTCTCACAGCTTTCTTAAACTGGTTTCCCCTGTCCTCATAGTTTTTAAATAAATCAAAACTGGCGCATGCAGGGCTCAGCAGCACCACATCGCCTTTATCAGCAAAATGAAAGGCAGCCCGTACGGATTCAGAGGCGCTGCCGGTGTTTACGATAGGGTTAACATACTTTCCGAAGGCATCATGAATCTTCCGGTTATCTTTTCCAAGACATATAATCGCTTTCACTTTCTCTTTCACCATATCATTAAGAAGTGAATAATCATTTCCTTTATCAACCCCGCCCAGGATAAGAATAGTAGGCCTGGTCATGCTTTCCAATGCATACCAGGTAGAATTTACATTGGTGGCTTTACTGTCATTGACAAATTCCACCCCACGTACTGTTGACACATATTCCATCCGGTGCTCCAGGCTTTGAAAGTCCTTTACAGCATCACGCACTTTCTCCTTCCTGATATCCATGGTCACTGCTGCCAGGCTTGCCGCCATGGTATTATAATGGTTGTGCTTTCCTCTTAATGCAAAGTCAAAAACGCTCATCATTTTATATTCGCTTCCTGTTCTGATATACATATCTCCGTCTTTGATAAATGCCCCATGGCGTAATTCTTTTCTCATACTGAATGGCAGTAGTTTAGATTGAATATTGAATTGTTTTATATATTTCATAGTTACTTCATCGTCTTCGCAGAAAATGAAATAATCATTTGGCTGCTGGTT
This sequence comes from Sphingobacteriales bacterium UTBCD1, assembly GCA_002066995.1. Taxonomy (GTDB): domain Bacteria; phylum Bacteroidota; class Bacteroidia; order Chitinophagales; family Chitinophagaceae; genus UTBCD1. Next base: position 45,897 of record MWTC01000031.1, read on the forward strand.
CATGGTAATCCGGAATTTGCTCCGGATGTAATTTTCAAACCTGTATTCGTAACGATCCAGGTGGTCTTCGGTGATATTGGTCAGCACGGCTATGTCCGGCCGGAACGCTTTGATATCATCTAACTGGAAGCTGCTCACTTCAGTTACATATAATTGTTTCGGATCTTCAGCTACCTGCCGGGCAAATGAAAAACCTATATTCCCAACCATCGCACAATCCAGGCCTGCAGTTTTGCAGATATGAAATGTTAGTGCCGTGGTGGTGGTTTTGCCGTTGCTGCCGGTGATCGCAATGATCCTGCTGTTTCCTTTGAAGCGATAAGCCAGTTCAATCTCACTGATGATCTCAATTCCTTTCTCCCTGATCTTTTTCACCATTTCATTTTTTTCAGGAATGCCCGGGCTTTTCATCACTTCTTCTGCCCGGAGAATTTTTTCTTCATTATGGTTTTCTTCTTCAAAATCAATTCCCGACTGTTCCAGTTCGTTACGGTATTTTTCATTCAAAGAGCCTGAGTCAGAAACGAACACATCATACCCGTTTTTCTTTGCGAGTAAAGCAGCACCTACACCGCTTTCTCCGCCGCCCAATATGGCAATTCGTTTGCTCATGTTTCCTTACATGTACGGAACCTGGTTCTTCACAAGTATTAGTTTTTCAACTGCACCACAATTCGGTTTGGACTTTGAATCCGGTTTTTCAAAAAATTGGATCAGCGGTTTTCCATTAATATTTTCATATATCGAACCGCCCTGAAATCTTAATCGGTCATCTCAACTTCAAAGTTGCAACGCTTGCCAGGACACAAAGCACCGTTACTATCCAGAATCTTGTTACGATCTTTGCTTCATGATATCCCAGCTTCTGGTAATGATGATGCAACGGGCTCATCAAAAAGATCCTTTTTCCCGCACCATATTTTCTCTTCGTATATTTAAAATATCCGACCTGCAGCATCACACTGATACTTTCCACCAGGAACACTCCGCAAAAGATCGGTATCAGCAATTCCTTATGCACAATAATGGCCAATGCAGCAATGATACCTCCCAATGTGAGGCTGCCTGTATCTCCCATAAATACCTGTGCCGGATACGAATTATACCATAGAAACCCGATGCAGGCTCCGATCATCGCTGCAATAAAAATGGACAACTCATCCAGGTCGGGGATGTACATGATGTTCAGGTAATCAGCAAAAAAGAAATTACCGCTGCAATAAGCGAATATCCCCAGCACAACACCTATCAACGCTGATGTTCCCGACGCCAGCCCATCCAGCCCGTCTGTGATATTTGCTCCATTCGAAACAGCCGTAATGATGAATATCACTATCAATATGTAAAGAACCCATGTGTAATCTCTCCATCCAGACGGCAACAATTTTGAATAATTGAACTCATGATTTTTCACAAAAGGAATTGTTGTGATCGGGATTTTCGTTTCAACAAAATATTTTATCCTTCCATTCACCGGTTTTGCAATTACCGTTGTGTCACTTGCCGACGGCGTTCCGATAAACTCTCTCCATATTTTCACATTGCTGTTGAAATAAAGGGTGGCACCCACGATAACCCCCAATCCTATCTGTCCCAGAATTTTAAATTTGCCTGCCAATCCATGCTTATCGCTCTTCTTATATTTTTCACCTTTTTGCTGCGCAATTCTTTTTGCTCTCAGCTTCAGGAAATCATCTACAAACCCTATGATACCAAGCCACAGTGTGCTGAACACCATCAGGCGTACATAAGCTTTGTTCAGGTTTGCCAGCAATATTGTCGGGATCAGAATTGCCAGGATAATAATGATCCCTCCCATTGTAGGCGTTCCCTTCTTTATTTCTTCTCCCGCCAAACCAAGATCTCGGACACTTTCTCCCACTAATTTCTTTTTAAGGATACGGATAAGCTTCTTTCCATAAATCATTGTTATCACCAAAGACAGGAGCATTGCCATTAAAACCCTGAATGAAACAAACTCAAATAACCCGCTGCCGGGAAATTTATGCCCGTTTTCGTTCAGCCAATGAAACAAATGATACAGCATTATCGGTTATTGGTTTATCCTTCGGATTTTTCTTTTTTAAAACTGCTCAACCCATCATCTATTCCTGCCTCAGACATCTGTCTAAAAAATTATTTTTTCAACTCTTCAAACAATTCTTTCACCACTTCTTTATCATCAAAATGATTTCTCACTCCTTTTATTTCCTGGTATTTCTCATGCCCTTTCCCGGCTACCAGTATTATATCTTCCGGTCTTGCGAAACTTATTGCAGTTCTGATCGCTTCTTTCCTGTCTGCAATCGTGATATACTTTCTTTTTGCGGCTGCCCCTACCCCTGCTTCCATCTGCCGGATAATTTGTTCAGGATCTTCACTTCTCGGGTTGTCGCTGGTGAAGATCACTTTATCACTATACTCACAAGCTACCTGAGCCATCTCCGGCCGTTTAGTTCTATCCCTGTCGCCGCCACACCCGACCACCGTGATCACCTGTTCAAAACCCTTTCTTAATTTTTTTATCGTTGCCAATACATTCAGCAGTGCATCCGGTGTATGTGCATAATCCACTATCGCCATGACCTTTTCATTTGCCGATACCATGTAATCAAATCTTCCTTCTGCACCGGTCAATACACTCAAACATCTCAGCACTTCATGTTTGTCTTCGTTTAAACAGACAGCTGCACCATACACAGCCAGCAGGTTATATGCATTGAATTCCCCGATCAGCCTGAAATGCACTTCCCTGTCGTTTACCGTCATCACTAAACCGGTCAGGTTATTCTCAAGGATCTTTCCTTTAAAATCTGACATGGTCCTCAGGCTGTAGAAATATTTCTTTGCATGAGTGTTCTGCAGCATCACATCACCTCTTTTATCATCTGCATTACTGATGGCAAAAGCATCAGAAGGCAATGAATCAAAAAAAGATTTTTTCACCCGGATGTATTCATCAAAAGTTTTATGATAATCCAGGTGATCATGAGTGATGTTGCTGAAGATGCCCCCGGCGAATCTTAATCCCGAAATACGATGTTGTTGTATCGCATGTGAACTTGCTTCCATGAAAACATGAGAACAACCCGCATCCTTCATCTGCTTCAATGAGGTATTCAGACTGACAGCATCCGGAGTGGTATGTGTAGCCGAAACCACTTTTTCCCCGATCCTGTTTTCCACCGTACTCAGCAAACCGCATGTATATCCCAATGATGTAAAGAGCTTATATAATAATGTTGCTATCGTCGTTTTTCCGTTGGTGCCCGTCACACCCACCACTTTCATTTTTTCCGAAGGGGAATCAAAAAAATTATGGGCGATGTACCCGGCTGCAACTGCACTATTTTCTACCTGCACATAAGTAACCCCATCTCTAATCAATGAAGGGATCACTTCGCATACAATAACCGATGCGCCCGAACTGATTGCATTTTCAATGAACTGGTGACCATCCGCTGCCGTACCTTTCACCGCAATAAATACTGATCCCTTTTTCACCCTCCTCGAATCGATCTGTACATCATCCGCCTCTGCCTGTCTGTTTCCCAGCACTGACCGGATATGCACTTTATATAACAGGTCCTGCAACTTCATATCAGCTTAATTGCAGGTAAACTGTCAATCCTCTTTTCACAGCGCTACCTTCAGAAAGTGACTGCGCCATTACTTTACCTTTTCCGTTCGGAACCACTTTAAGCCCCATGTTTTCCAAAAGGAACAATGCATCTTTCAAGCCCATTCCTTTCACATCCGGCATTGTTTGCTGCTTCACTTCATTGGGTTTTACTATTGGCTCATAATTCTTTGCATACACATCTGCCCAGGTATGCTGCATGGATGAATCGGTATAGCGTATATTCAGCTGCTTAAATACATTCATGATATTTCCTGCATTGCCTGCATAGAAATATGCAGAACTATCTTTCACTGCTGCATACAGAGATGAATTCTTTTTGTCAACATACATTGCATAGAGACGGGTGGCAACTTCTCTGAAGACAGGCGCTGCCAGTTGTCCGCCATAATGCAGAGGTGAATGCGGTTTAGTACGGATCACAACTATGCAAGTATATTGAGGATCATTAGCAGGAAAATACCCCACAAAGGATGCCTGGTACACACCATCACCATATTTCAGTTTCCCGTCTGCCACATGAGCGGTTCCTGTCTTACCTGCAACCTGGAACGGCATTCCTTTAAATGCAGGTCTGCCGGTTCCTTCTTTCACCACATCTTCCATACACTCTTTTGCAGAGCGTATTACTGAAGGAGAACAAAAATCATCGCTGAGTACTACAGGCTGATTTTGTTTCAGCACTTTGCCATTGCTTTGTACACTGTTTACGAGGTAAGGTTTCATCATTTTACCATCGTTGGCAACAGCATTATACAGCATCAGTGTTTGCAGCGGGCTTACCTCCACTGCATATCCAAAACACATGGTAACCAGGTCTTTCAGGCTTGCGCCTTTACCCAAATTTGCCATGTGAGGTTTGTCTTCACCAACCAAATCAATTCCCGTTACTGTGTCAAGCCGGAAACGATGTAAATATTCTTTGAACTTTTCTGGCTGGCTGGCAAAAGTTTTAAAACCGATCTTACTCATCCCGATATTTGAACTGTGGGCAAAACATTCTTTTACAGAAAGGATAGGTTTTGGAGCTCTTTCTGCATCGTTCACATCACGCACTCCGACAAATGCTTTACCGGTGCTGCCGATCTCCACCTTATCATCCGTGGTAATTTTTCCTTCACTTAATACACTTAATAAAGTTGCCAGTTTGAAAGTAGAGCCGGGTTCTGTTGTCAGCATCGCATAATTATAATCTTCATCATAAGTACCATCCGGCCTGCGGCCAAGGTTTGCCATCGCCTTAACCTTCCCGGTTTTAGTCTCCATCACTATGCAGGTACCATAACGAGCCTCGCTTTTATTCATCATATTCATCAAAGAAGTCTCCGCTATATCCTGGATATTTACATCCATGGTAGTGATAATGTCTTTCCCGTTTTCCGGTTCTATCTCGTATCCATCTACCGGGACTGCCACACCGCCGGTGATGAAGCGAACCAATCGTTTTCCTTTCTTTCCTTTCAGCAGAGAATCATAGGTCCTTTCCAGCCCTATATTCTGTGCATTCTCCCGGTACAGGCCGATCGTTCTCTTTGCCATCATCATGAAGGGATTCTTTCGGAATGGTTTCACCTCGGTGATCACACCGCTTTTATTTCTTCCGAGTTTTACCAGCGGGAAATTTCTGAAAGCTTTGTACTGCGCAAAGCTTAATTTCTTTTTAAATGCGTAATAACGTTCTTTATTTTTATAAGCAGCCAGCAACTCGCTTTTGTATTGATCGGCGGATTTATCTCCGAAAAAATCTGCCAGTGACCTTGAAAAGGCATCAATATTTTCTTTGAAAATTTTTCCGTTCTTTTCTCTTAATCCATCCGCCTTGAAATCAATGTAAATATTAAACTGGGGAAGTGAAGTGCTTAGCATCTGCCCATCCTCACTGTATATAGTTCCTCTCTCTGCGTCCACAGGAATAAAACGCTGATGCATGCTGTCGCCCATGCTGCGCCAGTAATTTCCCTGTACCCGCTGAATGTAAAATGCACGGCCAAGTACAAAGCAACTTAATGCGGCAATGCCCAAAAAGCTCAGGTAAACCCGCCACAATATGTCACGCCTGACTTCCAATGACTGAACAGTTTTAGTTGTTTTATAAAATACTTAAAGAAACTTATGCCAATGCCGTTCAATTCAATAGTGTTCTTCCTTATGCATTTTTTCTTTTCCTGAGACTAATATCTATTTTATCCCGTCCTTATTTCCCTTATTTCAATGAATCCGTTAGCACCACAGGTGATTCCTCCAGCTCTTTTAATCCCAATGGCGCCACGGCTTTTGCCAGTTCACTTTCCTGGCTACGGAACATCACTTCACTTTTCACTGTTTTATATTCATATTGCAATTCTTTAACCTCTTTTCCTGTTTTATTTATTGCACGTATCATTTTGTCCGCATAGTGCCCATTATAGATATAAATAACAGCCAGTAAAGTGAGGAATAAAAAGAACGGAACCTGCTTCACTAAAGAATGATAATTCAGCATCTTCTTCCATCCCGGCAATACCTGTTCCGGGATTTTCAATTGTTCATTACCTGTTTTCTGTTCCTGTATCATTTTTATATTTTGGCTCTTCATTTCCGGATCAAGTGCCACAGTCCGGAGGCGTGGCACTTATACCCGGTGTTCATTTCAAAGGATTTAGATTTTCAGAACTTCTAACCTTACGTTTACTGTCTAAAAGAGCTTATAATTATTGTCTAACTATTTATTTTCTTTCTGCAATCCTCAGCTTAGCGCTTCTTGCTCTGGGATTATTTTGTATTTCCCCTTCTGAAGGCGTAATCGGTTTCCTGGTGATCATTTTCAGTTCATTTACACGTTCGTCATTGAAAAAAGGATTACTTTCCGGTTCATCGAATCTCCCATGCCGGAAAAAATTTTTTACCAACCTGTCTTCGAGAGAATGGAAGGTGATCACCGCGATCCTGCCGCCTGGTTTCAATACTACGGGTGCCTGGAGCAGCATCTCCTTTAATGCACCCAATTCATCATTCACTTCAATACGCAATGCCTGGAACACTTTAGCGAAGTACTTGTCCGGATTTCCTTTTACAATGTTGCGGAGTACATCCTGAAGCTCTTCAGTAGTCTTTATATTTCTTGACCGGCGTGCTGTAACAATTGCCCGGGCAAGTGTTTTTGCATTGGTAACTTCCCCATACTGCTCAAATAATTTATGAAGGTCTTGCTCAGCGTATGAGTTGACAATTTCAGCAGCAGTGAGTACTTGCAACTGATCCATTCTCATGTCCAATGCGGCATTGAAGCGGGTGGAAAAACCACGCTGCGCTTCATCGAACTGATGACTGCTGACACCCAGGTCTGCAAGTATGCCATTTACCTCAGTAACCTGATGTATTCTCAGGAAACGTTGCAGGTGCCGGAAATTCTGACGAATAAAAGTGATTCGCAAATCAGCAGGAAGGTTATTTTGTGCTTCCTTATCCTGATCAAAAGCAAATAACCTTCCACCTGTTCCCAGTTTTTTCAGAATTGCCTTTGAATGTCCGCCACCGCCAAAAGTGCAATCCACATAAATACCATCCGGTTCAATATTTAAACCTTCAACAGTTTCTTTCAATAAAACCGGAATATGGTATGACTGATTCAATCACTAATAATTATTAATTATTCGTCCCCTTTTGTCATCACATCTTTAGCCAGATCACTGAATGCCTCCGCAGAAAAAGAGTCAAAGAGCTGTTTGTACTTATTACTATCCCAGATTTCAATTTTATTGACCGCAGCCACCAACACAATATCTTTTTTCAACTCTGCATATTCTTTCAGGTTTGGTGGTATCAGCAAACGACCTGCACTGTCCGGTTCTACCTGAGTTGCCCCGTTCAAAAAATAACGGAGAAACTGCCTGACCTTTGGATCAAAGTCGTTCAGCTTTGTGATCTTGTCGAAGAGCGGCTCCCAGTTTTTTAAAGGATAAAGGCTTAAGCATTTTTCAAATCCCCTGTTAATAACAAAATGGATGGCATCCACCTCCGGCATTTGCTTCTTAAAACCTGCCGGAAGAAGAAACCGCCCCTTGGCGTCTAACGTCGATTCGTATTCGCCCAGAAAACCTGTCATTATCAGAGATTTGGGTCAATTTTTAAATAATTGCCACAAAATAACACATTTTCCCACTTTACCAACAAATTTTACAATTTTTATTTTTTCCACATATATTCTTTTGATGAGACTCAACACAGCAAAGGATCTTAAGGGATTTTAAAAATTTTCTAAATGAACTACAGTGAATTTGCTGTGAATTGCAGTGGAAAAACTGTTAATAAGATAGATTGGCTGATTTTATAAAGAAATCCAACCCGGTATAAGTGAAGATTACGGAAGAACAAAGAACTTATAATTTGCTTTTGTGAATGCTATTCCCGGGATACGAAGTTTTATAAACGTTCATTGCACCGGAGAAGTATAAATTCCCGGTTAGTCTGAAAATTCTTTTTTCCTACCCTATAAAAAAATATCGTACAAATTTTTCAAAGTGCTAATACTTGGCCTGAATAAATTGATAACATTTCAATTCATTAATACCTTTGTCATTCAGCTAATACGGCAGTTAGCCGTCAGGAGATGGATCCTAAAAATATTTCGATTCAGGATTTTACCTACCAGCTTTCGCCGGAGCAGATTGCAAAATATCCGTTGCCGGAAAGAGATGCTTCTAAATTGCTGATCTGCGATCAGGGAAAGATTGCCGATGATATTTATCGCAATATTGCCAGTTACATTCCTGAAGATTCCCTCTTGATTTTTAATGATACCAGAGTAGTTGAAGCAAGATTATTATTTCAAAAAATGACCGGCGGAACGATCGAAATATTCTGCCTTTCACCACACGATCAATACCCGGATATTAACACGGCACTTGCCCGGCAGGGAAAAGTCTATTGGCAATGCCTCATAGGAGGCGCCTCCAAATGGAAACCCGGCCAGGTACTCGAAAAGAATACAGGAGCAGTTTCCCTTAAAGCAAAATACATTTCCAGGCACACCGATCATTTTATTATTGAATTGTCCTGGGTGCCGGATCATTTATGCTTTGCAGAAGTTTTGCATCTTGCCGGGAACATACCACTGCCGCCTTATATCAAAAGAGAAACAGAACCTTCTGATGCGCTACGATACCAGACTATCTATGCACATTCAGATGGCTCTGTTGCCGCTCCTACTGCAGGTCTGCACTTTACCCCCTATATATTTGATCAGCTGGAGAAAAAAAATATACGGACGGACTTTGTCACACTGCATGTGGGGGCAGGTACGTTCAAGCCGGTGAAAAGCGAAAGAATGGGAAAGCATGAAATGCATGCTGAGTATATTGACGTATCTTCAAAAACCATTGAAAATATTCTGGCAAATATTCAAAACAAAATTATTGCCGTTGGCACCACTTCCCTGAGAACGATCGAAAGCTTGTATGGTTTAGGGTGTAAAATAAAATCTGCTCCTTTCATTTCACCGGAAAAATTATTCTTATCTCAATGGGAGGTATATGATTTTCCTGTTAATACGATATCAGCAGAAGAATCATTGATTTCGCTCCTTGAATGGATGCAGATGCACAACCCCGAAAGACTGATAACCAAAACTCAGCTGATCATTGCACCCGGATATAAAATGAAGATCACTGACGCACTCATCACCAATTTTCATCAGCCTCAATCTACCCTGCTGTTACTTGTGGCTTCCATAATCGGCAATGACTGGAAGAAAGTTTACCATTATGCATTGAAAAATGACTATCGGTTTTTAAGCTACGGAGATGGTTGCCTATTATGGAGTACTCTTTGATCCGGCAACAGGTGATACCTTTTTCAAAGGGATTTCTATTGTAAATGTGCTGCCTTTCCCCAGGGTACTGTCCACCGTGATCCTGCCTCCATGTGCTTCCACCATCGTCTTAACATAACTTAATCCAAGACCAAATCCTTTTACATTGTGGATATTACCGGTATGAGCCCTGTAAAATCTTTCAAAAATTTTCTTCAGTGTATCCCGGCTCATGCCGATACCGTTATCTTCTATAATGATCTCAAGGTTTTTTGTATTAGACTGCGTGGTAATCCTGAGCAACGGCGGCACATTTTCCCCGGAATATTTAATTGCATTGTCAATCAGGTTATTGATCAGGTTGGGAAAATGTATTTCATCTGCATCGACCAGGTCATTTTGAGCATTCAGTAACAACTCTGCCCGCCCATTCTTTTCCTCCAGTTGTAAAGTGAAATTGCCTGCCGCTTCCTTGATTACTTCATGTGCATGTAATGGTTTAAGGTTCAGATCTACTTCCTGTCTTTCCAGTTGCGAAGCTTTCAATATCGTTTCCACCTGCCGGTTCATCCGTTGGTTTTCTTCCTTAATGATCGAATTAAAATAATTGATCTTATCCCTGTCCTGCAATACCTTTTCATTCCGCATCGCATCAACTGCCAGTGAAATAGTGGCAATCGGGGTTTTAAATTCATGGGTCATGTTGTTGATAAAATCATTTTTGATATCCCCGAGTTTTTTCTGCCGCAACATAGTACGCACAGTAAGATAAAATGCTGCGATGATAATGACACTGAATAAAACAGCCATTGCAATATTCCATCGGAGCGACTGCAAAACGATTCCTTTTACTGCAGGAATGACCACAATCAGTATCTCATCAGGTGACAGGTTTTCGCCTGGTGTGCCCGTGGGTGCAAGCAATGGAGCTATGTATGAAAAATTATGAACAGTATCTGCATAAAATGCATCAAAATTATCAGAGCGTTTTTCAAAATAGTCAATACCGCCCCTGTAATTCAATGTAGAAATACCAAATTCAAATCGTACATCTTTAAGGTTATTGGCATTAAACGCTTTTTGAATTTTATCTTTGATCTCTTCTGCAGTAAACCGCTGCCCGATAGTAGGCAGCCGGAACATATCCGGTGTCAGTACATCCAGTGGGGTACTGAACCGGTTTAACCCCCCGATAGAAGAATAATTCCCTTTACGGGCAGCAAGGTCCTCACCCACTTTGTTCGTTGCTTCTTCCACACTGTGCTTGATCTGCTCTTCTCTCAGCAATACCATGTTCCGGATCCAGGATATCTGGATCAATATGATACTTGCCAATGAGAGGCTGATCAGAATAGTGATAATGGTAAATATTTTTTTCAACTCATTTCAGTGATGAAACCCAAGATAAATGATTTTACGGATCCCAGCGATAACGGCAAAAATACTGAGTGTGTTTCTCTTATGCCAGCAGCAATGAAAAAAGTGCCGGTTTTTAACTTGCCTTTTAGAACGTCGGGCAGCCGGAAACGGAATGAATCTGAGCCGTTGCCTTCATTCATATCTTATAAATAAAAAAATGTTTTGTAAAACGATTTTTCATGCTAAATTGAATCATGATCGAGTTAACATCAGGCATATTACTGATTGCAGATCCTTTTCTCAAAGATCCTAATTTTCTGAGGACTGTAGTCTTTCTGTGCGAACACCAAACAGAAGGTAGCTTTGGTTTTGTGCTGAACCGTAAATATGAAAATACGCTGGACGAAATGATGCCTGAATTGGAAGGTCACAAAACGCCTGTGTATTACGGAGGCCCGGTGCAAATGGACACCATTCATTTTTTGCACCAGTATCCCGTAGAGATCCCCGGATCTGTTGAAGTAGCCAAAGGCATATATTGGGGCGGAAATTTTGAAACAGTAGTTGCGCTGATCAAAAATAATCAGCTTGATTTTGGAAAAATCCGCTTTTTTATCGGCTATTCAGGATGGAGCGATGGCCAACTGCAAAATGAAATGGATGAAAAAACATGGCTTACATCAAAAGCAACAAAAAAGATCATCTTTCATCCTGATCACAATGAAATATGGAAAGATTCGCTGAAGTTATTAGGCGGCGATTATGAGATTATGATCAATTTCCCAATTGACCCGCAATTGAATTAAATTGCAATTCCCAAACCATATTTGAATGAAACGGATTGTATGCACTTCTCTTTTAGGAATAACTATATTCCTCTCTTCCTGCGATACGTTAAAAAAAGTGGCATCCCTGATTACTCCATCGGAGTTTGAAATGGCCACCGGCCTTAAAGATGCACTGACACAGGGACTGTTCAGCGGTTTCGATGCATTTGCCGATCCTAATGGAAATCCTTTGGTTCGTTTTGTCTTTCCCGGTGATGCCGCAAAAATTGAAAAAACATTGCATGATCTTGGCCTGGATAAAATGATAGATAATGTCACTGCAAAATATACTCATGCAATGTCCTCAGCTGTCAGTGCCGCAAAACCGATTTTTATCAACTCCGTTAAAAGCATGAGCATTAAAGATGCAGCAAAAATTTTGATTTCAGACAACCCGCATGCTGCCACTGATTATTTTAAAATAAGTATGTCTCCTGAATTAATGGTTGCTTTTCGCCCTATCGTTGACAGTACGGTAAAAACTGAAGGTGCTGCTACCGAATGGACAAATATTGTAAACATTTACAATAAGATCCCTTTCATAAGCAAGCCGCTTGAAAGTAATTTGACTGATTTTATTTCTGCAAGAGTTATTGATGGCATGTTTGTAATAGTAGGCAATGAAGAAGAAAATATCCGCACTAAGTATGAGTTCCGTAAAACGGATATGATGAAAAAAGTATTCGGTTATGCAGAACAGGAGTTGAAGAAAAGAGCTTCACAACAGGCAAAATAAAAACAGTCTTCTTATAAGCAGATAAATACGTTGGGGAAAAAATCGCTTGTTTTCACTTATTTTTTATTCTTTCAAGCCGGGTCATTTGTTAATCTCAAAAATTTGGTTACTTTTAAATTAAGTTAAACCAAATCAACATGAGAAAAATTACCCCCCCCGACATTTTTTTCCAAATCACTTGCTTGCCTCTTAGTAATCTTTTCTGTTTTGCTCAGTTTTAATTCCTGTAAAAAGGAAGAAAAGAAATCTGATGTCGCAATGCAGGAAGAATCTGTCAATAAAGTTCATCCTAATGTTCCTCAGTGTAGTAACGGCTATCACTGGGACTATAACTTAATGCAGTGTGTACCCAATTGCCCATCCGGTTATATTTATGATCCTGAAACAAATGATTGTATTCCCAATGAACCAAGCGGTGGATCCAGAATTTGTGGTGCAGAATTTAACCAATTTAATTTAGGTGGTTATACATTAAGCCAGGTGATCGAATATATAGGCGTGAAACACAACGAATATCAGGATTTCATTTATAATGGCATTATGGCTGATACATCAGTCCTTACTAACGGAACATTACAGGCTTTCCTAAAACAAAAAACGACAACTTTTTTTAAAGGGCTGGGCATAACTGAAGCTAATAATCCATTACCCGGAAACTTTGATATATTAGATACAAGCTTTGTAATCACCGGTTATTCTTCAAGTGCAACAACTATTCTTAATCAATTAAAAGGGATTGCAGATGGATATACTGATGAAAATTATTTCCAGATAATTAACACGCTGGAAAACCTGAAGCAGCAGGCCCTCAATTTACCTGATTTTACAGAAGCTTTAGCAGTAGCAGGTTGCATAAGTGTTGCTAAACATTCTTATCAGTATTGGACTTACAATCTTACAAAATGGTATGCTGTATTACATTTAAGTGGTAGCGGTTATGCAAATAAACAAGCTCCATGTGGTATTAATGTAAAAAAGATTGGAGGGAAAGATGTTATTGGAGCAATTAATGGGGCTACATTAGGATCTTTTGGAGGAGTTGTAGGTGCATTTGCCGGAGGAATTCTTGGCAGCGCTACTGCTTCGGCAGGACAGGTTTTGTGGGAAGCCGCAAAATGTATACCCTATGTAGGGAATGTAGTAAGATGGTTATCCGATTGGTTTTAATCTATGTTGAGATATTTAAAATAGCCATGTATGAACTTTTTTTCGCACATACGGAATAAGATAAGAGAATCCAAAAAATTTACTATTATATTTATTGTTATATACAGCGTTATATTTTTTTTACTCTTAAGACTATTTATTCCGGTATATGCTCACTCTTCAGATTTAATATTATTAATAATCACCAATCTTGTTGTAGTCTTTTATATTCGAAAAAAATTTTTAATTAAAAAAAAGGAGAAGGATCATCAACAATTGAAATAAAAAGACCCGGCCAGTCGGTTGATAAACGTTTAACAAAAAGGTTATGGAGGTGCTGATATTAAAGGCGCATTTGTCGGTGGTAGAATAGGTTTAGCTGCAGGGGCTCCGGGTGTATTTGCGGGAGCAATTTTGAGTAGTGCAGTTTTTTCTTCAGGGCGGGTATTATGGGAAGCCGCTAAATGCATACCTTATGTAGGAGGAATAATTAGATGGTTAGATGATTGGTTTTAGTTTATTTCATGATTTTATTAATTTATTTGATATGAACTTTTTTTCGCACTTACGGAAGAAGATAAGGGAATCCAAAAAATTTACTATTATATTTGGTATCATATACAGCGTTATATTTTTTTTACTCTTTAGACTATTTTTTCCGGAATATGCTCACTTTTCGGATTTAATATTATTAATAATTACCGGGTTTGTCGGTGACTTTTATATCCGAAAGAAATTTTTAAATAAAAAAAAGAATGATCATCAACAATTGAAATAAAAAGACCCGGCCAGTCGGTTGATAAACGTTTAACAAAAAGGTTATGGAGGATCTGATATTAAAGGCGCAATTGCCGGTGGTAGAATAGGTTTAGCTGCAGGGGCTCCGGGTGTATTTGCGGGAACAATTTTGGTTAGTGCAGTTTTTTTTCAGGGCGGGTATTATGGAAAGCTGCAAAATGTATTCCTTATGCAGGATCTGTGATCAGATGGTTAAGTGATTGGTTTTAATACAGAGAAATTATAATAAAATTCTTATGAAATTTTTATCCAGGTTAAGAAATAAAATTTGGGAATCTGCTCCACTATTCTACATCTTTGGTTTGATAAACAGTGTTATTGTTTTTTTCCTTCTTAGGCAATTTCTTCCTGAATGGACAGACTTTTCCGTTTTAATCATTGTCATTATTTCCGGTATAATTGGTGACTATTATATAAGAAAATGGTACATTAAAAAAAATAAAAAGGAGTAATCATTGGAGCTGCACTTATGACATGGCTTATTCATCAGGAGCAGTATTATGGGAAGCCGCAAAATTTATACCATACGTAGGGAATGTAGTAAGATGGTTATCTGATTGGTTTTAATCTATGTCGAGATATTGAAAAATGACCTTAAATGAATTTTTTTTCATACATAAATAATAGGATAATAAAATCCAAGAGATTTGCGATAATTTATAGTATTATTGTAAGTGTTATTACATTTTTTCTCGGCGCACTATTTATCCCTGATCTTAGGGATATTCCCGACCTGATAATAAGTATTCTTACCGGGCTTGTCGCCCACTTATATATTAGAAAATTTTTAACTGAAAAAAAGGAGAAGGATCATCAACAATTGAAATAAAAAGACCCGGCCAGTCGGTTGATAAACGTTTAACAAAAAGGTTATGAAGGAGCTGATATTAAAGGCGCAATTGCCGGTGGTAGAATAGGTTTAGCTGCAGGGGCTACAGGTGTATTTGCGGGAACAATTTTGGTTAGTGCAGTTTTTTTTCAGGGCGGGTATTATGGAAAGCTGCAAAATGTATTCCTTATGCAGGGAATGTAGTAAGATGGTTATCCGATTGGTTTTAATTTAGAGTCAATTATTTAAAAATACCTTAAATGAAGTTTTTTTCCGCTTTACGGAATAAGATAAGAAAATCCAAAAGGTTTACTATTTTATTTAGTGTTATATACAGCGTTATATTTTTTTTACTCTTAAGACTATTTATTCCGGAATACGCTCACTCATCAGATTTAATATTATTAATAATCACCGGGATAGTCGTTGACTTATATATTCGAAAAAAAATTTTAATTAAAAAAAAGAAGAATGATCATCAACAATTGAAATAAAAAGACCCGGCCGGTCGGTTGATAAACGTTTAACAAAAAGGTTATGGAGGAGCTGATATTAAAGGCGCAATTGCCGGTGGTAGAATAGGTTTAGCTGCAGGGGCTACAGGTGTATTTGCGGGAACAATTTTGGTTAGTGCAGTTTTTATTCAGGGAGGGCATTATGGGAAGCTGCAAAATGTATTCCTTACGTAGGGTCTGTGATCAGATGGTTAAGTGATTGGTTTTAATACAGAGAAATTACAATAAAATTCTTATGAAATTTTTATCCAGGTTAAGAAATAAAATTTGGGAATCTGCTCCACTATTCTACATCGTGGGTTTGATAAACACTGTTATTGGTTTTTTTCTCCTTACTCTATTCATTCCTGAAATGAGAAATTCTGGCTATCTCATACTATTTATAATCTGTGGATTAATCACTGACTATCTCTTAAGAAAGATGTACTATAAAAAAAAGAAGAATGATCATCAAGAATTGAAATAAAATTCATCTGAAGAAAAGAACTACACAGCCTTCCAATTAAAATTCCCGGCTTTGCGACCGGGATCAATAAGTTAAGAGTGTTAAAAGATTTACACCTGAGTTCTTGATTATTCGCCGAGCTGCTTTGCGCCTTCTACAAGTACGGTAACCTTATTGCGCAGCACCTCAACAAAACCTCCCTGAACCTCAAACTGAGCGGTATTATTTTGTTTGTCTTTTAAAATTTTCAGGTTGCCGGCTTTCAATGCACTTACCAATGGCGCATGTTTCTCCAGTACTTCAAAACTGCCGCTGATGCCCGGCATCTGAACGCCGTACACTTCGCCGCTGTATAATTTTTTTTCCGGGGTTAAAATTTCTAAGTTCATAGTATTGAGTATAAAATATTAAGCACTCATATCATTCTTCGCCTTTCAAAGTATTATAAAAAGCAAGGATCATTTTATAAATCTGCAAGGCCTCATCAATCAAAGATTCATAAATCTCTTTTGTCAGATAGTTAACTCTAAAAGCAAGCTCAATCTGAGTTTGTGCTTCATTTATCGAACCCATTGAGATTTCAAGAAATCTTTTAAACTGTTTATTGGTACCTCTCCCTGCTCCTTCAGAAATATTACTTGGTACAGAGACCGCACAACTCCGAAGTTGAGCAGTAAGTCCATATTTTTCTTCCTTTGGAAAATTTGCGCTTACTTCATAAATCTTAACCACATAATCCATGGAACGCTGCCAGATCTTTAACTCCCTGTAATTATGCATGCCCATTGAGAGATATTTAGACCTTAAGTATTCAGTATTGAGACCTTAAGTATTCAGTATTAAGATTGATGGTATTTAGATTAACTAAAGAACTTACTTTATCCTTTCAAAACATGCTGCACAATACAGCAACAAATCTATATACTCAATACTAAAATCTCTTTTTCTCTCCCTTACCCCTGCGCTGCTGCCAGCAATTTCTTACCTTTCTCTATCGCATCATCAATAGTTCCCACCAGGTTGAATGCTGCTTCAGGATAATCATCCACTTCGCCATCCATGATCATATTGAATCCGCGGATCGTCTCTTCGATCGGGACCAGCACCCCTTTCAGGCCGGTGAATGCTTCTGCCACATGGAAAGGCTGCGACAGGAAGCGCTGTACTTTTCTTGCTCTTGCCACTGTCAGTTTATCTTCATCGCTCAGTTCATCCAATCCAAGGATCGCAATGATATCCTGTAATTCTTTATACCGTTGTAAGATCAGTTTCACCCTGTTGGCACAATTATAATGTGTATCACCCACTACTTTCGGCATCAGAATCCTTGATGTGGAATCCAGCGGGTCCACAGCGGGATAAATTCCAAGGTCAGCGATCTTCCTGGACAATACCGTTGTGGCATCAAGGTGGGCAAAAGTTGTTGCCGGAGCCGGGTCGGTCAGGTCATCCGCAGGTACATACACTGCCTGAACGGATGTGATCGAACCATTCTTGGTAGAAGTAATTCTTTCCTGCATCAATCCCATCTCTGTGGCCAGTGTTGGCTGATATCCTACAGCTGATGGCATACGTCCTAATAAAGCAGATACTTCAGAGCCTGCCTGGGTAAAACGAAAGATATTGTCAACGAAGAAAAGGATATCACGGCCCTTGCCTTGCCCGTCGCCATCACGATAATATTCAGCAACCGTCAAACCGCTTAATGCTACCCTTGCTCTTGCTCCCGGTGGTTCATTCATTTGTCCAAACACAAAAGTTGCTTTTGAGTCTGCCAATTCTTCCATATTCACTTTGCTCAGATCCCATCCGCCTTTTTCCATGCTGTGTTTGAATTCGTCGCCATATTTCATGATACCGGCTTCAATCATTTCACGCATCAGGTCATTCCCTTCACGTGTTCTTTCTCCCACACCGGCAAATACTGATAACCCGGAATACGCTTTTGCAATATTATTGATCAATTCCTGGATCAATACTGTCTTTCCAACACCGGCGCCACCAAACAGGCCGATCTTTCCGCCTTTTGCATAAGGCTCAATCAAATCGATCACTTTGATACCGGTGAACAGAACTTCAGAAGAAGTACTCAGGTTTTCGAACATTGGCGGTTTGCTATGTATGGGCCGGCCATTATCTTTAGAAACGGCGGGCAAACCGTCAATTGCATCGCCCGTCACATTGAACAGGCGACCCTTAATATTCTCACCTATTGGCATTGCTATCGCTTTGCCGGTGTCAACCACTTCGGTGCCACGCACCAGGCCTTCGGTTCCGTCCATAGCAATACAACGGACACTGTCTTCGCCAAGGTGTTGTTCTACTTCCAGCACCAGTATATCACCGTTTTCTCTTTTTAATTCTAATGCATTGTAAATTTCAGGAAGCGTGCCGTCAAACTGAACGTCCACTACGGCGCCGATAACCTGTTTGATCTTGCCTTTTTTAGCCATTGAAGAGGGGGTTTATTTCAGGGCGCAAAGGTAAGGGCCAAACGGTAATCTTCCAATTAGAAAATAGCCTGTTCTTTCAATGTGGAAAAGAGGTTTATTTATCCCGGGGTATTTTCTTTAATTGCACCCTTTCCATTGCTATAAAAGGAACGTAAGAACACCCTGAATTCTCATTCCAGATACTTCTTCATTACATTTGCCGGATGCAACTTACCGAGGTTAACAATAAAAAACTTGCTAATGAATTTTTATTGGTAAACGTGGAAATAAACCGGAACAACCCTGCCTACATCCGTCCGCTGGACAAGGATATTAATACCGTTTTTGATCCTGAAAAAAATAAATCTTTTCGTTTTGGTAAGGCCACCCGCTGGGTATTAAAAGATGAATCTACGGCAGGCTCTGAAGGAAAGCTGATCGGCCGCATTGCTGCTTTTACCAATAGCAGGTATAAAAATAAAGGTGATGATATCCCCGTAGGATGTATCGGTTTTTTTGATTGCATTAATGATCAGAACGCTGCCGACATACTTTTTGACGTAGCAAAACACTGGCTGATGCAGCAGGGAATGCAGGCAATGGATGGACCAGTCAACTTTGGTGAAAGGGACCGATGGTGGGGACTTGTAGTAAAGGGAAATGAAATCCCTCCAATGTATGGGATGAATTTCAACCCACCCTATTATCAAAAGTTGTTTGAGAACTATGGATTTAAGAAATTTTATAACCAGATCTGCTTCGCTTTAAAAGTAAATGGCAGACTGCAGGAAAAATTTTTTGAGCGGCATGCAATGTGTGCCAGGGATCCAAATTTCAGCTCCACCCATTTAAAGAAAAATCAGTTAGAAAAGTTTGTAAAAGATTTTACCATAGTTTACAACAGGGCATGGGCCGGCCACGGAGGCATGAAGCAGATAGAAGAAAAAGTAGCTTTCAAATTGTTTAAGGCGATGAAACCGGTACTGGATGAGCGCATCAATTGGTTTGTATATTATAAAGGTGAGCCGGTGGGAGTATGGATCAACCTGACCGACCTGAATCAATGGTTTAAATACCTGAACGGAAAGTTTGATTTCTGGCATAAACTTAAATTTCTCTGGATCAAATCAACAATAAAAAACAAAAAATTTACTGGCCTGATCTTCGGAGTAGTGCCTGAGTTCCAGGGCAAAGGTGTTGACAGTTATTTGATTGTAGAAGGTGCTAAGGTGGTGCAGGGCTTACATATTGAAAACGGTGAATACAAGAATGGAATACCCATATATGAAGATTATGAAATGCAATGGGTAGGTGAGTTCAATCCTAAAATGATCAACATAGCGGAATCTCTTGGAACATACCGGAGCCGGATCCTGACCACTTATCGTTATTTATTTGACAGAACCAAAGAATTCAAACCCCATCCCGTCCTGGACTAAAAATTTATACACAATAGTTCTCTTTTTCCTGCGGGTTGAGATGGTTTCTTAAATTGCAGTATCATGGAAAAATTCATTGTTTCAGCGAGGAAGTACAGGCCGCAAACCTTTGATACCGTAGTAGGGCAGGCTCATATTACTACTACTTTAAAAAATGCTATCCGCAATAAACAGCTGGCACATGCATTTTTATTCTGCGGGCCAAGAGGTGTAGGGAAAACAAGCTGTGCCCGGATTCTTGCCAAAACGATCAATTGTGAACATCCGACCAAAGACGGTGAAGCCTGCAATAAATGCAACTCCTGCAAAGCATTCAATGAGGGCACTTCGCTGAACTATTTTGAACTTGATGCTGCTTCCAATAATTCTGTAGATGACATCCGTGAATTGGTGAACCAGGTCCGGTTTGTTCCCCAGAGTGGCCGCTACAAAGTATATGTGATAGATGAAGTGCACATGCTTAGTCCCTCCGCCTTCAATGCCTTCTTGAAAACGCTTGAGGAACCACCGCCTTATGCAATTTTTATTTTAGCCACAACAGAAAAACATAAGATCCTCCCCACTATTCTCAGCCGTTGCCAGATTTTTGATTTCAAGCGGATCAATATCAATGATACAGTAGATCATCTGCAGGATATCTGTAATAAAGAGGAAATCAAAGCAGACAAAGCTTCTTTGCAGGTAATCGCTCAGAAAAGTGAAGGCTGTATGAGGGATGCTCTGAGCATACTTGATAAGATAGTCAGTTTTACCAACGGTCATTTGAATTACAGCAATACCCTGGAACACCTCAATATACTGGATGACGATTACTATTTTAAGTTAATAGGCTGCATATTGCAGCAGAACTTATCGGGGGCATTGTTGTTGTATGACGAAATCAATCATAAGGGATTTGAAGGTGACCTGGTATTAAACGGATTTTCAGAATTTATCCGCAACCTGCTGGTAAGTAAAGATGAGAAAGTCGTCAGTTTGCTGGAAGTAGTTGAAAGTTTTAAAGAAAAATTTATTGAAACGGCAAAAAAGGTCTCACCGGCAGTTCTGATCAGCGCTTTAAATATCCTGAATGAAGCTGAGATCAGTTATAAAGCTGCCCGTAATAAAAGACTACATGTAGAACTGGCGCTTATCAAACTATGCTACCTGCAGCAAGCTATTGAACTAACTTCAGAAGACAGCACTATTGTTAAAAAAAAAGTAGTTGATGCACCGTTGGCTTTTCGCATTACAGCGATCAGGTCTTTCAATAAAGAGGTGAAAAATGAAACCTCAAATGTTCAACACAAGCCTTCAAATGCAACACTTGTCATCGAAACAGGAAGAGTGAATAAAAATGAAAATTCATTAGTAACAGAGGAAGCAATCAACTATGCACAACAAACCGTAACCGCTGATTCACCATCCGGCTCCAGGCTGGCTACCCTTGACAAGATCCGCAAACAATACAGGAATAATGGTACAGAATCAAATGGAGGCAGCAATCACTCATTACAGCCGGAAACTTTGCAGAAAGCATGGAACGGATATATTCATAAACTGAAGGAAACCAAAAACCCTGCGGTACCCAGCTTTGAACGCTCTTTTTTACGCATAAAAGATGCTAATTCTTTTGAAGTGGTCAGTAGTAACAGCCTGGAACAAAAATTCATTGAACATGAACGGAGCAAACTCTTCTTATTTCTCCGCCAGCAATTGCATAATAACAGCCTCCAGTATAGCGTAGTCGTAGAGGAAAACCCTGAGGAACACCTGAAACATGAAGTGAACCTTACCGCAAGGGAGCAGTTTCAGAAAATTACAGAACAATATCCGATGGTAAAAGAACTGAAAGACCGGCTGGGCCTGCAACTGGATTATTGACATTTATCAAACCATAACGAAAAATTCCTGAATATCTGCTACTCGTATTCTTACTGATAAAATTGAGTATTAGTGATATTGACTAAAATCTAAAAACCAGGTTATTTTGATTTTAGAATACAAAGTAACTATTTATGAACCTGATGATGTTTCTTGGCAATGACCTGATCGAATCCATACCGCTGGAACTTAGCAGGATTTCTAAGCCGGGCTACCTTGGCAGTTTCAAAAGAGCAATGAAAGTAAAATATAATGAACTGATCCAACAATATGGTGAAAAGCCGGAATTCTTTGTTGTCGAAAATAAAACTGAGAAGACTGATACGGGCGGGAAACCCGGGCATTAAATTGTTTAACCCATATCAACACTAAAAATAAGTTCAGGAGAAGTACTGCCAGTTCCCTCATTTACATCAGTATATAGAAATTTTTACCCATTGCACGCTTTTTGTCCTGCCTATTTCCAAAATGCATCATCAACCTTTTAACCTTTGTTTCAGATTTTTTTATGGATGAGTTGAAATGATAACTGTTACAGCCTGAATAATCCTGAGGAGGCGTAAATGTATTGAAGCCAAACTTCATAAGAAAGAAAATACCATCTATAACCGGATAATTGCAAATCCATTTCTCCTGTCTCTTATATAAGGAACGGCCAGTTCATTCTCAGAAATCTGGCGGGCTCTCTGAAATACAAGTTTATTTTTTATCAGCCAGTATTCTATCCCTTCATTTAGCAGGTTTCCTTTTTCATCCAAAACAGTTGTATTGCTGTATGGTAATTCATCCCTGAGAAGATCGTTGTATAAAAGAAACAACTTTTCCCGGTAGGGAAAAAACACATACGAAAGATACGACCGGCCCAATTCCGTAACCTGCTTTTTATTGATGATGCCACTCCAGCAACTGTCATTACGTTTTGCAGGAAAATAAAAAAGAGTCAAATCTCCCCTGTCAAAATCTTTCCGGATGCCTGCAAGGTTATCATACCGGGTGTAATCTCCCCTGTTCCAGTAAATATTTCTTTCAGGAAGAAAAACAGTTGAATCACCTCCTTCCTGCCGGTCTTCTGTATGTCTTTCATTATTATAACCATTTTCCGGAAGCAGTTTTCCGTATTCTTTTAAAAACAAAAATCCTTTGCCGGGCGCCACCAGAAAATATTCTTCATAAATATTTTTGTACCGGTTTTTGTCTTTAGCTAGTGAATTAAAAGAATATGAAGTATCGAGGTCAAGATGAAAAGGATCCATTGCAAAGTGTGCTATCCTTACGTTCTTAATACCCGTTCGCCGGGTAGTAAGGAGTATTCCCGCAAATCCTTCCTTCAGTTCATTATCATAATAAAGGCCTGCGTCTTCCACAGAAACTGAAGATGCGAGCTTAATTTCCAGGCACCCTGTATCTGTGTTGTCTTTATCAAAATAAACCAAAACATAATGATGATTTTTGACCGAAGGCACCATCATAAGCCAGTTCCCGTTATTAAGCAGCTTGATGGGACTACTGCTATAACCTTCCAATGCGTAATCAACCATATCGTATTGCACCAATGGTTTATTGATCATGAAGTTTGAATACTCTGTCCTTTTGATCAAATTCCAATTTTCATCATATAAAAATGAATATAACCTGGCCGGTGAATCGGGAACGGTTTCAAAGCCCAGAAGCAGCACTTTCTTTTTATTCTGCGACCGAACCAGTATAAAATCCTCGCATTTTAATTTTGATGAAAACTCTGCAATAGTTCTGGATGTACCACAACTGCTTCCATCAGCAGTGTAGCGAAGCAGAGAAACTATTATTTTTTGATCTGCTGCCTGAAAGTCCACCTGATCAAAATATTCATCACCGGCAACGAGATATTGTTTGATAAGGTCAACGGGAAGAGAATATGGTATAATACGCACCGGGTTCATCCGGGAATCAAATATTTCAAAACGGAGTCCTTTGTAATCCTTCGAAGATTTTTTTGATTCCTGATTACTGAATTGCAGTTTACCTGCCTGCATCCAATAATAATCTCCTGCTTTACCGGCTACATCAAAAAGAGATGACAGCCCGCCCTTTATGTAAGGTGAATATAAAACCTTCTGAGCCTCCGGAAATCCGGCGCTGAGAGAAACAAGAATCAAGATCAGTGCTCCGGTTCTCATAACACAAACTCATCAGTAAGTTACATTTTTTCCATAACCTGGTAAGGCTCCCATACAGTATCTCAAACCGGAACAATGAATTTTTATTTACCATCATTGCTGATCAAAGAAATTTAGGGGGATTGTAATATCATTTTATAATAAAAAGGCCCGCTTTGGACGAGCCTTTTCCATATATAAACTAAAGACATTGAAGATTACTATCCTCTTTTCCTGTTTCCACCCCAGCGCCCGGGAATATTCATCTGCCCGGGGTTCCCGCCATCTCTGCGTTCAAACTGGCGGGGTTGTTCTGTTTGACGGGGCTGGTTATAGCTACGGCTTTCAAAATTTCTGATTCCGGGATTCCTGCTATTATCCTGAATAGCAGGCTGTCTTCTTTCAAACGGGTTTGAATTCCGGTTATTATTCATCCATACATTGTTTTGCCTGTCAGAATTTTTCCGATCGGGATTTGGATTATTATTCGGCAACTGTTGCTGCCTTCTAATAAAAGGATTACCCTGATCCTGATTATTTCTTTGAGGAAGATTATTAGTCCTTCCGTCAAATGGATTGCTGTTTCTTTCCTGCCTATCTATGTTGTTGCTGTTATTGCTGTTTTGTCTTGTATGGTTATCGAGTTCCCAACCGTTTCTCTGAGGAAGATTATTTCCCCGGTTGATTGTGCTATTCCCCCCTATACCATTATTATCATTTTGTCCATTCCGGTTATTGAATCCCCTATCATTTCTCTGAGGAAGGTTATTTCCCCGGCTGGCTGTATTATTATCCCTTCTTACCCTGCTATCATTCTGAGGACTGTTGTTAAACCGTTCAAAGCTTCCTGGGGCAAACCGGTTATTATCATTTTTTTCTACATTCGGGCGATACATCGAAATAGAATTATTGGCAAACACTGTCCTTCCCGGTCGTTCAGATTCATGGAATGAAACAGGCCTGATCCGCTGATTAGTGAAGCGCTCAACTTCGTTCCGGCGTGGCCCGCTTACATAAACATTCCTTCCCCTGCCGCCATAATTATTAATGATCGTTGTATTATTAATGATTGTTGTATTATTAATGATTGTTGTATTATTTACAATTGTCGTATTCATTCTCGGGCTGACACAATAATCATAGATTCGTGGTGCAGTAATATAACGCCGCGGTGCAAAGCACCAATAATCCATGGGCGGTGCATAACTGCCTATGGAAATACTAATATTAAATCCCGGGTTCAATGGCGCCCATCCATAAAAATCGCCACCGCTTCTCCAGGCCACCCATGCAGGAGACCATTCATACCCGGGTACCCATAGCCATCCATAAAGTGGATCATAGAACCAACGGCCATAGTGAAAAGGAGCCCAACCCCAGTCAAAATCAGAAACCCAGATCCAATCATATTGATCAGACCATTCCCAATGACCCATGGTGCTGTAAGGGCGGAAGCCTGCACCTACATTCGGGTTCCACACATATCCATATTGAGGATAATCTATCCAGTTACCATAAGGGCTGAGATCATCATAAAAAGTCTGGAATGTGATATTTGCAGAGATCTGTGCGGAAGCTGTATTTCGAAAAGGAATCGTCAGCAGCAATGCTGCTGCAATTATTGAAATGCTTAAAATTCGTTTCATGGTTATTTTTTTACGGTTTAAAAAAACGGGCCTGAAAAATGTACACACAATAAGAGACTCTACTATTGTGCCATAGTTGTATGCCATGAACTCCTTTTAATGAATTATTATGAAAAATATATTTCACAAAAAACTTTTCACCCATGCCCTTCCGGGTGAAAAAATTTTCTCATCATCTTTTCTTTACATATTATAAAACAGCAACATTATCCTGCCCTTCACTACCTGGCAGGAACCGATATATTTTAAAATATTGAATTGATTTATTTCTTCACGGTTACATTCACCGTTGTGGCCAGCTGTGCACCATAAGACCTGTGAATTCCATCAGCAAACTGCAATGTAAGCTTATGCTTTCCCGGAGCCAGAGACAATTCAGCTTCGCTTTGTCCTTTTCCGTAATGAAGATGGGTCGAATCAGTCGGAACAACAGTTCCAAATGCCAATGAATCTTCAGCATCTATAAAAATATGGAAATGACCGCTGCCCGCAACTACTGGGCCGATCGCTTCCACTTTCATCTTATCCACCCCCATCTGAACTTTGAAAGGACTACTGACAGTTGCCCCTGTTTTAAGATTTTTAAAATACACTTTTGCACCCTGGGGAACTGATGGTTCTTCCGGAACGCTGGTATTTTGCATATTCATATTATGTGTTGAGTCAGGAGCTACTTTGCTTGCTGTATCCCCGGATTTCTCCGATCCTTTACCTGAACTATTACAGGCTGAGAGTATAAAAAGTCCGGCTGCCGCTAAAAATAATTTACTGGTCATATTAAAAAATTTTACGGCTAAAGGTAGTCCTATTTAGCGAAGTCTCCGGCCCGGGGTATGTTATGTATTTGTAAACAGAAACAATATCTTTCCTATTTTCCTTATTTAAATCAGAATAATCTCCCGGATTACGGGTTCAGCCCAATTATCTTTTTTTTATACTTGTCAATAACTATTCCTGTCTGTACCTCTGAAAATTAGCAATCCTGCCTGCTGATAATCTACCGGATCAACCTATCGATAAGTACCCGTTTTTGAGAAATTCAGGAACTACTGTTCAATCAGGCCTTCGTAAGCCCTGGAAGCATAGTACCTGTACTTTTTCGACTCATATTTTGTGCCGCAAAGAACTGAATGAATAAATCCATTAAGCTCTACTTGTTGGGTATGGAAAATTTTTTGTTCCGGGTTGGTTTTAAAATAAAATTGAATACGCCGGTCTTTAGTTTTATAAACAATCATGCTATCGCCTGAAAATTCAGAAAAGGAAAATTCTTTTTGTAAATCCTGCAGGAACAAATGACTTCTGTACCAGGTACCACCCGTGTCGGATACAACCGGTTTGCCATTGTACAATGCTACACTGTCATTATAGGCAAACACGTTTAATGCAGAACCTTTCACTTGCCGTAACCAGCTTATGATCTCAGGACAATAGCTGTTCTCATAACCATAATCGCTGTCAAGAAAACTGATACGCTTGACAGAAGATGGAATGTCTTTTACACCTGCCAGGTAGCCGAAAATAAAACTGCCTCCGCCACTGTGACCGTTCAGGTAAATACTTACATTCTTTGTTGCTGTCAAACCCGATAAAGAGTCGACCAAATGAGGTATCAAATCCCGGAATTCTGGATGCTTCTGTTTCCATGAAGGCCAGCTTTTGTAATTGTTCTCCAGGTATATGACAATAAAATTTTTTTTCTTCAATTGTTTCCTGATAAAGCTTGTCTGTGCCCTGATATGCTGAATATCGAAATGCCAGTCATCGCCCTCTTTCATTCTCCTGCCCATTGTTTGCTCCGTAGTACTGCCATTGGGTAAAGCAAAAAAAGTGACGATGGTTTCTTTTTGAGATGAAAAGTTTCGGGGTCTGTCAATGGTGACCTTAATATCGCCATGAACCCGAAAAGAATCTATAGATGAGAAATTTTTTTGTGCTTTGCCGCAAAAACAGGCTGATGGAAAAATTATAATTGCAGTTATAAAGAATTTCAACACAAATAATCTGATTAAAAAATCCATAGTTATAAATCAAAGATAAGTTCCGGGCTAACTATACAAGCGCCATAAAAATTTAACCTCAGGCTTGTAAAAAGTTGGATATGTAATAAAGATTATTTAACAAATTGGGAATGAATAAATTATATTTAGAGAATACACTATTTCCGTAAAAGCACGGCTTCTAAATTCTTTTTAACAAAATTTGATATATCGTATGGAAGTTTTTTTATCTTTGTATACGAACAATCCAACCTTATTTAAATCACAGACCCTTTATTGTTTCATTGCAATCCGGTACCTACCTGGAAACTGTAAACACATTTTTGAAACTTTAAAACATCTGTGTATGAAAAAAGTCTACACTTTGCTTCAAAACCCCGACGTACAGGGAGCTATCACTATCACACTTATTGTTGCCACTATCGTAGTAGCATTCCTTATGACTCTGGGAAAATAATTGTTTAGAAACAGAGAATAATCTTTGTTCCAGCAGGAAATAATTTTGCTTTGCCCCCGGCAAAGCTTTTTTTTGTACAATTCCGGTCAGGATATAAATCTGATTCCTCCAAATAATAAGAACTATTCTTCAAAGCAATCTGTAACAGGATCCGGCTTCGGATATGATTATCATTACGTTTCCACGTAATTCAGGTCTTTATGGTAGGTCTCTTCGGTAAAATAAAAAGCGATGAGTGTAACAATCATGACCACTACTCCGGTAACAATTCCACTTTTAATAAGAGGCCATTGCCAGGTTTTCTGAAACAGATCTAAAAACATGAGGTTGATTAACGGTAATGCTCCACGTACCATATTGGGAATTGTAGTAGCTGCAGTGGCACGCAGGTTGGTTCCGAACTGCTCCGCTCCCATTGTAATGAAGATAGCCCAGAACCCCGTACTGAAGCCGAGTAATGCACAGATCCAATACATCCTGGTATCGGAATTATTAAAGGAGCTGAAAAATAACACCAGGGCTAACATGCTTAATACATAATAAAGCAGCAATCCTTTCTTCCTGCTTTTAAATAACTGGCATATAAATCCTACAGCTATATCACCTAATGAAATAGCAGCATAAGCAAACATGATGGCACGTCCCGAATCTATAGTTGTACTCCCGTAAAGTTCACCTGCAAATTTATCGCTCTGGTTCACCAGTATCCCAATAACAAACCAGGTCGGCAATCCGATGAGAATGGCAAAAACGTATTTTTTAAACCGTTTTCTGTTGTTGAAAAACATGAAGAAATTCCCACGGGCTACATCTAATTGTTTTACCTGTTTGTACATCCCTGATTCGGCAACAGCGATACGGAATAACAGTAACACAATGCCAAGCCCACCGCCTATTTTATAACACAAACGCCAATTATGATCAGTAAAAAAGAAAACAAAATAAGCAACAACAGCCCCGCTCAGTCCAATGCCGGCTACCATGGAAGTGCCAATACCTCTTTTGTTTTGCGGCATGTATTCGGTCACCAATGTTATACCGGCGCCTAATTCTCCAGCCAAGCCAAGCCCGGCGGCAAAGCGGCACCACGCATATTGGTCCACCGTTTCTATATAACCGGTCAGAAAGTTTGCAATGGAATATAAAATAATGGAACCGAACAAGACGGATAACCGTCCTTTTTTATCTCCCAAAATTCCCCAAATAATACCACCCAGCAACAATCCGATCATTTGTAAATTGATAACATGAGTACTGTCCACCAGCATTGTTGCATCTGTGGCACCCACATCCCGCATGCTGGGTGCTTTCACAATAGTAAATAATAAGAGATCGTATATGTCCACAAAATATCCAAGCGCTGCCACAATCACAGCAATATTGAAAATAGAGTTGGAACGATTGGGTTGCATATAGTTCAGGAATTTGAAGCAGGCGGCGTATCCTCAATATCAGTTTTCCGGCCAAAAAATACTTTATATAAAACAGGCAAAGTAGTTATCAGAACGATTATGATCGTGATCGCTTCGATATGATCTTTAAGGCTGTAATTATAATTTTTTAATACCCACCGTTGTAAAAAATGTCCTCCAAGCATCATAGAAGATACCCAGCAAAAACTTCCCAGTATATTATAAAATGAGAAAACAGCTTTATTCATTTTTACCATCCCGGCAACAATTGGCGCAAAAGTTCTTATAAAAGGAAGAAATTTTGCAAAGAAAATAGTCAGTTTTCCGTATTTATCATAAAAGGCTTTGGCTCTTATAAGATGTTTCTTTTTGAATAACCAGCTTTCTTTTCTTTCATACAATAAAGGGCCTGCTTTATACCCGAACCAATAGCCCACAATATTTCCCAATACAGATGCGATGACCACCATAAACATAATGACAGACCAATGCACATTAAAAAATTCTTTTGCCAGGTCGTCAGCATATATGCCGGCGGCAAATAGAAGAGAATCTCCCGGCAGGAAAAAACCGATAAATAACCCTGTCTCTGCAAATATTACCAGCAGAAGTACATAGAGCCCTCCGTATTGAATAATCCATTCAATGAACTGCTGAATAAAACCTTTGTTATCACCCATAGTTTTTTTTTATCCTGTTTGTTCGGCCTGATCATGAGCCAAAGCTCCTTCCCATTTGCTGACCACACTTGTAGCAAGCGCATTGCCGACTACATTTGTCATAGTTCTGAACATATCACAAATATGATCTATCGGCAATATTAAAGCAATACCTTCAGGTGGGATCTTAAACATGGAACAGGTTGCTAAAATTACAACCAGCGAAGCTCTTGGCACACCCGCTATCCCTTTACTCGTAAGCATCAGCACCAAAAGCATAGTCAGTTGTGTCCCGATATCCATCTGAATACCGTATGCCTGGGCAATAGCAAGACTTGCAAAAGTCATATACATCATACTACCGTCAAGGTTAAAAGAATATCCCAGCGGCAGAACAAAAGCTACAATTTTATCCTTACATCCAAATCGTTCCAGCTCTTCAGTCAATTTGGGAAAGACAGCTTCACTGCTGGTAGTACTGAAAGCTATAAGTAAAGGTTGCGCTATCCTTTTTAATAAGCCCCGCACCCGGTTACCCAAAATCAGGAAACCTACCCCGATCAAAATGATCCAGAGTAGGCCGATACCGATAATGAAATACAATAGATATGGGCCGTAAAAGTTAAAAATTGAAAAACCCATTTTGGCTACCGAAGCAGCAATAGCGCCGAAAACACCTAATGGAGCAAAAGCCATTACATAGCCTACCATTTTCAACACAATATGAGCGGCTGATTCCAATGCTTTGATCACCGGTTTTGCATAGTCCTGCAAGGCAGTTGCAGCCACGCCGAAAAAAACACTAAAGACCACTATCTGTAATATCTCGTTAGTGGCCATGGCATCTACAATACTTTTGGGGAAAACGTGTTCAACAAATTTACTAAGCGAAAACTCCTGTGTTTTCCCAACCAATTCCTTAGCACCTGATGCATCACCAAGATTGAAATCGATCCCACGTCCGGGCTGAAATAAATTGACCAGTACCAACCCAAGCAGCAGGCTAACCAGCGATGCAGAAACAAACCAGAGCAATGCCTTCCCTCCAACCCTACCTACAGTTTTCAGATCACCCAGCTTAGAGATACCGACAACCAGCGTGCAAAATACAAGTGGCGCAATGATCATTTGGACAAGTCTCAGGAAGATGATCGTAAGCAGGTTGATATTAACAGAAAAGGTCTTAATTGTATCAGCAGAATAGTTCTGATGAACAAAATAACCTGCCCCCATACCGGCAAGCATCGCAACAAATATCCAGAAGGTCAGTTGGTTCTTTTTCATATACAGTAGCCAAACAATTGCCGAAAATCGGAAAAATTACCGACTGTCAGAAGTTTTAACCGCTAAATCTCATTTCTTTAAAAGTTTTGTTGTAAGAAAAGAATTATTCTTTATTTTACGAGCCATTCCAAACTACAACCAACCAATTTATGAGCTTATTTGCAAAAAAATCAATCAGCAGCTTACTTGCTCAGGCTGAGAGTTCTGAAAAAGGCCTGAAAAAAACATTAAATGCCGGCAACTTAGTGGCGCTGGGAATAGGTGCCATTATTGGTGCAGGATTATTTGTACGGACTGCAGCAGCAGCGGGCGAACATGCAGGGCCTGCGGTAACACTTTCATTTATTATAGCAGCCATTGGCTGTGCTTTTGCAGGATTATGCTATGCAGAGTTTGCCTCAATGATACCCATTGCAGGCAGCGCTTATACTTATGCTTATGCTACTATGGGCGAACTGGTAGCCTGGATCATTGGCTGGGCATTAATACTTGAATATGCATTAGGCGCCGCTACCGTTTCAATATCATGGAGCGAATACCTGAACCTACTTGTAGGTAACAGCATTCCCTATGAATGGTGCCACTCGCCTTTTGAATCATTTAAAGATGCCAGTGGGGTCATGCACCATGGCATTATGAATATCCCCGCATTATTTATTTTATTGTTACTGTCCCTCTTACTGATCAAAGGAACTCAGGAATCCGCAAGAGTGAATATGATCATTGTGATTATTAAAGTGAGCATTGTCATTGTTTTTATTGCTATAGGCTGGAAATTTATTAATCCGGCCAACCATGCACACTACCTTATTCCTGCAGATGCTCCTCCTGCGATACTGCCCAATGGATCTGAATACTCGTACGCAGATTTCTTCCGTCATGGTTGGGGAGGCGTGCTCACCGGAGCAGGCATTGTGTTCTTTGCCTTTATCGGTTTCGACGCCGTTTCTACAACGGCACAGGAAGCAAAAAATCCAAAAAAGGATATGCCTATTGGCATCCTGGGTTCATTGGTAATTTGCACCATTCTTTATATCCTTTTCTCTTATGTATTGACCGGTGTTGCTCCATATACCGATTTCGTTAAAGCAGGCAAAGAAGCTTCTGTTGCTTACGCAATCCAAACCTACATGACAAACTATGAATGGCTTGCCAAATTGGTTTCCTTTGCAATTTTGCTTGGTTTCTCCTCGGTAATTTTAGTAATGCTGATGGGACAATCAAGGGTTTTTTATACAATGTCTTCTGATGGTTTATTACCGAAAATTTTCTCTGACCTTCACCCGAAATTCCGCACTCCGTATAAAAGCAATATGGTATTATTTGTTTTTGTAGGGTTGTTCGCAGCTTTTGTTCCCGTAAGCGTTGCCGGCGATCTTACTTCAATCGGTACCCTGTTCGCTTTCATACTTGTTTGCCTGGGCATAATCATTTTACGAAAAAAACAACCAGACTTAAAACGGCCTTTCAGAACTCCGCTGGTGCCATTGGTTCCGATCCTTGGCATGATCGTTTGTACGGCTATGATCGTTGGTTTACCGGGAGAAACATTAGCCAGCGCCCTGATCTGGATGATACTTGGATTGATTATTTATTTCGCTTACAGCCGGAAGAACAGCAAAATACAATCAATGGGAGAGATCATTCCCAAGGCGTCAGATTTTGAATAATATTCAATGTCCCGCAAAAAAGCGGGACATTTTTTTTCCTGTCATTGAATTAAATTTGCACCCCGGCATTACTATTATCCATGCATAATGAATAAGGAATAAAATTCCTTTTATGGCTATTCATCATTAAATAGTAATGGCCGGCTTTAAAGAATCCGTTTGTTAATTTTTGATTCGAAACAATTGTATCTGATTATGGGAAGAATTTTTGAAGTAAGAAAGGCCACTATGTTTGCCCGCTGGGACCGGATGGCCAAACAGTTTACCCGGATAGGAAAAGAAATTGCTATTGCAGTAAAAGCAGGAGGCCCTGACCCGGCCACCAACCCTGCTTTGCGCCGTTGTTTTCAAAATGCAAAGAGTGTAAACATGCCCAAGGACCGTGTGGAAGCAGCGATCAAAAGAGCAATGGGAAAAGAAATGGAGAGTTATGATGAAATTCTTTATGAAGGATATGCTCCACATGGCGTGGCATTGTTAGTAGAGACCGCAACGGACAATCATGTGAGAACGGTTGCTAATATTAAATCACATTTCAACAAAGGTGGTGGCACGTTAGGCAATAGCGGGAGTGTTTCATTTCAGTTCAAAAAAATGGGAGTATTCAAATTAAAACCGGAAGGATTGAATACCGAAGAGCTGGAGTTAGAATTAATTGATCATGGACTGGAAGAACTGGGTGAAGGCAGTGGTGAGCATGGAGAGCCGGTACTTGTTGTTCGTGTTGCTTTTAATGATTTTGGAAATATGCAGAAAGCTTTGGAGGAAAAAAATATTACGCCGATAAGCGCTGAAGTGGAATGGATACCGACATCAACAGTCCCCGTAACGGATACCCAGGCCGAAGATGTAAGTAAATTAATTGAACGGCTGGAGCAGGATGAAGATGTACAGAAAGTATTTCACAACATGGGATGATGCCGGTAATTCCCTGCAACCCGGCTGTAAATTGTTTTACTAACTTTGCAATGTGCCAGAAAATCCGGTAATTCTCTTTGACGGGATCTGTAATCTCTGCAACAGAAGTGTTTTATTTATCATCAAAAGGGACAGGAAAAAGAAATTTCTCTTTGCTTCAATCCAAGGGGAAAAGGGTAAGGATTTGTTCTCAA
Source organism: Sphingobacteriales bacterium UTBCD1 (assembly GCA_002066995.1). Lineage (GTDB taxonomy): Bacteria > Bacteroidota > Bacteroidia > Chitinophagales > Chitinophagaceae > UTBCD1. Next base: position 80,089 of record MWTC01000031.1, read on the forward strand.
AATTAAATTTACCCCTGAATGATATCAATTCATTTGTACTTATAGACAAAGGGAAAGCATACACCCGTTCATCAGGAGCATTACGGGTGCTTAAAGAACTTGGCGGTAAATGGAGATTGTGGTACGCATGTATTATTGTTCCCGAATTTATCCGGGATGGCGTCTATAAATGGATTGCTAAAAACCGATATAAATGGTTTGGGAAAAAAGAAACCTGTATGACGCCGGCTGCGGACTTAAAAGAAAGGTTTCTTGATTGAACAGGAATCTTGAAAAAATAAATCCGATCTTATTTTTTCAAATTTCAAATACTGATCTCTCCTTTCATATAGAATACACATTGTCCTGCTATGGAGACCCTGTCTCCCCACAGGCCACACCACAATTCACCTCCGCGGGTTGATAATTGTTTTGCGTGCAATTTTTTCTTATTCAGTTTCTCCGACCAGAATGGAATCAGTTGTGAATGAGCCGAACCGGTCACGGGGTCTTCATCTACACCGATAGCAGGAGCAAAAAATCGTGATACAAAATCAACATCGCCGGATCCTGGCGCCGTGATGATCACATTCTCCTTCCACTTCTTTATTGCAAAGAAATCAGGTTTTGCGTTCCGCACATCTTTTTCGCTGTTTAGCTCTATCATCAAATCACGTTGTTTGTAAATACCAAGTATCTCATCAACACCCAATGCTGCTCTTAAGTTTCCCGGGTAAGTAAAAACACGTTCCGGCTTCCAGGAAGGAAAATCCATCCTGTACAAATCAGATACTCTTTCCACTTCAAGCTTACCGCTTTTAGAATGAAAAATGAGTTTATCTTTTTTGAAATTTAAAATTGTGTACAATACAAAAGCCGATGCCAATGTGGCGTGCCCGCAAAGATTCACTTCAGCAGCCGGAGTGAACCAGCGGATATCATAATCAACATCCTGATGAACAGAAGGAACAAAGAAAACTGTTTCGCTCAGGCTATTTTCCATTGCCATTCTTTGCATCAGCAGGTCGTCAACCCACCTGTCAAGTGGTATAACTGCTGCCGGGTTACCGCCAAACAATCTATCGGTAAATGCATCTACCTGGTAAATCGTATAGGTCATGATTTTTTATTTTGTATATAAAACAAGGGCAAAGAGAGCCTGAATTTTACTGCTATGATACGGATAGCAACAATGATCAGGATGCAAAGAATTTTTGAAATATCCGGATCAAAATTCAATCCTTTAAAAGCATAATAAATCAATCCGCCAACTACGCAGGCCAAGGCATAGATTTCCTTACGAAACAACAAGGGTACATTATTGAGCAGCACATCCCGTATCACACCGCCAAAACAAGCGGTGATAGTACCCAGTGCGATACAAATTCCGGCGGTGAAATGCAGTTGAATTCCTTTTTCAATTCCATAAATAGTGAACAATCCGAGACCCAATGCATCAAATACAAACAAAGTAATCGGAAGCCTCTTTAAAAATCCGGCAAAAAACATAGCGCTGACAGAAGATACAAAAATCACAATGGTCGCCGTTTCATTTCTCAACCAGCTTACAGGCAAATCTCCAATGAGCATATCACGCAACGTGCCACCTCCTATTGCCGTTACAAAGGCCATCACCAGCACACCAAAGGGGTCCAGCTTTTTTTCCATGGCAGAAAAAGCGCCGGAGATGGCAAAGGCAAAAGTTCCCAATATGTCGATGAGCTGAAGGAAATTCAGGTTCATATCTGATCAAATTAAAAAACCCGCCGCAGCGGGTCAATAAATCAGTTGACCTCCATTAATCCACCCGGAAAGAAACTTTGCAGATGACACCATAGGAAATGACCTTGCCATCTTTTACATGCACCTTCTGATCTTTCACATACACAGAATCAATATTGCGAACGGTTTTAGAAACCTCTGCAACACCGTTTTTAATTGCGTCTTCAAAACTTTTTTCGGAAGATGCTATTACTTCAATAACTTTTACGATAGCCATAAGAAAAGATTTTTAATTTAAATAATTCAGTTGGCCGTTTAAGGTACTATTAAATTAGCAATTACCAAACGCCCAATCATTCTTTCATCATTTGCCTGATTACCGATTCTATCTCTTCCGCATTGGGTTTGCTGAAATAATCACCATCACTTCCATAAGCAGGACGATGAGCCTGGCCGGTGATTGTCCTCGGTGCTACATCAAGATAGCGATACCCGCCCTGCTCTTCCATCACTTTATTGAACATAAATGCCGTAGTGCCGCCGGGAACATCTTCGTCAATAAATACTATACGGCTTGTCTTTTTAAGTGACTCAACAATCTTATGGTGAATATCAAAAGGTAAAAGAGTTTGTACATCTATGATCTCACAACTGATTCCCTGCGATTCAAGCATCTCGGCAGCTTCCTGAACGATGCGCAATGTAGACCCATAAGAAACTACGGTGATGTCTTCTCCTTCCCTGATAATCCCGGGAACACCTAAAGGAACCGTAAATTCCAACAGATTGGAAGGTAATTTTTCTTTCAGCCGGTACCCGTTAAGACATTCGATGACCAATCCCGGGTCATTGCTTTGAAGCAAAGTATTGTACATTCCTGCGGCCTGGGTCATGTTCCTCGGAACACACAGATACATTCCACGGAGTGCGTTGATGAACATTGCGATCATTGATCCGCTGTGCCAGATCCCTTCCAGCCTGTGACCTCTTGTGCGAACGATCAACGGGCAACTTTGCTGCCCTGCGGACCGGTAATGAAGCGTTGCTACATCATCGCTCATGATCTCCAATGCAAACAAGAGATAATCCAGATACTGAATTTCCGCAATCGGGCGAAGGCCACGCATAGCCAGCCCAATACCCTGGCCAATGATGGTTGCTTCCCGAAGGCCAGTGTCGAATATCCTCAGTTCTCCGTATTTCTGCTGCAATCCCATGAATCCCTGGTTCACATCGCCAATATGTCCAACATCCTCTCCAAAAGCCAGCACCCTCGGATCAGAAGCAAATAACGCATCAAAATATTTATTTAATACTTCAAACCCGTTTATCATCACCGCATTCTCAGGAATGATTGCTTTGACTTCTTCAACTTTCAGGGCACTCTTGGGCCCTTCATCATACAACGAACTGTTGTAAATTTCTTTTCCTTCAGCTATTAGTTCTTTATAATAAGCTTTTGTCCATGAAGCTGAATCCGAATTACCTGACAAATCCAGTGCTGCATTCAACGCTTTTACTACATCACGCCTTAACGGATCGTGCAAAGCTGATAACTCCGCTACCAGTTTTTGTAAAAGAGGAGCATGCTGCGGATCGTTAAGTGCCAAATTACTGATGAGATCACCGGCTTTGGCCACTTGCTTTTTTATAGGAGAAAGGTATTGCTCCCATGCCAGGGCCTTGCTTTCCTTTGCATACTCTTTTGCTTCACGCTGTATATCATCCAGTTCATTTTCAGTTGCCAGTTCATTGGTGATCATCCATTCTTTCATCTTCCTGATACCATCCCATTCTCTTTCCCATTCCAAACGTTCGGAAGATTTGTATCGTTCATGACTTCCGGATGTAGAGTGTCCTTGCGGCTGTGTCAATTCTTCTACATGGAAGATTACAGGTATATGTGTTGCCCGGGCCAGGCTGATACCTTCTTCAAACACTTCACACATTCCTGCATAGTCCCAACCCTTTACTTTATAAATCTGAATACCATTCGTATTATCAGTCTTTCTGAAACCCTTCAAAACTTCAGAAATAGATGATTTTACAGTTTGATATTCTTTTGGTACAGAAATGCCATAACCGTCATCCCACACAAATACTGCCAATGGAACCTGCAGCACACCGGCGGCATTGACAGATTCCCAGAACAATCCTTCACTGGTAGCTGCATCGCCGATAGTGGTAAAACATACTTCATTGCCATTGTTTGAAAGTTGATGATACGAATGAAGCTGCTCTTCATTCCGAAAAACTTTGGAAGCGAAAGCCAATCCCAACCCACGGGGCATCTGGCCGCCGGTGGGGGAAATATCTGAAGAAATATTCCTGCGATTTGCCAATTCAACCCAATTTCCATCTTCATCTACAAACGGGGTAGCAAAATGACAGTTCATTTGCCTTCCGGCGCTTGCCGGTTCATTTTTGATATCGGCATCGGCATATAACTGTGCAAAAATTTCCTGTACTGTTGTGAGTTTTGCTGCCAGCATAAAGGTCTGATCCCTGTAGTAACCGCTCCGAAAATCCCCGGGAGCAAAATATTTTGCCATTGCTACCTGGGCCACCTCCTTTCCGTCTCCAAAAATTCCGAATTTGGCTTTCCCGGTCAACACCTCCTTACGCCCTAAAAGGCTGGTTTCCCGACTGATACAAGCAATTTTAAAATCGCTCATCACTTCTTCCCGAAATCTTTCAAAAGAAAGTTTTCCTTCGGAAGCTGCTTGGGGAATCATGCTGTCCATAAGGCAAAAGTAAGAAGATTAGCTTCATAATCGGTTTATCCGGAAAATTGCCGGTTAAGCCTGCAACTGCATTATGAATTTTGCCATCTTTGATTTAATTTTGAGAACTTCAATTATGCAGTATGAAGAGTTTCCTGACCCTAATTTTAATCCTTTCTGTCTCACTATATTCTGTTGCCCAAAACAACACATCAGTAAAAGGGAATAACGACACACCCAAACAAACAGTACTTCAGTTAAAAGAAACAGAGCATGATTTTTCCAAAATTCCCCAGGGAAAACCTGTCTATTACAATTTTGAGATTGTAAATACCGGTAAAGAACCTTTGAAACTGGATGACGTTCGTGCAAGTTGCGGGTGTACCACTCCGGAATGGAATCATGACCCGATAGCGCCGGGCGCAACGGCAAAAATTAAAGTGGGCTATAATGCAGCTGCTGAAGGCTACTTTGAAAAATTTATCACTATAACATATAACACTGATCAAACTGAACAATTAAAAATAAAAGGTACGGTATGGAAAGCACCGCAAGGTTCTGCTCCTGCCAATGCTTCAGTTGAATTTCTTAAAAAACAAAACCTTTAAATTATCAAAAACATGAAGAAAGTTTTATTACCCGTGATCGCTCTTTTTTTCAGCGTATCCCTTATGGCTCAGGCAAAAGCCGATGATGTGATCAAAGTGAATGTTGAAAAACATGACTTCGGAAAGCTCAAACAAGGTGTTCCTGTTGACTATTTTTTTGAAATAAAGAATATCAGCAACAAACCGGTAGTGATCCAAAACTCCTGGGCAAGTTGCGGATGCACCACCCCTGATAAAATTACTGAACCGATTGCCCCGGGAGCTACTGCAAAACTGAAAGTACAGTACAGTGCAGCCGCTATTGCTCCTTTTACAAAGGACGTTTACATCCAGGTGGCAGGTATTGAGAAACCTAAAACAGTTCAGATCACCGGTGAAGTATTATCTGCTGAAGCTTATGACACATGGGTAAAAAGTAAAGATAAATCCAAAGACAATAAATCAAATAATTAAAAAAGTAATAACTATAAGCTAAAAAAGGAGGCTGTCTCAAAAGGGCAGCC
>MWTC01000048.1 GCA_002066995.1 Sphingobacteriales bacterium UTBCD1
AACATTTATCAGGACTTATCCTTCAGCGCCTAAATATTTTGTTGTGCATAAATTAGGTGTTGGAAAAGTAGTATCAAATCTGAAAGCGGAATTTGGATCTTCGCTAACACCAACAGTAGCCAGTCTTAGTGCAACGGGTTCAAATATTCAATGGTATGCAACAGCAACGGGTGGTTCGCCACTGGCATCATCAACTCCGTTGGTAAATGGCAACCATTATTATGCGAGCCAGACCGTGAATGGATGCGAAAGTTCCACAAGATTGGATGTGATAGTAACGATCAGTTCAATTTCACAGCCGATTGTAGGAACAGTAACTCAGCCAACTTGTACGATAGCTACTGGCAGTGTCATATTGAGTGGATTACCCTCCGGCAACTGGACTATTAACCCAGGAGCAATAACTGGAAATACTTCATCAAGGGCTATAACGAGTCTTGCAGCAGGTAATACTTATAATTTTACAGTTACAAACGCATCTGGATGTACATCATTGCCTTCAGCAAATGTTGTAATTAATGCACATCCTGCAACACCCGTTGTGGCACCAATTTCAGGTAATACTACAGTTTGTGTAGGAAGTACTATCCAGTTATCTGATGCTACTCCTGGCGGCATATGGATCAGCAGTAATCCTTCAAGAGCAAGTGTAAATAGTAATGGCCTTGTAACTGCCCATAGCGCAACCGGTGGAGGAGTTACTATTTCTTACAGAGTAACGAATGCATGTGGTAGTGTCACCAGGTCAGTATTTATTACAATAAGTTCTACGCCATTTGCTCAGATATTCTATTTTGGAAGCCCATATTGCAAGAATGCAGGAACTGCATCAGTGGTACGGATAGGTCAATCGGGAGGTACTTATTCATCTACTGCAGGGTTGGTAATAAATGGTAGCACCGGAGCAATTAATCTTGGAACCAGTACACCGGGAACGTATGTTGTAACTTATAGTTTCAGTAATGGTATATGTTCAAATACAACAACCGCTACTGTAAGGATAATAAACTGTCTTGGATCAAATTCCAATAACACGAGCAGTGACAATGACAATCCTTACGGTAATAAACAGGCTGCACTTGCAGTGGAAGATCTGAAAGCAACTGCTTATCCGAATCCGACACAGAATTACTTTAACCTGAAGGTAAGCAGCAGCAGAAATGAAAATGTTCAGATAAAAGTATTTGATATGGCAGGCAAACTGTTAACAGTGATGAATGGATCTGTTGGCGAAACCTATCGCTTCGGTGAACGATTTACATCAGGCACTTATGTGGTAGAGGTTCGTCAGGGTGATCAGAGAATTACGACGAAAGTGGTAAAACAATAAAGTACGCAAGGGCCTGCTTATGAAAAACAACTAGGTCATTCGCTCCGGCGGGTGACCTTTTCTTTTGGGTTTTTTTGGAAGGTTTATGTAGCAAGGTCATTGCGAGGAGCGAAGCGGGGGAATTGTGTGAGAGCAGCGACGAAGCAATCTTCCTCGTGTTGGGTTCGGGCTTTTTCAGAGTGCAGTTTGCTTCGGCAATGGGAATGACGTGACACAATGAGGTTTTCACTGATTGCCTCGCAAAGACGAACAGTCTTTTTTGACGAGAGTCGTTGTGGAGTCAGTCGGTAGGGTCATTGCGGGGAGCGAAGCGAGGGTTTTGTGTGAGAGCAGCGACGAAGCCCAGGTCATTGCGAGGAGCGAAGCGAGGGAATTGTGGGAGAGCAGCGACGAAGCAATCTTCCTCGTGTGTTGGGTTCGGGCTTTTTCAGAGTGCAGTTTGCTTCGGCAATGGGGAATGATGGGACACAATGAGTTTTTCTCTGATTGCCTCGCAAAGACGAACAGTCTTTTTTGACGAGAGTCTTTGCGGAGTCAGTCGGGAGGGGCATTGCGAGGAGCGAAGCGAGGGTTTTGTGTGAGAGCAGCGACGAAGCCCAGGTCATTGCGAGGAGCGAAGCGAGGGAATTGTGGGTGAGCAGCGACGAAGCCCAGGTCATTGCGAGGAGCGAAGCGAGGGAATTGTGGGTGAGCAGCGACGAAGCAATCTTCCTCGTGTTGGGTTCGGGCTTTTTCAGAGTGCAGTTTGCTTCGGCAATAGGAGTGGCGGAACACAATGAGGCTTTCATTCATTGCCTCGCAAAGACGAACAGACTTTTTTGACGAGAGTCGTTGTGGAGTCAGTCGGTAGGGTCATTGCGGGGAGCGAAGTAGGGGTTTTCTGTGTGTGGAGCGACGAAGCCTAGGTCATTGCGAGGAGCGAAGCGGGGGTCATTGCGAGGAACGAAGCAATCTTCCTCGTGTGAGAGCAGCGACGAAGCAATCTTCCTCGTGTGTTGGGTTCGGGCTTTTTCAGAGTGCAGTTTGCTTCGGCAATGGGAATGACGTGATACAATGAGGCTTTCATTCATTGCCTCGTAAAGACGGATAGTCTTTTGCAGCGTTGGTCGCTGCGGGCAATACAGTGCAGGTCATTGCAGGGAGTGAGCGTCATTGACCTATTACAATGAAATTTAAGTTCAGGAACGACATCAGCACGTCAAGATCAATTAAACAGATCAATTCACCTCTTTAATCAGGCCATTCTGCATTTTGATAAAAAACAGTTTCTTATTTTCAAAATAATCCAATGACAGGTTTTTCTTGTTGAGTACCGGTTGTATATCCAGCTCCCGAAATAAGCTGAATTCATTCCGGCTGATATTAGCAGCAATATCTTTTTTAAATCTTAGTAATAAGTTGATGAATCTCCAGGTAGCTTCATAACCCCGCATGGCCATGTCGCCCGGCTGAGAAAACATTTTTATATTGAACCAATTGATAATTTTTTTACTTACAGTATCGGTTCTCGGATTATAATAGGAAGTACTGTATATGACTTCAAGCCCTTTGTATTCTGTTCCTGTGAAAACAGAAGCTATGTTTTCAAAAGTGGGCATACCCATAAGGGTTAACGGGTATTGACTGCTTACCGTAGCAAGTTGTTGTGCCATGCGTTTTGAAAAATTTTCATCCAGGCTTCCCGAAATACATAATGAATGACGATTGCTGTCGAGAGCCGAAGTAAGCTGGTTTAAAGAAAATGAATCGGCCAGGTTTACATATTTCAGTTTCAATGGTACACCTAATGTGCTTTTGCCTGCCTCATCGAAATAGGAATGTATGAGATCTTCGAACTGGCCCTTTTTTCTGAATACGATTAAATCATCAAGCGGGTAATATTTTTGTATATAGCGATAAATAGTTTCAACGTGTGTTCTCAGTGTTGCATTCAACAGCACCAAATAAGGATTGTCATAAACTCCACCATCATTGGGCAGATTCACATTAATGAATGGCACTTTCATTTCCTGTGATGAGAATGCCATGTGCTGCAATTCAGTTACAGTAGATACATAAGCAATGATCAATTGTACACTGTCGGATCTGGCTTCTTCAAGTTGTTGTTTCAGGGTTTTTCCTGAAGCACGAGTATCAAAAACAAATATGTCGAGTGGCGCTTTTTCACCTGCCAGTGAGTCTAATGCCAGCTGCACCCCTTCGTAAAATTCAAGCCCGGGAATAATAGTTCTCGGGAGACTGCTGCCAAACTTATAGTTGCCTGTTGCATCATAGGCGGAATCAAGGTATAATGGAGCAAAAATGGCAATTTTCGCTTTGAATACAGTACTGCTGTCTTGTGCATAGCTTATGCCAGAATGAATGAGTGTAACGAAAAGAAAAACCAACGATAATGACTTTTGTTTCATCCTCAAAATCCTTTTAATTCATAATAGGCGTGATTGTATTATTCCCACTCAATAGTAGCAGGCGGTTTGCTGCTGATGTCATACACCACCCGGTTAATTCCTTTGACTGAATTACTGATCTCTCCTGAAACTTTCGCCAGGAAATCGTAAGGCAGCCGGGCCCAGTCTGCGGTCATTCCATCAACGCTTGTCACTGCCCTTAAAGCCACTGTGTATTCATAAGTCCGTTCATCACCCATTACGCCCACGCTTCTGACCGGCAACAAGATAGTTGCAGCCTGCCAAACCGTTGCATAAAGATGATGATCTTTTAAAGCTTTTATGAACAGGTCGTCTGCTTCCTGTAATAGTTTCACTTTTTCTTCAGTTACTTCTCCAAGGATCCTGATGGCAAGCCCCGGCCCGGGAAACGGATGACGATCGATCATATCATCCGGAATGCCCAGTTCTCTGCCGACTTTTCTTACTTCATCTTTAAATAGATAACGTAATGGTTCTATTAATTCCAGGTGCATTTTTTCCGGCAGCCCCCCTACATTATGGTGCGATTTGATAGTGACGGAAGGGCCGTGCACTGACACACTTTCAATGACGTCCGGATAAATGGTGCCTTGTCCTAATAATTCAATTTCTTTTATTTCATTTGCTTCTTCCTGAAAGATTTCAATAAATAGATTTCCAATGGTTTTACGCTTGGCTTCGGGATCTGTTTTTTCTGCGAGTGATTTATAAAAACGATGCTTTGTATCCACCCCTTTTACATTAAGGCCTAACCGTGCATACGTTTTGAGTACGTCTTCAAATTCATTTTTACGAAGCACCCCGTTATCTACAAAGATCCCATAGAGACGATTACCAATCGCTTTGTGAATGAGTGTTGCTGCTACGGTAGAATCTACCCCGCCACTCAATGCCATGATCACTTTCCGGGCCCCGATTTTCTCTTTTAATTGTTTAACTGTTTCAGTGACAAAATGTGCAGGAGTCCAGTCCTGAGTGCATTTGCAGACGTCAACTAAAAAATTATGAAGGATCTTTTTTCCTTCGGAAGAATGATATACTTCAGGATGAAACTGTAATCCATAGAGCGGGTGACCGGGTTCCTTTGTATCATTTTGTGACTTTCTATATGCAGCAACGGGAATGGATTCGGTAGTTGCCAATAACTCGAATCCTTTTGGTAATTCCAGAATAGTATCAGCATGGCTCATCCAGACCTGGGATCGTTCAGTTACATTATGCAGCAGAATGTCTTCTTTTTGTTTATACAATAATGCTCTGCCATATTCTCTCTTATTGCTTTTTTCCACCCTGCCACCGAAACGCTTTGCAGTAAGTTGAGCGCCGTAACAAATACCAAGTACCGGCACTTTTGTTATGAAATTCTGTATTTCCACATCCGGGGCATTGGGGTCATTCACAGAAAATGGTGAACCCGAAAGTATAATACCTTTGAGCCCGGGGTCAAAAGAAATGTTGGCAGAAAAAGGCAGTATCTCGCAATATACATTTGCTTCTCTTACGGCACGGGCGATCAATTGAGTATATTGGGAGCCAAAGTCAAGGATGAGAATTTTTTCAGTCATGGAAAGAATAAAAAAGGTTTTTCACTAATCCACCACAGATGCTGCGAAAGTGGAATGTCCATGCTGCGAAGATAATGAAGAGTTGGTAGTCATCAGGTATTTAGTAATAAGGCCGGAGTTTGCTGGAAAAAGGAACAAATGGCTGTAACCTTCATCGTTTGCCGGTCGTCAAAAAGTTCGGAAACCCGAAATAAGGGGTCATCTTTGTATTTCTTAAATCAGATTGTATGAGAAAAATTTTCATCGGATCATTGCTGGCGCTTGTTGTTTTCAGTTCCTGCTGGAATGTATTTGGAAAACGGGTACACGGCAACGGAGCTATCACCACTCAAGCCAGGGACCTTTCCGGTTACAACAGTATTGATGTAAGTGGTGATATTGATGTATATGTGAAACAGGATTCGATTTCTTCGGTCAAAATAGAAACAGATGAAAACCTGCTGGGATATATCATTATTACAACAGAGGGTAATGTGTTGAAAATTTATCCCAGGAACAATTATAATCTCAGGCCCAGCGGGTCAATCAAGGTTTATGTTTCAGGCCCGGAATTCAAACGTTTTGAAGCTTCAGGCGCCTGTGATTATTATTCCGAAAACAAAATCTCAAATTCTGAAAGTATTGACCTTGATCTCAGCGGTTCCTGTGATGCCAAAATGGAATTGAAAGCCCCTTCTGTTTCGGCTGAAATTTCCGGTTCAGGTTCTGTCACATTAAAAGGGGAAGCCAAAGAATTGAAAGTGGATGGCAGCGGAAGCTCGGATTTTAAATGTTTTGATCTTATGGCTGAAAATGTGAATGTAGATATTTCCGGATCCGGAGACGCGGAAGTTTTTGCCAGTGTAAAGCTAAATGTTGATGTCAGCGGAGCAGGAACTGTAAAGTATAAGGGTAATGCTGCTGTGAATCAGAGGATAAGCGGATCAGGAAGTGTGAAAAAAGTGGATTAGCAGGTAGTGCTCTTATATTCCTGTTCAATGAAATAAGGAATCTTGTCGGAATAGCTCCGTAAAATTATTTATTTCCTGTTCTGTCCGGATGCGGTATGTATTATGGAAGCGTACCGGTTCTGTTTCTTTTGTTGCAGTTATAATGCGACAGGTCAGAACTGCTTTTTTTTGAATCATTGTTTGCCTGATATGTATTTCCTATAGCAAGTCTTCCTGCCACATTAATTTCACTGCATTCATAATGGCCTGGTTATTGAAAATTTAATTCATAATTCCGGAACGGGAATACAACCGGTTATCATTTTATCCTGACAATCTATAAATTCACATACCGCACGAAGATGGTTATATCTCTGTTCCTACCTTTGTCATCTGTACATGAAATTTTTACCGGGCCTTCCGTAGGTTTGAAAAATTGTTTTTCTCCGGCATAAGACACTTTGTAAAATTTATTGTCAATATACCAGTAAACTTTACTCACATCATTTGCTGTTTTGCAGGTAAGCTGCAGCGGCTCAGGGTTTTTCTTACTGATCAGGTATTCCGATCCGTTTACGGGAGAGATTATCAAAGGTGCCGCTCCTTTGAATATCTTTTCACAGTTGGGATTATGCGGAGGTATCGGCTGGTAACTGATATTGTTTTGCCGGTACCATGATTCCATATCCGGATCAATTATTTTGTACCATTTCTTTTTATATCCTGACCGGGGAATGCAACTGTTGCAGTATGAGATCTTTTCATCAGCGCTTACGGCTATTTCCTGCCAGTTGTCGCAAATTTTATTGGAAGAGATTAAAGGAATGAAATAATCCGTCACAAGATTGGTGCAATGATCTGATGGTGCCAGTCCCGTTTCACTGCACACTTTCCTGATATCACAATCACCGGGCTGGGTAAACCATTCTTTGTCGCTGTTGTAATCAAGGGTATTAAAAATTTTAAAAAGGAGCGGAGTTGCGATATTTGCGCCACTGAGATCTGCAATACCCACGCCTGAAAAATTTCCGGTCCAGATGCCCACAGTAAAATTTTTATTATAGCCAATACTCCATGCATCTCTTCTTCCATAACTTGTTCCGGTTTTCCATGCGATCTTCGGCATGTGCTCTGTCGCCTGCCAGTTCAAAGGAAAATCGGGGCGGTTGACCCGCGAAAGAATATCCGTAACTAAGAAAGCTGCAGCGGGGCTTACAATAGTCTTTTTTATGCGAAGGGTATCATCCTGCGTATAGGAAGGAGAGATGAATATTCCATTGCTGGCAAAAGAAGAAAATAACCCGGTCAATTCTTCAAGCGTAGCGCCGCAACCTCCCAGTATCATGGAAAGACCAAGTTTTTTTTTATCATGTTGAATTTGTTTAAAATGGCAATCGGATAATTTTTGAATCAGTTTTTCTGTACCCAGGGCTTTCAGGCTTTTTACAGCAGGTATATTCAGAGAATGTTCCAATGCATATTCTACAGTAACATAGCCTCTGAATTTCTGATCATAGTTTTCGGGAGCATATCCTTCATAATTCACCGGCACATCAGTGATCACTCTTTTGGGAGTAAGCAGCCCTTCGTCAAAACATAATGCATACAGTAAAGGCTTCAACGTGCTGCCCGGCTCCCGGATGGCATTGGCGCCGTTTACCTGCCCGCCATCTGTTGTGTCATAGAAGGAGGAAGAACCCACATAAGTTATCACGTTGTGTGAGCGGTTATCTATGATCACGACAGATGCATTCTTTATACTGTGCAATTTTAAAACTCTCACATAATCTTCTACTATCTTTTCTGTTTTCAATTGTGTGTTCAGGTCAATATTGGTTTTAATGACAGCATTGTCCTTATTCTTTTTTAATTTATAAGCAAGATGTGGGATATAATGAGGAACCGTTCCCCTCGTAGCAGTCAGCGGTTCCCGCACTGCATCATCTGTCTCCTTTTCAGAAAAAACTTTATCATCTGCGAATTTTTTCAGCCATCTGTTTCTTTCGCGGACGATACGGTCGTTATTTTTTCCAATTACTAATGAAGAGGGGCGATTAGGGATAATACTCAAGGCAGTGATCTCCGCTAATGAAAGATGATCGGGGTTTTTATTGAAATAGAGCAGCGAAGCCGCTTTCACGCCCTCAATGTTGCCACCATAAGGAACAAGGTTCAGATACATCTGCAATATTTCATCTTTGCTGTATTTCCATTCTAATTGAAATGCCCGGAACATTTCACGGAATTTAACCCAAATTGTTCTTTTCCCCGGTTCCAATGCTCTTGCTACCTGCATGGTGATGGTGCTGGCGCCGGAGGTTCGTTTCATCCTGAATATATTTTTAAAAAACGCACGGGTTACGGCAAAAGGGTTAACACCGGGATGGGAGAAAAAGTATTTGTCCTCTTTGGCAATAATGGTCTTGCGAAGCAAAGGAGAGATTTCGCTCAGCTCAGTCTTCATCCTCCATTGCTGGTCTTTGGTAAGATAAGCATTGATGATATTCCCTTTGTTGTCGGTAATTACTGTCGAATACTCAATTTTATCGGGTAGCGGAAATACACGGTTAAGCAGGAGAAACAAAAGAAACAACGATATAACGGCTATACCTGCCCATTTGCAAAATTGTATAAAACCTTTTTTGGTGGCTCTGAGTTTCATGGCGACAATGCCCGGCAATAGTTTACAGCACTAAGTTATTATGATTTTGAGTTGAAGTAAATTGACCGGGTACTCATTTTTTCACTTAACAAATATTTATCGTTAAAAAAAAGCAGGGATTGTTTACGTTGCTTAATTTTCTATTCAAATTCTGAAACCGGGAAATGGCCGCTGTCGATTTTTCTTTACCCACTATTCCTCCTTAGTCGTGCGGGCTTTATTTTTTAGAAAAAGACGCCCAATTTATTTATTTATCAGTGCTTTTGTTTACCTTTTGTTTGCAACTGTTACCTTTTAACCAGAAACTCATATGCGTATCAAAATTTTTCTTGCAGCAGGCTTAGCCACTGCTATCTTTCTATCTTCCTGCAAAAGGAATTCTGTCAGTCTTGACTTTACCAATGCCAAAGGAGAAGTGCCGCAATTGGGCAATCTTGTTTTCCGTTTTAATCAGCCTTTGATGAAAGACTCCCTGCTCAATCAATGGGACTCTGCCGACTATGTTGTTTTTGAACCAAAGATACCTGGTCGGTTTCGCTGGGAAAGTCCCGATCAATTGATATTCTCACCATCACAGCCTTTGCTGCCGGCCACTTCATACAAGGCTGCAATCAAAAGCCCAGTACTCCGGTTCAGTAAATACAATTCAGTAAAAGGAGGTGATGATATCAGTTTCCATACTCCTGATCTGAAGCTGGATAATTCGCAGGTGACCTGGATGATAGCTGATTCCGGTGATAAAAAAGCAGTACCGCAGATAGATCTTTTTTTTAATTACAGGGTTAACCCTGCTGATCTGACCAATAAACTTGCATTAAAAATAAATGGAGAACAGGCCCCTTTCACTTTGTTATCCGTTTCCGCCAACAAAAAGATTTCACTCCGGGTAAATGGACTGAAAGTTGAAGATAAGGATTATGAAACAAAACTGACTATTGATAAAGGACTGAAACCGGAGAGTGGCACAAATCTTACTCCTGATGTTTTGAAAAGCTCATTCACTATTCCTTCTCCTTATGTTCTCACTATTCAGAATGTGGAGTCAGATTATAATGGTGTAGGAGGAACGGTGATGGTTACAACCAGTCAGCAATTAAGTGATGAGAATCTCAGGTCGTATATTAAGTTAGATCCTGACTTGAAATATGCAGTGTCTCTCACGGATAACGGTTTTATCATAACCAGTGATAATTTTAATGCAGACAAGAGCTATGCACTGACTGTTGCAAAAGGATTAAGAGGCAGGATCGGAGGAGTATTGCGTGAAGATTACTATGAAGGTATTGCCTTTGGTGAACTGGAGGCAAATATCGCTTTTACCAACAGCAAAGCTGTTTATTTATCCAAAGAAGGGAATAAAAATATCGAAGTACAGATCACAAATGTGCCCAAAGTAAAAGTGGTTATTTCAAAGATCTATGAAAATAATTTACTGGTCGCACAACGTTATGGCTATACACCCAGGGAGCAACGGAGCAGCCGATTTGCGGCGTATAGCAATGATGGAGATAATGGAGAAGATTATTATGATGATTATTACGGAGATGACCTTCAGCTTGGTGATGTCATTTACTCAAAAGAAATTGATACCAGGACTTTGCCAAAGAGCGGGTCAAATCGCCTGTTGAACTTTTCAGATTTCCAGGATCGCCTGCCGGATTTCAAAGGTATCTATCATGTCATGATCCGTTCCACAAAAGATTATTGGGTAAGGGACAGCCGCTTTATTTCATTGTCTGATCTTGGCCTGATTGCCAAAGAAGGACAGGATAAAATTTTGGTTTTTGCTAATTCTATAAAAACTGCAAAGGGAGTAAACGGTGTAAATATATCTGTTTATGCTGCCAATAACCAACTGATCGGTACGGGTTCTTCCAATACAGAAGGCATCGCTGCTATTGAGTATTCTAAAAAAGATTTTGAAGGGTTCAAACCTGCAATGATCATAGCAAAAACAGCTGATGATTTTAATTATCTGCCTTTCAGCAGTACCCGGGTGAATACCTCGAGGTTTGATGTGGGAGGGAAAAGAAACAATCCAACCGGACTGGATGCATTTGTTTATGCAGAGAGAGATATTTATCGGCCGGGAGAAAAAGTGAATTTCTCCGTGGTGATCCGAGATAAACAATGGAAAAGCCCGGGAGAGATTCCCGTTAAAATGAAATTTCTGTTGCCTAACGGGAAAGAATTGAAAACTTTCAGGAAAAACCTGAATGAAGAAGGCTCGGTAGAAGGCAGTGTTGGTATTTCCACCTCAGCCATTACCGGCAGTTATACACTGGAGGTTTATACTTCAAATGATGTACTCCTGGCCGGTAAAAATTTCTCGATAGAAGAATTTGTTCCGGATCGGATCAGGGTGACTACCAAATTAGATAGACCATTTTTAAAACCCGGTGAAACGGCACATCTCAGCATCAATGCGGTAAATTTTTTCGGGCCGCCTGCTGCCAACCGCAATTATGAAACCGAGATTCAAATAAAGCAAAAGAGTTTTTCTGCTGAAAAGTTCAGCAATTATGATTTCAGCCTGGCCAACAAAACAGTTTCATTTGATAAGATTATTAAAGAAGGGAAAACCAATGAAAACGGAAATGCAGAAGAAATCTTTGATGTGAAAGATGCATACAACAATTCCGGGCTGTTGCGGGCTGATTTTTATACAACAGTTTTTGATGAAACAGGGCGTCCTGTAAGCCGCAGCGTCTCTGCCAATATTTTCACACAGGATATTTTTTTCGGTGTGTATAATGACTGGAATTATTATTACCCGCTCAATCAACCCGTGAAATTCCAATTGGTTTCTGTGGATAAAGAAGGCAATGCCATTTCTGCCGGTGCAAAAGTTCAGGTGATCAAGCATGAATACCATACTTCATTGGTGAAGAGCGGCAGTTATTTCCGGTATGAATCTTCCAAAGAAGACAAGCTGATGGTAGAAAGTAATATTTCCATAGGGAATAATACTGCTTATTCTTTTGTTCCGAGATCTCCCGGCGATTATGAATTAAGAATTTATCATCCCGGCGCCAATACTTATGTAAGCAGAAGCTTTTACAGTTATGGAAACTGGGGAGCAGGCAATTCATCTTTTGAAGTGAATACAGAAGGAAATATCGAAATCAAACCCGATAAAAAATCTTATGTAACCGGCGAGAAAGCAAAGATCTTATTTAATACACCGTTCAGCGGGCGGATGCTGGTGACAATGGAAACGGATCATGTGATCTCTTATCAGTATGTTGATGTTGATAATCGTTCGGCTTCATTGGATCTTCCGATAAATAGCGACGGGGTACCCAATGTTTACATTACAGCCACTCTTTTCAAAGCACATGATGTTTCAGACATTCCGCTTACCGTTGCTCATGGATTTGAAAATGTGACCGTGGAAGAAAAAAGCAGGAAGATACCTGTAGAAATTATTGCAGCAAAATCTGTTCGTTCCAAAACACATCAGAAAGTAAAAGTGAAAGCAAAGGCAGGCAGTTATGTTACATTGGCTGCGGTGGATAATGGTGTGTTGCAGGTGAGTGATTTTAAAACACCTGACCCATACAATTATTTTTATCAGAAAAAGGCTTTACAGGTAAATGCGTATGATCTGTATCCGCTGTTATTCCCTGAATTACGGGCTGTCGTAAGCAGCACCGGCGGTGATGAAGGAGCGGAGATGAAAAAGAGGGTAAATCCAATGCCGGCAAAACGGATTAAAATTATGAGTTACTGGAGTGGTATAAAAAAAGTAAACAGCAGTGGTGAAGCGGATTTTGAATTTGATGTTCCTCAGTTCAGCGGCGAGATCCGCCTGATGGCCGTATCTTATAAAGGGCAGGATTTCGGCGGAGGAGAAAACACCATGACGGTGGCGGATCCCGTTGTGATCAGTACTGCATTACCAAGGTTTTTAAGCCCGGGAGATACAGTAAGTGTGGGAGTGACATTGAGTAATACCACAGATAAGCCTTCAAACTTATCTGCAACACTCAATGTATCCGGGCCATTGAAAGTTGAAGGAAGTAATAAGCTAACGGTTTTGGTAAATGCAAAGAGCGAGGGACGTGCCGTTTTCAAAATAGCTGCTGCACCGACAATGGCTGTAGGCAAAGTAGTCGTAACCGTTACCGGAATGGGAGAGAAGTTTACTGATGAAACTGAAATCTCTGTTCGCCCCCCGTCAACGTTGCAAAAGATGACAGGCAGCGGTTCCATTGCCGGGGGAAATGCACAGAAAATAAATATTGGAGTGAGTGATTTTATTCCTTCAAGTATAGATTATAACCTGGTGCTGAGCCGTACGCCCGTTCTGGAATTTGCAGATCAGTTGCAATATCTGGTGGAGTATCCATACGGTTGTACGGAACAAGCCGTGTCTGCTGCTTTTCCACAGTTGTATTACGGTGATCTTGCCGACCTGATGCAGTTAAGCGGTGCCGGCAAAAGCACTGCTAATTTTAATGTGATAGAGGCAATACGAAAAATAAAAATGAGACAGTTGTATAATGGTGCGGTCACACTATGGGATGATGCCAGAACCGAGGACTGGTGGACCACTATTTATGCTGCACATTTTTTACTGGAAGCAAGGAAAGCGGGGTTTGATGTGGACAATAGTTTATTGCAAACGATGCTGAGCTATATCAACAATCGTTTACGAAACAAACAACTCATCACTTATTATTATAACAGAACACTTAACAAGAAAATTGCACCCAAGGAAATTGCTTATGGATTATACGTTTTATCGCTGGCAGGACAAAGCAATGTTCCGGCAATGAATTATTATAAAGCCAATCCGGATATTTTGGCGTTGGACAGCAAATATCTTTTATCGGCAGCCTATGCTACGGCAGGAGATAAAAGATCTTTTATTTCTTTATTACCTACTTCATTCAGCGGGGAAGAATCGGTGGCGCAAACAGGAGGAAGCTATTATTCCGACATCAGGGATGAAGCTATTGCGTTAAATGCATTGATAGATGTGGACCCGGCTAATGTACAAATACCGGTGATGGCAAAACATGTGAGTGATAAATTAAAATCCCGCAAATGGCTGAGTACACAGGAACGGGCATTCTCGTTTTTAGCATTGGGAAAACTGGCAAGAAGCGCCAACAAATCTGAGGCTACTGCATCTGTTATTGTGAACGGAAAAGTAATTGCAAAAGTTGATAACGGGCAATGGAAGGGAAATAAGAATGATTTAAAATCAAACGATGTGGAGATTGCAACAAAAGGAAACGGAAGGTTATATTATTTCTGGCAGGCTGAAGGGATCAGCAGCACCGGTACTTACAGGCAGGAAGATAATTTTTTAAAAGTGCGGAAACGTTTTTATGATCGTTTCGGAAAAGAACTGACCGGCACTTCGTTCAAACAGAATGAACTGATCATTGTGGGTATCACCCTGGAACGTTCTTTTTCAACGGATATTGACAATGTGGTCATCACCGATCTATTGCCTGCCGGTTTTGAAATTGAAAATCCGAGAACCAAAGATATTCCCGGGATGGATTGGATAAAAGATGAGTCAACGCCAACTGCATTGGACGTTCGTGATGACCGGATCCATTTTTTTGTAAATGCCACAAAGAGTAAGCAGGTATATTATTATGCCGTTCGGGCTGTTTCACCCGGCGTTTATAAAATGGGGCCTGTCAGCGCTGATGCCATGTACAATGGAGAATATCATTCTTATAATGGAGCAGGAACGGTGAGGGTGACTCAATTGCCCTGAGCCTGACTAAGGGCAATTGAGTTAATGGGGTCCATTTTTTTAAAGGTTGAGTGCATAAATTTTTAATGGGAGGGGAGATTATAATTACATTCAAGTCTTAAAAAAATAATAGCGAGTTTTTCCCACCCACTTTGTTTTGCCTGAGATTTCGGATATTATAAACCATGCTCAACATACAATACCTGGGCAATGTGGTAACTATACTTTCAGAAAACTGATTTACTGACACCATTCTTTTAATATTTGAATTTTGATTCAAAATATCTATTATTGAGAACTTCAACTGAGCGCTTTCGTTTTTAAAAAACAGATAACTAAACGATGCATTCCATTTTAAAATATTTCTCTTCTCATTTACATTCCAAAGCGAATTGCTATAATAATCTATCAAAGTTTCAAATACAAAATGTCTGGGTATTCTCACAATTATCTCTGATTGGAGATTATGCAAGTAATATTTTAAATCGTCAATGCCGGGATAAGTGTATTTATTTATCGAGAATGCATAGCTGTATTTATTATTAATCTCAACTCTATCATTAAAATTCAGAGAAGCGGAAAAAGTAGGCCTCATACTAAAGTCAAAAGACTCGGAAATTTTGTTAGCCAGCACAATTTCATTTTTGCGAAAATTGGGATTTAAGCTTGAACGGAGTCCTAATGAATTGTTTTTAGATAACTTTAGTCTTCGTCCCCAGCTAAATGTTCCTCCAATATGCCAGTTGTTTTTTGAATTAATTGGATAAGTATGAATTACACTTTTTTCATCAATATCTTGCATGAAGATAATAGCATTCTTACTTATGCCACCATCAATATAAATATTCCAATTTTCTCCTTTTTTGAAGTTGTATTTATTGTAATCAATGTACAATGAATGTGTTATTTCAGGATTTAACTCTAAATTTCCATATCGTAAATAAAAGGGGCTTGAATTGTCAGGAACTGGTTGCAAATATGATATTTGAGGTTCGGAAACATTTGAAACATATTCTATGGAAATGTCGTTGAAAGCAATAGATAATCTCGGTAATTGATAAGTATATTTTTTAGACGTTCCAGAACTTGTAGGAATAATATCTTTATAATTCAAAAAGTATATATCATTTCCAATCTGTATCTGGAGATTCTTTAACGTGCCACTAACTAAAACTGACGTAGTATTTTTATATCCGGTTCTTTTAAGCATCCCTGAAAAATCAGCATACAAACTGTCATATTCATTGAATCCATTTCGTCTTAAAAGAGCCTCAATATTGCTATTCGTTATAATTCTTTCATAATTATTTGAAAGCTTGATAAAATAGTTTTTTGATATCGGCTCTTTGTAGCTTATAAAAGTTGAAATTCTTGTACTGCCAATTTCCTGATTTTTTAACTGATTAAGTTTAACTCCTTTATCTGGACCATTCCCTATGTTTGCATCAATTGCGTAAATATCGTTTTTTGTTTCATTAGTTAAATATGTTTTGAAAGAAGCGGTTAATATCCTGCCGGGTTTTTTAAAAGCCTTCAAAATAGTAAGATTTTGATTTGCTGAATTATATCTGTCGTTTAATAGTTTATGATTAATCCCGTCATTTTCTATTGAATCAAAAGTGACTTTTGATGAAAGAATTTGCAAATTATTAATCTGGGTATTTTTTAAAAAAAGGGAGGGGGTATAGCTTAAAATAGTTTTACTATTGAGTTTCCATTTAATTGTCGCTGTTAGCAGATGGCTGTTATCCTTAAATATTTCAGATGACTGTGTAAGTGTTTTAAATAGAGTATCACCAAAAAACTGTTCACTTCTAAGTTCTTCGTTTAATTTATTATTGATATGGCCATAGAAGTATTGAAAATTAAGGCTGATTTTCTTATTTATTTCATTATTAATATTTACACCGGATCCTGTAGATTTTTGTATCCCGTTGTCTGAGCCACCAAGGCTCAAGCCATTAAGCGATAAACCAGATTGCATAGATTTAATACCACTCATACCACTTCTTTTAAAACCACCCATATCCTGTAAATCGCCGAGTCCAAAAGAAGGTTTATTAATATTATTTGAATATCCTAAAAGGCTTATTTGTAATGTATCACGAAAAGTATTAAGTAGGCCTCCGACTTCAAAACGGTTATTACTCCCGGCTCCTGAATAAGCCTTTCCCATCCACCCTTTTTTAAACCCTTTTTTGAGTTTTAAGTTTATTATCTTTCTATTTTCTGTATGGAATTCTGAAAGTGCATTACCGAGTTCATCTTTCTCATCAGTCACTTGAACCTTTTCAATCATATTTGCAGGCAAATTCCGGGTGGCAATTTTAATATCCCCCGAAAAGAAATCACGGCCATCGACCATAATTTTATTAACAGACTTTCCATTAACTTTTATGCTGCCGTTTGATTCAATTTCCACACCAGGCAACTTTTTCAATAGATCCTCTAAAAGGGCATTTGGAAGAGTTTTAAATGAACTTACATTAAACTCGATAGTATCTTTTCTAATTACTACGGGTGGTCTTTCTGAATTAACAAGCACTGCATCCAATTCCAAAGATGTTTCCCGAAGCAGTGCATCAATAGTGAGATTAGTAATTGGCTCTTTTAATAGGAGCTCTTGCCTATAAGGCTCATAACCGATATGGCTTATAATTAAACGTAAACTTAATTTTACAGGTAAATTTTTAAACTCAAAGCCTCCGTCAGAATTGCTAAGTCGGTAAGTAATGAGCGTGGAGTCAATAGAATTATACAGGCTTATTGTGGCATAGGGCAAATTTTTCAGAGTAATAGAATCTCTAACAGTTCCATTTAAATTAAACTGACCATTCACCGTGAATGGTATTAATAAAATTAATATTAACAACAACCGGCTCATTTAAATATTATTTTACTTACCGCTTGCAAATAACTCGTATTCAACTGTAATAATTCATATTGAATAAGAAATATGTATTTCATCTCAAATTCTTTAGTCAATACAAAAAAATAGGGTTCATTTCGGTTTTCTAATTCTTGTGGTAAAAATTCCGAAGAAACATAATAAATATTAAAATGGATATCAAACTTTCTCTTTGTAATAATCAAATTCCTGAAGTCATTATCGGTTGAGAACAAAGCGATTCTGTTAAAATCAATATTCGCACCGTTTAAATTATTTTTTAATTGCCCGATAGATTCAATGATACACGTACTGCAATGAGAAGAATCTGAAAACCTAAAAATCAGCAAATCCTGTTTTTGACTATACCCTGGCAAGTCTTTTAAAGCGATTACTTTGCCATTTGTGTCTGTCAGGCTGATGGCCTTTTTCACAAGAAATAAATCATTTGGTAATATAGAGTTTTGTACTATTCTTTCCTCCAAAGTATGGTTTCGGTATAAAAGTATTTTAGCATTTTGTTTTAGTTCGGATAACAAGTATCGCTGTTTTATTTCTTTTGTAAGAAATATAATATTCAAAACTACTACAC
Source organism: Sphingobacteriales bacterium UTBCD1 (assembly GCA_002066995.1). Classification (GTDB taxonomy): domain Bacteria; phylum Bacteroidota; class Bacteroidia; order Chitinophagales; family Chitinophagaceae; genus UTBCD1. The sequence continues at coordinate 18,114 of MWTC01000048.1, forward strand.
TTATAAGCGTTAAGAATATATAAAAATTACGATTTTGCATATATCTGTTATAAAAATGCTCAATAGTAAAAAAGTAAAAAAATGCTTATAATTTTACTTTTATATTCTTCTGAATTTAAAAAATAGCAAAGATGGATTTGAGTTGGGTAATTCTGTCTTAAAATCAATTCTTGATTTAAACATCTCAACAGCTTCCTTACCGGCATTAAGTGGCTCTTTTGTTTCTTTTTTGATCATGCTGATAATGGTAGAAGGATCTATAACAGCAATAAACTCTCCCGAGTCATTGAGAGAAATGATATTGGGGAAATTTGGCTCAAAACTAATGTTGTTGATTATGCTGTCGTAGGGAAATAGTAGCGATTTTCTGCTAAACTTGTCAAATAAGGTTACATAAAGTTTATTGTTCTCAATAAAAGTTAAGAAGATATGGGAAGGGCTTTCGAAATAGTATCTGTAAGTCATGCGTCTATTGCTAAATTTTAATGTTATATCAATAGTATCTCCAAGAGATAATAGTTCATTATAGGTTACTGATTTTTTGCCATACCCGATTGCTCTGTATGCACTAATAATCCCGTCATTTATTCTGTAAAGAGTATCCTTATAGTTTAGTTGAAAAAGAAATAATGAATCAGCAACTTTATGAAAAGATTCATGCGGCAATTTTTTCATCCAGGTTTCTTTCGGAAAATATCCCATTAATACATTAAACTTAGCATCTGTTTGTATTAAATTTGGGTCAGTTCTTCCACCAACAAAAAAATATCTATTCTTAATTTTAAAAAACCTTAATGCAGAAAAGGTTAAGCTTATTGATGAAACATATTCGCCATCAAGTGAAGAATATCTGTTTATTCTTTTATTTTCACTATCTAAAATTAATAGTGTATTATCGGCCGAATCAATCAACATATCATGAGGATAAATATATTGTCCCCGGCCTTTGCCTACACTACCAATATTAAAAAGAAATTTGCCGGTAGAATCAAAAACAAATACTCTGCTTGACACAAATCTGTCTAAAACATATATCCTTCCTGCCTGCTGAATAATTTTATTTATTTCGCCAATTATTGAATTTTCTGTATGTTCTAAATTAACAAAATGAAACTCTTTAATCTTATCAGATACATAAAATCCTGTTGTCATTGGTTCGTTTCCCAAATCTATAAAATCAACAATCTGGTTAGACATCCCAGAGTTTTTGAAATTATTACATGAAATTGTAAAAATTGAAAAATAAATTGACAGAATGCTAAATAATTTTTGGCTATTACAAAAAAAAGGATTTCGTTTACCCATTTCCGAATGTTTGATTTTGAAATTAAATATATAAATGAGTGGATAAGTGCTTTATCCACTCATTGAATGCGGAATTGATTTTAATCAATTGGTGTTATTCTTTAATTTCAGGACAAGTAGTTGATTCGCCACAAGTACAGCTAACTCCGTTTCCGTTTTGATGGCATACTTGCCGATTACCCGTTCCCCATCCGGGACAATCAAAAATTTCAACTTTACATATAATGGGTTCTGAGGCTTTTGCTTCAAATGGAATAAGTATGGTAATTGCATTAATAGCAAAAAAAGCAACAAACCCCAAAGCGGTTATAAATAATCTTAGTTTCATACAGAAGGTATTTAAAGGTTAAGAAAAATATAAGAAATCGATTGAAGTAGTTGAAGTTACACGAAACCGACAAAGTATTTTCGATGTGAGCCACTTCTAATCCGAAGCGAGAAATTAGGAATTGCCATATAAAAGTATTTTGCCTCATTAAAGTTAAAATGGCCTTCTGCATGAAACCAAATAAAAATGCAAAACCCCTACCCATTAGTGTAGCTTTTTCAAAATATATTTTTCTTTCTCTACTTTTAAGAAAAAACAGTAAAAATTGAGATATATAAGAAACAGAATTTACGTTTCAAAAAACGAACAACATGTCTCGTCCTAAAATTAGTTGA
>MWTC01000045.1 GCA_002066995.1 Sphingobacteriales bacterium UTBCD1
CCGGTGATGCAAAAGATGCTTCGCTGAAAGCTCCGAATGGAGTGGAAGGGGTGGTAATCAGTAAAAAATTATTCCAGCGTGCAAAGAAAGATAAGAATGCGAAAATAAGAGAGAAAGCAGCTATTGATAAGCTGGAAAAAATGCATGAGAAAAATGAAACGGATCTTAAGGAAGTTCTGTTACATAAACTGACCACCCTGCTCAAAGATCATACTTCCAATAGTGTGTCTAATAATTTTGGAGAAGTTCAGATCGGGAAGGGCGCAAAGTTCACTGCTAAAAACTTAGCCGGGTTAGATTATCAGAATATCAACCCGCTTGGTTGGACAGGAGATAGGAAAGCAGATGATCAGATCAATACCATGCTGCACAATTTCAACATCAAGTACAATGAAGAGCTTGGAAGATATAAAAGGGAAAAATTCAATATTTCGATCGGGGATGAACTCCCTGCCGGAGTGTTGAAGCTTGCAAAAGTGTACCTCGCCGTAAAACGTAAATTGAAAGTGGGCGATAAGATGGCAGGGCGTCACGGGAACAAAGGCATTGTTGCAAAAATCGTACGTGCTGAAGATATGCCGTTCCTGGAAGACGGAACACCTGTTGATATTGTATTAAATCCGCTCGGAGTGCCAAGCCGTATGAACCTGGGGCAGATTTATGAAACAGTTTTAGGGTGGGCCGGAAAGAATTTAGGAGTAAAATTTTCAACCCCGATTTTTGATGGTGCCTCCGTAGATGAGATTGCTGATTACTGTAAACAGGCAGGTATTCCGATGTACGGCCACACTTACCTGTATGATGGTGAGACCGGAGAGCATTTCCATCAGAAAGCTACCGTGGGTGTGATCTATATGATTAAGCTGCATCACATGGTTGATGATAAGATGCATGCCCGCTCTATAGGACCTTACAGCCTGATCACGCAACAGCCGCTGGGTGGTAAAGCACAGTTCGGCGGGCAGCGCTTTGGTGAAATGGAAGTGTGGGCGCTGGAAGCTTATGGCGCTGCAAATATTTTACAGGAATTGCTGACCATCAAATCCGATGATATCGTTGGCCGTGCCAAAACTTATGAAGCTATTGTGAAAGGGGATAATGTACCAAGAGCCGGCGTGCCCGAATCATTTAATGTGTTGGTGCATGAACTGAGAGGATTGGGATTAGATCTGAAGTTTGAATAGAACTGTGAGTACGGAGATTTGAAAGGGTTGTGAGGAATCCGGTTAAATCTCATGGCATGAAAAGAATTAAAATAAACCTGATGGATACTTCAATCTCCTCATTGTCCATCAAAATAAAATAAATCAAGGTTCTTAATATGGCAGTCAAAAAAGAAAATCGTCCTAAAGCTACGTTTTCGAAAATTACAATTGGCCTGGCATCGCCGGATACAATACTTGAAAGAAGTTACGGTGAGGTGCTGAAACCGGAAACGATTAACTATCGTACGTATAAACCAGAGCGTGACGGATTATTCTGTGAAAGAATTTTTGGTCCGGTTAAGGATTATGAATGCGCTTGCGGTAAGTATAAGCGTATCCGTTATAAGGGTATAGTTTGCGACCGCTGCGGTGTGGAAGTGACGGAGAAAAAAGTGCGCCGGGAAAGGATGGGCCATATAAAACTTGTTGTGCCGGTGGTTCACATCTGGTATTTCAAGTCTTTACCTAACAAAATCGGTTATCTCCTGGGCATGAGTTCTAAAAAACTCGAGACAATCGTTTATTATGAAAGATTTGTGGTGATACAATCAGGCATCCGTGCTGATAAAGGACAAAACGTAGGTGACCTGCTGACGGAAGAGGAGTACCTCGAAATCCTGGATACACTTCCCAAGGAAAATCAATATTTGCCTGATGACGATCCGAATAAATTCATTGCTAAGATGGGCGCAGAAGCTGTTCACGATCTTCTGGCAAGAATTGACCTGGACCAGCTTTCATTTGATCTCAGGAATGCTGCAGCTACTGAAACTTCACAGCAACGTAAAGCAGATGCATTGAAACGCCTGAGTGTAGTGGAAGCATTCAGGGATGCAGGAACAAGGATCACCAACCGACCGGAATGGATGGTGATGCAATACATTCCGGTTATTCCGCCGGAACTGCGTCCCCTGGTACCGCTGGATGGCGGCCGCTTTGCTTCTTCGGATCTGAATGATCTTTACCGCAGGGTGATCATACGTAACAACCGCCTCAAAAGATTATTGGAAATTAAAGCTCCGGAAGTGATCCTGCGTAATGAAAAGAGGATGCTTCAGGAAGCTGTGGATTCATTGTTTGATAACTCAAGGAAATCAAATGCTGTTAAGGCTGAAGGTGGCCGTGCCCTAAAATCATTGAGTGATGTATTGAAAGGAAAACAGGGACGTTTCCGCCAAAACCTGTTAGGTAAACGTGTTGACTATTCAGGCCGTTCTGTGATCGTAGTAGGCCCCGAATTGAAACTGCACGAATGTGGTTTGCCAAAAGACATGGCAGCAGAGTTATTCAAACCCTTTATCATCCGTAAATTGATCGAAAGAGGAATTGTAAAAACTGTAAAAAGCGCCAGGAAACTTGTTGATAAAAAAGAAGCTGTAGTTTGGGATATTCTTGAAAATATTCTGAAAGGCCATCCGATCATGCTGAATCGTGCCCCGACTCTGCATCGGTTGTCCATACAGGCATTTCAGCCTAAACTCATTGAAGGAAAAGCGATACAACTGCATCCATTGGTATGTACGGCATTCAATGCCGACTTCGATGGCGACCAGATGGCCGTTCACGTGCCTTTAAGCAATGCAGCAATCCTGGAAGCACAGTTACTGATGCTGGCTTCTCATAATATTCTGAATCCGCAGAACGGAATGCCTATCACCCTCCCTTCTCAGGACATGGTGTTGGGGCTCTATTATATCACAAAAGGTAAAAAGAGTACTGACACAGAAAAAGTCCGGGGAGAAGGTAAGATTTTCTATTCTGCAGATGAAGTGATCATCGCTTACAATGAAGGTGTTGTTGATCTTCATGCGTTCATTAAAGTCAAAACGATCATCCGGAATGAAGACGGGTTGTTAGTCAATAAACTGATCGAGACAACGGTAGGGCGGGTAATTTTCAACCAAAACGTTCCTGCAGAGGTTGGTTTTGTAAATGCATTATTGACCAAAAAGAATCTTCGTGAAATCATAGGAGATATTATCAGGATTACCAATGTTCCCAAGACAGCTAAATTCCTTGATGATATCAAACAGTTAGGATTCCGTACAGCATTCCAGGGTGGTTTATCATTTAACATCAATGACCTGATCATCCCGGAGATCAAGGAAGAATTACTGGAAAATGCAAAGACGGAAGTTGACGAGGTGTGGGACAACTATAACATGGGTCTCATCACCAATAATGAACGGTACAACCAGGTTGTTGATATCTGGAGCCGCGTTGATACACGTATCACGGAAACGCTGATCCGCGAATTGAGCAACGATAAACAGGGATTTAATTCAGTTTATATGATGCTGGATTCCGGTGCCCGCGGATCTAAACAACAGATCAAGCAGCTTGCAGGTATGAGAGGATTAATGGCAAAACCGAGGAAAAGCGGTTCAACAGGAAGTGAGATCATTGAGAACCCGATCTTATCCAATTTTAAAGGAGGACTGAATGTGTTGGATTATTTTATTTCCACGCATGGTGCCCGTAAAGGTCTTGCCGATACGGCATTGAAAACTGCTGATGCCGGTTATCTGACACGCCGTTTGGTGGACGTAGCACAGGATATGGTGATTACTGAGGAAGACTGCGGCACATTAAGAGGTATTGCAATTTCTGCACTGAAAGATAATGAAGATATTATCGAACCGCTGTCTGACAGGATTGAAGGACGTACTTCATTACACGATGTGTATAATCCGCATAATGATTCGTTGCTCATTGAAGCAGGTGAAGAAGTCACTGAAGAACTTGCCAGGAAGATCGAAGAAGCAGGAATAGAAACGATTGAAATACGTTCTGTACTTACTTGCGAGAGCAAGCGTGGTGTTTGCGTGAAATGTTATGGTAAAAACCTGGCTTCAGGTAATATGGCGCAGGATGGAGATGCAGTTGGAATAATAGCAGCACAATCTATCGGTGAACCGGGAACACAGCTGACCTTGCGTACCTTCCACGTTGGCGGTGTAGCCGGGTCTGCTGCAGTGGAATCATCATTGACTGCAAAATTTGAAGGTGTCATTCATTTTGATGGATTACGTACCGTTACCATTGAGAATAATGAAGGAGTAAAAGTACAGGTGGTCATTGGCCGTACCGGTGAGGTGCGGATCGTTGATAACAGGAATGAGCGTTTACTGATCACCCATAATATCCCTTATGGAGCCACACTGGCCGTTAAAGACGGGCAGAAGGTGAGCAAAGGTGAATTGTTATGCACCTGGGATCCGTTCAATAATGTGATTGTTGCTGAAATCAATGGAAAACTGAAATTTGAAAATGTTATTGAAGGTGTCACTTTCCGTGAAGAAGCTGATGAACAGACAGGCCACAGAGAGAAAGTGGTAATTGAAACACGTGATAAAACCAAGATACCTTCGATTATTGTTGAAGAAAAAGAAAATAAATCATACAACTTGCCTACCGGTAGCCATATCATTATTGATGAAGGTGATGAGGTGAAAGCCGGGCAGGTTCTTGTAAAAATCCCCCGTGTATTAGGGAAGTTAAGAGATATTACCGGTGGTCTGCCCCGGGTAACTGAATTGTTTGAAGCAAGAAACCCGAGCAACCCTGCTATTGTTTCTGAAATTGATGGTGTAGTGTCAATGGGTGCAATAAAGAGGGGTAACCGTGAGATAATCATTGAAGCAAAAGATGGAGTTCAGAAAAAATACCTTGTACCACTGACCCGCCAGATACTTGCCCAGGATGGCGACTTTGTTAAAGCAGGATCTGCACTGAGCGACGGACAAATAGCTCCCGGAGACATTCTTTCCATCAAAGGGTCTTTTGCTGTCCAGGAATATGTAGTGAATGAGATTCAGGAAGTGTACCGTTTACAGGGTGTAAAGATCAATGACAAGCATATTGAAGTGATTGTCCGCCAGATGATGCGCAAAGTTTCAATAGTTGATCCGGGTGACACAAAATTCCTTGAAGAAGATCTGGTTGATAAATTTGAATTTGTTGATGAGAATGATTTCATCTTTGATAAGAAAGTTGTGACGGATCCGGGCGAATCAACCAAATTACGTGCAGGCCAGATTGTAAGCCTCCGTGAGTTAAGAGAAGAAAATTCATTATTGCGCCGCAATGATAAAAAACTGGTTGAATACCGGGATGCACAACCTTCTACTTCCGCACCTACATTACTCGGGATCACTAAGGCATCATTGGGTGTTACCAGCTGGATCTCAGCCGCATCATTTCAGGAAACGACCAAGGTGCTGAGCTCAGCTGCCATTCAGGGTAAAACAGATGAAATGCTGGGCCTGAAAGAAAATGTGATTACTGGTCATCCTATTCCTGCCGGAACAGGTCTCCGTGAGTTTGAAAATATGATTGTAGGCAGTAAAGAAGAATATGAGCTGTTACAAACAACAAGAGAAGCAATGGCTTTTGATGAAGAAGAGTAGGATTCGGAAGAAAGGAATGGCTGCAGTAAAGATTGGCTGAAGCTGAAGTTAAGGTTTAGAAAGGTACAGGATCACCAGGAGCCTGGCAAATAAAATCTAAATGATCAGGAGTGATTTATTTCACTCCTTTTTTTATGAACGTACTGTTTGCATTTTTGAAATGGTCTTTTCTTGTTAAGGCTTTCATAAAGTAATTTGTGATCATATACTTACCTGCTCTTTCGTTTTTATTTTGCAAAAAATGAACTGATGAGGAGTCTTTTACTGGCACTTAATGTGATTTTACTGGCAGCTGTCGGATACCTTTACTATCTGCATTTTGATTCAAAGAAGGCAACAATTCAGTCAGTTGCTTCAGAAGGAAAAGATGTTATCACTTCACCTAACTCGTTTCGTATCGCTTATTTTGAAATGGATTCTGTTGAAAAAAAATTCCAGATGGTTAAAGATGTGAAGGAAGAATTGAGTAAGAAAGAAGATGCCATGAACGACGAGATAGACATATTAAGCCGCAGTTTTCAGCAAAAAGCAAATGATTACCAGGGAAAAGTTCAGTCAATGACACAGCCCCAGTCAGAATCAGCTACACAGGACCTGATGCGGATGCAGGACCAGATAAAGAACAGGCGCCAATCACTGAACCAGGAGTATAATGACCTTGTGACACGTAAAATGACAGACGTAAGATCCAAGATTGAAAAATTTCTAAAGGAATACAATAAAGACAAAGGCTATTCTTATATTATCTCTTACGAACCGGGCCTTTTTTACTACAAAGACACAATTTATAATATCACTAATGATGTGGTCAATGGGCTGAATGAAATGTATAAAGGGAAAAAATAATTGAATTTTGCTGCATATTCATTCGGCTGACTACCACATAAACATTTTAGAAAACAAGTGATAACACTTACAGTTTGTGATCTATCTTTTCAACAAACAGGTTTTTCGGCAACCGTTCCTCAATTTTGTTGATGAGAAGTGCTGATAATGGACATTCATGTTGGTGTGTAAAAATTATTTTTATTTTTCATTTCTTTAATTAGATTGCGTTAACATTAACCAATTCATCTTGCTTATGAAAAAAGGATCAACTCCCTTTTTACTGTTATTATTGCCGGAGATCCTGCTCAACAAAAAAATCTTTAGAAATCATTTTCCCTTTTATACTCTTAGTTCTTCTAAGCACTAAAATCTTAGCGCAGTCGGATACTACCACCTATATTGTTAACACTAAAAAAAACCTGCATCAAAACCCGATCGGAGCGGCTGTGACACCCAATATTGTTCAGGGTTGCAATATTATAGGACCAGGTACAGTAACTGCCGGTACTACGTATGCTTACACACTGAATTGCAGCGATGGCTCAACAGCCTTTTCATGGGATGTACTTTGCGGAACAGCTACTTATTGGGATGGTACTGAAATTGATATTATATGGAATAGCTCTGGTTGCACTAGCGGAAAAGTTACAGCTAAAAGGTCAAACGGTTCGATGCTCGCCACGAAAACGGTAATTATTAACCCTGCACCGCCGCCAAGTATTACTTATACTTCATTATATAATAGTTCAAATTTTGTAAAGACCATTGATCTTACAAAACCTGTAGGAACAATTCCCGGGCTGACATCAACTACTGCAACAGGCGGGGTTTCCTACACTATTCCTTTGGATTTACCCGTTGGAACAAATGGAATAAAGCCAAACATTTCTTTGCAATATAATTCCCAGGGTGGAAATGGAATTGCCGGATTTGGCTGGAATATTTCCGGACTTTCAGCTATTGGCAGAATGGGAAAAAATATTTATTTCAATGGCACGGTAGCGCCAGTTACTTACACATCTGATGATGCATTCCAGCTTGATGGAATGAGATTAAGCCCTGTTTCCGGCTCTAATGGGGCGAATGGCACTATTTACGCAGGCGAGACGGAAATATTTTCTCAAATAATTTCTTATACAAGCAACTCTCCTAATAATCCCGATTGGTTTAAGGTAATTGCAAAAGACGGTTCCATGATGGAGTTTGGCCATACTACCGACTCCCGCATACTTACCGATAACAGCGCTAACGTAATGCTTTGGCGGTTAAACCGCATACAGGATATTAATGGAAACTATATTGATTTTGTGTATGACAATACGGGCCGTGACAGCCGTATTAGCACGATAAAATACACAGGAAATAGCAATGCAGGATTAGCTCCTTATAATTCAATCACATTTAATTACAAATTAAGGTCTGATAAAAATATTTATTACGATGCCGGCGCTTCGTTATATTCAAAATACCTGTTAGATCAGATCAAGGTTATTGCCGACGACGATTATCCGGCGAGAACATACCAGCTTAATTATGGGTATGATAATGTTACTTCTTTATTAAAAGAAATTATTGAAACAGGAAGCGATAATACATCTTTAAACAGTACCATTTTTTTGTATGGAGACCAGCCTCAGAATCTATCTGCCCAATCAGTTATTACCAATTTAACAGGCGCATTTGATTTTTATTCGGGGGATTTTGATGGTGATGGGAAAACGGACTTGATAGCTGCCAGTTATTATTATGATCAAAATAATATTAAGCGTCATTCGCAATACCAGGCACTTACCAATCTTTATCCCTCTAACTATTCTACCTTATACACAAAAACGTTAACAGCTCAAGGAGGGACACAAGGCGATCTTTTACGGAATATTTTTAGTGACGGAAAATATTATAATTTTTTGGCTGGTGATTATAATGGGGATGGAAGAGATGATGCATTAACCGTAAATACCTCTGACGTTACAGTAGCAGCCACCGAAAAAATCCTTCAACTAAATGGACTCACGATTAATTATACTAATAACAGTGGTTATACTTCTTCTAATCTCACATACCCTGCAGGAGGATATCAATTCAATAAAAAAGGAAATTTTTTTATACCCGGAGATTTTGATGGTGATGGCAACCAGGATTATATATTGCTATTAAGTACTTATCCAACCTCTCATTTTGATTCACATTTAGGTACTGTTTATGACTATAGTTATAAAGCATTTTTGACCAGCCCACAAACTAATAAAACCAATTCTGAAATTTTAAATTTTGGGGTTCCGATTCCGGGAGTACGATTTTCAGAAACAAACGCTGGAAATGTTGCCGGGTCTGACATAATATTGCCCGGAGATTTTGATGGCGATGGGAAAACAGATGTTCTTGTGGTAAGAGACCAGCAGGCACATGTGTTAATTATTAATGCCGTTGCTCCGTCAACAGGATATTCTTTTAGTTCCTCTATAAGAGATACCATAACTTCTCTTACAAAAGATTGCAAAATTTTCCCTGGAGATTTCAATGGCGATCACAAAACTGATTTGCTAGTAAGAAACAGTAGCGGTGTTTGGAATATAATGTATAGCACAGGCACGTCTTTTATAACCGTTCCTTTTACATTTCAGCAAACAGTTACCATGACGGGCAGTTATAGCGACGATAAAATAATAGTCGGAGATTTCAATGGTGATGGCAAATCAGATATACTCCATGGGTTTCCTGTTTGGATAAATGGTGTTTCCACAAGCTCAAAGTTTTCTTTGTATTATTCAACAGGTATGACCACTGGCTTTTATTATGAGCAATATGATTATAATGCAACGTTGGGATATGTTGATTTTTCGGTGGGGGATTTTAATGGAGACGGCAGGAGTGATTTGATAAATCATGTATGCACTACATGCAATACTGATTTTATCTCGTTTAAAGCTTTTGGCCAGGAAAAATTACTGAAAAAAATAACAGATGGGCACAATAGTACTACGTCTTTTGAATATATAGCTCTTTCCGATAAATCTGACCCATTATTTTACACCCGTACAATTTCTCTTGATGATCCTTCTAATAAAAATCCATACAATTACATTCAATTGCCCGTTTATGCTGTATCTTCTTTCTCACTTCCAGATGGAATTGGAGGCAACAACACAACCACTTTCAATTATCAGGACGCTGTTATACACAGAGCTGGGAAGGGCTTTTTAGGGTTTAAAAAAGTCACTACAAAAAACTTAGCGGCAGGTGTTACATCTGTCACCGAAAATTCAATTAATACTCAGTTTGCCGCTCCATACATAACAAGACAATCTTCTTTCCTTACCTCCACTTCCGAACTATTATCCGAATCACAAATCACTACTTCATTTACTGATCTGACTGCAGGAGGAAATAAACGTTTTTTTGAAAAGACAGATAAAATTTTGAATATTGATTACCTGAATGGCACTGCATCTGAATCTGCTAACACGTACGATAGCTATGGAAATATAACGACTAATGTTTTAAAAGCAGGAACAGTTTCCGGCAATACGGTAAATGCGACTGAAACCGGTACTACGACCACCACTTATGGAATACACAATACACCTGTACCCGCAAAACCCGATAATATCATTGTTTCAAAAACAAGAACCGGAATGCCTGCAGTTAGCAGCACAACAACTTTTGCATACACAACTGCAGGATTGGTAGCATCAAAAACCGAATTTGCGGGATTGCCGAAAGCAGTAACAACAAGTTTTACATATAATTCAGTTGGAAACCCGGTAACGATAGTAACAAGTGCTGCTGGATTGAATAGCCGCACCATTAATTTTACTTACGATTGGAGAAATCGTTCGGTTGTAACAAAGCAACTCACAGGAAATAATGTTTCACAGACAGAAACTTTCAATGGTGATGTGATTACGGGGAAGCCATTATCACAAACGTCAAGCGATTGCCTCACCACAAGTTTTCAATATGATGGATTTGGAAGATTGAAGAAAACTACATTGCCTGAAGGTTATAGTATTAACACTTCTTTGGTGTGGGATGTGCAGGGACAAAATGTATTTTATAGTTTTACAGACTACCCCGGAGGAAATTCGGATGTAAAAACATGGTTCGATAAATTAGGAAGAGAAACAAAAACCCAAACACTTGGTTTCAATAATCAATGGCTAACTCAATTAACTACTTATGATATAAAAGGAAATGTTGCTAGCAAAACAAATACTTATTTTTCCAATGAAACCCCTTTGCCAACGACAAATACTTATGATACTTACAACAGATTGCAATCAACCTCCAATACTCTTGCTTCTGTAAATTATACTTATACAAAATTGTCTGGCGGCAGTATGCAGGTAACTACGCAAAGCGCCGGACAAAGCTCCTCAAAAATTACAGATGCTGCCGGGAAAGTGGTTGCTGCTATTGATAATGGCGGCGAGCTTGATTTTAGCTATGATAGCTGGGGTAATCAAACACAAGTAGTGCATGGAAGCAATGTGCTGATAACAACAAACTATGACAGCTATGGGCGACAAACCAGCCTGGCAGATAAGAATGCAGGAACGGTTACATATAGTTACGATGCGTTCGGGCAGCTTACTCAGCAAACAGATGCCAATGGCAATAGTTACAGTATGACTTATGATGATCTTGGCCGCATCATCACCCGGCAAGGGCCGGAAGGAACTACTACTTATGAATATTACAAAGACATCAGCACAGGTTGCAACAATAATAATCTTTTAAAAGTAACAGCGTTTAATGGAATCATTACGCAATACACGTATGATAACCTGAAAAGACTGCAAGCCGAACAAGTAACCCTTGACGGAAATAATTATATTACTCAATATAATTATGACAGTTATAGCAATCTTATCAAAACTACTTATCCATCAGGCGTAGTAATAAATAATAATTATGATGCTAACGGAGTATTGACTTCGGTAACAGGAGGCAATTCAGCTTCGCCCACCACATTATTTACCGCCACACAAATGAACGGCTTGGGGCAATACACCGGATATACGCTTGGTAACGGTAAAGCCTCCACAAATACATATTATTACGGAACACCCACAAGATTTTATACACAAGGCATACAAGACCTGAACCTGACATTTGATTATACAAAAGGTAATCTTTTGAGCAGGAGAGATGACATAAAAAACAGTACTGAAAATTTTCAGTACGACGCATTAAACAGGCTTGCACAAACTTCGGTAAATGGTACGGTACAACTGAACATGAACTATGATGGCAATGGAAGTTTTTCTATGGGCAACATTACTTCAAAAACCGATGCCGGTAATTATGTCTATAACAGCAATAAAATTCATGCGGTAAATTATATTACCAATCCAGGCGGCGCACAGCTACCCCCGCTAACTATTTCTCAAAATCAGCAAATCATTAGTTATACTCCGTTTTTAAAAACAAATTCCGTAACTGAAGGGGCTTATGAAATAGATTATACCTATGGAGCCGATTACCAGAGAGTGAAAAGCATTTTAAAACAAAACAATTCGATCATTGAAACAAAATATTACCTGGGTAATTATGAAAAACAAATCAGCGGAGGCGTAACCAGGGAAATACATTATGTAATCGGAGGCAGTGGGCTATGCGCCATTATTGAAAGAGAGAATGGAGTAAATAATTTTTATTTTGTTTACACTGATCATCTCGGAAGCATCTTGACTGTAACAAACATCAGCGGAACTGTAGCAGCAGAACAAAATTTTGATGCTTGGGGAAGAAATAGAAATCCTTCAAACTGGCAGTATGCTTCCGTTCCTTCTGTGCCAGTTTGGTTTTATCGTGGTTACACAGGTCATGAGCATCTCCCGCAATTCGCATTAATAAATATGAATGGCCGCATGTATGACCCGATACAAGGCCGCATGCTAAGCCCGGATAATTATGTGCCCAATCCATTTAGTTCGCAGGGCTATAATAGATATGCGTATGCAAATAACAATCCATTAGTTTATGTGGATCCGGATGGAAATAATCCTTTATTAATTTTAGGTATCGTTATAGGTGGTTTTCTAAGTGGAATACACGCAGATATGCAAGGAAAATCATTCTTGGGAGGTTTTGTGAAGGGTGCAATTGTCGGTGGAGTAGCAGGGGCACTTTCTTTATTTGGAACTCCCGCAACTCTAATTGGGAATATTACATGGGGGGCAGGAGAAGGAGTATTTACAAATGGATTAAGTAATATTCTCGATGGCAAGAATTTCTTTGCTCATGCCGGGCTATCTGCTGGGATCGGAGCAGGATTCGCATTATTGACATCTGATAACATGAGAAATTTTTTGAAAGGCGAAAGGTTTAGAAGCAATGACCAAGTCTTACAAAGATTTGTTGACAAAGGAGAATATCAAGATGCGTTAAATTACTTTGACATGAATGCTTCTTTTCAAAATAGTCCTTATACTGAAAACGGGTCTGCTTACAGGGGTTATTTTGACCCTTCGGATCAAAAAATAAAATTGTCTGAGTTCGCATTCAAATTAAGCCAAGGTAGTAATGCTTCTTTCGATTTATTATATAGCATTTATAATAAAGAATTATGGCATCAAACGAGATGGTTTAGCGGGGAGTTTTTTGGAGATATTGGAGATAATTGGCCTCAGCCATTTCCAAATTGGGCTAGAGCTGAAGATGCTTTAGGGTTTGCTTTTCAACAGAAAAATAGTGGCGCTTGGTCGAGTTTGCAGAGAATTTCTCCTAATTCAAGTTGGCTGGGATTTAGAAGCAATATGCCATTGGCGTCAGATTTTGCTCGCCAACACTTTTTCGGAAGCTATTATAATCTATTTTATCATCATGGATTAAAAGAATTTTTCTATTCACTTCCAAGACGATTTAGATTCATCCTACTGTAAGTCCCCCCTTTTTCCTA
>MWTC01000047.1 GCA_002066995.1 Sphingobacteriales bacterium UTBCD1
AACTAATTTTAGGACGAGACAATGACAGCAAAAGAAAAAATCATTCCCGGCCAATTTCCATTTATCGAAGAACTTATAGGGTTAGCAGGCCAAAACTGATTCAGGAAGCGTAAAATCTCTTCGCAGCACTCTTTTCAAAACGACCGGTCTTTTTCTCCACTTTGATACGGAATAAAATTCCTTCAATATTCCCCGTTTCTTCAGTTGGGAAGGGCCAGTGAGGCGACAGATGCATGGTCTCACTGCTGATCAACGGCAATACCCGTTCCATCAACGTTTTAATTGCATGATCCCTTTCACTATCAGATTTCAGTTCTTCAAAATCGCCCCATACCACAATACTTTCCCAGTTGGCCAGGTTTTCCATTTTATCTGTCTGGAAACAAACTTTCGGATTTTTCCGCATCATCTCAATTTTCATTCCTTCCAGTGCACGGGCATAAATATATTCACCATCATAAGCATAGCTGATGGGCACAACGTAAACTACACCATCAGCATAACATGCTAACCGGCCGATAATCTGGCTTTTAAGAACATTTTCAATTTCCTGGTTGTTTAATTCACCAAACATAAAATTGTTTTTTCAAAATAACCTGCAATTTATAAAAAAGAAACTGATTCGCCTCATCAGCCTGATTGATACTGATCAGCGAAAAAATCTTGTTTTAAAGATTAATTTGCTTAGCGGGGATATTCGTCCAGCTTTCCAAATCGGAAATATTTATTTTTTTTAGTTTCCTTTATAAACAGTTCAAGTTGTTGTCTAATGCAGATATTTCTAAACTTTGTGTCATACTAAGGAATATCACTTTTAATTCAAAAAGACTGTTCCTTTTGCCACACCAAACAATACGATAAGTTCATTCCGTTTTTTTAAAGCAAAAAGTAAAATCATGGAGTATATACGAACCATTGTGTTATATCCTTGCTGTCACTCCAACTAAAATTCTTACTCTCAATATTAACTTTGAATTTTATAAAGGAATATCTTTAAACCTCATGTCCCGGAAACATTATAAAACAGATCCAGGTACTTATTCAAAATACAATAAAGTCCAGCTCATCCGGGGCGGCAAAGAGTATTTTGATCTCCTGCTGCAACTAATCAGTCTGGCAAAAGATACGATACATCTCCAGGTATACATTTACGATGATGATGCAACAGGAAAAAAAGTAGCTGAAGCTTTAAAAGTTGCCGTGCAAAGAAAAGTGCAGGTGTACCTTATGGCCGATGGGTATGCATCACAGGTAATGTCCCAGAAATTTATTGACGAGCTACGGGCTGCCGGTATTCATTTCCGTTTTTTTGAACCAATTTTTCGAAGTAAATATTTTTATTTCGGCAGGCGGTTGCATCACAAAGTTCTGGTGGTGGACACCCGTTATGCCTTAGTAGGCGGGTTGAATATTTCAGACCGCTATAATGATATGCCCGGTCAACCCGCCTGGCTGGATTTTGCTTTATATGCAGAAGGTGAAATTGCCAGGCAATTATGTGTTCTTTGCTGGAAAACATGGAGAGGGTTTCCAAAAAGAATGGGCATTACTCCCTGCGAGGAAAAAGAATTGCAATTCAATTTTTCCGATGAAGAAAAAAGCACCGTGCGGATGCGACGTAATGATTGGGTAAGAAGAAAGAACGAAATATCCCGCACCTACATTGATATGCTGAAGAATGCAAAATCTGAAGTCACTATCTTATGCAGTTATTTTTTACCGGGAAGAGCAATCAGTAAATATATTTTGCAGGCTTTGGAGCGGGGAGTGATAATAAAAGTGGTGCTGGCCGGGCTTTCTGATGTCAAACTGGCAAAATTTGCTGAACGTTACATTTACGACTGGATGCTGCGTCACAAAATCAGAATTTTTGAATACCAGGAAACTGTTTTGCATGGAAAAGTTGCCGTATGCGATCATGAATGGTTGACTATCGGATCGTACAACGTAAATAACATCAGCGCTTATGCCAGTATCGAATTAAACCTTGACGTTTATGATCCTCTCTTTGCTAAAAAAGTAAACATGATATTGGAACAGATAATCCGTGAAAACTGTATAGAAATTACAGAAGAAAAGCTTGCTAAAACCACTACTCTGTTCAAGCGTCTGAAACGATGGAGTTCTTACCAGGTAATAAAATTTGCTTTTTACCTGTTTACTTTTTATTTCCGTGAAAAGGGCTGAAAAAATTAATTCCCTTCTATTCTTTTTACCAGTGCTTTAGTTGTGCTCCAGGTCCAGTTTGCAAATCTTCCACGCTGAACAACAAATTCGTTTCCATCCTTCTGCTGCAAATAATAATAAAAGGCAAAACTGCCCGGTGAAGAAGTCTTTATGGTATCAGGGTGATACCATCCTACGATCTGCTCAAACCGGAGATCATTGAACACAAGCGTGTCATGCCATTTTTCCACAGTATAAAATCCTTTTGAAAAACGGATCAGCCTTTGTGCTTCATCCGTATTACGTACAGGATCGAGCAGCGAATCGTTCTGAGGATAAAAACGAAGGTCAATTTTTTTCGTGCGGTCAAATACGGAATAATATCCGGCATAAAATCCATCCTTACTTTTTGCTGCCACATACCAAAGCCAGTTGTTCAACGGAGTCGGCGTGGTCAGGTAATCTGTATAAGATATCCGTTGTTCTTTCAGCATATCCCTGATGTCCGAATCGGTCTTGAACTTATTCACCACACAATACATGAAATACAAAGTGCTGATGCCTAACCCGAATTCAAGCCAGAATTTTCTTTTTGGATGATCTTTCTTTAATGCCAGCAAAACGACCAAAGCAATACCCAGCCATACCGAATAAAACGGATCTGCAACAAAAATGGTATTGAAAGAGATCCGGACATGGCTGAAAGGTTCCAGCCAGCCAGTGCCATAATTGTTAAAAGCGTCAATGAATAAATGTAAAAGCAATTCAACTGAAAAAAAGAAAAACCATGTTCGTAAAGAAATATCCACGTTTTTAAACCACCGGCGAAAAAGATATGCCAACATAACGGCCATCAGCAAGGCGAACAATAATGAATGAGTGAAACCCCGGTGTGCCAATAAACTGCGGTCTATACTCATCCAGAAAGCAGTCACAAAATCAAGATCAGGGATACTGTTTGCAATAGCTCCTATCAGCAAAGCTTTTTTTCCCAGCTTTTTACCAAGCATTACTTCGCCGACGCAGGCGCCTAAAGCTATATGGGTGAGCGTATCCATTATAAATTGTTACTGCATCATTCAATACAAACTTTACATGACCTGATCCCCGATCGTATTCCTGTTTCCAACGTTACCCGCTTTTTAGAATTATATCGGAATATCGTGATCCCCTTTGCCTTCTCCTTCCATGCTTTCCGGAAAATCCCGTCAATATCGGATAAGGTTGCGGACTCGGGGAGATTGATTGTTTTAGAAACTGCATTGTCCGTATGTTTCTGAAAAGCCACCTGGTGCTGCAAATGTCTTTGCGGAGAAATATCCATGGCAGTTTTAAAAAGCGCTTTCACCTTTTCAGGAAGTTCATCCACACGGGCAGCTGTTCCTTCCCTTGACACCTGATCCAGTATCTTATCGGTGAACAAATTATTTCTCTTAAGATAATTGACAAAAAAAGAATT
Source organism: Sphingobacteriales bacterium UTBCD1 (assembly GCA_002066995.1). Taxonomy (GTDB): domain Bacteria; phylum Bacteroidota; class Bacteroidia; order Chitinophagales; family Chitinophagaceae; genus UTBCD1. The sequence goes on from MWTC01000047.1 coordinate 3,626, forward strand.
AACGGAGAGAAGGCTTTCATCATTCAAAACATGATGTCGCTGATACACCAGGGCAAACAAAGGTTCTATCGAAGATGAAGTATCTGCGATAATGGAAATGGTGCCGGTGGGTGCAATACTTGTTCTCGTCGCATTGCGGACAGGAGTGCCGGGATAATAAATACTTTTATCCCAGTTGGGGAAATTTCCTCTCTGAGCCGCCAGACGAACAGAAGCTTCTCTGCTCTCCTGTTCAATGAACTGCATCAATTGTCCGGCAAGGGCCACTGCTTCGTCTGAATCGTAACTTATTTCCAGTTGGATCAGCAGCTCAGCCCAGCCCATTACCCCTAACCCTGTCTTTCTGTTTCCGGTCACGATCTTTTTTATTTCCGGAGTCGCATAATGATTCACCTCGATCACATTATCCAGGAAACGGACGGCACCATCAATGATCCGCTCCATAAGATTCCAGTCTATCTCATTTCCATTTATCAGTCTGGAAAGATTGATAGAACCAAGATTGCAACTTTCATAAGGCAGTAAAGGAACTTCTCCGCATGGATTGGTTGATTCAATTTTTCCGACACCCGGCACAGGATTCTTCTCATTGATAGTATCCAAAAAGATCAGTCCGGGGTCTCCGGTTTTCCAGGCGTTTTCGATGATCAGATCCCAGATTTGTTTTGCAGGAAGAGATCTTACGGTTTGCCTTGTATTCGGGTGGATCAATTTCCAGTTTCCGTTTTGTTCCAATACTTTCATGAATTCATCATACATGCCAACGGAAATATTGAAATTCTGCAAGGTATCTTCAGATGATTTTGAAGTGATGAATTCCTCAATATCCGGATGATCAATATTAAGGATGCCCATATTGGCGCCACGCCTTTTTCCTCCCTGTTTGATATGTTCGGTGGCAGAATCAAAAATTTTCATAAATGAAACCGGGCCGGAAGCAGTGCCTCCTGTTGCCGTTACAATATCATCTTTCGGCCTCAGGTGTGAGAAATTAAACCCTGTTCCTCCCCCACTCTGCTGGATCAATGCCGCTTGTTTCAGTGTTGTAAAAATTCCATCCATATTATCTTCCACAGGCAATACGAAGCAGGCGCTGAGCTGGCTTAAAGAAGTTCCTGCATTCATCAGCGTGGGTGAGTTGGGAAGAAACAATAAATGACTCATCAGGTAATAAAATTCCTGCTCCCATTTCACAGCGTCATCCTGATCTCCCCAGAATAATTCAGCAGATGATATCGCTTTGGCTACACGGCGGAACAATTCATCAGGAGTTTCTGCAAGATTGCCCGACCGGTCTCTCCGCAGATACCGGCTCTGTAAAACTTTTATGGCATTATCTGATAAAGTGATCATCTTATTATTTCTAACCAAAAAATAAAGTTCCTCCCAATACAAACAAGTTCACCAATGCATGCGATACCACTGCCCAAAAGACAGACCGTGTATAAAAAGTAACGATGGCCCAGCATAAGCCCATCCCTAAAGCAGTTAATATAAAATAGAAATTTCCCTGCTCAGCCGGGTGAATGGACAAAGGCACATAATGCCATACAGCAAACCAGATGGAAGGCACAATGACCGCAAAAAAGAAATTTCCCTGGTGATAATTAAAAAACAAACCACGCCATAAATATTCTTCACAACAAGAATTTACCAGGGCAAAGTCCAGCGTTGAAACAATGATCAGTGTATTTACCTCACTTATCTTGCTTTTAAAAGGGCCAAACAAAAAAGTAACAACAGGAGGAAGGAGAACAAGGATGATCTGCCACCAGTTGATCCTTTTAATTTTAAAAAGCAGTTTCCTGTTCCGGCTGCCGATCCAGATCATAACAGGCAGAGTGCAGAACAGCAGCCAATAGAAGATCGTTCCTGCCAGATAACCTTCATTCTTGCCGAATAATTCAACAAAAAAATGAAAAGCAAAATAATTTACAATGATCAGCACCGGAGGAAAAACATAAACGATGAACTTTTTCTGAAAAGGCATTAATTGGCGGAATAAATTCATTCTTACTTAAAATTACTACCAGTAAAATTACAAGCGCTCATCCCTTCTTGAAGAAAAGAAAGGCCAACAACTCAAATACACATAAAATTATTCCTATCATACCCAAAACTTATTGACAGGCATTAGCATATCCTGTGATTTTGGTCAAAAAGAAGAATGGGAAATAGTATACAGGAATTCCCCGAGAGAAGGCCCGACTATGAGCCTTTTCCTGTAGCGGGATCGGGAGTTGAATGCCGACGTACTGTCGGCACCGGGACCCCTTTAGGGCGTCCCGGCCCGTATTTTTCAAAAAGAGTTATTGACTATTACAATCCAACCTGATTCATGAACTTTTTAAAACTCAATGGAGAATTAGTATAAAAAAATAAAAGGCCCGACTATGAGCCTTTTCCTGTAGCGGGATCGGGAGTTGAATGCCGACGTACTGTCGGCACCGGGACCCCTTTACCGACTGAGCTATCCCGCCATTTATTTCTTCCTTTCTTAGAACCCTGTCTGCCGATGGCGGATAGAGATCCAATATCCTCCCAAAACGGGCAGCAAAGATAATCGTTTCGGGCTTTTTAGCCTCAATAATTCAATAACTTCCCCAGCACTTCAGATACTTTTTCAGTATCGGGAAGCATAGCTTTTTCCAATATCATATTCATCGGTACTGCCGGAATATTCAATGCACCTAAGACTTCAACAGGCGCATCAAGGAATTGAAAACAATTTTTGGAAATTCTTCCTGCAATCGCTTCAGCAAAGGAATTATTTTGCTGCTCTTCGGTGAGAACCATGCATTTCCCATGCAATTTTACCTTTTCAAAAATCAACGTTTCATCAAGAGGGAATAATGTCCTCAGGTCTAGTATCTCAACTCTCCCGTTAAATCTTTTTGCAGCAGCTTTTGCCCAATACACCCCCATGCCATAAGTAATGACCAGGCAACTACCACCCCGGTCAATTGCTTCTTTATCTGCATAAAGAACGATATTCCCTTTTCCCAAAGGAATGATATAATCTTTTGAAGGTTCAATCATCTTAGCCTCTTCTGTGCCCGGCACTTTACTCCAATAAAGACCTTTGTGCTCCAGCATCACTACCGGGTTCGGATCATAAAATGCGGCTTTCATCAATCCTTTCATATCGGCAGCATTAGAAGGAAAAGCAATCTTGATTCCCTTGATAGAAAGCAAGGTTGTTTCCACACAACCGCTATGATATGGCCCCCCACCGCCATAAGCGCCTACCGGCACACGAAGAACCATTGACACAGGAAATTTCCCGCAACTTAAATAACAACATTTTGATATTTCAGAAGCTAGTTGGTTCAACCCCGGATAAATGTAATCTCCGAACTGAACTTCAACAATAGGTTTTAGGCCAACAGCGCTCATCCCGACCGTTGACCCAATAATATATGCTTCCTGTATTGCCGTGTTGAACACACGATGATCACCAAAATGCTCAGCCAGCGTCGCTGTTTCCCGGAATACTCCGCCCAATCTTCTGCCCACATCCTGGCCATACAAAACTGCTTCAGGATGTTCTTCCATAATTTCCCTTATTGCAAACAATGCAGCATCAACCATTAAAATTTTTTTGTTGCCTGCCGGGCTCCTTTCTCCCTTTTCCTCTGTAACAGGGGTAGGAACAAATATATGCTCTTCAACCGTAGCCGGATCAGGTTCTGGTGCATTTACCGCTTTATTAAAATCTTCTGCAATAAGGGTTACCGTCCCTTTTTCAATCAATTCAATTTCTTTTTCATCAATACCTCTTTCCAGAAGCTTATTCCTGAGCCTGGGCAAAGGATCATTTTTCAAATGCTTTGCCCAATCTTCATCAGATCTGTAGAATTCTTTTCTTACACCACTCGTATGATGACTCAACAAGGGTACTTTAGCATGAACGAGATATGGTTTTTGCTCTTTACGCACAAAATCAAAAACCTTTTTCATCACTTCATAAGAAGCTTCAAAATCACTTCCATCTGTCTGTACCCTGTTCATTCCTTTAAAACCTGTTGCGAATTCAAATGCATTCATAGCTCTTGCTTCCTCTGCCGCTACACTGATGCCCCAGTTATTGTCCTGTATCAGATAAATAACAGGTAATTGTTTTAGTACAGCAAACTGGAATGCTTCACTCACCTCACCTTCTGTAACACTTGCATCACCCAAAGAACAAAGTGCCAATGGCAATTCTCCTGATGTTCCCTTTTTTAATTGGGAGGAATAAATTTCCTGCAGGTATTGTATGCCCTGGGCTATTCCTGTTGTGGGAATCGCTTTCATACCGGTGGCACTGCTCTGGTGAATGATAACGGGTTTGCAAATTCCCCTGTAATTCGGATGAGAATAATATTCCCTGCCTCCTGTAAAAGGGTCATCCGCTTTTGCCAATAATTGAAGCATCAGTTCATAAGGTGTGAAGCCAAGGCCTAACAAAATACTTTCATCACGATAATATGGGCTGACAAAATCCTGTGGTTGCAGGTGAAATGCAGTGGCCAGCTGTATGGCTTCATGCCCGCGGGAAGTGGAGTGAACATATTTGCAAATTGCACGGTTTGCCTCGTAGATCTCATCCATCGCTTTGGACCGGCACATGAGACGATAAGCTTTCAACAGTATCGATACATCAGTCATGAATAGCAAACAATAAAAAACAAATTTACTATAAAGCCTCCGCAGTTATAAAAGCAAAAGCCATCCTGATCATTGAATGGCTTTAGTATAACCGAATTAAGTGAATTCTCTTTTTGCCGTGCCTACTTCACCTCCAGAGCGAACATGCTGTCATCTTCAATGAAAGCTTCCAGTTCATCCCCCACCACCAGTTCACCTACTCCTGCAGGAGTTCCGGTGAAGATCACATCACCAATATTAACAGAAAAATAATTAGATATATAGGAAACGATCTTATCAAAACTATGAATCATACTACCCGAATTTCCCTGCTGCACCAATTCCTTGTTTTTATACAGGCAAAAATTAATATCTTTTTTGTTTTTAAAATTGGAAAGCGGGAGCCATTTCCCGATCACTGCTGAATTATCCCATGCTTTTGCTTTTTCCCATGGCAATCCTTTTTCCTGCAATTCTCTCTGCACATCACGTGCAGTGAAATCAATACCGGCAGTAACAGCATCATAATATTTGCCGGCGAATTTTTCCTGAACGTATTTTCCGTTTTTGCTTATCCGGATCACCAGCTCACATTCATAATTCAGTTCATTGGTGAATTCAGGATAATAAAAGGGAGTATGTGGTTGCAGCATGGCGCTTTTGGGCTTCATGAAAATTACCGGATCTTCGGGAATTTCATTTCCGAGTTCTTTAGCATGCGCAGCATAGTTACGGCCTACACAAAAAATTTTCATATTCAGGAGCTATTTTAAATAAATACATCGGATACAATACTCATAGGCTCTTTTATCCCATATATTCAGGTAATCAATATGTTTATTGGATTTTATTCTGCAGGAGAATGGAACAGAGTGCTAAAATAAGTAATCAATCTGACTTATCATAAGGAAAATTCTTGATTATTTATCTTATTCATCACTGGCGTAATTCCCTGTACTGCAAAGCTTTCAATTGCTTCCGCCGCTTTCTCAATTTTTAGTTTTACCAGGGGCTCTTCTTCCTTTTTCCAGCGACTTAAAACAAAATCAACCTGGTAGCCTTTCAGGTAATCGTTACCAACGCCAAAGCGCAGGCGTGCATAATTTTTTGTCCCTAATACCTCTTCAATACTTTTTAAACCATTATGACCTCCGCTGCTACCGCCGGGGCGAATACGCATTTTAGTCAATGGCAATGCCACATCATCAAGGATTACGAGTAGCCGGTCTAAAGAAATTTTTTCCTTATCCATCCAAAATTTAACGGCTTTACCGCTCAGGTTCATAAAAGTTGTCGGGCAAATACAAATGAATAACCTCCCTTTCCATTTCAGTTCGGATACATAAGCCAGGCGATCTACACGGAAACTGCCCTTGTGTTTTTGTACGAATGCATTCACAACATCAAAACCGATGTTATGCCTTGTATGCTCGTATTCAGTTCCGGTATTTCCAAGTCCGGCAATAAGAAATTTCATAATAAAATTATATTCAAATATCGTCTGAAGCCAATAAAAAACCCGCATCTGCAGATACGGGTTGTAAATATGATCTGAAATAATTTATTTTTTCCCCTTCTCAGGTGCTTTCTCCGTTTTTTCAGGAGTTGCAGCTGCGGCAGCAGGCGCAGTAGCACCGGCAGTTGCAGCAGCAGGCGCAGCAGTAGTTGCTTCCTCCTGCTTCAGTTCCCTGGTAAGAGTTACTGATGCAATGGGAATACGCGGTGAATTCAAAATCTCAAAATGTTCTTCTTTCACATCCTCAACTCTGATATTTCCATTCAATTCAAGATTATCAACATTCACCTCGATCTGTTCTTTAAGGTATTTGGGATAAGTTTTAACCTTCAGCGCTTTCATTTTAACGTGAAGCTTTCCCCCGTCCTTAACCCCCTTTGCACTACCTGTGATATGAACCGGGATGCTGGCGATCATTTTCTTATCCTCAACTAATTCCAGCAAATCTATGTGTATCAGTTCATCAGAAACTTTGTCAAATTGCAGGTCTTTCAGAATGCATTTGTACGAATTACCATTAATTTTTACTTCTGCCAGTTGAAACTTAGGTGTATATATAAAAGGTTTTAATGCCGCAGCAGGAGCATAAAAGTTAATCTCCTGCGCACCCCCGTAAATTACACCGGGCACTTGTTCCTGAGAGCGGAGTTGGCGGGTGGCTCCTTTGCCAAAGCCGGTCCTCAGTTGTCCTTCGATTGTAACTGTGTTCATTTTTATGTTTTTTTATTGATTACTTTTTTGATTTATTTATCTCTACGCTGGGAATGGACAAATAGTTTGGTAATACTTTTATTTTCAAATGCATTTCTGATGGCTACTGCAAACAACTCAGCCACAGATATCACTTTAATTTTCGAACATTGACCCCGAAGAGGTATGGTATCGCACACTACCAGTTCTTCCAGCACACTGTTTTGTATGTTTTCGTAAGCTTTACCACTTAACACCGGGTGAGTGATCAAAGCTCTTACACTCCGGGCGCCTTTTTCTTTTATAAGAGCTGCGCTTTTTGCCAGTGTTCCCCCGGTATCACATATATCATCAATGATCACCACATCCCTGTCCGTTACATCACCTATCACCACCATGCTGGCTATTTCATTTGCCCTTTTCCGATGCTTGTCACAAATCACCATTTCAGCATTGAAATAGCTGGCTATTTCCCTGACCCTGTTAGTACTGCCGACATCAGGGGCCGCAAAGGTAAGGTTTTCCAGCCTGAGATTTTCTATGTAAGGGATAAAAAGTGCATGACTATCCAGGTGGTCAACTGGTATATCAAAGTAACCTTGAATTTGTGGCGCATGAAGATCCATAGTGATCATTCTGTCAGCGCCTGCAGCTACCAACATATTGGCAACCAGCTTACTGCCAATGGAGACCCTTGGCTTATCCTTTCTGTCCTGCCGGGCATATCCATAATACGGTATGACTGCTGTAACCTTATATGCAGAAGCACGCCGGGCAGCATCGATCATCAGCAGAAGTTCCATCAGGTTATCAGCAGGGGCATAGGTGCTTTGCACCAGGAAAACAGAATCGCCCCGTATGCTTTCCAGATACACGGGGCAGATCTCTCCATCGCTGAAGCTTTGAACATTTATTTTTCCTAACTGAGTACCGTATTGTTTGCAGATTTCTGAAGCTAATATCTGCGAACTTGTCCCGGAGAATATTTTAGCGGTCATGGATGAAAGATGTGCGGCGAAGATATTAAATAAGGGCGCAAACCTCTTATCCGGCTATAAAAATATTCACGCCGGCAAAGTGAAACCTGATCAATGAGCAGGAATAATAGCTACAGTCGGCTGAGGCATAGAAGCTTGCTGAACAGGCGCATCCTGATTTTGCGTCACTTCTGCCTGGCTGGCATTACAACTGTAAAACAAAGAAGAACATATAAAAATGGAGAACAATAATGCAATTGCATAGATAACGGCAAAAAACAGAATTGGATGTAATGCTCCGAGAGATGAACCATTCCTTGTCTTCATAATTATTGGTTTTAGTTTTTCAATAGGGGGATTTTAGTTTCTGATACAACTAAAATGGTATTGTCAGGGATAAAATTATTTGTTAATCTTGTTTTATGCAAGAGCAGAAATACTCAATCAAAAATTGGGCAAAAGACGAAAGACCAAGAGAAAAATTACTATCGTTAGGTCCTGAAGCTTTAAGCCAATCGGAACTGCTGGCCATCCTGATCCACCATGGCAGTAAAGAGAAATCTGCAGTAGACCTGGCCAAAGAAGTATTAGAACTTGGAAAAGGCAATCTGAATGAATTAGGGAAACTATCTATAAGGCAACTGATGAAACTAAAGGGTATCGGTGAAGCCAAAGCCGTTACCATTGCTGCCGCCCTGGAATTAGGAAGAAGAAGGCAGGCTTCTGCGGCTTTAGAAAAACAGGTAATGAGTTCCAGCACCGACATTGCCGAATTTCTTCGCCCGAAAATAAAAGATTACCGGCATGAAGTGTTTGCCGTTTTATTTCTGAACCGGGCCAACAAGCTGAACCATTTTAAGATTATAAGCGAGGGAGGCATTACCGGGACTGTAGCAGATCCAAGGCTTATCCTGAAAACAGCATTAGAGGAAAATGCAGTAAACATTGTTTTATGCCATAATCATCCATCGGGAAGCCTGAAACCGAGCCGGGCTGATGAAGAACTCACCCAGAAAATAAAAGCGGCTGCCCGATTTTTTGATATTACGGTTTTGGATCACATTATCGTAAGCGAGGACGGCTATTACAGTTTTGCAGACGAAGGGCTACTATAACCGTTAATAGCCCCTGATATCTCCTGTACAGTATTTATTCTTTCGTGCCAGATTGAGTTGATCATTCCTGTATCCTGCAACAGATAACAAACTATTTTGCATCAGGCCTGGGCAGTAGGTCCGCCAAAATTTAGGGGTAATTGGATCTCTTCCAGGTCTTTTATTGGACCATTTGCCGCTTCATACTTACCAATATTTTCTGTAATGGCTTTCATTAAGCGTTTTGCATGTTGCGGGGTAAGAATGATGCGGGATTTCACTTTGCTCTTCGGAGTTCCAGGCATCACATTTACAAAGTCAATGACAAACTCTGCATGAGAATGAGTGATGATGGCAAGATTGGCATAAGAGCCTTCTGCCACTTCTTCAGAAATTTCAATATTGAGCTGATTGGGTTGTTGATTTTGTTCAGGCATAAATAAACTTTACGGTTCAAAAGTAGTGGAATATTTTTCATTGCCTCAATAAAGAAACAGATTCCTTTAATTTTCCGTTATACTTTTTATCTATTTTTTAAAATATATCAGGCAGTCCATATTAATATGGACTGCCTGATATAAAAAGTACATTGTAAACAAAAAAAGACTATACTAATTCTTCTTCAAAACTAATAAATAGGAGCCGCTAAAATTACCAGCATCAACACCATACTGAAGGTTCATGGTAACGCTTTGGGCACAGGGAGAAACAAAGCTTGATGAAACAGATCCTGTTGTTGCAAGAAACGCTCCGGTATAAGTACCCACAGCCCAGCCCCATGCAGACCCAACACTAACTCTTGCAAGGGAAACAAGGTTATTGTTTGGGTTTACGGTTATTACAATTGGTTTGGGTGATACAGCATTGATATCAATAAATGAAAAGTGCGTATCATCTACTTTTGAAAGTGTAATAATATCACCAGGGCTATAATCACCCCAGTCATCTTTTACTACTGCAAAGTCTCCCTGGTAAATATTTGGATCATACCCGCAAATAACACTGTACCTTACATATTCACCAAAACCGGGCATATTATTAGGACCGCCGGGGCCAACTCCTCTGATTGTTCCATTGACTGGAAACGCCTCATACTTTTTTCCTTTAAAATAAATATCCGGAGCAAAGTCATAATTATCATTTAATGCTATAGGCCCAAATAATGCAACCAGATCACTGGAAGCGACTGAAAAACTTGCAGGAAAAGAACTTACATCAGCTTTAAACACCTTTACGGATGTTCCGGCAGAGTTTGATTTTCTAACTACTATATCCACCTTATCCGGGGCAGCAGATGCCGGAAAGTATAGAGATACATTGAATTTACCCTGGAAAGCGGCTAAATTGAGGATGCTGATGGCCTGGCTGGCGGTAGGATCAATATTCGTAGATACGGCAGGCACTTCATCTATTTTGGAAAGAATTTCATCCTTAATAGGCCCATTGTCTTTTTTACAGCCGGCAAAACCAAAAGCAGCAATAAGAAATGCAAGCACTACCCTGTTTATTTTGCTGTATTTTATTGTATTCATCGTTATTAGTTTGTTTAATTAAAAAGTTGAATTATGGTTGCCAAAATACTTTATATGTTGAAACCACTTTTTGTGCCGGAGCATTAGAATTCTGCTCAATTTCTGCCTGGCTCCAGGGCAATGACCACGGATATTGCGTACCATTAGACACAGGCTCAGTATATGGGCTGACACCGCTTGGGCCTGCAGGGCCCGGTACAATGATGGATGTTGTAGTACCCCCATTTGCCGGTGCCGGATTAAACAACACAGGATAATTTGTCCTCCTGTAATCAGTATAATTATCCACTGAGTTTCCTATCCTGGAAAGCCATTTTTCTGTCATGATAATTTCTAATTTTTTAACAGCAGAAGCAGCATCAAATTGAGTAAGTACACCCGTTTTGTAAGTAGTAGTAGCTGCTAATGTTGCTATAGCCGGAACTGCCTGGGTTGTTGGTTTGATTAAATTCTGAATCACATAATCCACCTGCTTGAATGATTCATCCAAAGCTTTACTGAAAACTGCCCTTTCATCACCTGTTGCCAACCCTGCATGGATCAGCTCTGCTTCTAAATATAACCGGTCTGCATAGGTTAATGCTCGCTGTGGAGCAGCACCTGTACCTGCTACAGCAGCACCACCACCGGGAATATTATTAATTGCTATTCCAGCGCCATCGTCATAACGGCCTCCAATTGGATAAATACCCAGTAAAGTATAAGAATTACTGTTTGACCCTCCAACACAAGGGCTGTTTGATCCAAAAGTCAAAGTCATAAAAGCACCATCCCTGTAATCGGCACAATTTTCTGTAGGGCGTGTAGTTGTAAGCTGATTATAAAAATAATAGGAAATCCGGGGATCTGTCAGGTTGGTCAGTATGTTCGGGTTATACCCTTTCATTATTTCGTACATCCAGGGGCTGGGTACCTGTCCGCCTCTCTGAGCGGCATTATAATCGCCATATCCCGGGTAACGGTCGTCAGTTGCTGCATTCACACCAAAAGGAAACAAAAAGCTCTCTGCCTGGGAATTGATAAGCGAATTCGGATTGGAAAGTAACGCCTGAACAGCAGTTTTTACATCTTTCACTAATCTCATTTGTGTGTAAAGCTTCAATTTGATAGTGTTAGCTGCTTTTACCCAAAGAGCCGAATTCCCTTTGTAAACAATATCATCGGCACCTGGTTTTACCTGGGCAGCCGCATTATTTAGATCACTAATCCCAAGATCCAACAATGCAAGTACTGAGGTATAAATATCAGAACCTTTATCAAATTTTGGTTGCCTGATTCCTGCTTTAAACTGATCGAATTCAGTATAAGGCAAATCTCCCCATATATCCACCATCATACTGAAGATATATGCTTTCAATACTTTGGCAATGCCGGAATAAGTATATTTTCCCTCATTAGTTGCCTGAGCAATCAATACATCGAGGTTTGTAGCAGTGGTATACATACTGCTCCATGTTCCATCCATATCCGGCCCTAAAATTCCATACCGGTTAAATCCACCATATTGCATCAGTTGATGTGTGTAAACTCCAAGGCCATTGCCTAATGTTGTACCCAATGCAAAAGTGGCCCCGATCCTTTGTTCAACCGCAGTCATCAGTGTAGCAACAGGAACTGAAGTTGGGTCATTGAGGTTTTGGTTTACATCGAGATACTTTTTGCACCCCGGCACCACGGCCGCCAATGCGACTATTACGGCAAGAGAGCTTAAATATTTATTTATTCTTCTCATATCTTTTAAAATTAGATTTGAATTAAAATGTTATATTAATATTTATTCCATATCTCTTTGTACTCGGAGCTGCGCTTACATCTACTCCCTGCACAGACGATGTACCCGTTGAGCCTACCTCCGGATCAAAATGTATGTATTTCGGAGTATTGGGGGCAAGGAACCAGAGATTCCGGCCACTCAATGAAACATTGATGCCGGAGAATTTAAGCCTCTTTACAATATTTACCGGCAAATCATAACCCAGTGTAAGTTCACGGAGTCTGAATACGGTGCCATCATAAACATTAAACTCATCGGATGAATTAATAGCAAAAGAAGTTACATTGGCATAACCGGCCTGGAAGAAAAGATCATTTACGCTTATCTTAGTCTGGTTAGGAACTGTTTTACCCCCCACAAGCATAGGCGTAAAGTGGTTTTGTCCATCGGATCCCGGTGTTGCAACGGTATTTCCATACACGCCCTGAATGACTACATTGTGTTCCCTGTCTTTAGTATCTGCTGTAACTCCTCTTCCCAAAAGATCTGTAATTGATTCCGAATAAAACATTCCACCTTTAGTGATATCGAAGAGAGCGTTAATAGTAAAGTTTTTAATCTTAAGATTATTAGTAATCCCCAGTTTATATTTTGGATTAGGATCACCAAGATATTGTTCATTCGGGTCTTCCATTGCCCATCCTGAATTGGGATCAATCAGCAATTGACCATCATCAGTTCTTGCTGCTTTAAAACCTCTCAGGTAACCGAAAGCCATACCTGGTTCAAGGTAACTCAATCCACCAATAAATATCCTTTCCAAACCCTCAACGAGTTTTACCGTAGTGTTTTTGTTATGGGTAAAAGCCCCGCGAACAGTCCACTCAATGTTTTTAGTCATTACCGGCTTAACGCTTAAACCGATCTCCCATCCTGTATTACGAATTTCTCCAATATTTGTATAATACCCTGTATAACCAGTTGTCACCGGTACGTCTACAGCATAAATAAGGTTTGTGGTTCTTTTATCGTACCATGTGATTTCTGCGTTTACTCTGTTTTTGAAAAGCTGGAAATCTGTACCTGCTTCCAATTCATGAGTGAACTCAGGAGTAAGATTAGGGTCATAAGTCGTAGAACCTCTCAAGGCTCTTGGTTGACCAAGGAAAGTTGTTGTAAGCAAACCAAAAACGTCTTGCCCGTTCTGTGGATTTGCATCATTACCCACTTTTGCATAACCAATCCTGATTTTTCCATAACTTAACCAGTTGGACCGTATCTTCAATGCATCTGTCCATACCAGAGACCCGGAAACACCAGGATAAAAATACTTTGCATTTTTATAGGGCAAAGTTGACGTAAGGTCTTCCCTTCCCGCAATATTCAAGAAAGCGAAGTTTTTATAACCAAGCGTAGCATCGCCAAATACACCAACCAGTCTTCTGTAGTTTTTACTGTCAGCATTAAAGATCTGTTTGCTGGTATTACGCAGGTTATATATCCCCGGCACAGTAAAGTTTGCACCATACATTTGTTGATATCTTGAGCTAATTTGATCTAAACTATTGCCCACTTTAAAATCCAGTGTAAAGTTTTTACCGATTTTCGGATTAAACGAAGCTACAAGAGTAGATTGTAATTCCTGGCTTTGATAAACTGTCTCCGTAATGTTACCGGCAAGATTGTCAGCACTTCCATAAGTTGTTTTATCAATTATAGCATCACGGAATAATGAGTAATTATTTACACCGAAAGTGTAGCTGACAGAAGCCCAGTTATTAAACTTATAATTTGCCCGTACATTCGTTACAATACGATCATCATTTGTGGTGATCACGTTATGGGTTGTGGCCCAAACAGGATTTGTGTATTGGCCTGTGTTAAAACCAATTTGTTTTCCGGTTCTGTCGGTAGAGGGCCATCCTGCAATATCCCAGTTACGGGCCTGCACAAAAGTCCGGCCCAATTCAGTAACAAAAGATTGTTTGGCGCCAAAATAACCACCGACTTGTTTTGAGTGTGCATAAGAAATATTTCCTCCTAAGGTTAATTTTCCAAGGTTGGTCTGACCTCCCACACTGATGTTATTTTTAATATAGGAGCTATTGGGAATATATCCGGTCTGATACACATTTGAGAGTGTAGCATTAAACCTTGTATTGCCTTCACCACCATTAAAGTTTACAGAATTTTCTGCCAAATGACCCGTTGTAAACAGTTTGGCCACATTATCAGGTACAGCTTTATAAGCAATCATCTTATTAGGGAATAGTTCAGGATAAGCATTAAACATATCTGCCCATGTAGTAGCCGGAATTGAATCTATCCCTGAAGATGAGGAACGAATAACATTACCCCCGGCATCATAGATAACTCCTTTGCCAAATCTGGCTCCCCACGAACCATTTGATGATTGAGTCCTCATTTCCGCACCTGCACCGTATAAATTCTGAAATTCGGGCATGCTGGAAATGTTTTCGAAACTGTATCCTGATCTGTAGCTCACATTAAGCGGCTTAGGCCCTTTTCGTGCGGTTCCTGATTTTGTTGTTATTACTACTACACCGTTTGAAGCTCGTGAGCCATACAAAGATGCGGCCGCAGCTCCTTTTAAAATATCTATAGATTCAATATCATTTACATCCAAATCCTGCAAGCTGGTACCTACGGCACCACCGGCAGAGAATTGGCTGCCAGCTCCCACAGATTCATTGCTATAAGGAACTCCATCCACCACAATCAGTGGTTGAGTGGATAATCCAATGGAAGACACCCCCCTGATCTGGATACGGGTAGCTGCACCAGGTGTTCCCTGTCCTATCCGGATATCCACACCGGGAACCTTCCCTTGAATATCTTTAAGTAAATCTGGTTCTGACTTAGAAACAACTGCGGCCGGATCTACTTTAGATACAGCATACCCCACTGCCCTTTCAGCACGTTTGATACCCAAAGCTGTCGTTACCACTACTTCCTGTAAACTCGTAGCTGAATTTGCCAGCACAATTGTTCCAAGATCGGGAGCCGAAGCTTTTACGGTAATTGGTGTAAAGCCTGCAGATGTAATAGTAAGGCTGGCACTTTCAGACACCTTAATTACAAAGTATCCGTTATCGTCAGCTGTTGTTGCATTTTTAGTACCTGTTTCAGTTATCGTTGCAAAAGGAACAGGATCTCCTTTTGCATCCTTTACAATACCCTTTACAGTTTTTGTTTGTGCAAATGCTAATGTACAAAGCAGCATAAACACCGAAAGGAGAGATGTAATTTTTCTCATGTAGCGTTAGTTTTAAAAATTAAACAGTTAAATTAACCGATAAATCATCCAACTTACAGGATAAGGTTCAGACATTAAGGCACTTTAATCCATCAAAATGCTGCGGCAAAATAAAGAATTTTTTAACACTATATTAAAAAACGTGAAAATAATGTTAACCAACTTTGAAACAGATCAATTTAAAAAAATTCTTGATTCAATCTTTATTTCACTCTTCCTGTCACGATAAATTTTATCCAACCCTGTTCCGATTGAAGATACTCCGGGATATATAGTTTGTGCCCAACGCATCCAGATAGATGTTCTTTTACTAATATCATAGTTAAAATTTATGTAATAGCGATACCCTTTTCCATAAAACAGCGGGATGGAATAACTATACAATACATCATTTTCATACGCATAAAGCCTGGAATTATATCCTTCAGTTTCAAAATACTGAAGCCGGATATTTGCAGTGATTGGTTTCAGCAAAGATTTCCAGATAAAATCAAAAAAGGTTAAAAAACCGTTTTCTTTTCCGGGGCCTCTTTTGTCATACCACAATAGTTCTACACGGCTCCTCAGCGTGACCACAGAGTTCACTTTATAACTGATTTGTGTACGCAAACTTTGTTTGGGAAAAAAAACCAGGAAATTGGTAACAGTAGTATTATCCGGTTGGTTTCCCTGCCTGGTCTTTACCCTGAATCTGGTGTACAATTCCACCTGCTTTCCCGGGATAAAAGTGAACTGAGCTAAAAAATCTTTTCCATAGCTCGGTGCATCCGCCAGGTATTTCAACCAGGGAAATCTATAAAGATCCCCGTAAGCATCCAAACGTATATAGGAAGTTGGACGTATGCTGATGCCTGCATACAAGCCATTTTCATCTGTTGGATAAGTATTTTCAGTAAAGGCATTCCCGTTGATGGACTGATAGCCCGGGCTGATGGAACGATGAACAATGGAGAGATCAACCCTGCGATCAGCACTGATCAGCATACCGTTTACCATCGCTTTATTCAAATTTTTATCTACAGCAGCTTCACCAAAAAAATGAAAATTCCTGTATGTATAGCCGTAATCAATACTCAAATTGCCCCAATTATTTCCATTTATAGCATAGATATTATAAAGTTCTGCCCTTTTTTGAAGCGGAATTGAAAAATGATAATAAATCCCATTGATGCCCACATGCCAGCTATCATTCCGGTAAGTCAGATTTCCTCCGAAAGAAGTTTGCGTAAGATTATTCCGGTCTTGTATCTCCGAAAGAGTACGGTTGTACCCGCTCATAAGGAAAGAAGTAAAGAAACCATAGTTGTCAATTGTATCCGCAACAAAATTGGCGCTGATCTTCCTCATTGATACGAATGCAGTTATTTCAAATTTCTTTTTCCGGATGGTGATTCCGGCACCACGATGAAAATTATATTCTCCTGCGGAGTTGTAAGGCTTCAGTATTGCTGACTGACGTTTTACTCCCATCACATCCGCACTTTTTCCATAAGCAAGGCTCTGCCATTGTATCAGGCCCTGTCCCATATTCACTGTGAAATCTCCCAGCGCAAGCGATTGGACAGTCCCAATCTTCCTGGCAAAAAAATGAAAAGAATAAAAATCAAACCCAAGATTTTGTGCACCCCGGAAAAATTGTTCCCCTGCATCTTTATCTCCTAAAAATCCATATTGTAACATATTCCTGTATGAATAACGATATCGGAAAAAAAATCTCTGCGCACTTCCCAGGTATCTTGTGCCGGGAGCTGACCGGTCAAAACCTGCAGAACGCTCTATGACCTGAGAATAACGAAGTAAAACATTATGATCACCTCCCTGGAGCCTTGCACGGATGCTTTGTACTACCGGTACAGGAGATGAGATGGTAACAAAAGGCAGAAGTTTTCTTATGGTAAATATATCCCAGGACGGTACTGATTGCAATTCATAAATGCTCACTAATTTTCCTAACAGCTTTCTGTACGATAACAGGTTGACGATCTGAAGATCAGTCAGTATTTTCAGTTCTCTTAATTCGTTTTCTCCGGCAGAATTCAGGTTGACAGGGTTTTTTCTGAACTGATCCAGTTCCTGCAAATATGAATCATCTTCCGTTTCTGCCTGGTCTGCATCTGCCAGGTTTTCCATCTTCTGCTCCGTGATCTGTTGCATATCCTGCGCCCTGATTAATGAAAGTGGCAAGAAGATCAATAATATGACGATTACCTTTTTCAATTTTGTTTCTGATTAAAATTGAAAATAATCAGTAATCCCGGACTCAGACCTAACTGTGGATGAAAAGAGGTCATTACATCAACCCGGAAAGTTTTCCAGGTCATTCCAATGCCGGCCCATACTGCAGATGTTGCAGTTTCCAATCCGATTCTCGTTAATAACTGAGGAAGCAATTTGTATTGTATCCCTGTATTGACATTTACCGGCTGATCTTCTTCTTTAACAATTTCAGCGCCGAAGAAAAATTTTTCTGATGCATCATATCCCAAACCAAAGCTGTAAACAGCAGGCAGCTTTTCCTGCTGATCTTTTCCAAACTTTCCACCTACCGGGTTATTGGCATGAATACCAAGATGGACCTGCTCCGAAATATGAAACACGGTTCCCATCTCAAAACTGACTGCTGATGAACCTCCATACCCGGAAATCCGAATTGCATTATAATTGAACTGTGCGCCAATGTCCACCTTATCTCCCAACATTCTCCCATAAGCCAGCCCGATCTGCGTTTCATTGTAATCCGAAAATCCAAAATACCTGGTTTTGAGTCCGAAATTTCCCGATGTAGTCGGCAATGCAAATGCGGCGATGTAATTATTAAGTGATTGGAGCATAAATCTTCTTTCACCATAGATTCCGGCTGTTGCAGTTTTTACCTGCGCCAGAGCTGCCTGGTTGGATGTAAAAGAAAAAATATCCTGGTGCCTTCCGCTATATGTTCCGAGGCCGATATAAGGTGCTGCCACTGGCTTTCGGATGACCTGGGCATCTGAAAAAAGTATTGCAGAAAAAAGCAAAGTTCCTGTAAGGGTAAATCTTCTTTTCAACGGATAAAATTTTTTATGAAAGTTACAGGTATGCTGGTAAGAAACAAAATAAAACGGAACCATCGGTTTGGCACACATGGCAACGCCTCGTACCTTTGCACTATGCAAATTTTAGACGGAAAAAAAGCAGCCCAGGCAATAAAAGATGATCTGAAAATAGATGTGGCTCAAATGGTTATTGAAGGGAAAAAAGCACCCCATCTTGTTGCTATACTGGTAGGGAACAACGGAGCCAGTGAAACTTATGTAGCCAGTAAAGTGAAAGCATGCGAAGAGGTGGGCTTTAAATCCACACTGATCCGTTTTGAAGAAACGGTTTATAAGATCAGGCTGCTTGAAGAAATTGAAAAACTCAATAATGACCCCGATGTGGATGGCATTTTAGTACAACTTCCTTTGCCCAAGCATATTTCTAACGAAGATGTTATAAATGCGATTCACCCTGATAAAGATGTAGATGGATTTCACCCGGTGAATGCGGGAAAAATGATGCAGGGGCTGCCCGCATTTGTTCCGGCTACCCCATTTGGTATTATGTTGCTGCTGAAGCATTATAAAATTGAAACAAATGGTAAGCATGCAGTAGTAATCGGCAGGAGCAATATTGTCGGAAGGCCTGTAAGTATTTTACTCAGCAGCAATTCAAATCCCGGAAACTGCACTGTAACCATTTGCCATTCACATACTCAAAACCTGAAAGAGATATGTTTCGAGGCCGATATTATTGTAGCCGCTCTCGGAAAACCTGAAACAGTCACCGCCGATATGGTAAAAGATGGCGCTGTAGTGATTGATGTAGGAATTACCAGAGTGCCGGATGCAACAAAAAAATCAGGGTTCAGACTGAAGGGCGATGTCCACTATGAAATGGTAGCACCAAAATGTTCCTGGATCACACCGGTGCCCGGAGGAGTCGGACCCATGACTATAGCTGCTTTATTGAAAAACACTTTTTATTCCTGCACAACGAAGAACTAAAAAGTCTGATTTTTTAATGAATAGATAGTTCCATTGTCGCCCATCAAACAACAAAGCAATGAAACAATACGAAGTACAGATGGCCAGCTACAAGAAACATAAAATTACCAGCATTCCCGTCATGGAACATTTCTACACGCTGCAGGGTGAAGGATTCCACCAGGGAAAAGCAGCCTATTTCATACGTCTTGCCGGGTGTGACGTGGGTTGTGTGTGGTGCGATGTAAAGGAAAGCTGGGATGCATCAGTACATGAAAAAATCAAAATTGAAAATTTAATATTAAAAATTAAAGAAACACCTGCTAAGATTGTAGTAATTACCGGCGGCGAACCGTCAATATATGATCTTACAGAATGGACAAAAGAATTAAAACAATCGGGGTTTAATACTCATCTTGAAACTTCAGGGGCTCATCCGTTGAGCGGCAGTTGGGATTGGGTCTGCGTTTCTCCCAAAAAATTCAAAGCACCCCTGCCGGAAGTCCTGCCGGAAGCAAACGAATTAAAAATAATCATCTTTAACAAATCAGATTTTAACTGGGCAGAAAAATATGCAGCACTCGTATCCCCCGCATGCAAACTTTTTTTACAACCCGAATGGAGCAAAGCTCCCGTTATAACTCCCCTGATCATTGATTATATTAAAAAAAATCCAAAATGGGAATTGAGCTTGCAGATCCATAAGTATATCAATGTTCCCTGAAACCGGACCACTTATCTTTGTAATAATTTCTGAAGTAATCCGTTTTAATAATTCCTGTCTAATTTCATGCTATGAAAACGGCCTGTTTTGCCTTAAATATAATCATTTGCTTATCGCTTTTAACATTTGGCGCTACTGCGCAAAACTATGACCCGGCGAAAGTAAAAAAGAAGGCGGTGCAGTTGTATAACCAGGCCCTGGAAAAAGCAGAAGATGGTAACCTTGCCTTAGCTGCTTCTCTTTTTTTAAAAAGCATAGAAACAGATAATGCTTATGTTGACGCCTACCTGTCGCTTGCAGGCGTATATGGCCAGGAAAAAAACTATCAAAGCAGTGTTGATTATTATGAAAAAGCTTTCGCTCTCGATTCCGATTATACTATCGAATTCAAGCTTTCTTATTCCATCAACCTGGCAGGAATGGGAAGATTCCGGGATGCATTGAATGCGATCAATTATTTCCTGGATAAAAAACCACCCAGAAATTCAACAGCTTTGAAAGCGGCCGAATACCGGAAACGTTGCTATGAATTTGCTGTGGATTATGCAAAGAAACATCCGGATACTACTTATGTTTTTGCTCCGAAAAATATTGGCGACGGAGTGAATACGGCAGAATCAGAATATTTTCCGTCCCTGACCATTGACGGAAAAGAACTAGTTTTTACCCGGAGAGTGAAAGGCTTCAATGAAGATTTTTATTACAGTAAAAAGAAGTTCGGCGAGTGGGATCTTGCAAAGCCTATGGAAGGCGACATCAATACTCCGCAAAATGAAGGAGCCCAGAACATTTCGCAGGACGGCCAATGGCTTGTTTTCACAGGTTGTAATCGCCCAGACGGATTCGGCAGTTGCGACATTTATATTTCTTACCTCACGCCCCAGGGCTGGAGTGAAGCGATTAATCTTGGTGGAACCGTGAACTCTGACCAATGGGAATCACAACCCTGCTTATCTCCCGATAAAAAAGATCTCTATTTCGCAAGCAGAAGGCCGGGCGGATATGGCGGCAGCGACATTTATGTAAGCCATCTTCAGCCTAATGGCCGGTGGAGTGAACCGGAGAACCTCGGCCCATCAGTGAATACACCCGGTGATGAACAATGCCCTTTCATTCATGCCGATAATCAAACCTTATACTTCACTTCAAACTACTGGCCCGGCTATGGCGACGATGATCTTTTTTATGTACGTAAAGGTCCCAATGGCGCCTGGAGCGAGCCGGTGAATCTTGGTTACCCGATTAACACGATCAACCGGGAAGGGACTTTGTTCATTACGGCCGACGGGAAAACAGCTTACTATTCCAGCGACAGGAGTGACAGCCGTGGCGGACTTGACATATACAGTTTTGAACTGAGAGAAGATATCCGACCGAAAAAAACATTGTGGGTCAGGGGCCATGTATTTGACAATAAAACGGGGAAAGGTCTTCCTTCTGCAGTAGAGCTGATCGACCTCACCACAAAAGAATCAGTTTCTAAAATTCAAACGGATGAAACGGGAAATTACCTGGTTACTTTACCGGTAGGAAAAGATTATGCATTCAATGTAAATCGAAAGGGTTATCTGTTTTATTCAGATAATTTTTTATTGAGCCTTCATTCACCTGATTCCACTTACGAGAAAAACATTGCACTGCAGCCAATAGAAATTAATGCTTCCGTGGTGTTGAAAAATATTTTCTT
The DNA here is from genome assembly GCA_002066995.1 of Sphingobacteriales bacterium UTBCD1. Taxonomy (GTDB): domain Bacteria; phylum Bacteroidota; class Bacteroidia; order Chitinophagales; family Chitinophagaceae; genus UTBCD1. The sequence goes on from MWTC01000047.1 coordinate 25,467, forward strand.
TGATTTGAATAAATACGATCTGAAACCAGAATCACAGGTTGAATTGGACAAATTGATTCAGTTGCTTAACGAAAATCCTAATCTTAAAGTAGAGATCAGCGGACACACCGATAATGTGGGTTCGCCCGCTGATAACCTGGTACTTTCCAATAACCGGGCAAAAGCAGTGGTAAACTATCTGGTCAGCAAAGGCATTAATACAAACCGCCTGTCATTTAAAGGCTACGGAGAAACCAAACCAATAGCCGACAATAAAACTGATGAAGGCCGTGCCCAGAACAGGAGAACCGAAATGAAAGTGACAGGACAATAAAGCATTCATCAGCCTGCCAAATAATGTGTAAATAAACCGGGCAAGCACTACCGGGGGTCAAGAAAGTCATTGGCAACAAACCAGATTTATTTATTTTTAATTTTTACATACCCGCCAATGAACCAGGATCTCTTATACCAGATAGCATTAACAGGAATTCCTAATATCGGATGTGTACAGGCAAAGATCCTGATAGAGTATTTTGGCGAAGCAGCCGTTGTTTTCAAAGCAAAAGAATCGAGCCTGAAAAACATAGAAGGGATCGGGGAAATAAGGGCGCACTCAATCAAATCCTTTACAGATTTTTCCAATGCAGAAAAAGAAATAAGATTTATTGAGAAATTCCGTATTCGCTCTCTGTTCATTACAGATAATGACTATCCACAACGATTACTGAATTGTTACGACTCCCCCACCCTGTTATTTTATAAAGGTAAAGCCAACCTGAACCATTCTAAGATTGTAGCGGTTATCGGTACCAGGAATCATACTGAATATGCAAGGCTGCTAACCGAAAAACTAATTAGTGGTTTGATGGAACAAAATGTATTAATAGTAAGCGGCCTTGCTTTTGGTGTAGATGCATGGGGGCATAAAGCCGCTATCAAAAACAGTTTATCTACCGTAGGGGTACTGGCTCATGGTTTAGACCAGATCTATCCAGCCGAACACAGCAATCTTGCAAAAGAAATGATCAGGGAAGGTGGTGGATTGTTGACCGAATTTCCCAGTAAAACCAAACCGGACAAACATAATTTCCCTGTGCGCAACCGTATCGTAGCGGGTATGAGTGATGCTGTTGTAGTGGTGGAAACAGATACTAAAGGTGGAAGCATGATCACTGCAGAACTGGCAAACGGGTACAATAAAGATGTGTTTGCGTTCCCCGGGAAAACAACGGACAGCAAAAGTGCAGGATGTAATTACCTGATCAGGAATAATAAAGCAATATTGATCTCCGATGCGGCAGACCTGATTCAGTCAATGGGATGGGAAGAGAAAAAAAAGCCTTCGGCAAAAAAGCAAAAAGAACTTTTCATCGAACTCACTGATGAAGAAAAAAAGATCTTAAAGATTCTGCAGGAAAAAGAACCGGTACATATTGATGAGATCAACTTTCACAGCGGGCTAAGCAGCAGTACCGTGGCTGCAGCCATTTTAAATCTGGAACTGAAAAATGTGATTAAATCATCTCCCGGAAAAATGTTTTCATTACAATAACGTTAATAGTGTAAACGGTATTCTTTTTGTATTATTAATTCCCGAAATTTGACACCTTCAAACAGCGACTGAAATCATGCTTTATGAAATCTAAACTCCTGCTGCTTTTCCTTATGATCCTTCTATCAGGAATGGTATTTTCACAAGCATGTTCAACGCTGGGACAGACTCCTTCTACCGCCTTTCCCGTTTGTGGGACTACAGTCTTTCAGCAAACAACTGTTCCTATTTGCACAAACAATAAGTTGTATGTTCCGGGCTGTCAAAACGATGGTGTCACTTATGAAGACAAAAATCCCTACTTCTACATTTTCACTTGCTATGGTACCGGCAGCCTGGGATTTTTAATTACGCCGAATAACATGGGTGATGATTATGACTGGCAACTCTATGATATCACCGGCCGCAACCCGAATGATATTTATACAGACAAATCCCTTGTCGTTACCGGCAACTGGGCGGGAACTTATGGAGCAACCGGAGCTTCCTCCACAGGTATAAACAATATTCAATGTGCTTCTGATCCGGCTGCAAACCTACCTTCATTCAGTGCCATGCCCCAGATCAAGCAAGGACATGTTTACCTGCTAATGGTCAGTCATTTTACCAATACACAAAGCGGTTATTCACTTTCTTTCGGCGGTGGTACTGCAATTATCACAGATCCCTTAAAACCGCAGATGCTCAAGGTTGTTCCTGATTGTGACGGAAAAACACTCAGGTTGAAATTAAACAAATCAATAAGATGCAATTCACTGAGCAGTGATGGAAGCGAGTTTGCCATTGCTCCTGCATCTTCCGTAGCAACGTCGGCTGCTGCGCCTTTATGTTCCGCATCGTTTGACATGGATTCTGTAATCATAACTCTCAATAATCCTTTACCCTCCGGAAACTACCAGTTAGTTATGCAAAACGGAACAGACGGCAATACACTCCTGGACGATTGCGGTAATCAAATCACAGTCGGAGAAGCCATAGACTTTCAGTACATCATTCCGCAACCGATACTGGCAGACAGCCTGGGAAAAACAGGCTGTGCACCGGATTCGGTATTAATTTATTATCCTAAAAAGATTAATTGTCCAAGCATTTCACCTGCCGGAACTGATTTTGCAATTACAGGCCCCACTCCGGTTGCCATTGTATCCGCTTCAGGTAATTGCATCAATGGCCAGACAAATTATATCATTTTAAAATTAAGTTCTCCTGTGTACACCGGAGGAACATACACAGTAATTATTCAACCGGGCCTTGATGGCAGCCCCATCTATGATGTATGCGGCCAACCTATCTTACCACAAACGCTGACATTCCAAACTGCAGATACAGTGTCCGCTGATTTTACTTACACTTCTTTGTTGGGTTGCCGGATGAATACACTTACTTTTTCACATGACGGTTCTCATGGCGTGAATCAATGGAACTGGACCATCAACAACAGCACACGGGCATTTTCACAAACCACAACACAGTCATTTCCCTCTACAAGCTCAAACACGGTGAAACTACAGGTAAGCAATGGTACCTGCAGCGATTCCACTTCACAAAGTTTTGCTTTTAATAATGAAGTAAAAGCCGGTTTTGAAATGCCGGATATAATTTGTCCTGAAGATGGATTAACCGTTTCCGATAAAAGCACCGGCACCATCAACAACTGGAACTGGAAGTTTGATAATGTGAGCAGCAGTAATATTCAAAACCCACCCGCTCAGCATTTTCCCGCGAACAACAGGGAGACTTTTTACAATATCAAACTGGTTGTCAGCAATACGGTATTGAATTGCAGCGATTCCCTTACAAAAATTCTGAAAGTCCTGGATAATTGCCTTATCGCTGTTCCTTCAGCATTTACGCCAAACGGTGACGGCTTAAATGATTATTTTTGGCCGCACAATGCATTAAAGGCTGAAAACCTTGAATTCAAAGTTTATAACCGATGGGGGCAGTTGGTTTTTCAGTCTTCTAACTGGCAGCAGAAATGGGACGGCACCATTAACGGCGTTCCCCAACCTCCCGGTGTATTCGTCTGGTTTCTCAGGTATACGAACAGGGATACAGGACAAAAGGTTTTTCAAAAAGGGACGGTGATGCTGATCAGATAAAGTAAATAATCAAAAGTGAAAAACGGTTTTCCTAATCCCCCTGGTTTCTTCTGAATTTTGAGTTTTGCCCCTGCCTGCGGCAGGCAGGTTTTGAATTTTCCTTTTTTCCTATCTTCGCACATGGCAACACGAAACACTCACTCAACTGCGGATAAATCTTCTAACGGGAACCGCAAGCTTAATAAAGACGATAAATTTTTTGGTGAAGGACTTACATTCGATGATGTATTGTTATTACCAGGCTACAGCCAGGTACTTCCCCGTGATGTAAATATCAGTACAAAACTTACAAAAGACATTACACTGAATGTGCCGATGCTTTCCGCTGCGATGGATACGGTTACGGAAGCAAACCTTGCCATTGCTCTGGCAAGAGAAGGCGGCTTAGGCATACTTCACAAGAATATGAGCATTGAAAAGCAGGCCGAACAGGTACGTAAAGTAAAACGAAGTGAGAGCGGACTGATCCTTGACCCGGTCACACTCACCGCCAATGCCACTATCGGCGATGCCGTACGGCTGATGAAAGAAAATAAAATAGGCGGTATTCCCATTATTGACAAGACCGGGAAACTTGTCGGAATTCTAACCAACCGTGATCTGCGGTTTGAAATAGATATGAAAAGAAAGGTGAGTGAAGTGATGACGAAAGTAAATATCGTCACAGCACCTGAGGGAACGGATCTTAAAAAAGCAGAGCAACTTTTCAAAAAAACAAAAGTTGAAAAACTCCCTATTGTAGATAAGAATGGAAAACTGAAAGGACTTTTCACCTACAGTGATATTTTAAAACTGAAAAGTCATCCACATGCGGTTAAAGATTCCTTCGGGAGATTGCTTGCCGGGGCAGGTGTCGGCATCACCCGCGACATGCTGAAGAGGGTGGAAGCTTTGCAACATGTAGGTGTGGATGTGATTGCTCTTGACAGCGCTCATGGCCACAGTAAAGGAGTGATCAGCGCATTGCAGGAAGTGAAAAAGAATTTTAAGCGCTTAAATGTCATTGCCGGCAATGTCGGTACGGCAGCAGGAGCCAAAGCTTTGGCAGAAGCAGGGGCAGATGCAGTAAAAGTAGGAATCGGCCCGGGTTCTATTTGTACCACAAGGATTGTGGCAGGTGCAGGCGTGCCGCAACTAACTGCAGTGATGGAAGTTTATTCTGTTTTAAAACCATTGAACATTCCGGTTATTGCCGATGGAGGAATACGCTACACAGGAGATATGGTAAAGGCATTGGCAGCAGGCGCAGACTGTGTGATGATGGGCAGCATATTTGCAGGCACGGAAGAAAGTCCCGGCGAAACAATCATCTATGAAGGAAGAAAATTCAAAGAATACAGGGGAATGGGTTCATTAGGTGCTATGGCTACGGGCAGCAGCGACCGTTATTTCCAGGATGTGGAAGATGATGTTAAGAAATTCGTTCCGGAAGGTATAGAAGGGCGTGTCGCTTATAAGGGGCAAGTGAGAGAGATTGTTTACCAGTACACAGGAGGATTACGTGCCGGTATGGGATATTGCGGCGCCGCTACTATTGAGGAATTAAAGAATGCTCCATTCATCAAGATTACCAATGCGGGAATGAAAGAAAGCCATGCCCATGATGTGGAAATCACCAGGGAAGCTCCGAATTACAGCAGGAAATAACCTGATAATCGAAACTCCTTTAAGACTGAAATTTATTTAACGGGAAATTTATTCAAATAACTTTCCTTTTTATTTACCTTTCTCAACAAAGAAGCCGCAGTTGAAAAAATTAATCGTTTCTGTTTTTCTTTTTGCAATAAGTTTTTATTCAAAAGCCCAAACCGATTCTTCGGATATCCGGGATTGCGATCTTCGTATCAGTTTACTGACTTGCACTCCGGGCACAGAACTCTATTCCACTTTTGGCCATAGTGCACTGAGAGTTATTGACCATTCAACAAACGAAGACATTGTTTTCAATTACGGCACCTTCGATTTTGATGATCCGCAATTCTATCAGAAATTCATCCGGGGCAAGCTACTGTATTTACTTTCTGTTACCAGCTTCTCTGAATTTATGCTGAGTTACCAATATGAAGGAAGAGGCGTGGCCGAACAGGTACTGGATCTTTCCTGCGAAGAAAAAAAGTCTCTCTTTTCTGCATTGATCGAGAATGCGAAGGAAGAAAATAAATATTACAAATATGATTTCGTTTATGACAACTGCACCACCAGGTTGCGGGATATAGTATTCAGGAATATCAGGGAAACTGTTATCACCAAAGATGTGCGTCCTGAAAAAAATACAACCTTCCGGAACCTCATTCATGATTACCTGGATAAAGGGAAAGAATACTGGAGTAAACTGGGAATTGATATCTTACTGGGAATGCCATTGGATAAAAAGATCAGCAACAGCGAAGCCATGTTCCTGCCCGACTACCTGATGAAAGCATTCGACAGCACTGATGTGGCATCCCTAAAACTGGTAAGCAACAAATCTGTTTTACTGAACCAGACGGTGCAAACAGAAAGTTCGGCGGTTTTCACCCCTATGACCGTTTTCATCATATTGCTTCTTATCATTGCTTCACTCAGTTTCCTGAAACCGTCAAGCCAATTTTTAAAATACTTTGATATAATTCTTTTCTTCCTAACCGGAGCATTGGGCTTACTGTTATTGTTCATGTGGTTCGGTACCGATCATGGTTCCTGCAAAAACAATCTCAACCTGATCTGGGCATTCCCGCCTAATATCATTATGGCATTTTACCTCAATAAAAAAAGAGAGTGGGGCTGCAACTATCTCCTGATCTATTCTATCCTGCTTATCGCATTATTGGTCTTTGGATGGTTCTTTCAGCAATTGAACTACGCACTTATCCCGATCATGCTAATTTTGCTTTTAAGAAGCTGGATGCATTTTAAATTTAAAAGCAAATAATGGATAAATATCTGAGTTACCGGGGAAGTTCCATTCATTATAAAATATCCGGTACGGGCAATACAGCCGTTCTTATTCATGGGTTCGGTGAAGATGGTTCTATCTGGAAACGCCAGGCCGGATACTTAAAGGATCAGTTTCACCTGATCATTCCCGATCTGCCGGGCAGCGGAACATCCGGACTGATAAGCAACATAAGCATAGAAGGAATGGCAGATATGGTCAATGCAATACTGGACAATGAAAACATCTCTGACTGTACTGTCATCGGCCACAGCATGGGTGGATACATCACCCTGGCTTTTGCAGAAAAATATTCTTCTGTTTTAAACGGGTTCGGTTTGTTCCATTCCACTTCTTATGCAGACAGCGAAGAGAAAAAAGCAAACCGGAGAAAAAGTATTGAATTCATAAAACAACATGGATCTTTTGAGTTTTTGAAAAATATCACTCCAAACCTGTTTTCCCCGGATTCAAATAAAAGATTTAAAAAGGAAATCAATGAATTTATTACAAGCCTCCGCTATTTCACCCCGGAAGCATTGATTGCCTATTATGAAGCAATGATAAAACGGCCGGACAGGAGTGCTCAATTAACCGAAAGCCCGGTGCCGGTGCTTTTTGTAATCGGTCAGTATGATACTGTGATCCCGATAAATGATCTGCTGCAACAATCACACCTTCCTTCCAAAGCATTCATTCATATTCTTTCGGAATCAGGCCACATGGGTATGATGGAAGAATCCGGTAAAAGCAATTCCGTTCTTGAAAATTTTCTCAATTCTCTTTAACCTGTTGATGATCGCTTATCTTTTATCTTCGCAGTAAATAGTTGGTTTTTTTTATTTCAATTTCTTTTTATGCAAAAAATTGTTTTTATCACAGGAGCCACAGCAGGTTTTGGAAAGGCCTGTGCCGAAAAATTTGCTGCTCATGGCTATGATCTTATTTTGAATGGCAGAAGAACTGACCGGCTGGAATCTTTGCAAAAAGAACTGGTGAATAAATTTAATGTAGCCATTTTACTGCTACCATTTGATGTTCGGAATGAAAAAGCAGTTTTTGAAAATATCAATTCCTTACCGGAAGAATGGCAAAAAATTGATGTGTTGATTAATAATGCAGGGCTGGCGTTAGGCCGAGGTTATTTTGATGAAGGTGACCTGGATGACTGGAATACAATGATTGATACCAATGTAAAAGGACTTATGTATGTGGCAAAAGCAGTCGTGCCTTACCTGATCAAACAAAAGCAAGGTCATATCATCAATATGGGTTCAGTGGCCGGTAAGCAGGTATATGAAAAAGGCAATGCGTATTGCGCCAGTAAATTTGCCGTTGATGCATTAAACCAGGCTTTGCGGATTGACTTACTCCGGCATGGAATAAAAGTTACAGCCATTCATCCCGGCGCTGCCGAAACAGAATTTTCCATAGTCCGCTTTAAAGGAGATGAAGCCACTGCAAAAGAAATATATGACGGACTTGTTCCTCTGACCGCAGAAGATGTGGCTGAAGTGATCTGGTATTGCACCACATTACCTGCCCACGTTTGCATCAATGAACTGGTCATTACCTGCCTGCAACAGGCAGATGCCATCTATTTTAACCGGACAACCTGAGTTCATTTGCATAAATGATTTTTTTGACTATCTTGTACGTCTTCAGTCCTTACCACTCTCCGTTTCCTTAGTAATTTTCGCTGTTCCCTTAAGAAAATATACCAGCAAACTGCATATTTATGCTTAAAAGCTTCAATCATAAGGGGTCAGTTTTTACTTTTATATCAACGTACCTGTTCCGTATTAAGACCCTTATGAAAAAGCCGTATCTGATATTCATACCTGTACTGCTGTTCACTGCAGCAGCCTTTTCTCAGAATGTGATCCGAGTTCAATCCTGCAGCAATGACTATATCCTGAAAGAAGTGGACAGCCTGAAAACCATTTATTCAAAAGATGGTTTCATGTTACTGAAAGAAGCCTCCATAACCATGGAAAGTGAATACGAAATGCCCGTGATCGTTCCCCTTAACAAAGGCAGTTGGTATCAATTTGTTTTCATCGGTGATCATACGTCCAAACTTTATGAAGTAAGAATGTATGACTGGGATGAAAAGCAGGTAGTGTATCAGAAAAAGATGTGGGGTGACGTGGACGGCAACATCATTTCTTACTCATACATACCCCGGTTCTCCGAATTTCACATGATGAAGCCGGTGCAGGTAAATAAAGAAAAGAAAAAGAATTTATGTGGATACGTGATGCTGTTTAAAAAAATAAATGACGACAACTCATTATCGGGCCGATAAAAAATCATGCTTTATGGGAAAAAATAAAGGATCCGCACCCGCGGGTCTTTTTTATTTTCATCCCAACCGGGTTGCCTAAAGAAAATTCCTTCAGTTTTATTTTAAAAACTGCACCGGTACATCCATAAAGGATAGCCTGGTATGGTATGATTACCCAAAGTAAAATTCCGGCGGCAGTATGTGAAGAAATTAGCTAAAAAATAAATATTGCAATTTTTTAATAAGTAAGTACCTTTCCTTTGCATTGCATAACACTAAAATTTTTTACCATGAAAATTATCTATGCAATAGTCGCTTTCTTACTGATTTCTGCTGCTACGCACTCCCAGATTTTCAAGCGCTTAGCCGATCATGCCAAACAAAAAGCCGAACAGAAGATAAATGAAAAAATAGATAAATCTATTGATGACGCTACCAGTACTAAAAAGAAAAAAGATACCATTGCGGTTAATCAGAAAAGTAATACCGAAACCGGAACAGTTAAGGAAAAAGAGACAGGCAGTACTACCAGCGACAACACGAAAAGTGATACCAATGCCCCCCCTTCATTGAAAACGTATAGCAAGTACGACTTTATTCCGGGAGATAAAATTATTGTGTTCGATGATTTTTCGGGGGACAATATCGGGGATTATCCCGTAAAATGGAATACCAACTCCGGCGGCGAAATTGTCACTGCATCCGGCCAGCAGGGAAACTGGCTGATGATAAAAAAACAGGGTAAGTTTATCCCTGATTATATAAAATCCTTTCCTGACAATTTTACATTTGAGTACGATATTATCTGCAATGAAAAATTCAATTATTATTCCCCGGGCCTCTCTTTGTATTTCGTCACTGGTACTAACGGGAAAGAAGTTTTTGACAATAGCTTTATTCCCTGGGAAAAGAGATCGGGGGTTAAATTCACCATTGATCCGGATGCAGCTAACAGCGTAGCTTCCGTTGAAAGCTTTGAAAATGGCGACCGGTCATTCAAAAACGAAGTAACCACGGTACAGTTCAACAGCAATGATAAAACAAAAGTACACGTTTCTGTATGGCGCCAGCAACAGCGTTTGCGTGTTTATCTCAACGAGGAAAAAGTATTCGATCTTCCCCGTGCATTTCCTGCAGATAAAATCTACAGCGCCACCCTGTTTGAGATATGGGGCAGTATGAATAATGATAATGATCGCTATCTCATCGGCAATATTAAATTGTCAACCGGGGCGCCGGATACACGCAATAAGCTTATTACCGAAGGAAAATTCGTTACACGGGGGATCCTGTTTGATGTTAACAGTGCTGTCATAAAGCCTCAGTCCTATGGCACCTTAAAAGATATTGCCAACACCCTGAAAGAAAATCCTGATGTAAAAATCAAGATCGTTGGCCATACGGACAGTGACGGCGACGATGCCATGAATATGAATCTTTCAAAAAAGAGAGCCGAAGCGGTCAAAGCCGCTTTATCCCAGGATTTTGGCATTGATGCATCCCGGATGCAAACTGATGGCAAAGGCGAAACACAACCAGTTGATAAAAACGATACACCTGAAGGTAAAGCCAATAACAGGAGAGTTGAGTTTATTAAAACGTGACTGTAAAATTCCAAGGCCTTCCCGCTCTGCAAGACATGCTGTCCCGCAGCATTATTATATCGCTTAAAGCGATAAAATATCTCTTCGAAACTATAAGTTCCGAAGAGCGAAGAGAATTACATTCATAAGCCTTTTAAAAAAAGATAACATTTTTTATTGCGCCAGTGATATCCTCACTTTTACCCCGCCTCTTGTGTTGGTAATCGGAAAAGCATTACTGATCTTGGGAATGGTACGGTCCTGCTGGAAATAAAGTTGTATCTGCACACGGGTATTCAAAACATAATCTATAGAGGGAGCAATGTGAATGGCTTTTTGCCCGGCAGTGCCATAAGCTGTCCGTTGATCCAGTTTACTGTTGGCCGTGGCATCATCACGCAATGAAAAATCAAAACGGAACGTAACATCATTATCGAGCTTCATTCCATTTTTCCCGATGGGTATCTTTTTAATAATGGGAACTCCTTTTACACGCCAGTTTAGCCCTACGGTAACTTCAGTAGAACGATTCTCTGCCAATTGGTAATCCAATAAACTTAAACTCAGCTGCCGGCTTTTCTTGTAACCAAACCGCAAAGAAAGCTGGTTGGTAAATGTCATATCCATTTCCAGCAAGGGATCAAACGCTTCCTGTATCGTCACGTTGGGCACCAGGAAATACGGGATATAGTTGCCGGTAAGAGTGTCTTTGAAATAAGGATATCCCACACGAAGCGGATCTTCAAACAACAGCGCCGTATTAAAACTGTTCATGCTAAGTGTGCTGTGATAACCATGCCGTAAAGTAAAATTGGTAAATATTTTATTCAATCCTTTCAGGCGTGAAAGGCCGGTATATGTCAATGTCCAGTTAGGTTTAGGTATAATGCCTGAAAAAGGATTGAACCGGAGATTAGGATTCCCGTTTTTAATAGTTGCAATGGTCAATGGATCTTTATTTTGATACGCCGCCAGGAATGCCGGTATTACTACTTCCTGTGCGTACCTTCCATAACCAATATAATACAGGGGGTCGCCGGGATCCACTGTACCGGGTGAATAAGGATTTTTTGATGCCAGATGCTGGGACAAAACCGAGCGGTTTGCTTCAAACTGCTGAAAAGTTTCTGATACAATATTCGGGTCAAATTTTTTAAATAAAGTCTGGTAAGAAATATAACTGACGGTAAATCCTCCGGCTGCATAAGGATTGAACCTGCTGATATTTCCAAAACCCGTTGTGTCTTTATCCAGCTCTGAATATTGTTTGTCAAAAGTTTTATCCAGGTTGATGTCTATGGTCAGGTCCCGCCACGGGCTGACCTGTGCCGTTACATTCAACCGCTGGTTATACCGTTGCTGTATTAATGCATTTACCAGCGAATCATGAGACAGTAATCCTTTTAATCCCATTCTGTTGATCCAGCTTGTATCGGGTTGATAGCCGAAAATAAATCCGAACCCGGGTTCACGGCTTCTCAGGTCATAACCGAGAACTTTTGTGCTGTCCATATATCCGGGCAACGTGGTGCCGAAATCTTCATTATACTGAATGCCTACCCGTTTCAAAGAAGTAAGTAATCTCAGGAAGAATTTGGGCACGGCTGCTATCTGCGGTAATGCATTGGGGTCTTTTATTTTTTTCTGTTTTGCAGCCAGGGAATCTGATTTAGTCCTGACTGCATTATTCGGTGCATTATTTGTTTTCTGTTTCGGAACAGCGTCAGCATTTACCGCTCTCAGGAATTTCCATTTATTATACAGGTCTTCAAACCTCAATTCTCCATTGAAATTTTTTGTTTGCGTATTGGATAAAATATTTCCCTGGTCTTTGGCCAGTAATGAGGCTGCCAGCCAGTTGTACTTTGCCTGGTAAGAAGCCCGGACAGAAGTCCAGTTTAACAAAGGTATTTTCTGCGTGGGGAAATTATAGGTCAGCGTAGCCTGCTGACTGTATTGGGTATTTCTTCCGCCTTTGAACAAATTATTTCTTACTGAATCTTTTTTTGCTTTGGTATCAATTCTTCCAAATGGTTCATCTATGCGTGCATTATTGGTAGCGTTGAAATCCAATGCCAGCGACTTTGTCACATTCCATTGTAAAATATAATAACGGTCAAACGTGAAATACTTATTATAGGTTTCCGGAATTTGATACGGGCCACCGCCGATATTCCGGATGCGGGTAGCACCGAACTGCCGGAATATATCCGCTTTAAAAGAAAGCTGTGCCGGTGTATAACTGAAATTAAAGTCCTTGATCAGTGCCAACCAGGGCGATCTTGATTTCAGAATATTTTTAAACGGTTCAATGAATTTTTGTTGCGGGGCATAATTATAGGTCAGCGCTCCTCTCGTTCGCCTCAATTCATCATTTTCTATCAGCGGGCTGTGATGTTTTGTTTCTATATAAGAATAATCAAAATTAAAATTGGTAATACTCCAGATCTTCGGAGGCTTACCATCTGTTTTTATTTTTCGTACATTGGTAAGGTTAAATGTCTTAATCGTAGTAACGTCTTCCGCCTGGCTTCGGATAGAATCTTTTTCTTTTCCTGAAGAAGCTGCTTTCAATTTATCATTCAGCGTAATGTCCAGATCCAGCGGATCATACAAAGGCGTGCTGCTGGTGCGGCTGATGCCTGCATATACCGGGATCTGAACGCCTGCCTGTTTGGGCAATAGTTTACCCGCATCAATGTTTGTTGAAATATCAAAGGAGTACAGGTTCTCTTTACTTCTTTCATTGATGCGTTGTTCCAGTGTGCCAAAACCCGTACTTCTTGCCATACCTGAAACACTGATCGTCCCCAGGTCGGCAAGCCGTAAATCCGATCGAAACAATCCTGCCCACCCGCCTTTTTCATTCAGGTGATCGAACCGGAGTTCATTGAACCAGACTTCGGTGCAGGCAGATTCAAGTTTTGCATTTTGCACAGCCAATAAGATCCCCTGCACTTCTCCGAGATTAGGATTTCCGATAATGGCATAAGATCGCCCATCAGCTTGCACCTGACTGTAGTACTGAGAGGTGGGTACTCCCAATTTATTTCGTGCCATTTTCAGGCTCTCAAGAATACTGAGATCAAAGTCAAGATTATTTTCCGCCGGCCAAATAGCAAGTGAGTCCGTTGATCCGAATGGCGTGATCTTCAGCGGAATTTTTATTTCGTAAAAATTCCCAACAAAGTCGCTCCCCAGCCGGATCACAGCATTCAGGTCTCCATACTGCAACGGCTGAGCGCCCTGCACTGATTCGGCATGTATGAACATCAGCAATCTTCCGTATTGCCGCATATCAAGATTTGTGGTTTTGAAAACACCACGGGCCTGCCCTCTCTGCAATCCGCATATCTGAACGCTCATTGCCTGTTCGTTCAGGAATAGTTGAACATTGTTGTTACTAAGTTCCTGCTGCCTTTCAACGCCCGGCGGAATACGGTAAGGAATAGGCTGGCGCTGATCATTTTCTTCCACATTCACTGCAAGTATATTGGTTGTTGTCGGGTCATTGGCCGGCAGATTGGTGTACATATCTGTTGTGTCAATGTTATAAGTGAATTTGCGCCATTGATTTCTTACCAACTCCAGTTTTCCAAAACGCATAACTACCATCGTATCCTGAAACCCCGTAACAAACATGCGGATGAAACGAATAGACTTGAAATCAGGAATGTTTCCCACTTTCATCTGGTATTGATTGATCGGAATACGAAACAGGTACCAGGTTTCAGAACGGGTACTGCCATTGGCAAGAGTGACATTCGCCACACGTTTGTCTGTAATGAAATTGCTTCCTACCGCCATATTGGGGGTAAGATCCACTTTATATTGAAAATATTCTTCAGATTGATTCAGTGTATTGTCCCTGTTCAGATCCTCCGCATCAGGATACTGAGTGAAGGCATTTACAAACTGGCTGTTGTTATCTGCAACAGGAGAGTTTCCCTGGGGATTATTGATGTCTTTGTAGCGTTGTAAGATACCCGCATTCTGCTGATCATATGATGCATCACGGTAAGGTTTAAAATTATCTGCCGATGGATCATTCAATGCTTTTTGATAGGCAATTGAATTGGCACCAAAATTTGCCTGCAGGTTGTTTAGATACGTTCCAAATTTCAGTTTTTCATCATCATCTGTCAGCCCATCAAAACCCACATCCTGGTATTTCCGGTCATTGGGGTCATTGCTGAAAGCATTGGTAACCTGTAAAGGATTGGAGGGCACTTTGCCCCATACGGTTGTTGTATCTACTGGAGCATTATTAGTTGGTGTGGGCAGTCCGTTTTCATAAAGTCTTTTACCGTCTTTCAAGACATCTTCAGAAATATTACCCAGATTAAAATACAATTGTCCCCCCTGGCTTCCGGGATGAGAAATAAAAGGATCCTGCAACCAAAACTGTATGTACCCGATGTTGCCGGTTTCAAAATCTGTTTGATCCAATCCACGCATGATACCGCCCCATGCCTGCCCAGGATTGATCAATTTTCCATTTGCATCTATTCTTCCATTCCTGTATTCAAAATTATAAGGGCCTTTTTCCCGGGGATAAAATGCAAGATCAAAAGTTGTCAGCAATCCTTGTCCCAGGTCGTTACTCGTATTCGGAAAAATCTCCTGCCGCAATACCTGCCTTGTTTCAGGCCTGGATAGTTCATCAAGATTATGACCTAAGGGATTATTGGCTACACCTTTTTCCTGCAGTACAGGTTCAATATTATACCAGGCCAGTTTAGCCCTGTTGTAATCGATCTGGAGATCATTGTTTAAAGCAGATTCCGGAAAAAGCCCATTGCCTTCGGGAACTGATGACAAGGTCCAACTGATCAAAGGAAATCTCAGATCAATGGGGGACTGTGTTCCTTCAAAATCGTCAATATAAATCGCCCCGTTGTTTCCTTTCCCAATCTGTGGTGCATGCCCCGGCTTCAACGCCGCCACTTCAGCATAAGTAGTGATAGAAGACATGGTTTTTGAAGTGTAAAAAGGAAGTTTATTCAACAGTTTGGTGAGCCTGGGCAAATTATTTTGATAATCAACATCGGCACCAAACATGGTATTACGTATTGGATCTTCTCCATAAGCCTGCTTTACAAAAAATGGTCTTTCCCCTAAGCGCACAACGGTTCCTCCTATGTTGAGATGTTTGTTTGCAGCATAATCAAGACGTAGCCCCATATAATTTTTTTGTTGCAATCCGAAAGCAGCCTGGTTTTCATATTGAACATTTACGGGGACACCGGAAGCAATGATTGATTGATTGGTAATATGCAAAGTGCCCAGGTCATAATTAATTTCATAATCTATATTCTCCCGCAAAACCTGTCCTCCTGCCGTCACCGTCACTGATCCTTTTGGAATATTAAATCCTAACTGGTAATCTCCGGTTTGTCCTGCAGTTTTTGACCTGCCTGATAAAATAAACCGGTCAAGATTGGCATAGGTTTGTGCTATAGCCTTAATCGTATCATAAAGCGGATAATATAAATACTTTGCCCGCTGCGCTAAACTGTCCGGGCCATTATACACATAATCCAGATCATGCCCAAAAGGTTCCAGAAGAGGGAAGATGATCCGGCTTTGAGAGGAGATCACTGTAAATCCTTCAATATAATCGAACATACCGTCGGGTTGCGGATCATTTTGATTATTCAGCCTGTCCAGGTTGGTTAGCGTAAGAATAGGAACTCCTTTGTATGGATCTGAAATATCTTCAGGCGGTAAATATCTTTTCTGGCCAAGGCTCGGCTGATCGTATAAAATATTCAAAGAGAAATCCTGGCGTTCCAATTGCCCATAACCGACAGAATAAACATTCTTCATCATCAATTTCCATATCGGCAGATTTGTTCTTTGTGAAGTGGCTTTCAGCAGTTTCAGGAATAATACTTTTTGAGATGTACCTGTACTATCCGGCGGTACATCCTGAGAAAATTCGCCTACCTGGTACACTCTGCCGTTGTAAGTATATTGAAATGCCACTCCGAGCACTTCATCCGGTTGCAGGGGTTGATTCAGCGACAAAAAACCGATCTGGGGATTAAAATAATATTCTGTTGGTTGTAATTTCCGTGCAAATGTTTTTTCAAAATCCTGAACAGGAAGTAAACCATGTCCTGTGAGGAAGCTTTGTATCGTACTGGAATTTCTTGTTCCCGAAGGGCCGGCCAGCATAGAATACAAATTATTGGTTCCATTGCCGGGCAAAGAATTCGGGTTGCCTGTTCCGCCCCATGGTCCATAGGGCTGGCCTTCTCCCAGATCCATTAATGCAACTACATCTCGTGTATCGGTAGTTGCACCGCTACGGTTAGTAACCCATACCTCCATGCGAAGGATCTGTACAGGAGAATTTACAACCGGCAATTGTTTCATTGCCTTATTGAAATTATTTCTGAAATATTGTGCTAAAAGAAAGTGACGGTTCTCTTCATATTCATCAGCCTTCAGTTTAAAACTTTGTGAGGCAGTTCCTCCCTGCAATCCCAGCGACTGTCGTTGCGCCCGCTGATTGGCAAGAACTGTGGTTACAAACAGTTTTCCGAATTGCAACTGCGCTTTTAATCCAAACAAAGACTGGGCACCGGGTATCAGGGTTCCTTTTGAAGTAAAATTGATATTACCTGCCTGGAATGTTTTTAATATTTCATCATCCTTGCCATGGTAATCGAGTTTCAGCTGATTCTCATAATCAAAATTGGCAAGCGTGTTATAATTAATCGGGAGTTTTAATTTATCTCCAATATTTCCCTGCACCTGCAGTTGTGAATTCATGTTGAAATCCAGTCCGCCGTTTTTCCTCGCTCTTTCAGGCAGTGTAGGGTTTTCTACATTTTGTCCCTGGTAACCTGCCAGAAAATCCACATATCCCGTAGGTTTAATTTCCACTTTGCCCGTACCCACTATCCGGTTAAACCAATCATTAGAAGCCCTGAACTTAGGTTTGAACATCCGGCGATTCATATCCGACAACAGATCTGCTCTTTTACGGAAATAGTCATTCTCATCCTTTTGCCCCTGAAGGCGGAGGAAATCCTGCATTGAAAAAGATACCGGATTTCTGTAATACTGCGATCCTACTTTTTCAATGATATAATACTGTTTGGTTTTAGGATCGTACTCAATATTTCTCTTTACAAAAGAAGTGTCTTTAAAATCGAAGGCATTACGATTGGGAGTACTGTAAGGATCGCCCCGGCGGTCCTGCAATGGATAAATGATGGTATCTTTTAACGTGTCCCTGTTTTGAGGAAGAGGAACGTTGAAATAGCGGCCATTGGCCTTAAATGAAAAGGCTAATACAATGGCAGCAACTACCAACGTAAGAAATATGTTGTTAGTTCTTAAGTTCAACGTCTATTTCCCGGTCAATTAGTTAAGTAAAGTTTGATGCGATAAGCTATAACCTTTTTAAAGCCAGTTTGATGATGTCTTCAATTTTGTTTAGAGTAGGGTCAGATTTCATAGCGTTTGTTATGGCCTGATCAGCAGCTATTCGGCCGATGCCAAGCGCCAGTAATGCATTTAACGCATCTTGATGCAAAGTATTGTGTTTCAGAGGAGAAATATTTGTTTCAAAACTTTGTTTTCCAAGCTTATCCCGCAGTTCCACCACCAGCCTTTCCGCCGTTTTTTTGCCGATCCCTTTTATGCCTTCAAGAGTCTTCAGATCGGCCTGCACAATAGCCCGGATCAATTCATCGGGTTTCATAAAAGAAAGCATGGCCCTGGCAGTGGATGCCCCGATACCGGAAACGCTGATCAAATGCAGAAAAATTTCTTTTTCCGCCAGGTCAAAGAAACCATAGAGCGTATGTGCATCCTCACGAATCAGCAGGCAGGTATGCAGTATCCCGTTTTCAAGGTCCTGGATCTTTGAATAAGTATTCAGGCTGATCTGAACTTCATAACCCACGCCATGCACATCCACATGGACAACTGCCGGGGATTTATAAACAAATCTTCCATTGAGATAAGCAATCATGATTGCGAAAATAGCTCTCTAATGGCAATTGACAATCTGCGCTCTGCAAACAGGGCCAAAAAGCCCGTAAACGCAATCCGTTGTCAATTGTCCATTCTAATTTACCTTTGCCCGCATCTTTTTATTTTTAATAGATCAACCAATGAATAATAAGATTAAAGCCGCCATTACTTCAGTAGGAGGTTATGTGCCGCCAGATAAGCTGACTAATTTTGATCTGGAAAAAATGGTGGACACTAACGATGAATGGATCCGCACCAGGACCGGTATTGAAGAAAGGAGGATTTTGAAAGGTGAAGGGCTTGCTACTTCTGATATGGTAGTGCCTGCTGTTCTGGAGCTTTGCAGGAAAAGAGGCATTGATCCGTTGGAAATAGATTGTTTGATTGTTGGTACGGTAACACCGGATATGGTATTTCCGGCCACGGCAAATATTGCTTGTGAAAAACTTGGTGCAAAAAATGCCTGGGGATTTGATGTATCTGCTGCCTGCTCCGGGTTTTTATATACACTAACATTGGGAGCTTCATTGATTGAATCGGGCCGTTATAAAAAAGTGGTGGTTTGCGGCGCTGATAAAATGAGCGCCATCGTTGATTACAGCGATCGCTCCACCTGCATCATTTTCGGTGATGGCGCCGGAGCGGTTTTGCTGGAACCAGATACCGAAGGGTATGGTGTGCTGGACAGTATTTTAAAAAGTGACGGAAGCGGTTGTCAATTCCTCCACATGAAAGCGGGTGGATCAAAGAAGCCTGCAACGATTGAAACGGTAATGGCAAAAGAACATTACATATACCAGGAAGGACAGGCTGTTTTCAAATTTGCTGTAAAAGGAATGGCAGATGTAAGCGCTGAACTTCTGGAAAGGAATAAATTAACCGGTGACGATATTGCATGGCTGGTTCCCCACCAGGCAAATAAACGGATCATTGACGCCACTGCTCACCGCATGGGGCTTTCTCCCGAAAAAGTAATGCTCAACATTCAGCGCTACGGAAATACAACTGCCGGAACTATACCGCTTTGTCTTTGGGAATGGGAAAAACAATTGAAGAAAGGAGATAAAATTGTTCTTGCTGCTTTCGGCGGAGGATTTACATGGGGAGCCACGCTGGTAAAATGGGCATATTAAAAATTTATCTTTTCAATCTTGACCAAACAATAAAATCCGTCTGTGGAATTTTTTCAACGCCCAGCTGACGGAGCATATTTACCAATTGCCCCCGGTGATAAGTACCATGATTGAATATATGTATCAACATCTGAAAAACCGGCTGTTTGAACAACTCTCTTTTGGTATTCCTGTATTCAAATACATGATCCAGCACAGCATCAGGTGCAGTTTCTACCCATTCAGCCCATTGGCGGTTTTGCATCAGCAGTTCGCCTGCCAGTTCATGCATGGTGCCTTTAAAATTTTCTCCCGGCGGCAAAATCCGCTCCTGCAATTTCATACGTTGCCACCAGATGCTTTCAGCATTCCAGATATGTAAAACGGTTGCATATATACTTCTGAAACTGCTGGGCAATTCTGCTTTTTGTTTTTCTTCAGGAAAAACGAGTATTGTCTCAAGTAGTTTCTGGTTTGCCCAGAAATTATAAGTTGCTAATTGTTGCAGCATTTCTTTCATTGGTGAATACTCCGTTGAAAATTTTGTTTTATGGATGAACGTATTAAAACTTCTACTTTTGACCTTTGTTTGAGCTTTTAATGTAACCATTCATCAAAATTTCAAAATTCAACAATCATTATGGATAAAAGTTTTCCCCTTTCTGCAGATGCTCATGAGGATATCATCATTAACCATCCTGAGGACAGTGTTCTTTCAGGGTGGAGTTCGGTAGCCGTTCACAGTGGCCACAAGAAAGATCCTAACTATGCCCATCTTGTTCCCATATACGCCAGCAGCACCTTTGTGTATGACGAAGCCGAACAGGGAATGAGAAGATTCAGCGGTAAAGAAGAAGGATATATCTATTCCCGGTGGGGTAATCCCACTTTTAGTGAAGCAGAAAATAAAATTGCTGCCCTGGAGACATTCAGAGTTAAATACAACGGTTCACCGGTTCAGGCTAAAGGAATTCTCCACGCCTCAGGTATGGCTGCCATTACTACACTTATGGTTGCAACCCTGAAACAAGGTGATAAGATACTTACTCATTTCTCCCTGTACGGAGGAACAGAAGAATTGATCACAAATATTTTACCTCCGTTGGGAATTGGCCATACCATCACCGACCTGCGTGATTTAAATAAAGCAGAAGATCTTTTGAGAAAAGACAGATCCATCCGCCTGCTTTACATTGAAACGCCCGCTAACCCAACAATTCAATGCGTGGATATAGAAGAACTGGCCAAACTGGCCAGCCAATACAATGTACTCGTTGCCTGCGACAACACTTTTGCCACTCCTTATCTTCAGCAACCATTTCGCTACGGTGTGGATTTCGTGATACATTCCACCACTAAATTTTTAAATGGCCACGGTACAGCTATCGGGGGAATCTTGCTGGCCCGTAATACGGAACTCATGAAAACAAGACTTCGTGTTCTGGCTAAAACACTTGGCGGAAACGCCAATCCGTTTGATGCATTTATGTTGATCAACGGCATGAAGACATTAGAGATCAGAATGGTACGTCATTGTCAGAATGCCCTGGAAGTAGCTCATTTCCTGGAGAATCATCCATCAGTATCGAAAGTGAATTATACAGGACTTGAATCTCACCCTGATCGTAATATTGCTTTGAAGCAAATGCGTCACCCGGGAGCTATGATGAGTTTCGAATTGAAAAAAGGATTACAGGGTGGTATTGATTTTATGAACAAACTTAAAATGTGTGTTCGCACCGTTTCATTGGGCACCTGCGACACACTTCTCTCCCACCCGGCATCTATGACTCACTACAGCGTACCAAAAGAAGAAAAAGAAAAATACGGCATCACCGACGGGTTAATCAGGATGAATGTCGGTATTGAAAATATCCAGGATATTCTCAACGATCTGAACCAGGCATTAAAATAATTTTTTACCAACCAACTATAAACTAATGAAAAAGCTATTGATCATTCTGATGTTTATACCTGCAGGTGTATTATTTGCCCAGAAAAAGAGACAAGTAAAAACCATGGATCCGTTCGCAGGATTAGATACCGCCTTTCAACGGGTACTGAAAGATCTGAAAGCTGTTGGCTTTGCAGTAGCTGTTGTAAATAAAGACAAAGTCATTTATGCAAAAGGTTTCGGGTTACGTGATAAAGAAAAAAAATTACCGGTCACTCCCAATACCCTGTTTGCCATTGGCTCCTGCACCAAAGCTTTTACGGCTTCCCTGCTTGGCATGTTAAACAAAGACGGAAAAGTGGACTTTGATAAATCACCAATTAACTATTTACCTGAATTACGTTTTTACAATAAAGAAATGGATGGTGAGATCACTGTCCGGGATATGATGACGCATAGAACAGGATTGCCGCGCCACGATTATTCCTGGTATCTTTTCAGGTCATCGTCGAGAGATAGTTTAATGAAGCGAATAAAATATATGGAGCCAACAGCAGCAGTAAGGCAGATTTTTCAATACAATAATTTCATGTTTCTGCTGCAGGGGATGATCACTGAAAAGCTTACCGGGAAAAGCTGGGAAGAAAATGTAAAAGAAAAAATTTTTACCCCACTGGGAATGAATACTTCGAATTTTTCTGTTCATACTTTAGAAAAAGTAAATGATGCTTCTCTCGGATATACAGTTATCAAAGACAGCATTATTAAAAAGCTGGACTATTACGATATTGATGCCATGGGTCCTGCAGGCAGTATCAACAGCAGCGTAAATGACATGTCGAATTGGGTGATCACCTGGATCAACGGTGGGAAATTTAACGGTAAAGAAATATTACCCGCAGGCTATGTATCCCAGGCAATGAGCTCGCAAATGGTTGCTGCGTCCGGCTTTCCGGACAAAGAAATTCCTGATGCACAGTTCAGCAATTATGGCTTCGGCTGGTTTCTCACTTCTTACCGCGGGCATTACAGGGTGGAACACGGCGGCAACATTGACGGATTTTCTGCCAGCACCAGTTTTTTCCCTACTGATAGCATTGGCATCATCGTATTAACGAATCAAAACGCATCTGCCGTGCCGGGCATTGTCAGAAATATAATTGCAGACAGGGTACTTGACTTAAAGCCGATCGACTGGACTTCAAGAGCTGATAGCACTCTGGAAAAAGCAAGAAAAGCTGCTAAAGAAGCAGAAAAGAGCAAGATCAGTAATAAAAAACCGGGGACTCATCTTTCACATGATCTGAAAGACTATACCGGGTTATTTAACAATCCTGGTTATGGCACAATGGAAGCATATCTCAGAAATGATTCCTTGTTCATTCATATTCCTAACGGCGATATCTGGCTCAGGCATTTTCACTATGATGTATTCGAACCTTTTGATGTAGATAAAGAAAAAGGGATTGACACAACAGATAAAAATGATCTGAAAATTCAATATCACATGAATCCTGCCGGTGATATAGACATGATCTCCATGCCGCTGCAACCAGGGATAAAAGATATTGAATTCAACAGGATTCCAAAACCTGAAGTAGTGACCAAAGAAGAACTGAAAAGATATGAAGGCAGTTATGAATTTGCCCCCGGCATGGAAGCAAAATTCTATATAAAAGGAGAAAATACTTTGTATGCTTTTGTCGAAGGCCAGCCGGAATACGAGTTAGTGCCGGTAGGAAAAGATCAATTCGATTTTAAAGCATTAAAAGGATACAGCATCCGGTTTGAAGAAAACGGGAAAGGTGAAATCATTTCGGCAAGTTTTATCCAGCCTAATGGTACATTTAAAGCCACTAAAAAGAAATAGAGCCACTACAATTAAGATTAAAATAATTATTATGAAAAAAGGATTTGTTTCATGGATCGTAATGATCTCTATTGTTTTTACATCCTGTAAGTTTTACCATGAAGAATATGATAAGATCATTCGCAATGGAATGATTTACGACGGTAATGGTGGTACTCCGTACAAAGCAGATATAGGAATCCGGGGCGATACGATTGCTTTCATCGGAGATCTTTCCGGAGTGTCTGCCCAGATCAGTATTGACGCCAAAGGAATGGCAGTGGCTCCGGGTTTCATAAATATGCTCAGCTGGGCCAATGTATCACTGATCGAAGACGGCAGATCTCAAAGTGACCTGCGCCAGGGAGTGACCCTGGAAGTGATGGGCGAAGGAGGAAGCATGGGACCTTTGAACGCAAGAATGAAAGAGCAAATGCAGCAAGGGCAAACGGATATAAAATACAATGTTTCCTGGAATACATTAGGCGGATATCTGAATTTCCTGGAGAAAAAAGGGATCAGTTGTAATATAGCTTCATTTGTCGGTGCCACCACCATTCGTGAATATGTGATCGGCGAAGATGATCGTGACCCGACAACTGCGGAACTGGACAGCATGAAAGCATTGGTTGATCAGGCAATGCAGGAAGGAGCTTTGGGTGTCGGCTCATCATTGATCTACCCGCCGGCATTTTTCGCCAAAACACCGGAACTGATCGCATTGAGCAAAGAAGCTTCAAAATACGGCGGAATGTATATCTCTCACATAAGAAACGAAGGGAATAAATTATTCGAAGCAGTCAGGGAATTGATCACGATAGCAAAAGAAGCTAACTGCCCTGCCGAAATCTATCACTTCAAAGCAGCAGGAAGAAATAACTGGTGGAAACTTGACAGCCTGATCCACATTGTTGACTCGGCCCGAAAGGCAGGATTGCAGATCACGGCAGACATGTACACCTATCATGCAAGCGCTACCGGACTTACTGCAGCCTTTCCGCCATCGTTACAGGATGGAGGATTCGATAAACTGTGGCAACGGCTTCATGATCCCGCCGTCCGTGAAAAAATGAAAAAAGAAATGGACAGCAATCCGGAAGATTGGGAGAATACTTATTATGGAGCAGGCGGAGCTGATGGTGTCTTATTACTGGACTTCCGGGTAGATTCTTTAAGAAAATACATAGGTATGACCTTAGCGCAGGTTGCAAAGATCCGTGGTGTATCGCCGGAAGAAACGGCAATGAATCTGATCATTGAAGACAGCACCCGTATCGGTGTTGCTTATTTCTCCATGGATTCCAATAATGTGAAAAGAGAAATTGCCATCCCCTGGATGAGTTTTTGCTCCGACGAAGGGTCATTCACCAATGAAGGTATTTTTCTGAAAACAAGTTGCCATCCCCGTGCTTATGGAAGTTTCATCAGGGTGTTGGGTAAATTTTCAAGAGATGAAAAACAGATATCGTTGCAGGAAGCGGTCCGCAAGCTATCAAAACTACCTGCCACCAATCTGAAAATAAAAAAACGCGGTGAACTAAAAGTGGGCAACTATGCGGATATAGTGATCTTTGATCCGGAAAAAGTGCAGGACCATGCCACTTTTGAAAAACCTCAACAATATGCAACCGGGGTAATTGACGTTTTTGTAAACGGAGTTCAGGTCATAAAAGACGGAGAACATACCGGAAAGAAACCGGGAAGGTTTGTAAAAGGCCCGGGATCAACAGAAAATAAGTAATTCATAATGAATATAAATATTCGACGAGCTGTTAAAGAAGATTGTCCAAGGCTATTGGAACTAGTAAACGAGTTAGCAGAATATGAAAATGCGCCACAGGAAGTGACAGTTACATTAGATCATTTTATGGAAAGCGGGTTTGGAAAAGACCCCGTGTGGCGGTCATTTGTCGCAGAAACAGAATATAATATCGTTGGTTTTGCGCTCTATTACATCCGCTACTCCACCTGGAAAGGCCAGGCTATTTACCTGGAAGATCTTTTGGTAACGCAAAACATGAGGGGCAAAGGGATCGGGAAGCTTTTATTTGACCGGCTGATCGAAGAAGCCAAAGAAAAAAAATTCAACCGTATCACCTGGCAGGTATTGGAATGGAATAAACCTGCCATTAATTTCTATAAAAAATACAATACAAAATTTGACAGTGAATGGGTAAACTGCGCTTTAGATATCTGATCATTCAATTCACTCCGTTTGCCTGAACAGATTTGTCAATTTTCCCTATCAGGCCCTGTAAAACTTTTCCCGGTCCCACTTCTGTAAATTGTGTAGCACCACCAGCAATCATTGCCTGTACACTTTGTGTCCAGCGTACCGCACCGGTGAGTTGGTTGATCAGGTTTTGTTTGATTTCATCTCTCTCCATCACTGCTTTTGCAACCACATTCTGATAAACAGCGCAGGCCGGTTCATGAAAACTTGTTAACTCAATAGCAGATCTCAATTCTGTTTTTGCAGGCTCCATCAGCGGGGAATGAAAAGCACCTCCTACCGGAAGTATCATTGCCCTTTTGGCGCCGGCTGCTTTCAATTTTTCACAGGCTATCTCCACTCCTTTTACAGAACCGCTTATCACCAATTGGCCCGGGCAATTATAATTTGCTGGTACTACAATCTCGCCGGTTTCCTGCTGCACCTCATTGCAAATCTGTTCCACTTTATCATCTGCCAATGCCAGCACAGCCGCCATGGTGGAAGCTTGAATTTCGCAGGCCTTTTGCATAGCTTGTGCCCGGATGGAAACTAACTTCAAACCATCGTCAAAACTCAATGTTTCATTGACCACCAGCGCAGAAAATTCACCGAGAGAATGACCGGCCACCATATCCGGCCTGGCATTTTCAATGCTGCGATAAGCGATGATTGAATGCAAAAAGACTGCTGGTTGCGTCACTTTTGTCTGTTTCAAATCTTCTTCTGTTCCATGAAACATAATATCTGAAATACGAAAGCCAAGAATCTCATTGGCCTGCTCAAATAATTTTTTTGCAAACGCACTGTTCTCATAATGCTGTTTTCCCATACCCGGAAACTGGGAGCCCTGCCCGGGAAATACAAACGCATGCTTCATATAAAGGAATTAATAAAAACAAAAATGCTACAAAGAGTTCAATTAGAAAAATCTTTGTAGCACGCTGATAAAAGTCTTTTTGAATCAGTTCAGCTTTGTTGAGATAAGTTTCAGGAACTCACTTCTTGTTGCATTTTTCATGAATTCACCGTCAAATGCAGATGTAGTGGTCACTGAATTTTGCTTTTGAACGCCCCGCATCATCATGCAGAGATGCTGCGCTTCAATAACCACTGCTACACCCAATGGATTCAACGTTTCTTTAATTGCATCTTTGATATCGATGGTCAGCCGTTCCTGTACCTGCAGCCTTCGGGCAAATACATCCACCACCCGTGCAATTTTACTAAGCCCGGTGATCCATCCGTTTGGAATATAAGCCACATGAGCTTTCCCGATAAAAGGAAGCATATGATGTTCGCACAAACTATATACTTCAATGTCTTTGACAAGGATCATCTGGTTTACTTCTTCATGAAACATTGCCGAACTGATGATCGCTTTGGCATCCATATGATAACCCTGGGTCAGGTATTGCATCGCTTTGGCAAGGCGTTCCGGTGTTTTTTTCAATCCTTCCCGGTGTGTATCCTCACCTAACAAGCCGAGTATCTCCCTGTAATTTTCAATTAATCCTGAGGTAATCTTGTCTTCAAACTGTTCGATTTTTTTATATCCCATAGTCTATATTTAAATTTCCATTTATAAATAAATTTTAAAAACCAGTTTTATATAACACTAATTCATGCAAACAATAGTTTTCAGAAATTTTAAAAATTTAATTGGCAGGATATTCCGCATAATTCCGCGGCGTCTCGTAAAGCCTGATATGAAGATCCATTTTCAGATCAATAAAAGGCCTGAGTAATTCATATATCACTATAACAATGTTTTCGGTTGTCGGGTTCAGATTTTTGTGGTCAAATCGCTGATGTACTTCCCGGCGTACAAGATCCGAGAGCGCTTTTGTATCCATTACATAACCGGTCTTCTCGTCCACTTCACCGGTCACTTTTACTTCCAGTTCATAATTATGCCCGTGATAATTGGGCAGGGCACATTTATCAAACACCCTTTCATTGGTAGCATCATCCCATCCGGGGTTATACAACCGGTGTGCAGCATTGAAATGTTCTCTTCGGAAAACTGAAACTCTTTTTCCCATATAATCAATTTTACAATTTCACTCTATCGTGAATGGCTATGATTAAGATCTGTACATCCCGGTATCTTAACCCATTCAATTTCCGTAATATTCAACGTAGATCAGCGGTGTTTCATACAATTTTATACAATGCAGCTGAACATGTTCCGGCAGGTGCGGTTTTAGCTGATTCCAGACACCTATTGCCAAATTTTCTGTACTGCATATTTTTCCTTCCATAAAATCAACATCTACATTCAGATTGCGGTGATCCACTGTATCTATTACGTATTCTTTAATGATTGTACTCAATTGCTTCACATCAATCAGGAAACCCGTCCCGCTTTCAGGTTCTCCTTTTACCGTTACGAGTAACTCATAATTATGTCCATGCCAGTTTTCATTGGCACATTTTCCAAAAATCTGTTCATTTTTTTCATAGCTCCACTCGGGGTTGAATAACCGGTGTGCTGCATTAAAATGTTCTGACCTGGTTAAATATATCATTTGTATTTCTTTTCAAAAAAGAATTACAAAGGTAGCCAAATCGGACTGCCTTTACCTTAAATCACTCTTATTTGCCTGTTCGAAAAAGTTCAAATCAAATTTTCAGCCTTCCAAACAATATGAGTTTTGAAAAAAAGCACGGGAAACATTAACCAGAAGGTTTCACAGGTATCCGGCCCCGGAAAATCACTAAGCCAATATTAAACATAAAAAAAATGCCATCCTTTTAAAAAGATGGCACCACGGTTAGTGTACTCAAGATTAATGCTGTTCCACTATGCCAGCCTTTACGGCATATAATACCAGTCCGGCCATAGATTTAGTTCCTGTTTTGGTTTTCAATTTATCGCGGATTGCTTCTACAGTACGTGGGCTGAGATCCACAATGTCTGCAATTTCTTTAGTGCTTTTTTCTTCGCACATCAGTTTCAGTATTGTAATCTCTTTTTCTGTAAGTTGAACATCCTGTGGCATGGAAGACTCATGTGTACGTTTGGTACGAAGCCCGCTAAGAAGAGCCTTATTTGTCAGATCATTGAAATAAAAGTCCTGCTCATAAACTCCCCTGATCGCTTCATAAATCATTTCAGAGCCGGATTCTTTGGTTAAATAAGAATTGGCGCCTATTTCCATCATTTTGGAAATAACTGAATGATCATTGTGCATGGAAAGCATGATCACTTTAACATCCGGGTATAATTTTTTTATCTCGGGCAAAGTAGTGAGGCCATCCATAATAGGCATTTGAATATCCAGTAATACGACATCAGGCTTGATGTGTTTGAGCAGGTTCAGCAATTGCATGCCATTCTCAGCTTCTGCCACCATTTGAATATCCTTGCGGCTGGATAAAGATGTTTTTACTCCTGTACGGAACAATGCATGATCATCTGCAATGGCTACTTTAATTACTGTGTTGCTGTCGTGGTTTTTCATGGAACTTGTTATTAAATGAAAAATTAAAAAGTATTTGTTCTCGGATGCAAATTGAAAAATTCCTACAATATACACCATAGTAGAACTACTTGATTTTCGATTTGTGGAAACTACCGATAATATTACAGGTAGGATTGCAGCTGAAACTTTCGAAAGTTTACGAAACGAAAACCATGAAGTTTTACGGGAAGATCAGTAATTACCGATGATTAAAAATCGGGCGGTTCTTCTCTTGCAGGCATTCATGGGTGCATATATTTTTGTTTCTGAAAGTTGATTGACAAGGATGACTCGTTTTTCCCACTCATCCAATGTCCTGAACCGTCCAGAAAGTTATTTCCAATTCCTTTGAAAAATCAAACGACACTCTCCCCATCAATCAACTTTCTTCTTTACTCTCCTGATCGTAATTAAAAAGAAAGGCAGCAAAAAAAATTATCAAGCAATGTATAAAACCGTAAACCCGTGAAAAAAAACTGATTATCCCTAAAAATTTTGTCCTTATGGAATCTTCACACTAAAATTTTTCTTTTTTTCATAACAGTAACAAGAGGCTGTCTCAAA
This sequence comes from Sphingobacteriales bacterium UTBCD1, assembly GCA_002066995.1. Lineage (GTDB taxonomy): Bacteria > Bacteroidota > Bacteroidia > Chitinophagales > Chitinophagaceae > UTBCD1. The sequence goes on from MWTC01000047.1 coordinate 54,977, forward strand.
AGGGCAGCC
>MWTC01000011.1 GCA_002066995.1 Sphingobacteriales bacterium UTBCD1
ACCCGCTTTGTATAGTAAGCTCCAATTGCCGAAGCAAACTGCATCCCACGGAGGAAACTTGCATCGTCACTTTGCTTTCCGCAAAGACTTGTGCTAAAAAAGAACTCTTCCTGCGTTGCCTTGTGACCCCGTCAGGATTCAAACCTGAAACCTTCTGATCCGTAGTCAGATGCTCTATTCAGTTGAGCTACGGGGCCAAATATCTTTTTCTTCTTATTGCAACTCAACCTTGAAATCTTCCCGACGCTGTGGCCGGGATGCTTTATTCAGTTGAGCTACGGGGCCAAATATCTTTTTCTTCTTATTGCAACTCAACCTTGAAACCTTCCCGACGCTGTGGCCGGGATGCTCTATTCAGTTGAGCTACGGGGCCAAATATCTTTTTCTTCCTATTGCAACTCAACCTTGAAACCTTCCCGACGCTGTGGCCGGGATGCTCTATTCAGTTGAGCTACGGGGCCAAATATCTTTTTCTTCTTATTACAACTCAACCTTGAAACCTTCCCGACGCTGTGGCCGGGATGCTCTATTCAGTTGAGCTACGGGGCCAAATATTTAATGGGTAGCAAAAATAAGTAAAATACCCTTCATGCCCAATAACATACATTGTTGCACTTACAACATAAATCTGCCCATCTCGGAACTAATCAAGTTAAATTTTGCAGATCAAAAAGTTCCTGAAATAACGGCTATCCAATTCTCCCTCGCCGGGAGCAGGGATTTGAACTATTAAAATATTTCAAACGGGGGAAGATGAAAAGGGAATTATTCTGCAAAAAATTCTCCGGGTCACTTACTATCACATTCTATAACCGGCGCATCAAATGCTTTTGCATATTGAGCCATACCATGCTGGTAACCTGCTTCAGCAAACCAGTCAGTGGCGCTGTTTGAATTATTTTTTCCTGAAAGAGGGATGGTTATGATCATTCCTTCTCCGTTTGTTTGCACATAAGGAGAAATTCCATTGGTAATGCGAAGTAGGTTCATGGCAGTACTCATAATGGAAAAGATATTCGACAGGTCAACGGTAAGATTTTTGTAACCCACCGGGATGGATGAAGCTGCCGGCACAGGTGAAAATAAATTACCAAGCCCCTTTATTCTTTCTGTTACCGGAAATTTTGGAACAATATCATTGCTGTTTTCAATGCGTAAGGAATTTGGAAATGCGTTATCAAAATTTTTGACAAATGCATCATTGCCGGCTGCTGGCGCTGCAAAGGTGATCACGTTCATTTTTGTTCTTGGATGACCTTCTTGTTTCCATTGCCAGCTCAGGTAAGAGGCATACACTGATGCCAGGTTGCCACCGAGGCTATGACCGGTTATGACCACCGGGGCATCCCGGGGAATAGTTTTTAAGAAATCCCATAAGTTCTTGCCCAGGGAACTGTCAGTGAGCTTGTTCATGTTTTCCCATCCTGCATAAGCACCTGCTGCTATACGGGCATTCGAACCTGAGTCAGCATAGTTCCAGTCTATTTGCTTTGCAACGTTCAGGTCATTATAAATCCAGTTACTCAATGCTGCTTCGCTGAATTCCAGTAGTGAACCCCTGATACTGATGGCATAAATGCTTCCATTGCTGGCTACAAATGCAAAATTGCCGCCTACCGCTACTGGTTTCCATACAATTTTCCAGCCAGGGAGATATTCTTCCAATTTATTTTCCGGATTGCTGCAGTAGGATATTTCTGAAAGGATACAGGCATTCCTGGCAGTAATGATCGTTTTTTCCTCAATCGTTTGACCCGGTTTTTTGTCATCAGCGGATTTGTTTTTTCCCGGCAATTGACAGCCTGATATAAATAAGGCCAATATTAAAAGTGTTATCCCGGTTTTCATTTTAAAAATATTAGCAAAATTACATGATTGGATTAAGAATTATTTTAATGGCTGTTTGTATTTCAGTGATAATAGATATTTTTATCCCCTTAATCAAAACACTCATGAAAAAAATTACGGTATTTACTGCACTTGCAGGGATGGCATTCGCACTTAGCTACTGCAATGTTTCTAAGAAAGCTGCGAATAAGGCCGTGGCAATGAATTATGAAACCAACGTAAAAGAAATTATTGCTGCAAATTGTTCTCCCTGTCATTTTCCAGCTGAGGGAGGGAAAAAAGAGCCGCTGGATTCTTATGCCGATGTCACCAAACATATTGATGACATTCTGCGCCGGATACAACTGAATCCGGCTGACCGTGGCTTTATGCCTAACCGTCATGCAAAGCTCAGCGACAGCACGATCAATGTTTTAAAGCAGTGGAAAACGGATGGTCTAAAGGAAAACTGATCAGTGAGTTTCCATGTGAATTCGAAAACCAGCTTCAAATTTTCTTTTAATGCCGGCAAAATCCACCGGCATTTTTTTATGCCACTTTTCAATGTTCCCAATTCAATTCAGCAAACATTAGTTTAGAATTGCTCAAATTTTGAAACCACTGGCCCAAACTTTCATAGAAAGAAATATTGAAGGAGAAAGGTCATTTCTAAAAAAGATGTAGCATTGTACAAAAGCTTATAGTATGATCACCAGGTCTATTTCATTCTTGCTGAGCTTCTTGGTTTTTGTAAATATTCTGCATGGGCAAAAGGTCAAAGCATTTAGCTGGTGGAATCCTGCGACTAATAACTTTCCTGCAGTGGAAGGCCAGGCGTGGCCGGCATTTGTCAAAGATTTTTATGACCGCCTGCCTGCAAGAGCTGAACAGAAAGTGAGAAAGGAAGTATGGGATCTGTCAAAACAAAGTGCCGGGCTTTATATAAAATTCAAGAGCAATGCAAATAATATTATTGTGCGTTATGGCACAACCAACAAGCAAAATTTTGCCATGTCCCACATGCCTGCTACGGGTGTGAGCGGAGTGGATCTGTTTGCCATAGACCATAAGGGTAAATGGAAATGGGCACCGGGAAAACGCTCCTTCGGCGATACTGTCATTTACCGTTTTATGAACATTGAAGTTGATACCCTCTTTCCTGGTCGTGATTACGAATTCAGGTTGTTTCTGCCATTGTACAATGGTGTTTCCTGGCTGGAAATCGGTGTACCGGAAGGAAATTCGTTCAAACCTTTGCCTTTATCGCAAGAGAAGCCCATTGTCTTTTATGGCACTTCCATATTACAGGGCGGTTGCGCTTCCAGGCCGGGACTGGCATGGACATCAATTGTAGAACGCAGGCTGAACTGCCCGGTTATTAATCTTGGATTCTCAGGCAATGGGAGATTAGAACCGGAGGTAATTGATCTGATAAATGAGATTGATGCTCAGTTGTATGTTTTGGATTGTATTCCAAACCTCGTGCATGGCAACGTTTATTCAGATGAAGAGCTGGCAAGGAGAATTACGAATTCAGTCAGCAGTATCCGGCAAAAGCATCCGGGTATTCCAATACTGCTTGTGGCACACAGTCTCAATAGATTTACCGGGATAGCAGATACTTCATTTTATACCGATGCAGATATCTCCAGTGCAGTTCAGGCAAGGGTGTATGATAGTTTAAAACGCAGTGGTGTACATCAACTTTACTTGCTGAGCAGCAATGAAATTGGTTTTGATATGGATGCTACTGTTGACGGGGTTCATCCTAATGATATTGGAATGAGATATTATGCAGATGCTTTTATGAAAGCCATAGGAAAAATACGAAACAGGAAAATCTATTGATTAAAAGCCTCTCCGGTATTTACCCTTTTTGCTGGTCACACATAACGTTTAGGAATTGTTGTGCCTGTTTTCAGGCTGATTAACTTCCGGTTAATATCTTTCTTTGCACATTTTCAGATTTTTCTGTTGGATGGCATTTATTTTGCAAAGTTTTTTGCGTCAATTTCGGATTTCCCTTGACCACTTACCTCAGGAATTAAATTCAGAAATATAAATTTTATGAAAACTAAAATCAAACTTGCAGCAGGCGTAGCTTTTGTGTTAGCCGCCTCAGCAATTTTTTATGCTTGTCAGAAAGATTCATCATTGGGATCCAATACGGTGATTCCGCCCGGGAAGATGAAACTATCCGTGATGCTTACAGATGGACCTGTGGATTTTCAAAAAGTACTGATTGATATACGGAGTATTGCAGTGAAAGTAGATACCTGTCAGCGGAATGGAGATCAGGATCATGATTATCCTGGATGTGATGATCATCATGATCAGGTGTATGGTCATTGCGAATATTGGGATACCTTGGATATACGCCCCGGTATCTATGACCTGTTGTCTTTTCGCAACGGGCTGGATACATTACTGGCAAGCGGTTTCCTGATCAATGGGAAGATTGAAAGAATAAAACTCACATTGGGAAATAACAACAGTGTGATGATAGACAGTGTGGTGCATCCCCTGAACCTGATCGGCCATTTTAATTATGTATTTGTAAACATTCGCCGGGAACACCTTGATTCACTTTCTTCAAATAATTTCCAGCTTTATCTTGATTTTGATCTTTGCCGTTCCATCTTCCGGTATGGCGGAGAATACTGGTTATTCCCTGTACTGCGGCCTTTCAGCGTTCACAAATTCGGATCAATAGAAGGAAAGATCAGGCCCAGGCATTCATTCGGAATTGTAAAAGCGTATAATGCTACTGATACAGCATACGCCAAACCATGGGATAATGACCGGGATGATGACGGAGAATTCAAGATACGTGGATTGAGCCCGGGAACCTATAGCTTATTTATTCAGGGAAAGAATAATTACAAAGACAGTACTATTAACAATATTACGGTTACCAGAGGAAGAGAAACTGATTTAGGAAAAATACAGCTTCATCAGTAATTGTGATGATAACTATGAAACCAGGGCCGGGCTGAATAGCCCGGTTTTTTTTGACCTCTTTCAAACTTTTTACTGGTCTCAGCAATTTTTTTTATTTTATTTAAAAAAGAAACCGCTTCACCCGAATAAGATGAAGCGGTTTTGTTCTCAGGTGGAACCAAATGATTATTTTTCTCCACGTATCCGTGCTACCTGGTGTTTCAATAAATATACCTGGAACCCGATATTGAGTTTAAATCCTCCCGATCCGTCAAAATCACTGTACTTGGTATGATCATATCCCATCAGGATATCAAGAGAAACCTGGTTGCTGATGAAAATAGCAGCGCCTCCACCCAGAAAATAATGCGAGCCATTATTAGTCGAACTGGAGAAAGTGCCTTTAATACTCTGGCTGATGTAACCAACACTTCCCTGCACAATCGGTTGAACATTTGAATTGGTAAAATAGTAACGTACAAACGGGCCAAACCCGAAATTGGTGACTTTGTTGTTCCCGTTCTTTGTGTAGTCAATAAGAAATTCTCCGCCCACTGCCAGGTTATTAATAACAAAACCACCTGCTGTAGGTGAAAAATTGATCTCTGTGTTTTTATCACTGGTATTGAGGCCAACACTTCCGCCTACCATCCAATCACCTTTGTTTGTCTGGGCATTTGCTAATCCGGCAAGCCCGGAAAAAACAATAACTGCTAAAATTTTTTTCATTATCATAGTTTTAAATGAAGCGCAAAGATAACAAAAGAAAGTTTTTTTTAATGGATTGATCACTGCAGCCATCAAAAGTATCGTTTCGGGATTTTATAGAGCCATACTGGCATAAAAAATAATTCACGGGAGATTTTAAAAGATTTTTTCGTAAAGGAATCTAATAGAGAAAAAATCATAAAAAGTCTTCATTTTGAAGTTCCTGTTGCTTTTTTGAGACCCAAAATTTGACATGGTTATTTACAGCGCTGCCCTGCATGCATCAGCGGGCAGGATGATTTCCCATTATCGAATTGTTTATATTTTTTTTCCGAGACTCCTGAAAAATGTAAAGAGAGTGCCTGTGGCAAAAACAATTCCGGCTATGATTAAACGGAAACCGGTTTCTTTTTGCTGGTCAATATTAAATGAACTGCACAGCAGGATATTAAACGTTATCAGGGTAATTCCCGCTACGAAAACCATAACGGATACCATTGCCATAAAAGCAATCTTTATTTCAAAAATTGTTTGCCGTATTACAGTAATTCCTAAAAATCCTGCTGCCAGCATATTTAGATGCATCACACGGTTAAAAGCAGGATATATAACTGCAGCATCAATGGAGCGGGGCAGCATCCAGAAAACTAAAGAGGCCATGATAAAGATAAGAATGGCAATATCCCAGGGGAAGCTGATGGTAATATGCTTCAAAGAACGCAACCCGGCAATAATCCCTAACAAAAGCATGGCAGGTAATTGCAGCAGTTGATGGCGTGGCATTGTTGCAGAAAACCATTCATTCATTGGAAAAGAGATCACCCATGCCAATACGAAGACGGCAAGATTAAGAATTATATTGATTGCTTTTGCAGGCACAGATTGATTTGTTCGTACACTGAATTGTCATTTTCCCTGGCGGGATCAAATACCCTCACTATTTTATTATCGGGGCCAATAAGATATAAATAAAGCGAATGATTGATAATACCTGTTGCCGGTACAGTATATTTCCAGATTCCAATGTGGTGTAAAAAAGTGTCAAAAGCCTGCTGGTTGGTTTGATAGGGCAGGGCAAACGTCCATCCCGGGATATCAGTTCCGAAATATTCACGGTATTTTTTTATTTTAGTGACATCATCATTCCCGAGATCAAAACTGACGGTAACGAACTCAAGCCTGGAAGGAACCGTAGCGCTGTCAAATAAGTGATAGATACGTTCCAGTTGGTTATTTACTTTATGGCATACGTAAGGGCAATTCAGATAGACAAAATTCAGCAATACATATTTATGCTTGTCTTTTAAATGAAAGACTTCTTTATCCTGGCTGATCATTGCCAGGTCAGGAAATGTTCTTGGAAGAGTGCCTGCTTGCTGAAGTGTATAAGAAAAAACAGTAAACGCTGAAAATCCCAAAGTCCATTTCCAGATCACCGTAAAGCAAATAGTAAGAGCTACAACCGGAATTAAAACCCTTTTCATCTTCACGCACTTTATTTTTTATTCAAGATTTAAATATCCTACAGCAATGGTTAAGAATTTTGGACATGTTCCATAACAGCAGTTTTTTTCCTGGTAAGCTTGATTAATATAGAAACGGTCATTATAAGAAATCCAATGATTACAAAGATAATGCAAATAGCGGCGATTCGGGCAAGGAAAGCTCCAATGAGATGTGTAGATTCAATAGGAATTCCTTTGTAATCAGCATATCTTCTCGGTATGCTGTTGACTCCGCCGGTATAAAAAGTTGCAATGAAACTGTGTGCTGCTAAAACAAAAAGCCAGAATCCTGCTTTCCCCATGATATCTTTTTCCTGTTCTTCTTTTGTATGGGACAGGTAAAAGAAAAATCCGAAAATGAAAAGCACTACGCCACCCAGCATGTAAGTATGAAAATGCCCGGGTACCCACATGGTGTTGTGAAAAATTGTATTCACTGAAATGGTAGCATCAATGACTGCAGCAAAACCTCCGATTGCCCAGCCGGCTACACCGATCAGGAATGACAAAGGGACAATACTCCATTTCATTTTGGAATGATATACCTGCGTGATCACGCCAAACATAGATACAGCCGTGGCTGGCACAGCGCTGAAATACGAAGCTAATTGACCTGCATACTGAAGCCCCAGCGGTTGTGCAAAATCCATATACAGGTGATGGAAATAAGCAAAAATGATAAAGAAAAATGTAGCATTCCATGCATACACCAGAATTTTATTTGTTTCCCACTTGCGGCCTGTATATTCCGGCAGCAGGGCATACACCCAGCCAAGGCAGCAATAAAGTGTGATGTTAACCAGCGTATGTCCGAAGAAGAATATCAGGTTTTTCATGAGCAACATGTTAAAGGTCAGTGTTGGCTCAAAATACTGCATCAAAAACATGACAAGAAAAACAGCTCCGGCAAGGTAAGCGATGACACCGGGTATCAGGCTGATGGCAGAGATCATTACGACCGGGGGCAATTCCCGCTTTACCTGTTTCTTACCCAGGTATTGCCATCCTAATAAATTAGTGAGACCGCCATATTCTTTTGCCAGCGTGTAAAGAACATGCAGGATCCCGATAAGCCATGCTACACCTAAAATAATCAGCGAAACAATCGAAAGCCCGGTTGACCATGCGGGCCATATCGCATTTTTAAATGGTAAGGGGTATAAAAGATACCAGCCGGCTCCGAATTTTCCTAAGAGCGTAGAATAAGTCAAACCGATTACGCCGATTAATATCATAAAGTAAACAAAATATCCTATTCCCAGGTTAAGTTTTACATGACGGGTGCCGAGCAAATACCATAAAGCAGCAAATGATGTACTGAATAATAGTCCTGCCATGCCAAGCCCGTGCAAAGTCATCAGCACATAAAATTTATCCATGCCTAAATTGATTTGTTCACCCTGGTTCATACGCATCAGCAGGCCAAGGACAATGAGCAAGGGAAAAACAACCAGGAATGTAATGGTCCAAACTTTGATAAATGTTCTATTCTTTTTTATTTCGGAGGGACTTAATTGTAACATAGTAATGCTTTTTTTTAGTTAACGTGAATCGTTCCGATCATGATGCTGTGCATTAAACCACAGTATTCCAGGCATAGGATATGATAATCACCTGCCTCGGAAAATTCATATTCAAGTTCATTCTTGTAGGTAGGCATTGCCTGGGTCTGAGCTACTAAAACTCCTTTGGTATTATAAATGGCAAAATCATGGTTTACATCATTGGATGTGACAATAAATCTTATCTTTTTATTTGCCGGAAGGGTAATCTCCTTTTTTGCAGCAGTGTCTTTTACGAATTCTTCAGCGCTCTTATCAAATGCTCCGGATTTCATTTTCCAGTCCCATTGTATGCCAACAATGGAAACTGTCTGTTCCGGCTCACCCTGGAATTTTGAATAGGGTAATAAACGCAGGGTAATGAACAAGCAGGCTACAGCGCATAATACCAGTACAAAGAAATACCGGCCACGCAGTTTATATACTTTATGTTTTACCGAGGTCTTGTCCTCTTCAATATGAGAGGTAGTCATCAGGAATAAGACAACTAAGACCACAAGTACACCTCCCAAAAATGAAATGATTGCAGCCGTACTCTGTATTGTCAGTAATGAATCAATTTGGAACATGGCTTAAATTTTGGTTTATTCAATTTAAAATAAAGCATAACCGATGAACTATTCTTCGGTGTTTATCTGTTTGATTATACTTTTCGGATCAAGCTATTTCAATCGATTCCGGGTGTATTCGGCGATCAATAGTGCAATTCTTGTAATCGCAGGATAAGTCCGGTTAAAATTCAGACAATTGATCTCTGTCACCAGGTTATTCCAAAAGTAAGCAGTTTTTAGAATCAAAAAAGTTTTGCCCGAAATAATTTATGCAGGTTGAATGCTTGCAGCAAAAAAAATCGTGATCAGAATCTTCAAAGAAATGAGATTAACTATGATTTCTTTTGTTTTTAGAAAAATATCAGTGCAATCAATCTGCATTTTCGCAATCGGGAATTTTTTTTCCCGGTGGTTGGTAAAATATTTTTACGGGGTTAAAAGCCGGAAATATTTTTTATTAGCGTACTTGTTTTGTCACGCCTGAAATAACGGGAATACTGTATGGTAAGACCTTGCTACTCGGAGCTTTTGACTACCTTTGCCGCCACAAAATCAAGAATGCTAAAGAACATCCGTAATTTTTGCATCATCGCCCATATTGACCATGGCAAATCAACTCTGGCAGACCGCCTGTTGCAAACCACACATACGATCAGCGACAGAGAAATGAAGGACCAGGTACTGGATGACATGGACCTGGAAAGAGAAAAAGGTATTACCATAAAAAGTCATGCGATCCAGATCAATTACAAACATACCGACGGGGATGAGTATATCCTGAACCTGATTGACACACCCGGCCACGTGGATTTCAGTTATGAAGTGAGCAGGGCACTGGCAGCCTGTGAAGGGGCATTATTGTTAGTGGATGCCACCCAGGGAATACAGGCTCAAACCATTTCTAATCTGTACCTGGCTATTGACAACGATCTTGAGATCATACCGGTCATCAACAAAGTTGACATGGATGGCGCTATGATCGAAGAAACAAAAGATCAGATCATTGAGCTGACCGGCTGCAAGCCGGAAGAAATATTATTGGCAAGCGGTCGGACAGGGCAGGGTGTAGAAGAAATTCTTAAAACTATCGTTGAAAAAATCCCTGCACCTGCAGGTCATCCTGATGCACCTTTGCAGGCTTTGATATTTGACAGTGTGTTCAATCCCTTCCGCGGTATCATTGTGTATTACCGCATATTGAACGGATCTATCAGGCAAGGCGACCAGGTTAAATTTGTTTCTACCGGTAAAGAATATGAGGCAGATGAAGTGGGTGTGCTGAAACTGAGCTTATCTCCAAAGCAGGAAGTGGAGTGTGGTAATGTGGGATATATCATTACCGGCATCAAAGTGGCAAGAGAAGTGAAAGTGGGAGATACAATCACATTAGCCAGCAATGAAAACCCTGTTGCTATCAAAGGATTTGAAGAAGTGAAGCCGATGGTCTTTGCCGGGATATTTCCTGTGGACACTGATGATTTCGAAGAGCTGAGGGATTGCATGGATAAACTTCAGTTAAATGATGCTTCACTTACCTATGAGTTGGAAACTTCCCAGGCCTTGGGATTTGGATTCCGTTGCGGATTTCTCGGACTGCTGCACATGGAGATCATTCAGGAACGCCTGGAAAGGGAATTTAATCAAACGGTAATCACCACAGTACCAAACGTAGGATTTATTGCATATACCAATAAAGGTGAAAAAATACCTGTGAACAATCCTGCTGAGATGCCTGACCCGGTACAAATTGAACGGATTGAAGAACCTTACATAAAAGCGCAGATCATCAGCAAGCCGGAATATATCGGCAACATCATGACTTTGTGTTTAGGAAAAAGAGGAATATTGCTTAATCAGCACTATCTCACACAAACAAGAGTGGAATTGTTATTTGAAATGCCGCTTACGGAAATTGTTTTTGATTTTTATGATAAACTGAAATCCCAGACACGGGGATATGCTTCTTTCGATTATCATTATATAGGATACAGGGAAAGTGATATAGTGAAAATGGACATACTGTTGAACGGCGACAAAGTGGATGCATTGAGTGCATTGATCCACCGGAGCCGCTCACAGGATTTTGGAAGAAAATTATGTGAGAAATTAAAAGAGCTACTTCCCCGCCAGCAATTCCAGATTGCCATACAGGCAGCGATAGGAGCAAAAATCATTGCCCGGGAAAATATTTCTGCATTAAGAAAAGATGTTACTGCCAAGTGTTACGGCGGTGATATCAGCCGGAAAAGAAAATTACTGGAAAAACAAAAAGAAGGCAA
>MWTC01000025.1 GCA_002066995.1 Sphingobacteriales bacterium UTBCD1
ACTATTTTTGAGTACATTACCTGTTTCCACATAGTGTGAAAAAAGGCTGCCCTTTTGAGACAGCCTCTTTTATTAAAAGTCATATAAGCTCTTTTCACTTCCCCCATCCCCATTCCAGGAACATCGGCATCGCACTGCCCCAGGTGGGAATATCATGCCGCCCGTCTTTCAGTTCCAGGTAAGCAATATCCTTTTTTGCATCATATCCTTTTGCAACTAATTCCCTGATCAGATCCAGCGTATCATCAATAGAATCTATGATGCCATTCCCATTTCGGTCCAGGGTTTCATCCTTATTGCCGCATTGAAAGAAAAATTTCAACCCGGGTTCATATTTTCCGTTCCGTATCTGCAGGTGCATGATCCGGTGCTCTTCATCTTTATATTCCGGGTCGTCCTGGTCCACTGAACGCCACCAAAGTGATCCTGAAAACACCCCTGCCTTCTGAAATTCACCGGGATGATTCCATACGATATCCAATGCACTGAGGGCGCCCAGGGAAAACCCTGCAAAGGCTTTACCGGTAAAAGATATATCCGGATCCTTCTTGTACAGGTAAGGAAGCAACTCCTCAATGATAAAAGAAGTGTACAGATCCGCTTTGGCACCCCTGCCTATATAATCGGGTTCGGCGGCTACGCCATATTCCATTTTCCTTTCGGCTCCCGCATGAATACCCACACAGAGCAGCGGATCTATCTTTTCTTCGAAGTATAAATCCTGCAGCAGGTGAACCAAACCAAGTTCTTCAAGATTCTGGCCGTCATTGAGCAGCAGCAGTTGCAATTTTCCTTCCTTTACAGGAATAACCGGCCAGTACATGTCTATCCTCACAATTCTCTTTAAGAAGCGGGACGGAAATAATACAGTTTCCGGTACGATAACAGGTTTTTCTGCAAAAAGCATAAGCCCAAAAATAGGATTTTCATTTAATCCCCGAAGTTTTAGATTCCGGAATGAACAATACAGGCTGTGTGAGAGTTAATTTGTTTATATGGCAGCTAAAAAATAAATTTGATAGAATCCTTCAGCCTCTGAAACTTTATATAACACTATTTCTAACAATTAATCACTCATTATGAAAAAAATCGGAATCCTGTTTGGTAAAGAACGTTCTTTCCCTATGGCATTTATTGACCGGGTCAACAGTAAATCAGTTCAGGGTATCAGTGCAGAACCCGTACGTATTGACAAGGCTTTGCAGGGCGAATCCAGCGGCTATGCAGTCATCATAGACCGAATTTCCCAGGACGTGCCATTTTACCGCACCTGGCTTAAGAATGCCGCTCTTACCGGAACCTCTGTTATCAATAATCCTTTTTGGTGGAGTGCTGACGATAAATATTTCAATAACTGCCTGATGACGAAAGTGGGGGTTCCGGTGCCTAAGACCGCCATCCTGCCTTCCAGGGATTTGCCTCACGATACCACTGATGATTCATTCAGCAACCTTGCTTACCCGCTGGACTGGGATACCATCTTTCAATATGTCGGGTTTCCCGCTTATATGAAACCATTTGCAGGAGGGGGCTGGAAACATGTGTACAAGCTGCGCAGCGCTGATGAATTCTTCCAAAAACACAATGAAACAGGTCAACTGGTAATGTTGCTCCAGGAAGAAATAGTCTTCACTGAGTATTACCGCTGTTATTGCATCGGCGGAAAATATGTCCGCATCATGTCCTACGAGCCACGCAATCCGCATCATCTGAGATATGTTGCCGATTTCAAACCATCAGCCGAGAGTTTGCAGCAAATGACCGATATTGTTCTTCGCATCAACAAATTCCTGGGATATGATTTTAATACGGTAGAACTGGCGATTAGGGACGGAGTTCCTTATGCAATTGATTTTTGTAATCCTGCACCCGATGCGGACCGCCCAAGCGTAGGCGATGAAAATTTTGAATGGGTAGTAGAAACTGCAGCCAACTATGCCATTGAAAAAGCTCTGGAAAACAAAGAAGGTGCGGACAACCTTACCTGGGGAGAATATCTGAAACGCAGCAGTAATAATATGAACCTTGTTTAAACCCAAATAAAAAATCATTAATTACCAAAAGTTAATTATTGATTTAAAACATTATGGAACTTAATTACAAAACATTCACACTCGGTGTAGAAGAAGAATACATGGTGCTGGACCCTGTGACAAGGGAATTGAAAAGTCATGAGCAAAAGATTGTACAGGAAGGCCAGAAAGTGATCAAGGATAAAGTAAAGGCGGAAATGCACCAGGCAGTAGTGGAAGTGGGCACGGATATTTGCGCCGATGCGGATGAGGCATATAAAGATGTTGCATTACTTCGCAGAACTATTTATGAGATTGCCAAAAGCCTTGGTTTGGGAATGGGCGCTGCCGGAACCCACCCGTTCAGCCACTGGGAAAGCCAACTGATCACCGACCACGCAAGGTATAATGAGATCGTCAATGAATTGCAGGAAGCCGCAAGAAGTAATTTAATTTTCGGGCTGCATGTGCATGTGGGAATGGAAAGTCGTGAAATGGCGAATCATATTGCCAACTCCACACGGTATTTTTTGCCTCACATATATGCACTTAGCACCAATTCTCCTTTTTGGGAAGGAAGGCTCACCGGGTATAAATCTTTTCGCACCAAAGTATTTGACAAATTTCCACGCACAGGCATACCGGAAAGCTTTGAAAGTATAGAAGCCTACGACAATTTTGTAAAACTGCTCATTAAAACAAATTGTATTGATAACGCAAAAAAAATTTGGTGGGATCTCCGGGTTCACCCCTTCTTCAATACTGTTGAATTCCGCATTTGCGATGTGCCTATGACAATAGACGAAACGATCGCACTGGCCTCTTTATTCCAGGCAGTATGTGCCCGCATCTATATGCTGCGATCCAAAAACTTAAATTTCATTCAATATTCCCGTGCATTGATCAATGAGAATAAATGGAGAGCCAGCCGCTATGGCATAGACGGCAGGCTAATTGATTTTGGCAAAGAAGAAGAAGTAAATACCAGGTCTTTGATTTACGAACTGCTCGAATTCGTTGACCCTGTTCTGAACCACCTGGGCAGCCGTCACCGGATTGCCTATGTTCACAAGATACTTGAAGGAGGAACAGGAGCCGACCGCCAGTTAGCCGTTTTTGAACAAACAAAAAACCTTGTCAGCGTTGCAGATTATATTCAAGGCCAGTTTTTGAATGGAATAAAATAAAATTTCCATTCCGATACAATGGATCAGACTGGTCTCAAAACTGTGAAAGTTCGGCAGATAAATTTCGGTATCTGAATATTGAATAAACGGGAGTTGATTCCCTTTCACCTAAAACCATCAAATCATGTTTCGCCATTTAAAAATGTACCTGATACTGGCAGTGATCATAGCTGCTGCCGTATTGCTGATCCTGAATAAATTTCTCGTTTATGGCTTAATTGTAGGAGGTGTCGGCTTTGCCGCTGTCCTGCTGTACCAGGCTTTCATGAAACAAAAAGACGATGAGATCAATCAACTCAGAAATCAATTAAAGGAAGTGGATAAAACTACCACTTCGCTGAAAGAAGAAAACACGGAATTGCGAAACCGCAAACTGAATATTTCCGAAATAAAAAGTGTGGTGGATCTTGGGTTGATGGAAGTAAATGCCAATTTTACAAGAGTGTGGAATGATAAAAGCGATTACCAGGGAAAACAGATCCGCTTCCTCGGAGCCTTACAGGTAAGCATCACTGCCAAATACGGGTTGGATATGAAAGATCTCCGGGTGAAATTTGATCCGGACAAAAATGAGTTGACCGTTGCCAACATCCAACCCAAGTTCCTTTCATTTTCCAACCTGAACTATGACTGGAAAATAGCCGAGGTACTGATGTACAGTGTGCCGCTGGTGGGAGAAAAGCACTGGCAGACCACAAGCAGCCTCGAAGCCCTGAACAGCGAAATGAAAGAAAATTACCGCAAGCATATCAATGAAGAAGTGAAGAACGGGCCTGCTGAAATGGAATGGGTGCTCACCCCATTGAAAAAACAAGTGGCATCAGCACTGGAACTGATGCTGGGGGCAAATGGAAGAAAGATAATTGTGGTAGAAAAATCCGACGAATCATTTAAAGCATTAAGTGAATTTTCCAATCATGAAGAAGATCAGCCTTCTTCCTGATTTCTTGAATCTCTTTTCTGCTTTTTTCTTGCTGTTCAATCAAATCGTTGCCGGATATTTCTTTTAAAAAGAAATTATTCTGACAGAAAGATCACGCCCGTTCAGGCAACTTGTACATTGGATTAAAAAAAATGGAAACCGGCAACTCCTGAATTTGATACAGTAGCAAAGCTTATCGGTTCTTCTTCGTTTCCCTGCAAGCCGGCTGCATCATTCCCAGCTTAGCTTCTTTCAAAACCGGTTAAGTTTTGCAACTAAAAATTTATTACGAGAAAAAATTAAATGCCGGTTTCCCCAATAATATTCTTTCCATACAGGCTTTAAAAATAAGCCCCTGCTAAAATTTCCCTTCATCCACATCGTGGATGAAACGGATCACGCCATCCATAAAAACTTTCTGGTCATCCCACATGCACATGTGGCTGCCGTTGGGGCAAAATAAATAACGGCCATGCTGCACCATTTTACTTTGCGCTTCCATTGCTTTGGGATCCATCGTGTCAAACTTTGCTCCCACCATCAATGCTGGTATCCTGATCTCTTTTAAACGGTTTTTGATATCCCAGTTAGCCAGCCTGCCGGCAACGCCAAATTCGGAAGGCCCCTGCATGATGGTATAGATTTGTGCAGGCATTTTCATACTTCCCAAATGAGCAAAAGTACGGTTCACCGCATCGGGCCATTCTGCCAGACGGCAAATATGTTGCTTGTAATAATTCGGTATCAGCAATTCCATATATCTCGGATTACTGAAATCACCTTTGGCTTCAAGCTCTTTTATTTCTTTCAGTACATTCGGATCCATCGTTTTTGACAAGACATCTTCAGCATATTTTCCATAATCAGGACAACTGGCCATCATATCGGCAACAATCAAACCCTTCATATGGTTCTGGTATTTCAAAGCATATTCCATCCCGAGAATGCCGCCCCATGAATTCCCTAATACATAAAAATTGGTTGAATCCGCACCGATAGCTTTTCTCACCTGTTCCACTTCATCCACATACCTGCCAATCGTCCACAGGCTGGTATCTTCAGGCTGATCACTATAAGGAGCACCTAACTGATCATATTCATAAAATTCAAATCCTTCCTTCGGAAAAAAACTTTCAAAACATTCCATATATTCATGCCCTGCAGCCGGCCCGCCATGCAGTAATAAAATTTTAATACCGGGATTATTCCCAAATCGTTTTGTCCAGACTTTAAATACTCCCGCAGGCGTTTTGACTGGTATCATCCGAACACCTCCTGCCTGCACTCCGGTGTCGCCATAATTAAAATATTCCGAAACCGGCATATTGGGGCCGGCAGTGTTCTTATCTTCCAGTTTACAGGATGTAATAACCAGGAATGCCGAAACAAAAAGAAGGAACCTTTTCATACCAATAGATTTTGGCAAAAGGTAAAATATTTTTTTAACTTCATTTCACCTAAACAATCTTTTATGAGATTTTATCTTAGCTGCATTCTATTGTTATCATTATCCGTCTCACAGGCACAAACAAAATCCGATACCATAGGACTGATCCGCAATACCGCAAAACTTAATGACCTTAATTTCACCGGTGACGAAGCCGATTCCATGATTGACAATCTGAATTATGATTTTTCATTGTACAAAGGGCTGCATAAAACTTTACCTCCAAACAGCCTCCCCTATCCATTTGCGTTTGAACCATTACCACATGGCTATTCCATTCCTGTACGGCAAAAGAAAATAAATTGGGATATCCCTAAAAATATACAGTTACCTCCCGATAAAAATGAACTGGCTTTTTATTCTGTTATGCAACTGGCATCTCTCATTAAAAATAAAAAGATCAGCTCGGTGGAGCTTACCGGGTTTTTTCTCGAACGGTTAAAAAAATGGAGCGATACGCTGGAGTGTACGATTACACTCACGGAAGAGCTGGCCATGAAGGAAGCAAAGCAGGCAGATGAAGATCTGAAAAAAGGAATATACCACGGCCCCTTGCATGGTATTCCATACGGATTGAAAGATCTTTTTGCAGTGAAAGGATACAAGACCACCTGGGGAACTACACCTTACAAAAACCAGGTGATTGATGAAAACTCTTTTGTTTATGTTCAGTTGAAAAAAGCAGGAGCCGTACTTTGTGCCAAATTATCTTTAGGCGCTCTGGCATACAACAACAAATGGTTTGGCGGCGAGACCAAAGATCCCTGGAACCTCAAATTAGGGTCTAGCGGCTCTTCTGCAGGCCCTGCTGCGGCAACGGTTGCCGGTTTAGTTCCTTTCAGCATAGGTACAGAAACATTGGGATCCATTGTATCACCTTCTGCAAGATGCGGCGCCACAGGTCTTCGCCCGAGTTTCGGTACAGTAAGCCGTTCCGGCGCCATGGTACTCAGCTGGAGCCTGGATAAGATCGGGCCTATATGCCGCAGCGCCGAAGATGATGCCATTGTTTATTATTACATCAACGGAACAGATGGCGCCGATGCCGGTTCGGTTGATCATGCGTTCAACTATAATCAAAAAATAAACCTGAAGAATTTAAAAATTGCCTATGCAGAAAATTATTTTAAACGGTTGAAAGAAGATGCTCCCGAATGGAAAGTGATCGAATTTTACAGATCACAGGGAGTAAATGTTCAGGCGGTGAATTTTCCCGACAATGAGTTTTATCCCGTAAACTATATCACCCTGATCTTAAACTCAGAGAGTGCCGCAGCTTTTGATGAATTGACCAGGACAGGCCGCGACAGCCTCATTGAAAGGCAGGATAAGGATTTTTGGCCCAATACATTCCGTTCCGCAAGATTGACGCCCGCAGTGGAGTACATCAATGCCAACCGCTACCGCTATACACTATGTAAAAAAATGTATGAATTCATGAAAGATATTGATGTGCTCATAGTACCTACATTTGCAGGCAGTCAGTTGACCATAACTAACCTTACGGGTAATCCTGTTGTGTGCATGCCTGTCGGTTTCAATAAAAATAATTTACCGCAAAGCATCACACTGGTCGGAAGACTTTATGATGAAGCTTCGATACTGGAAGCAGCCAAAGCATTCCAGGATGCAACGGATCATAATAAGAAGCACCCGGAGTTGTTTATGAAATAAGATCTGTTTTTTGATTAAAAAAATTGTATGAAAAAAATTGCACTGATCGCTGTCGTTTGTTCCTTACTGATCTCGTGTTCGCAAAAAGAAAAAGCTGACCTGCTTGTATTCAATGCGACGATATACACCGTTGATCCTGCCTTTTCCACTGCAGAAGCCATGGTGATAAAGGACGGAAAAGTGATGGAAACAGGCAAGACTGCCGACCTGGAAAAGAAGTACGATGCAAAGGAAAAACTGGATGCAGAAGGAAAATATATTTATCCCGGATTCTTCGATGATCATTCCCACTTCATGGAATATGGCAACAGCCTTAACCAGGTAAACCTGGTGGGCACGGACAGTTGGGATGAGATCGTAGAGAAAGTAAAAGAGTTTGCAAAAGAAAATCCCGAAGGTTGGATCATGGGGCATGGATGGGATCAGAACGTTTGGGCAATAAAAAATTTCCCCAACAATGAAAAACTGAACCAGTTGTTTCCCGACAGGCCGGTAGTGTTATCAAGAATAGACGGCCATGCCGTGATTGCAAATAAAAAAGCATTAGAGATTGCAGGAGTTAAAGCCGGTGATAAAGTTTCAGGAGGAGAGATAGAAATGAAGAATGGCAAGCTAACCGGCATACTGGTGGATAATGCCACCGATCTCGTTTACGCAAAAATTCCTTCTTCCACAGCAGCACAGGCAAGAGATGCATTGCTGAAAGCACAAAAAAATTGTTTTGCTGCAGGCCTTACCACAGTTAGTGACTGCGGTGTTTATTACAAAACAGTTCTGCTCATGGACAGCCTGCAGAAAACAGGCGAACTGAAAATGCGCATCTATGCCTTGCTGGGTGACAGCAAAGACAATTTTGATTTTGCATTTAATAAAGATCGTTCCAATGGTTCAGCCGGGCACGGAAAGATCAAAACCGATCGCCTCACTGTATCCGGTTTCAAATTTCTGGCAGACGGAGCATTGGGATCCAGGGGCGCCTGCTTACTGCAACCTTATTCTGACAGGCCGGGATGGTATGGATTTTTATTGAACCCGCAGCAGCATTATGATTCTGCCGCCAAAGTGATCTTTGAAAACGGATGGCAAATGTGCACACATGCCATTGGCGACAGCGGAAACAGGATGATCCTGAATGTTTATGCCAAATACCTGAAAGGAAAAAATGATCTGCGCTGGAGAGTGGAGCATGCCCAGGTGATTAGCCCCGATGATTTTAAAATATTCGGGGAGAACAGCATCATCCCCTCAGTACAGCCCACTCATGCTACCAGCGATATGTATTGGGCAGGCGACCGTTTGGGAAAAGAAAGATTAAAAGGCGCTTATGCGTACAAACAATTACTCGAACAGAACGGATGGCTGGCACTGGGAACGGATTTCCCTGTGGAAGACATCTCTCCTATCAAAACATTTTATGCAGCCGTGGTGCGCAAGGATGCAAAAGGATGGCCTGAAGGTGGGTTTCAAATGGAGAATGCACTGACCCGTGAAGAAACACTGAGAGGAATGACCATCTGGGCAGCCAAGGCTAATTTTGAAGAAAAAGAAAAAGGCTCATTGGAGAAAGGGAAGTTTGCCGACTTTGTCATCCTCGATAACGACCTGATGAAAGAAGCGCCGGAAAAACTATTGCAGGTAAAAGTATTGCAGACTTTTATCGGCGGCGAGAACGTATATAAGGCGAAGTAAGTTTTCATTAAACTTTATTACCATTTATTTGTTATTTAATTTAAATATAGTTTCTGCCATTCAAAGAATATTTCTTTTTCTCCTGTAATTATAAAACTACACTTAATAAATATTCCTGAAACAGAAACTGATGAACACGGGAAAATCCACGAATGGCATTATTGACTGCGCTAAAAATATTAAGTTTGCCCGATGAATTGGAACGAAATGCGACAAATACGAATTGCGATCCTCGACCTTAATGCAGGCCATGTAAACCAGGGAATGCGCTGTATCCGTGAGATCATCCAGAACTGGGCTCACGGTAACGAATTGAATATTTATAAGGACGAGTTTGATGTTCGTCAAAAAAAGGAACTGCCGGATACTTCTTATGACATATATATTTCTTCAGGTGGTCCCGGCAGCCCGTTAGAATCAAGGTATGAAGACTGGGATATAGCCTGGTGCCGTTGGATAGATTCGCTCCAGCGTTGGAATAAAAACCCGAACAATCTTCAAAAAAAGCATGTGTTGTTTATCTGTCATTCCTTCCAGCTGGCAAGCCGTTATTTTAACACCGGTGTTGTTTGCAAAAGAAGATCTGAAGCATTTGGTGTTTTCCCGGTACACATGCTGGATGCAGGCAAGAAAGAACCGGTACTCGAAGGATTAAAAGACCCTTTTTATGCAGTGGACAGCCGTGAATACCAGGTAGTGCAGCCCAATTACGAAGTACTAAGGTCTTTGGGCGGAAAAGTGCTTTGTATTGAAAAAGAACGTCCGCATGTTCCATACGAAAGAGCCATGATGGGTGTCCGTTTCAATGAATACATGATCGGCACGCAATTTCATCCGGAAGCAGATGCGGTAGGCATGAGTATCCGGCTGCAAAGTGAAGAAAAGAAGCAGTCAGTCATAAAAAATTATGGTGAAGACAAATGGCATAATATGCTGCACCAGCTGAAAGACCCGGGTAAGATCATGTGGACTTATGCTCATGTGCTGCCCAATTTCCTGAATAAGGCTGTCGGGCATTTTCACGCCGAACCGGTTTTATAAATCAGGTTAAATTTTTTATTTTTCTTCCGCTGAATTAACCTCTCATTCTGTTCCCTGTTTGTTCATTTTTCTTAACTTTCAATTCAAATCCAGGATATGATCCCTTCTATTCGCAAAAAATATAATGCTGAGTTCACGCAGGAAAATTATCAGGCATTTCTGAAAGACCTGGACAGCCGTCATCCCGGTTCCATCGAATTCAGGGTAGCTGAGACTCCAATCTTCGTCCCCAAATATTTTACCGGCAAGATGCTGAACACCTGCGAAAGCATTGTTGACCTGATCAAAGAAGGGAATTTTAAAAAGAAGACCGAAAGGGCCATTCCGAAAGTCATGCAGGTTCCGAATGAAAATGATCATCCTCATTTTATCTGCTTTGATTTCGGCATCTGCATCAATGAAGACGGGGAATACGAACCGCAACTGATCGAGATGCAGGGATTCCCCAGCCTTTTTGCTTATGAAGCATTGTTGCCTGAGGTACATAAAAGACATTTCTACACACCGGATAGATTTTCAAAATACCTGAATGGTTTTCAAAAAGACAGCTACATACAGTTATTAAAAGACATCATACTTAAAAATGAAAAGCCCGAAAATGTGATCCTGCTGGAAGTATTTCCCGAAAAACAAAAAACAAGAGTTGATTTCTTCTGTACTGAGGATTACCTCGGAGTGAAACCGGTTTGCCTTACCAAACTGATCAGGGAAGGAAACAAGCTCTTTTATATGAACAACGGTGTAAAAACTGAGATCAGGAGGATCTACAACCGCCTCATCTTTGATGACCTCATGCATCAAAGCCCTGAAGTGCAGGAAAAAGGAAAAGTGATGCTGGAAGATCTTGATCTGGCCTGGGTCACACATCCAAACTGGTTTTACAGGATCAGTAAATTCACTTTGCCTTTTATAAGGCATTCTTATGTTCCCAAAACTTATTTTCTCAACGAGGTAAATCAAATCCCTTACGATCTTGAGAATTATGTTTTAAAACCATTATTCTCTTTTGCCGGGCAGGGAGTGGTCATTGATGTGAAAAAAGAAGATATTGAAAAAGTAAAGGATCCGGAAAACTGGATCCTGCAGCAGAAAGTGAATTATGCCGATGTAATTCAAACTCCCGATATTCCTGCAAAAGCTGAAATAAGGATTTTTTATTTTTGGAAAGACGGAGCATCAAGACCTGTAGCCGCCAACAATCTTGCCCGCATGAGCAAAGGAAAGATGATCGGTGTGCGGTACAATAAAGACAAAGAGTGGGTAGGCGGAACTTTTTGCTTATTCGAAGAGTAAGAGTAACGGATTTTTGATCAAAGAATATTTTTATTAATAAAAATTATAAAATTTAAATGAAAAAGATAAACTGCCTGGCAGCAACAATGATCCTTGTTCTGGTTTCAATAATTACTTATGCACAAACCGAACCCTGGAAAACCGGTCAATTGATAGAGCCAAAAGATCTTGTGGCGATCCTAAACAACCCTTCGTCACCGCAACCCCTGATCTTCAACATTGGCCCTGCAGGTTCTATTAAAAATGCAACCGACATAGGCCCGGTCAGTAAAAAAGCAAATCTTGATAAGCTGAAATTACTATTATCAAAAGAAAAGACTGACAGGGATATTGTTATTTATTGCGGATGTTGCCCTTTTAAAAATTGTCCCAACATACGTCCGGCTTTTAAGCTTTTGAATGAAATGAAATTTTCAAACCAGAAATTGCTCAATCTCACTCAAAACCTGAAAGCTGACTGGATAGACAAAGGATACCCGATGGCTCCACGGGAATAAGAACGAAGACTTCCGGGGAAATAATCCTTTTCTGTCATCCTGCCGGATCAGACCAAATTGAGATACGGTAAATCCAAACAGGTCTTTTCTTGCAAACCAGGTCGGGTCAGAATATAATATTGTGCTACCTTTGCTGCCTTTAAATATTTTTCTATGAAAAAAGTTTTCCCGGTTATTACAGCCCTCCTTCTTACTGCAGCCTGCATAGCACAAACTTCAGGAAAGATCAGTCTCTCCAAAGGGCAACAATTCATTGTGAATATGGACACGAAGAGCCATTCTGTTACCAATGTGATGTTTCAGGATATGGAGACCGATATGAATGTTTCCGGCACTTATACTATTTCAGTTGATGATATTTCAGGAGATCAATACCAGCTTGGCATCACACTGACAAAACTTAAAATGAAAATGAATTTAATGGGGCAGAGCATGGAATACGATTCCGATAAGCCGGATGCAGACAGTTCAATAGCCGAAGAATTCAAAGGAATTTTAAACGTACCCCGGTCTGTATTCATTGATCAGTCGGGGCACATAATCAAAACAACCTCTTTTTCAGAAGAAGCATCGCCCATTATTCAGCAATTGGGCAGCAGCGGGGCAGAGAGCAGGTATGCTTTTCTGGCTGTATCACCGGGTATGCAAGAAAATGATTCATTCCAGACAAATTATACGGATACATCTCTTGGCACTGCTACTTCAATAAAATATATTGCCACATCTGTAAAAGGAGACTTAGCCACACTTTCTTTTAAAGGAATTTCAAAGACAGATAAAACAATAGAGAATTTTGGCACCTCTTTTCAAACGGTAAGTGAAGGGCCGGTTGAAGGAGTTACCATTGTCAATTTAAGAACCGGCGTGATCCAAACAACAAAGAGCAAAATAAAATCAACCGGTAAAACAACCGGAATGGGACAGGAAATGGCATTAACTGCAGAAACGACCAATGAGATTACCGTCACCGAAAGCAAATAATCTATCGGTCGGGAAAAGTTCTTGTCCTGACATTTTCTCCTTCTTACACAAGCATCTGCTTTTGCTGCCTGCTCTTTAATAAACCGGGAATTCAACTGTATAATTGACCATCTCGCCGGAAAGAGCTAATTGCTTCTTTACCCGGTTCACTTCTGCAATGCCGGAATTATAAGATTCAAAAAAATCAACAAACTCGAGAATGCTGATATTCCTCTTCAGGAAATTAGCTGTCATCCCCTCGAATACAGTATTGAAATCAGCATTGTAAATTTTATTTATTTTATGAAATTCAAGGATGCTTCGCTGCATATTGTTCCATGCCGTCATGACCTCACCGTTTACGGTGGTTTGCTGCTGTTGCTGGTTTATCACTGCCATCTTGCTTTGTACCTGTGCCGATTTTATATTCCCCTGGTTCCGGTTCCAGAATGGCAAAGGAATTCCGAGCGATAAAGTATATTGATTATTAAAAGCCCCTCCCCGCTGATCATAAGCAGCTCCGACTGTGAGGTCAGGTGCTGCCAGGCTTTTCTGATACTGAATATTGAGACCGGCAATTGTTTTGTTCAGTTCCGCTTCTTTGAGTTCCGAGCGATGTTGCAGCGCAAGGCTCACCAGTGAATCCAAAATGGGCAACTGTTCGTATTTAGTCCATGACGCCTCATTATACTGAGGCAAAATAAATTGAGTGGTCTGCAATAACAGGCGTAAATCTTTTTGTTCTTCTTCGATATTATTCAGTAAATCAGTCCGGTCGTTATTCATGCTCATATAGGCGGTCTTCAGCCGGACCACTTCTTTAAGCGCAATATTTCCTTTGGCCGCCTGTTCCTGGTATCCTGCGATGATCGAATCGAGCCGCTGCAAATGCTGATTATATTGTTGCACGGTGAGCAGATCAAAATGAAGGGAAAGCATACTATTGTGCAACTGGTACTTCAAATTACGCAACAGGTCTTCCATTTCGAGTTGTGCCTGCCTGGTATTTTGCCTGGCCAGCTCAACAAGTTTTTTTCTTTTACCGCCCAACAGGAATAACTGGTCTATCTCAAAACTCTTTTCACCGTTCTGGCCTGCATAAAAAAGTTTTTTATTCTGAGAATCGTAAGCATTCAATCCCACACTAAACTGCGGATTGGGATAGAGCTTTGCCTGAATTTCCAGCGCTTTTTGTGCATCTACATTCATCCGGGCCGCTATCATCATCAGGTTTTTTTGAAGAAATACCCGGTCAGCAGAATCCATGTTGATGCGTAAAGTATCCTGGCCAATGCTGAGATTGTAAATGAGTAAGGAAAAAGCTGCAAGTATGAACTTAGAATAGGACATAAAAAAATTATTTAAAATAATTTATCAACTAATAATAAAATGGGCTCGCTCCTGGTTTTCCTGATTTGATGTTCCATATCAATACGGGTGAAGGCATCCGCAGGATATTGATCCACCCTGCAAAAGGGGTACTGCCGCTTTTTGCCCAGGCAGCGCCTAAACCGAATAACAATTTATTCTGCCTTTTAAACTCCGGTATTTTTTTCCCGTTTACTTCGGAAGGATTTGTCACAGCGCCGGTCATTCCTTCCGCATTGTACCCGATATCCATATTGATCCACCGGGGAATAAAATGTGCCGACGGAAAAAAAGACCTTGCATTAAATGAAAGCCAATAGCTCTGGCCATTGTAATCTTTCAATAAACGTTGCAGGAAAGTATTTCCCAATTCCCCCGTATTATATTTTGCATAAATGCCGGGATGAAAAGAAAACCGCATCTGGACCTTTTGTTCATTCCATGCATATTGCTGAAGCATAAACAGGCCGGCGCCAAAAGTATTAGCTGCCATATCACCCGGAGAAAATCCCCATTGGGAAGAAAACCCATCCATAATCTCAATCATGGTGAGATATCCAAGGCCCGTTAACCCGCCGATAAGTATGGAACTGTTATTACTGACACCGCTCCATCGCATCAGGTTATATTGAATGGCCGAAATGTTATAAGCTGTAGTTGCGTGGCCCAGTTTATCCATCTTCATCCATTCCCTGTCATCATTAAAAAAATGAAACCGGCTGTGCGGGTATTTTTTATACCAAAGCAATTGAAGCCCGATGGTCATCACGGTAGCAATAGCCACTTCACCGATGATGGCTGCCCGGAACCGGGCCGGCTGAAAAGTTGACGGCGTATTCAACAATCCCTGGCTAGCTTTTTCCTGTGCGGTGCAAAACCGTGATGGATACAGCACTGCTACAAAAAATAAAAACGTGGTTATTATTTTACGGGCATTCTTCAACTGTCTGAATTTACGTCTGCATTTAATTATGAATATCACCAATCGCATTTTCATCAGCCTCCTGTGAATGTTTCGTATCAAAACGCTTGTATGCCCATGCAAAAAAATGAGGAAATACAAGTAATGAAAACAACATGGCGCAGAGTATTCCTCCAATGACCACTCTTGCCAATGGCCTGGAACTTTCTGAACCAATACCATGGGAAATAGCGGCAGGCAGCAAACCAAAAGCAGCCATAAGCGCCGTCATAACTACCGGCCGTATTTTAGTATTAACGCCTAACCTGATAGCTGTATATAAAGACTGATGATGCTTTCGGATCTTCGACTGCTCAAGATTCTTTTTGAACTCGGTGATCAGTAATACGCCGAATAAAATACAGATACCAAATAATGCTATGAAGCCTATACCTGCTGATATGCTGAAATTGGTCCCTGTAATAAAGAGCGATAAGATACCACCAACGATCGCAAAAGGAACATTCAGAAATACCAATCCTGCATCCTTAAAATTTCCGAACATGGAAAACAACAAGAGAAATATCAGTAACAGGCTTATGGGAACAACCTCCCGGAGGCGTTTGGATGCTCTTTGCTCATTTTCAAAGTCTCCCTGCCAGGCAATAGAATATCCTCTTTTGAAATGGACATGATCCTTCACTTTTGCCTGCGCTTCTGCTACAGCGCTTCCCATATCTCTTCCACGCACAGAAAACTTTACAGCAGAATACCTTTCATTGGCATCCCTGAAAATAAGACAGGGCCCTGTTTTGCGTGTAATAGTGGCGATCTCCTTCACAGGTACTTTTGATCCGCTTTCCGTAGGCACCATCAGATTTCCAATTTCTTCAGCTGATTGACGGTATTGCTCCGGCACCCTGATCCTGATATCAAATCTTTTAATGCCTTCATAAAGAGTGGATGCAGCTTTTCCACCGATAGCCATTTCGATTACTGCATTAGCATCTGCAGTTGCTACTCCATATAATGCCATCTTTTGCTGATCAAGATCTATATCCAGTTCAGGCTGCCCGATATTCCTGATGATACCAAGATCTTCTATTCCCCGGACTGTTTTTAATTGATCAAAGATCTCTTCACTTTTACCCTCCATATAATTTAATGAATCACCAAATACTTTCACCACGATAGAACCTTTAACTCCCGATACTGCTTCTTCTATATTATCCATAATCGGCTGGGAAAAATTGAGATCAGCCCCGGGAATTACAGATAAGAGTTTATTCATCTCATCGATAAGTTTTTCTTTGGAGATGTGTGGCTTCCATTCATTTTCCGGATAGAGAATGACGTCAAATTCATTGTTGTAAAACCCGGTTACATCAGTGCCGTCATCGGGCCTGCCCGTCTGCGTAACCACGGTTTTCACCTGAGGGAAAGTCATAAGTTCTTCCCTGACCTGTTTGGCAATTGCCACTGATTTATCCAGCGAGACACTGTAAGGCAACTGAACCCTTAACCAAATAGAGCCTTCATCAAGCTCGGGTAAAAACTCTGTTCCTAAATAACGGAATGAATACAGGCCAATGGCGATAACGATTAAAGAGACTGCAATTGTCAGCCTGCGGAATTTTGTTGTGAAATGAAATAATTTCAACGTGATCCCGGTAATGAAATGAACGAAAGGATTATACTTCTCTTTTACATTTTTCCGCAGCAATAAATTAATAAGCACCGGCACCAGGGTCAGCGTGGCAATCAACGCACCCAGCAAAGCAAACCCTAATGTATATGCCAGGGGAGAAAACATCTTCCCTTCCACTTTCTGAAAAGAAAAAATGGGAAGCAATGCAGCAATGATGATCACTTTGGCAAAAAATATTGACTTGGCAAGTTCAGCTCCGTTGTTTTTCAATAAGCCCATCTTGGCCCTTTTATTGAACCGTAGCATGCCGATCTCGCTGGCTTTGTGGCTCAGCACCACAAATAATCCTTCCACCATCACCACCGGGCCGTCTATAATGATCCCAAAATC
Organism: Sphingobacteriales bacterium UTBCD1; assembly: GCA_002066995.1. Lineage (GTDB taxonomy): Bacteria > Bacteroidota > Bacteroidia > Chitinophagales > Chitinophagaceae > UTBCD1. The sequence goes on from MWTC01000025.1 coordinate 17,030, forward strand.
AATAGCGCCAAGTGAAAGAAGATTGGCGCTCATGCCCATTAACCGCAGGCAAATGAAAGAGAACAACAAAGAGAAAGGAACGATGATGGAAACGATTAGTGTCGTTCGCCAGTTAAACATAAAAAGTGATACAACCAGCGTCACCAGCAAAATCCCTTCGATCAGGTTATGCAAAACGGTATTGGTAGAAAAATTGATCAGGTTTTGCCTGTTGTAATACGGGTTTATCTGCACATCAGGCGGCAATACATCCTCATTGAGTTTTTGAACTTTTTGCTGTAATGCCTGGATCACATTTGTTGGATTCTCTCCTTTTCGCATGAGAACGATGGCTTCTACCACATCATCCTGGCTCTGCACTATACGCTTGCCTGAAGAATCGGTAAATGCATCCGAACGGCTCACATGTCCCAGTTTGGGTAAGTTCGAAATAGCCACCTCAGCCACATCACTGACCAGCACCGGGATCCCATTAATATTTCTGACAATAATATTTTTGATTTCATTAATATCATTCAATAAGCCGATGCCCCTGACCACATAAGCCTGGTCATTACTGTTGACTACATCTCCACCGATGTTGATATTACTCTTTGTAACGGCATCATACACATCAAGCGGGGTAATGCCTAAGGTGGACAGTTTACCCGGATCAACCCTGATCTCATAATCTTTGGTTTCTCCGCCAAAACTCACTACATCTGCTACACCGGGTACAGAAAGTATTTGTTTCTCTAATATCCAATCCTGCAATGTTTTTAATTCACGCACATCCCTTGTTGAGCTTTTCAGCGAGTAACGGAAAATTTCCCCTGTCGGCCCGGTTGGGGGCTGCACCGAAGGTGAAATACCCGGCGGAAGTTCTGCGTTGGGCAATAAGTTATTTACCTGTATCCTTGCCTGGTTATTATTCACATTGTCTTCAAAGACAATCTTGATATAAGAAAGTCCGAATATGCTTGTGGAGCGAAGGCTTACTTTATTCTGAACAGGGTTCAATGCGATTTCTATCGGTATGGTAATAAACTTCTCCACTTCCTCTGCGCTTCTTCCCGGCCATTGCGTGATAATGACCACTTCAGTATTGGTAACATCAGGAAAAGCTTCAATCGGCATATTGCGGAATGTGATGAATCCGAATACCGTTAATGCCACTGAAGCAAACAGGACGAAATAGCGATACCGTAAAGAAAGCGCCAGTATTGATTTCAGTAATTTTTTCATAAACTTTTTTTAATTCTAATCATTCATTGCGTCATAGATCAGGAGTGCATTGGACGCAATCACCTTTTCTCCTTCTTTCAGGTTACCGGTTATGTACGTCTTGCCGTCATACTTGCTGATAACCTGAACCGGGATGGTTCTGATATCATTAACGCCGGTAGTAACAAGAACATAATACTGGCTGTGATCGAAGATCAGCGTATTAGAAGAAATGCAAAGGGACTGTTCATTGCTTCTGTTGGCAAGCTCAATTCGTGCAAACATTTCCGGCTTAAGCAAAAACCCGGGATTGGAAAGCACCACCCTTATCTTCATCACTTTATTCGCCGGATCGAGTACATCCAGGATTTTATCTATCCTCCCGGAATAAACTTTATCCGGGTAAGCAAGTGTACTGACTTTTACCTGGTCGCCAAGATGTACATTACTGATATTTGATTCATATACATTGGCCCATACCCATACATCTTTCAGGTCAGAAATAGTGTACAGGCTGTTGGAATTATCCGCCCGTATTGACATGTCATTATTCACCTGTTTTTCTACAACAAATCCGCTGATAGGCGCAGTGATCACAAACCGGCTTTCTTTATTGCCGCCATTGATCTGAAGCACATCGTTTGCTTTTTTTAACTGTGCCTGCGCCTGCTCATAAGAAGTACGTGCACTGATAAGATCCTGCTCTGAGATCAGTTTGCTTTGATACATGGATTCGGCAGCATCAAGGCTTTTCTTGCTGTTTACCAGGTTGGCCTGGGCAGTTGTGAGATCACTGGCATATCCTGCCATTTCAGTACTGCGGATCACACCAAGGCTTTGCCCTTTATTTACATAATCACCTGCCTGAACGTTTGCATTGCTGATAATTCCGCTGACCATCGGGTAGATCCTTGCCACTTTCTCTTCGTTGAATGAAACCTTACCCGTAAGCATAATGCTGCTGACAAGCGGGCACCTGACCACTGTATCTATCTTCAACGTCCGGTATAACGAATCTGATACCGGTGATTGCACCGTTCTATCTTTCGGATCCTCTTTGGGTTTACAGTTCAATAAAAATAAAGAAGGCGAAAAAAGCACAATAGCGAAAATGATTCTTTTCATCTTAATAGGTTTTGGCACATCAAAAGTAAATTATATGTAAAACTCACCGTATAAAAAGTGACCTGTTTCCGCTCACCCGGTGCCGCCGGTTGAACCCGGGCAACGAATGAACTCAGGGAAAACAGGAGCGTGAAATAAAATGCTGTTTCCGGGGAAAGACAGCAAGATGATTACAGTTTAAAAAATCAGGGATGATCAGGATTTCGGAGGGGGATAAAGAATATCCATCACCGGGGAAAGCAGTTTGCTTTCATTAAAGATTGCATATTCCTTTTTACTTTCTGCAGGCAACACTTCTTCGTGTGCTTTTGACCTGTATAAATTGAAATCGTATAAAGTAAAAGGTGTTACCTGGCAAAAGCGTGCAGTATCATTATCCTCATCAGGACGTGATTTCCTGGTATGCTCTAATAAGATATCATGAATGTATTCACTGAGCGTATTAATATCATTTTGCCGCCTGCCATGTACATCATAAGTATCCACCTCATCCAACTGTGCTATGAACATAGTCGTATTGACATGTGCAGTAAGAAAAAGTATGGCAATAATATTGCGCCACATAACGGCGGCGAAATTAGAAAATGAAATATGAGAATGAAAACAATTTTATTTTTTTAACACAACAGTAGCAGCATTTAAGAATTTCCGCTTATTCCGCAGGCCGGTTTTTCCAGGTTATCCACATTTTTCATGACCAGGTTCATTGAAAAAAAGCAAGCCTACCGCCTGCCCTGACTGAAAAACATCCTGCAGCTTTCAGGTCACATTTTCATATTCCCCATATCGTGCGTCATCTCATCAGCCCCTTTCTTAAAAATATATTCGCTGTTCAGCAAATAAGCCCCGCTGGTGACTACCACATCGCCATTTTCCAATCCTGATTTTATTTCAATACGGTCACCGCTCTCAATGCCGGTCTCCACCATCTTCATTTTAAAAATATTTTTTTCCGCCTGCACCCACACCATATTCATTTTACCATCACGAAGCACGGCATCCAGGGGAAGAGTAAGTGATCGCTGGCTTCTGTTCCTGATGATTACATAAGCAGGCATTCCCGGTTTCAGCTGCCCTCCGTTATTTGGCACAGTGATCCGCACAAGACTCACCCTGGTGCCGGTGGCAATCTCTGGATTCTCAAAACTTATCTTTCCTGAAAATTCTTTCCCGGGCAGGTCAGGAAACTGCACTCTGGCAACAGCGGATCTGTCAATCCTGCCGGTCTGTGACTCATATACCTGGGCTTCAGCCCAGAGAGAAGAAAGATCAGCAAGCCTCATTACCATTCCGCCTTCCATCACATATTGTCCTTCCATCAACGGCAATTCAGTGACATACCCCGACACCGGACTGTAAAATGAAGTAAGCTTCGGCGCAATTTTATTTTTCTCCAGGTCAGCAATCTGTGCTTCCGTCATCCCCCACAATAAAAGTTTTGTTTTAGCGCTTTGCACCAGGCGGTTAAAATCAATAATGGAATTATCAAGTTTCTCTCTTCTTTCCAGGGCTGCCAGGAATTCCTGCTTCGCATTATTCAACTCTTCACTATACAGTTCATAAAGGAGCGCTCCTTTGGGAACAAAGTCTCCTTCATTTTTAAAATACAACCGGTCAATTCTTCCGGATATCCTGGCGTTGATACTATTTGCTTTTGTTTCGTCTGCACTTAAAGTTGCCGTTAAAACCAGGTTATCATCAATCGCTCCGTTACGGATGGTATCTACCCTGATATTTCCCAAACGCACCTGTTCATCATTGAGCAAAATCTCATCTGCCGTGGTATTTGTTTTCTTTACCAATATCAATTCCATGTGGCAAATGGGGCAAGTGCCCGGTCCTGGCTGCATGATCTGTGGATGCATGCTGCAGGTATAATATTCATCATCGCTTGCATGTTGCTGTGATTGTTTTTTTATTCCACAGGAAGAAAAAAGGAACAACACAACGGTTATAAAAAGAAATGTCTTTTTCATGATCATTGATTTGTTTTGATAAAACTTTCACTGTCCACTAAATATTGAGCATTGGCAGCAACTGCTTCCGAACGGTCAAGTCCGCTCAATACCTGGATCAGATGTTTATATACAATTCCTGTTTCAATTTTCCTGGCCACAAAAGCTTCTCCTTTTCTTACAAAAACAACATTGTCCAGGCCTAATGACAATATCGCTTCTTCCGGAAGCCAGTTTGCTTTCCTGTCGCCGGCAAAAATGGTTGCATCCACCTGGCTGCCGATTGGAATGTTCATCATTGAATTATCGAAATATACCCGGACCGTTACTGTTTTACTTCCTTCACGAAAGAACGGTTCAATGTAATTGATGACAGCCTGGAATTTTTTCCCCGGATCAGTTCCCGGCGTGATAAGCACCTTGTCTCCTGTTTTGACCAACGCAGCCTGCCCTGCAAAAATGTTTATGACTGCCCAGGCCCTGCCTGCATTATAAACAGAAAAGATACTTTGTCCTTTTTGTACATACACACCTTCCTTCACAGTAAGTTCTTTTGTAGTCAGGGAAATGTCTCTCATGCTGCCTTCAGGAAGATCACCCTGCATGGCCTGATTGCCTGAGCTTTCATGTATATGCCCGCTGTAATTGCTGAACACAGAGACAGTGTATGCTGCCTTTCCTGTACTGATCACTTTTTCCAACTGTGTACTGCTCATCCCGAGCAGTAACAATTTCTGTTTGGCAGCACTGATCAACGATGTATTCGAAGGATCATTTTTTAAAATGAACAACAGGTTTTCCTGGGCCGTCATCAACTGCGGACTGTAAATATCCATGATCTTCTGTCCCTTGCTGATAAGTTGATAACGGTATTTGACATAAAGTTTTTCAATCCTTCCTTCCACGTTTGAAGAAATGCCGCCCACACTTCTTGTGTCATAGGTAATGAAACCATAAGATTGCATTTCCAGGTCTTCACTTCTCTCCATCATGTGCACCATGGGCACGGAAGCTACCACCTGTTGATTGGCAGGTTGCAATAAAGTGTTCAATGAAACAGACCTTGCTTCCTGCGGTGATTTCACTTTCTCCAGCGGCATTCCGCAGATCGGGCAGGCGCCGGCAGTATCGCTGTGTATCTGCGGATGCATCGGGCAGGTGTACCCGGTTTCATAAACAATATTTTCATTGCGGCCTGCTGTACTGTCAACCACTTTCTCAAGATACATTCCGCAAATTGGGCATCTGCCCGGTTTATCACTGATGATTTCCGGATCCATCGGGCAGGTATATTTTTCAGCAACGGTTGTTTTAACAGCATCGCTGTCCATTTTATCTCCGTTAATTATATTACAGCTCCATGTGATCATTCCGGAAATAAGGATCAGAAAGAGTCCTGATGTTTTAATTCTTTTCATATCCGCTATTTTTTTTCGATGATTCTCATTAGGTCGGCCTGCATTTCCAGTGCTTTTTGCAACTGGTCCAGGTATTCCATCCGGGTCATGTTAAGGGCATCCCATGCATCAAATAGTTCAAAAAGATCTTCGGTATTTTGTTCGTAACCCAGTTCCATTGTCTGAAAATTTTTTCTTAATGCCGGAACGATCTGTTCTTCATATAATCTCATTTGCTTTTTTTTCGATTCCAGGTCTGCATAAGCTGCATTCGCCATTCCTGCCGATTCATTGAGTATCATCTGCTGCTGATTTTTTAATGCTTCATTTTTCCAGATCAGGCTCTCGGCTTTTGCTTTGTTCATTTTGGATGACCATCTTGCCAGGGGAATTCTGACCATGCCCATCACGGAAAACATTACCGGCTGGCGTGCCCAGCCCATCATGTGATCATACCGGATGCCAAATGTGGGCTTTAGTTTTGCCAACTCAGATTCCCGCTGCAGGTTATTCACCTCAATTGACCTGCCGATCATTTTAATATCACTCCTGTTTTTCATCAGGGCAGATGAATCAAACATTGTTTTACTAAAATCCATCCATACAAAATCTGTATCAATGACAATAACCTCATCTGCATTCCTGTTCATCAATGTATTGATGGCAATTTGTTTCAATGTGATCTCATTCTGCAGCATCAGCCTGGTATTCTCCGTATTGGCCAATGCCGCTTTTGCTTTGTAATAAGCGCTGATCTTTCCCAAACCGTTCTTATACCTGATCTCGGCGCTCTGAATCATAAAATTCAGCAGCTTCTCATTCTCTTCCAGTACATTCAGCCTTTTTTCCAATACTATCCAATCATAATAATTTTTTCTTGCTGTATAGAGCAGTTCATTCAGTACTACATCTTTCTTTTGCTTTTCAACCGATGATTGCGCCTGCATGTAAGCTGACTCTGCATCCTGGCTCTTTTTATTCGGGAACATCTGCTGTGCAGAGATCATGAACATTCCCATGCCCGGATTGCCATCCATTCTTTTCCACCGGCCGGGATCATAAGGCGTCTGATAAAAACCTGCTCCCAGTTCGGGGGCCATCCAACTGTAGGCGCCTTTTGCTTCTTCATCCATCGAGCGGGCTTCGGCATCCAGCATTTTCAATGCAGGATGATTTTTTTCGATGGCATCCCTGATCTCGTCCATGGTCAGCGCTTTCTGCGCCTTGACGTTGAGCAGAGCAAAGAAACTTGCGGTTAAGATCAAAATTCTTTTCATGAGTTGTCTTTTAAATATTTTAGTGTACCGGGTCCAGTACTTCAATTTTTCCAAATTTTCTCAATTCATATTCCTTGTTCATCAGGAATATCAATGGAGTTACCAACAGAACAAATATGGCTGATGTGATCACTCCTCCCACCATGGGTAAAACAATGGGCTTCATGGCATCACTGCCCACACCGCTGCTCCATAAGATCGGGATCAATGCAAACAGGGAAACGGATACGGTCATGATCTTTGGCCTTAATCTTTTTGCAGCGCCGGCAATGACATACTCCACCAGTTCTTTTTTCGGAATGCTTTCCCTTGAATTGCCATATTTAGCAACCAATTGCTGCATGGCATCATTCAGGTAAATGACCATCACAATCGTGGTCTCCACCGCAAGGCCGAACAATGCAATAAAACCAACGGCAACAGCAACGGACAAATTCACACCCCAGAAATAAATGATCAATGCTCCGCCGATCAATGCAAAAGGAATGGAGATGAGGCTGAGAAATGCTTCTCTTGCCGAATGAAAGGCAAAATACATGGAAGCGAAAATGATGAGCAGCACCACGGGCAGGATCATCTTCAGCGTCTGCTCTCCACGAATCAGGTTTTCATACTGACCGCTCCACTCCAGGTAATAACCTTTAGGGAGTTTGGTGATCATGTTATTCAATTTTTCTTTTGCTTCTTTCACCGTGCTTGCCAGGTCTCTGTCCCTGACATTGAAAAGCACAGTGCCCCGCAACATGGCATCTTCCGAGTTGATCATTGCAGGGCCTTCCGTGATCTTCACATCAGCTACCGCTTCAAGAGGAATAGGGCCATACTGCATCGTCTGCACCTGCAAATGTTTCAATGCTTCGAGGTTATTTCTGAAATCCTGCCCGAAACGTGCATTGACCGAAAAACGCTGGCGCCCCTCAATGGTTGTGGTCAGCCGCATGCCGCCCAAAGCGATCTGCACTACGCTGTTCACATCATCCACCGTCAGTCCATAACGGCTGATCTCATCACGTTTCACTGCAATGTCAATGTATTTTCCTCCGGTAATAGGCTCCACATACAGGTCATTCACTCCGCTGATACCGGCCAACTGCGATTTTATTTTTTGTGCAAATGAATAGATCGTGTCCAGGTTTTGTCCATACACTTTTACACCCACATCGGTACGTATGCCGGTTGAAAGCATGTTGATGCGGTTGATGATCGGTTGTGTCCATCCGTTGGTGACACCCGGTATCTGTAATTTGGCATTCAGTTCATTCACAATATCTTCTTTTGTAAGCCCTTTGCGCCACTCGTTATGAGGTTTTAGCAAAATGATCGTCTCGATCATGCTGATGGGCGAATTATCCGTTGCCGTGTTGGCCCTTCCTGCTTTTCCCAATACACTTTTCACTTCAGGAACTGTTTTGATAAGCTTGTCCTGCACCTGCAAAATTCTTTTCACTTCATTATTGGAAATATCCGGTAAAGTGACCGGCATAAATAATATGGAACCTTCATCCAGCGGTGGCATGAACTCCCGGCCAAGACTGACAATGAGGGGTACGCTGATCGCCAGGGCAATGATATTAACGGCCAATGTTGTCTTTCTCCATTTGATGCAAGTCCTGATGACCGGCTCATAGATCTTTTCCAGTATCCTGTTGACAGGATTTTTTGTTTCGGGCCTGAATCGTCCTTTCATAAACAATGAGATCAGCACCGGCGCCAGGGTAACGACGAGAAAAGCATCCACCACCATGATAAACGTTTTGGTGTATGCCAGCGGATGAAACAGTTTTCCTTCCTGGCCGGTCAGTAAAAACACAGGTAAAAAAGAAGTGATGATGATCACCGTGGAAAAGAACACTCCTCTCGACACCTGCTTGCATGCCTTCCCGATCAGGCTCATCCTTTCCGGTTCAGGTATCCTGTTATACTTGCTTCTTTTAAAAATATTTTTCATTATTTAAGATTTTGATGTGTGACTGTTTTGCCATTCAGATAAATGCCGGTATGCATTTTCACTCATGATGATCCCGTTGTCAACGATCACCCCGATGGCCAGTGCAATACCCGTAAGCGACATGATGTTGGAAGAAACTCCCAGCAAATTCAAAATGATAAAGCTGATGGCGATCGTAACCGGTATCTGAATAATGATGCTCAGTGCGCTGCGCCAGTGAAATAAAAAGATGATCACGATAAGCGCCACAATGCTCATCTCTTCTATCAGCTTGTCCTTGATGTTAGCAATGGCCGCTTCGATCAGGTCGCTGCGGTCATAATCGATTTTAAAGGTCACTCCTTCCGGTAATCCTTTCTGCACGTCTTTCATTTTATCTTTCACTGCATTGATCACTTTGTCTGCGTTTTCGCCGTAGCGCATCACTACAATTCCCCCCACCACTTCTCCTTCTCCATCGCGGTCGAAAACTCCAAGCCGCAGGTCGCCACCCATCTGTACCGTGCCAATATCTTTTATCCGGACCGGAATGCCATTGTAATTACCCACTGCAATGCTTTCAATGTCTTCTTTATTTTTGATGTAGCCAAGTCCCCTGATGATGTAAGCCATATCGCTCATCTCAAATTTCCTTCCTCCCACATCATTATTGTTGGCTTTCACTTTGTTCATCACCTCCATCAGGGAAACATTGTAAAACTGAAGCTTGACCGGGTCAACGACAAGCTGGTATTGTTTTTCAAACCCGCCGAATGAGGCCACTTCAGCAACGCCGGGCACTGTTTGCAATGCCAGCTTGATGTACCAGTCCTGCAATGCTCTCTGTTCACCGAGATCCATATCTTTTGCATCCAGGGAATACCATAAGATGTGCCCCACTCCTGTTCCATCAGGGCCTAAAGTGGGCGTGATGCCTGCCGGCAATAAGCGCTGTGAATAATTCAGGCGTTCCAGCACTCTTGTCCTTGCCCAGTACACATCCACATCATCATCGAAGATCACATAGACAAAACTCATCCCGAACATGGAAGAGCCGCGGACATTTTTCACTTTGGGTATTCCCTGGAGATTGCTGACGAGCGGGTAAGTGACCTGGTCTTCTATGATCTGCGGGCTTTGGCCTTCCCATTCGGTGAAGACGATCACCTGGTTCTCACTCAGGTCAGGAATGGCGTCAACAGGGTTTTTCTTTATTGAAAAGAAACCCCATACCAGCAAGCCGGCTGCCAGCAGCAGGACCACCATCCTGTTGCGCAGCGAGAACTCAATTAATTTATGAACCATATTGTTTTGTTTGCACTGCTGAAAAAAACATTTGAAAAAACAACCTCTTCTGCAAGGGAGCGTCCACCATATTGAAAACACTTTTCAGAAATCATGACCGCATCTGCGATAATTACAAAAGAACTTTTACATTTTTACTAATGGGAAAAATCAATTGCAGAAGCAACGATAACCGGGACATGGCCGGCATTAAAATAAAGAGAAGGATCAGATGCGAAAGACACAGTTACGAAGAAAGATCCCCGGATCGTGAAGTAAAGGAGGAGGAATAAATGAATTATTCAGAATAACTTCAGGAATGTTTGTACAGGCAGTTTCAATGAAAGAAGGGACCGGCGCCAGGGTAATGCTTAAATGAGCAGGATTGATGTTATCCGTTATTTTCTGGGCATCAGTTATTTTCAGGAGCTGTACATCTTCACGGCAGCAATCATTTTTATTTTTCTTATGATTTTTGGGCATCCCGCAATTACCGCACAAGTCATTATTGCCTTCATTCAAAAGGTTCCACTCTACCAGTTTCTCCATGCAGTAATGCAAATGCACCACTGCACCTGAAGACAGCCCCAGGTAAAACACAGCGTATATGGATACCAGTAGTTTTTTCATTTCCGATACATAAAGTTAAACTTTACTGATATGAATTTTATCTTTTTTTATTTGAATTAATTTTCCAGGCATGGAACATTTATAAAAGTTTCTGCAAAACCGTCTCCAGTTCTTTCGGTGAAAGATCCATGCCTACCACCCTCCCGTCCTTATCTATAAGGAAAGAAGATGGTATTGCCTCAATGCCCCACCTTCTTGGTGTGGGAGTATCCCAACCGCCACGGTCTATCACTTCAAGCCAGCTTGCCTTATCTTTTACAATGGCTTTCTTCCAGTCTTTGAGATCATCGTCAATGGAGACACTTAATATTTCAAAGCCCTTATTCTTGTATTTTGGATACAGTTTTACCAGTTTCCTGTTGGACATTCTGCAGGGCATACACCATGATGCCCAAAAGTCAAGCAATACCACTTTACCTTTTAATGAGGAAAGCCTGATAGTATCCCCGTTTACCGAGGGCAGGGCCACTTCATAAGCGGCCTGCCCGTATCCCGGCTGGGCATTCAGCGCATACGAAGAAATTAAGATCACCGCCAGGAATATCATCTTTTTAAAATTGTGAATCATCGCCGTACCATTTATTACTTTCAAAACGTACACGCTGAAAATTTATGCACTTTATTGTTCGGTTTTTTTCTCGCAGCAGCTCTTTCCTTTGTCGCCGGAGCAATCCATGGCCATTTTGCCATCCTTATCTTTCTTCATATTCATTTTATTGCTCATGGTCATGCCGTTGCTCCCATTATTTTCATCAGAAGTTTCCCGATCGTACTGGCAGCACTCTTCCAGTTTGTTGTATGCTTCATCAGTAGCTTTGAATTTCGGAGTGTCATACCCCGCATCTGCTATCTTTTGCTGGATCTTTTCAGAAGAAGTGGATTTGCTGCTGTACTTCAGCGCTAAAATTTTGCTGTCCTGGTTCCAAACGGCATAGGTAGCCCCGGCATCCTTAGCTGCTTTTTCAATTTTCTTTTTGCACATACCACATTCACCGGAAACTTTCATCGTTTCGCTTGCCTGCTTCTGTGCAAAGCCAAAACAGGCCAACGAGATAAACACTGCCATTAATGAAATTGTCTTTAAAGTTTTCATGTTTTACAAATTTTAAATAAATAAATGATTCAGGTTAAATAAAAATATCAAGACTAAAAATGGTCATTTGCCTAAGAAGTAAGTAAGGCATTGCTGAGGTTTCTCAGATCCGGAACACACAATGCTGCAGGTAAATACCCTGACCGGAAAGTTCGGGTGGAATAAGGTCCGCTTCATTAAAAAAATGATCAGAAGGTATTATTGATGATGCACTGAATGAGGAAGGATTTGTTACAGGCGCCTGCACATTCTTGACAGAATAGTTGGCCGGCGTAAAATTCTGATCATCGTGGATTTTCAGGATCTTCACTTCGTCCTGGCAGCAACTGTGCGGTTTGTCCATTTTCATCCCGCAGGTGCCGCATTCATCTTTTGCATTTGAGTAAATGTCAAATGAATGATAACTCCCCATGCAGTAATGCAGGTTGATGATCACCCCGCAACTCATGAAGAGATATACTAAAACAGTTAAGGATAATAACAGTTTTTTCATTCTGCCGTAAAGATAATACCGATATCCGGGATTTCTAAATTGATTTTCGTCAAAGGAAACTCTCTTCATTTAATTAACAAATCCCCAGAAAATTCCCAGCCTGATCTGCAATCCGGGAAATGCATAGCCGGGCGCCACCAGGTTATTATTGGTAAAAGTTCCACTCTTGCTTAACGTATTCAGGTTTTCAATACGGACGAATGCTTTGAATGGCCTGATGCGGAAATGAAGATAAAGATCAATGTCCGGTGTTTTATCGCTGATGCGGATACTGTCCTGGGTGAAGAACTGACCCAAAGCGGGTGAATAACCATCAGCTTTATACGGTGTATGATACCTGATCTCGGTTCCGAAAGCAAGATCCAGGTTTTTGAAACCAAGATTTCCTTCATAGGCAATGCGGTTGCGGGTAAAGATAAGCGGCACATTGACCGGCGAATTGCCAATGACCTGCTGGAAATAAATATCAGCATGCCAGTTCCAGTGTTTTCCAAATTTCAAAGTTTTCTGCAAAGCGATCTGAAGCAGGTTGAACAAGGCGCTCTGTTGTTGCAGTTTGTAATAATCCGTAATGTACGTATAGTTGGTCATCAGGTAATAATGACCTGACAAACGCATTTTGAACTCGGGCTGAAATATGGATGCAAAGAACTGCGAGTTGTTTTCTTTTTTAAAATTAATTCCTGCAGGCATCAGGTAAAAACTGCTCAGGCTGTCATATATAAAAGAAGGTGTACGATTCACATTCTGAAAACCGAGTTGCACATAACCGATTTTTTTTCCGGCATACCGTTGCAAACTTCCATAAGCTTCATAGTCTCCCGCATTCAGCCCGACAAAATATAATTTGCCGTTGGCTTCCACATCCCATTTCAGGTTCTTTGTTTTATTCCGGTACTCGGCATGGCCAAAAATATTTAAGTACGACTTACTGCCTGATGAGAACACTCCATGAAGATTTTGAACGGTGGCTCCCACCCTGAAAAACTGCTGCAGGTTCTTTTCATCCGGGAACTGGTAAATAGAAAAATCATTTTGCAGGTTCTTCCACACATCACGAAACAATACGGTATCATTGGCGAATTTATATCCGTAGTTATTGAAATAATATGCCGAATCGGGATAATAAACGGTAGCCCCGGAATTGGGAAGGTCCTGGAAAGTGTACCGGTCGGAACTGTAACTGATCGTATGTTCAAACCTGACTCTTGGAAAAAACAAAGGCACCACCGTTGAATCAGTGACCAGCGAATCTTTTCTTCCAAGATCATACTGCTGCCGCAGTAATGCGGTAAATTCATTATACTTATTTCCTGTTGTTATGACGGTTGAGAAAAAATCTCTACCGAATTGCGGATCACCACCGATCTCTGTAGGTATATTGAAGCGGTCTTTATAAACCGGGTTGCCGAGGTAATCCTGGTCCTGCATCATACCTCCGCTCTCGCCTGACTGTAAATTATTGGAAAGAATGACGAAATAATTATTATACCTTTTCTTTTTGGACTGGTACCATGAAGTGAGCAGGTAATTATTGTGGTTGGATTTCTGGTTTTTAAAGAACCCGGGCGAGTTGATCATGCGGTACTGAAACAATGCATTCCAGTTGGGTTTGATATTACGGGTATGAAGCACCTCGATGATCTGTTCCACCCTGCTGCCCAGCATATAATTCAATTCCGAGTAAGGTCTTGTGGTGTTGAAAAACCGGGATTTATCAAGCAACCATTTGTAAACGTCAAAAGAATGAAAACCCGGATCCCATCCGGCATTGAAATGCGGAGAGAACAAAACAGGCTCCGAAGCATTTCCAATATTCCCAAGATAAATATTTGTGGCGGGAACGGGGAAATACCTGGTGAAGTCTGTGATGGAGGAATCCAGTTTAAAGTTTCGGGCAGAGTCAAGATAACGGAAACTGATAGTGATGGAGTCTTCAAATTTATTCCTGTGGCTAAGTGAATCCGTCTGGCCTGTATTGGACATGCGCCTACCGATGCCGCCCCTGTTTCCAAAATTCTGAAGATTCCGGATAACAGGTTGCTGTGCCATAGCATCGAGAGAAAAGATCAGCAGCCCGGTCAATAGCAGGTATGTAAGATTTTTAACCAGTTTTCAGAATTATTGAAACCGCAAAATAATAAGGCAAAAATACAATTACCGGATTCATTTTGTTAAATAGCTTTTTACAGGATGAAATCACCGGATGATGTGGTGTAACACACATTATTGATCTAAATTCGTAACTCCGGCAGAAGGATGGATCAGAAAAAAAACCTGCTGCTTCACACTATATAAAATAACTTCAATACACAAAAACCGGAGACCTGAAAATGAAAAATACCAGGATAGGATCCATTGATATCTTAAGGGCCGTCACCATGTACCTGATGGTCTTTGTGAACGACCTGCCAACCGTAAAAGGAGTTCCTGCCTGGCTGGAACATGCACCTGCTGCAGCTGACGACATGGGGTTTTCCGATATCATCTTTCCTTCTTTTCTTTTTATAGTAGGCCTGTCCATTCCGTTTGCCATCGAAAACAGGCTGAAGAAAGGTGAATCACGCCGTTCCGTATTTCTCCACATATTGTTTCGTTCACTGGCATTGATCATCATGGGATTCTTTCATGTAAACCTGGAGAACTACAGCAAAACAGCATTTCTGCCATTGCCTTATTGGGAGATCATCATCACGGCCGCTTTCTTCCTGGTATGGATGGACTACAAGGATGAGAAAATGAAAAAGTGGAAAAATGCTTTGCAAATAACAGGTGTGGTTTTGCTGGCGCTGATGGCGGTGATTTACAAAGGCGATTCTCCCAACGGGCCTGTGTGGATGACTACACAATGGTGGGGCATACTCGGACTGATCGGGTGGGCTTACCTTCTTTGTGCAACCATTCTTTTATTTGCAGGAGAAAAACTCAGTGTCATAACCGGCTCACTGATTTTTTTTATTTTCTTCAATGCCGCATCCATGCAGGGATGGATAGATTTTTTATATCCTGTCACTCATTACGGAATACTTGACCTGGGCAATGCTTCCAACTCCACATTGGTAATGTCGGGAGTGATGATCTCGGCTCTGTACCGGAAGCATCCGCAGGCATTTCAAAAAAATGCGCTCCTGTTTTTAGGCATTGCAGTTCTTTTCCTTGCCTTCGGATTTGCCACCCGCCCTTTGTGGGGCATTTCAAAGATCAGGGCCACACCGTCATGGACCACCATCACCGCTGCCATCAGCATAGCGGCATTTGTGATACTCATTTTTCTTGTTGACAAAAAAGATCACGGCAATTGGTTCCGTATCTTAAAACCTGCCGGCACCAGTACGCTTACCTGCTACCTGCTTCCGTATTTTCATGTAGCTGTTTTTATTTCCCTGCTGCATTTAAGATTGCCTGTTTACCTGAGAACGGGAGTCGTTGGTATTTTAAAAAGCCTTGTCTTTGCATTGATCATTGTACTGATAACAGGCTGGCTGGAGAAAAAGAAGATTAGGTTGAAAATATAAGTTCACTGATTCAGGGTGGGGTTATCAAAACTTGTCCATAGATGCTTTCATGCTTTAGAACTTATTTTAGCGTTTAAAACGAAAAGATGGTGACGGAAATATATGCTTATCGTTGCCATATCATTTTTCTTGAAATTAATCTTTGAACGACGTAAATTTATAAGCCATTAGCAAGTCTTGTAAGCAATACGTTTGCAAAAAAAAAGCAGTGAAAAAAAAGGAAGGAACAAAATTAAACAATGCTTATTTCATACTCTATTGTATTTAGTTTTTACAGCCCGTAAAATACAAGTTTTAAATTCGCATTTATTACCTGAACTCAACAAATTGAATACGATCTAAAAAATACTGAACTGCAATAATGACAAAAGGAAGAAAAACAACTAAAACAACTGCTCACCTGCCTGCCGGCAAGGCAGGAAAAACTATTGAGCAATACGAGCATAAAGACAAGCAACGTGTAAACAATCCACCTGTTGGACTGGTAGATGCGCACACCGATAACGGCGGCTTTAAAAAGAAAACCTACCAATACGACCCGCACCTTGACCCGCAACTGCAATGGGCTGGTAAAGCCGAACATACCAGTTTTGATGTGCCGACGGTGAGCCTGCATGTGCATGAACGCATAGACCCCAGGCGCGTTATTGAAACAGTAAAAAAAGAGGAAAAAGAAGTACCGGTGCAAATGAGTTTGTTTGAGGAGCAAAAGAAACCTTTGCGGGAAGCCATAGAATTTTACAAGCACAAAGAAAACTGGAGCAACCGGCTGATTGCAGGCGACAGCCTTCTGGTGATGAACAGTCTGTTGGAAAAAGAAGGCATGGGCGGCAAGGTGCAGATGGTATATTTTGACCCACCGTATGGCATTAAATACGGCAGCAATTTTCAGCCCTTTGTGAACAAGCGGGATGTGAAAGACGGAAAGGATGATGATTTAACCGCTGAACCTGAAATGATTAAGGCGTTTAGAGATACCTGGGAATTAGGCATACATTCTTACCTGACTTATTTGCGCGACCGGCTTTTATTGGCAAGAGAACTTTTGCACGAAAGCGGTAGTGTGTTTGTGCAGATTAGTGATGAAAATGTGCATCATGTAAGGGAGATAATGGATGAGGTTTTTGGAAGTGAGAATTTTGTAAGTATTATTCCTTTTGTAACTACAAGCAGTCAAACAAGCCAATTGTTACCGACAGTTAGCGATTTTATAATTTGGTATTCAAAAAATAAACCTGCAATAAAATTCAGGCAGTTGTACTTAGATAAAGAATTAGGTGGTGCTGCAAGTTCAAAATACAATAAAGTTTTATTGAAAAATGGAGAGGTAAAAAGCCTTAGTGTTGTGTTGGATGAAAATGGAAATCAATTACCAGCCGGAGCAAAAGTTTTCCGCCTCGATACAATTACTTCACAAAGCGGAGGGGATAATAGTAGTTTTGATGTTGAATTTAATGGCAAAAAGTACAAACCGCGAAGTGGTTATTGGAAGACTAATGCTGAAGGATTTAAAAACTTAATTTCCAAGAATAGACTTGCAGTTGAAGGAAGTTCGTTGGCTTATATTCGGTTCATTGATGATTTTCCGGCTTTCCCCTTAACTAATATCTGGACTGATTTCGCAAGTGTACAAAGTAGAAGTGATCCTAAAGTTTATGTCGTACAAACTGCAACTAAAACCATCCAACGCTGCTTGCTCATGGTCACAGATCCAAGTGATTTGGCATTAGATATTACATGCGGCAGCGGTACAACCGCTTACGTTGCTGAGAATTGGGGCAGAAGATGGATTACCTGTGATACCTCCAGAGTAGCAACCGCACTTGCCAAACAAAGATTAATGACAGCCAACTTTGATTATTTTCAGTTGGCATATCCCAATGAAGGTGTGGGCAGCGGCTTTACATACAAAACAGTGCCGCATATTACTTTAAAGAGTATTGCCAATAATGAACCTGCGCCTACCGAAACCCTTTACGACCAGCCTTTCATTGACAACAAGCGAACAAGAGTAACCGGTCCTTTCACCGTTGAAGCCGTTCCATCCCCCATTGCCAAATCGTTTGAAGAGGTTGACAGTGAGATTGCTTCGCCGGAGGCTCGCCATGACGTTTCAAGAAGCGGTGAAACCTTGCGACAAGACGAATGGCGAAATGAATTGCTTCGTGCAGGCGTGAGAGCCAAGGGCGGTAAACTCATTGAGTTTACAAGAGTAGAGCCTTTAAACGGAACACGCTTTTTGCAGGCAGAAGCAGAAACCAAAGTAGAAACCGGGAATAAAAACCTGTTTGATAAAAACCAGCCCACTTTATTAGAGCAACCGAAACGAGTAGTAGTTTGCTTCGGTCCCGAACATGCTCCCTTAGAACAACGCATGGTAGAACTGGCTTTGGAAGAAGCCATGCATCTAAAACCAAAGCCGGAAATTATTTTATTTTGTGCGTTCCAGTTTGATGCAGAAGCATCGAAAGATATTGAAGAAACCAATTGGCCGGGCGTTACCCTGCTCAAAGCCCAGATGAATGCCGACCTGCTGACAGACGATTTAAAAAAGAAACGCAGCAGCAACGAAAGTTTTTGGCTCATTGGCCAGCCCGATGTGCAAATCAAAGAAATAAAATCGGGAGCAGGTAAAGGCAAATTCACGGTTGAAGTAAACGGTTTTGATTACTACAACCCGAAAACAGGAACAGTAGAAAGTGGTGGTAAAAGCGATATTGCCATGTGGATGCTCGACCATGATTATGATGGCAGAAGTTTATTTCCATCACAAGTATTTTTCCCCATGGCAGGCGCCAAAGAGGGATGGACAACCTTAGCCAAAAATCTGAAAGCCGAAATTGACGAAGAAAAAATAGAAGCCTTTGGCGGAACGGTATCGCTTCCTTTTAAAGCAGGCAAAAATGTGGCGGTAAAAATTATTGATGCCAGAGGAATTGAATCATTAAAAATTATCCGTTTGTGATATGAAGAAAAACAAAATTGACCACTGGATTAATTATGGCGAATCCGCCACAATTAGAAATTCTTATTACTCAGAATTCGGGGTAATTAACAGCATCGAGTTCGATGCCTGTAATAATTATT
>MWTC01000036.1 GCA_002066995.1 Sphingobacteriales bacterium UTBCD1
AAATTTGCTTTTGATACGGCCCCATTTATTAGATCATGCAGGTAAATGGTTTATTTCCGGGAAATAAGGTAAGCTCTCGGATCACCGAGAGAAAAAGTCTTTTTACCGGGAATTGAATAAACTTCTCCTAAAGTCATACCTGCTGTTTTCAGCATTGACTCCATTTCTGAAAGAGAATAAATATAATCTACTCCTGTTTTGGTTTCGGCAATTCCGCCAGGAGCTATCATGATGCTTTTCGTTTCAATCCGGGTAGGGTGAAACAGGTATTTACTCTCGTTTAAAAACTTTATGCCATTAATTTCACTCCAGGAATTGTCCCTGAATTGTTTGATCACTATTTCAGCAAGCGTCCATGTATTGATGAGGAAATGACCTCCCGGTTTTAGATGTGCAGAAACAGTAGAAATAATTTTTTGCGACTGTACTGAATCAAAAAAATTGAGGCTGTTTCCCATACAGATGACCAGGTCAAACATCCCTTCCGGCTTATATTCTGCCACATCAGCCCGGATAGCCGTTAAGGGCAAATGTTCCCGCTCCGCAATAATTTTTATCTCGCTGAAATAATCGGGCAAATTATCCACTGCTGTTACTTGTACTCCTTTCCGTGCAAGCGCAAGAGCATGTCTTCCATAACCACACATAAGATCAAGTACCCGGCTGGCAGATGAAAGATCAAAATATTTAATCATAAAATCCACCTCTTTAACCGTAAGTTCATCTGGTATGACCGCACGCCAAATCTCTTTATAATAGCCATCAAAATAACTATTATTCACATTTTCAGTAGCAGGGTGCTGTGGCATGCTGGTATATTTAGGTCAGAATATTTTTGCTTTATAACTGGGGTCTTACTCCAGTAATCTGTTCCTCATAGCATACATTACAAGCCCGGCAATAGTTTTAGCGCCCACTTTTTGCTTCATGTTCTGCCTGATGGTTTCTATGGTCCTGGGGCTTAAAAAAACTTCTTTTGATATTTCATCCGTAGTTTTATCCTCCGCAATCAGTTTCAGAATTTTTAATTCTTTTTCGGAAAACTTAACCGGGTTCGGGTAAAACTGGCGAACAGATTTCTTATGCTGCAATTTCAGAAGAACGGCTTTATTCACCAGGTCATTAAAATAAAAATCATCATTCATACAGGTGAGAATAGCCTGGTAGATTTCTTCAGGATCGGTAGTTTTAGTGAGGTATGCATTAGCACCCATCTCCATCATCTTTGTGATCATTTCCTGGTCATCATACATGGTGAGTACTATGATCTTGAGGTTCTCATATTCCTTGCGTATCAGGCTGATCGCATTAATCCCATCAACTTCCGGCATACGGATATCCATCAGTATCACATCGGGGATTTTGAGTTTTAGTTTATGCATCAGGTCCTTGCCATCTTCTGCTTCCCAGAGAATTTTAAGGTAATCTTTGTCCTTTAATGCCATCCGAATCCCGTCACGGAATATTTTGTGATCATCTGCAATAGCTACTTTGATTTGCTGAGAAGACATAGAGATGGTTTTATCAGTTAGTTAGGTGGCCATAATTGCCGGTGCCAAAAATAATTTTTTTATTCATTGATTCAGCTAATAAATTAACTAATAGCCATATTTGTGCATTATTTCTTTTTTTAAGCGTTTGACCATGACTTTGTTTTCAGTCCCGTAAATTTTCATTTTACGATAAGGAACTTTACGAGTCATGATTGAAATACGGTTCCTGAAATTATCAGTTTTAATTTCCGCTCTGGATATCCGGTAAATTTTATTTTACTTTCATCCCGGTTCTTATTTGCAGAATGCTTCTTCAGAATCATGGAAAATAAAAAAATGCTGTTTCGAAAATTAATATAACCGTTTTCCTGCCTGATCTCACTAAGAACCGGTTGAATTTCAATGGGGCACAAAAGCAGCTTAAAAGGCACAATGCTTTATTTCAAACTGCTTTTAGTTTATCCACACCTGTTAATAAACCGGATTTTTATGATGGTTGAATTTAAAATTTTCTATATTTTTACCATCGTAAATATACGATATTTTACGAGTATTTGTACCCAATATTGAAAAGTAAGTCTACGAGGAAAATCTCCTGAAACATACCACTGCACTGCATTTCAGGTTTCCCTTATAGAACAAGTTTTTATTGAGCTATTGAGAAGTCTCCTTTTTAGGGCAATTTTTAGGCAGGAATATTCCATAGAACACTAAATCGTTACTGTTATGAAAAAAGTAAGTCGTATTATTTGGAACGACAATGAAATCGTTACTACCTGGGAAGAATAAGGTTTATTCTGAAAAACTACCCGGATTTTAAAAGTTTTTCTATTTTTGGATAAAATCCAAATTATAGAAAAGCTTTTTTTTGATATAGTCACCTACTCATATTTACTTCTACCACTGATTTTTCTGATTACAATTCATAAAACCAGAAAAACAATTCTATTTTTTTCATATGGTTTAATTTTTTTCACATTGCTTTTTTGGGGAGATGGTCTAAAAACTGCCTCGCAACAGAAACTACTCAGTAATTCTTATACTTTTTTGGAGTATATTTTTTTTACTTCAGTAATATGGAAAGAAATACCGAATAGGAAATTTAGAATTACAATAGTCATTATCTCAACTTTGTTTTTCGCTTTTCAAGTTATCAATTACTTTATATTTCCATTTCGTAAACTTGATGCTGTCCCAATTGGGATCGAAACAATCCTTCTGTTTGTTTATATTCTTATATTTTTTTATTTCTATTTCAAAGGAGTTGAGAATCGTTATATCTATAATGAACCTTTCTTTTGGGTCGCAATTGGAATTCTGATTTATCTTGGTGGCTCTTTTTTCTTTAATATTCTTGCTAATCATTTGACCAAAGAAGAAGTTAATAAATACTGGTATGTAACTTATATCGTTGAAGCTATAAAAAATGTACTATTCGTTATTGCTATGTTTATGTATTCTCGTCAACCTAAGAAAACAAAACCTGAAAAATCAATACCCTATTTAGAACCTGACCTTATCAACTAACTGTCAATTACAACCCATTATGTTTTTTTTACAGGCCTCCACTAACAACAGCAACGTTTCGCTGATACTCTTCCTGGGTACGTTTGGGATGATGATCCTGATCATTGGGTTGATCCTTTTTATCATTTTTCACCAACGTAAAGTAATCCGCTACCAGACAAGGCTGCAGCAAATGGAGCAGGAGCAGCAAAAGATCCTGCTGAAAGCTTCCATAAAATTACAGGAAGAAGAAAGGCAACGCCTGGCTGCAGACCTGCATGATGATGCAGGGCCGCTGCTTGCTACTGCCCGCTTGTATTTGAATGAAAACCTGGTGAACCAGGATAAAGCCACCCAACTGCAATCTATCTTCCAGGCAAGGCAGATCATTGACGATACCATCCAGCTGATCCGAAATATCAGTCACAGCCTGATGCCCCCCACCCTGAAAAATTTCGGACTGGAATCTGCTATCAATGACCTGTTTCAAAAACTCAGCGGGTCCGGTAGTATCAATGCCAGCAGCCGTTTTCATGAATACAAGGATCGCTTGAAATCTGAAAAAGAACTGATCGTTTTCAGGGTAGTACAGGAACTGGTCAATAATATTCTCAAACACAGCAGTGCAAGTTTCATCCACCTGACTCAAAACGTTCATGATAATAAGTTTTTCCTGCGTATTCACCATGACGGGAGGGGGTTGGTACAGACTGATTTTGAAAAACTGAACAAAAGCAATGTAGGTTTAGGATTAAAAAATATCAGCAGCCGCCTGAAAGTGGTACATGGCAATATCAATTTTGAAAAAGATATTTCGCAGACTTATTATAAAGTTACTATCGAAATGCCGAAAGACGATCCATACCAGTAACATATGCCTTTAATTTGCTAAATTTGATCATTATCTGATACTTATGGGAATCATCAAAGTAGCCATAGCCGACGACCACAAGATATTCAGGAAGGGAGTTATTCTTTCACTCCGCCCGTTTACCAACATCAAATTTGTACAGGAAGCCGAGAATGGCGATGACCTGCTGAACGGGTTGACCACTTCGGAACCTGATGTCATTTTGATGGACCTCAGGATGCCCGGTAAAGATGGAATTGAAACCACAAAAATCGTCAGCAAGCAATACCCCCAGATAAAAGTGCTGGTATTAAGCATGTACGAAGATGAGCGGTTTGTATATCACCTGATGGAAAACGGGGCCAATGGTTATCTTTTAAAAAATGCAGAACCGCAGGAAATACGGCGTGCAATAATGGAAGTATATGAAAAAGGATATTATCTTAACAATTTCGTGAACCGCATCCTGTTGAAAAAATCTCATGCACGGCAAAAAGTAATTCCTTCTTTGAATAATGAAATCACTTTAAGCGATAAAGAAAAAGACGTACTTCGTTTTATCTGCATGGAGTTTACTGCACAGGAAATAGCTCAAAAAATGGAGATCAGCCCCCGCACAGTGGAAGCAATCAAAGACAGGCTGATGGAACGTTTTGGCAGCAAAAACACAGCAGGACTTGTTTTCTTTGCTGTAAAGAATAACCTGATTGATTAAAATTCAAAGTTCGTAATGCTATGGCAGTTGCTCTGCCAGGCATGTAAAGCCGCTTTAACCCCGGAAATCAGATCCCAATTATTTCAACCTTCCAACTAATCGATTAATGCAGGTCTTCTGTTGTGAAAAGGGATACTATCCCGGATCACAGGACGGCCAATCTCCCGGTCAGCATTGGAGCCTTTTGCGTTTAAGGAATCAAGCAATTGTTTCATAAGCACGGGATGCGATTCATAAAAAGAGAAACTTTTCTGAAATTGTTCCCTGTTCGTATTATGCAATCTGAATATTTCTTCATAGTACCCGACGCTTTCTGTTTTCTTATTGATAGCAGAATCAGGCCTTAAAACATAGCTTGTAAGAAATTCATCTGCACGAAAAAGATCCCAAAGTACCGACACCATTTCTTTTTGCCGGAGTATATTCCCGGGAATTTTATTTTTCCCCGAACAGGAAAAGATCAATAGCGATATAACTAAAACGGCAAAATAATTTTTCATTTCAACTCTTTGTAAGCAGCAATATTGGTAATATCAATTTTCTGCAGAATGTCCCTGGCCCTGATTTTGGTACCAGCATCTGCATGACTAAATACTTTTATTAACTCAGAACTTTTTCCCTGCAAAAAGAAGGAAAGGATCATTGAATTGGGGTTTTCAGAATTGATTGTATTAAGATAATTGATGCAATTCATCACACCATTACGGCCGTTATTTTCATTGTCATAAAAATTATCAAGCCCGGACCTGTAGTATGCGTAAATGGCATCATGAATCAGGGCATATTGGTTATTATGCAGGTTCTCGGCAAGCCAGTAGCGGTTACGCTGGCCATCAAAAGGTTTCCACCCGGAAATGTTACTGCTTTCGGGAGCATTGTTCACAATATTCCATGCTTTCTGAAAATAAATATCACCGCCTCTTGGAGAGAACGAATCATAATCAAATCCCAGGATTATATCAACATAATAAGCAAATATAGCAGTAAGGTTGGCTGCCACCGGATCAGAACCCTGAATGCGGTTTTCATTAAATTCAATAGGTTGAAATTCCACATACCGGAAAGTGACATCATCATCCAGATAATTAATAAGCGGTGATTGATAAGCTGAGTTCAGAACTGGCCGGGCTGCCTGTACCGTTAATTTTCCTTTGAAAACATTATTGCCAAGATCCTGTTCAATACTCAAAAAAAAGTTGCATTGAATTTTCTCATTCGGCTGATAGGTATCAGGTGTCCACTTCCTGTTGTTCAAAAAATTTATAAGCCCTGACTGTAGTGTTTGAAAAATTTTCTTATCAACCTGGCTGTTGATCTTTAATGCCGATACGGTTAACCGGGCCTGAAGCTCCTGTCCATAGGTGCTGCAAACAAAATGAAGGAGCACAAATCCTAGGACAATCTTTTTATTCATAATAAAGATGAATTATGGTATCAACAATGTCTTTTGCCACTTCCGGTTTGGATTTTTGCTCAAAACGGAACTCTGGTCCATTCTTAGTGAAAATTGTGATCTTGTTTGTATCAAAGCCGAATCCCGCTCCTTCATCCCTGAGTGAATTCAGCACAACAAGATCTAAATTTTTTTCTTTCATTTTTACCAATGCGTTATTTCTCTCATCGGTAGTCTCCAATGCAAAACCAACCAGCACCTGCCCCGGCTTTTTCCTTTTCCCGAGGTCTTTTAAAATATCTTTCGTCTTTTTTAACTCAATCATCAACGTATCACTTCCTTTCTTTATTTTTTCTTTCGAAGGATAAGCCGGTGTATAATCAGCGACAGCTGCCGCCATTACAATTATATCTGAAGATTCAAATTCAGCCATACAGGCATCATACATTTCCTGTGCTGTTCCTGCATCTAATGCTTTTATTCCTGCAATGGTAACTGCCTCCTGAATGGGTCCCGCAATGAGTGTCACATCTGCTCCACGTTTGTGTAATTCTTTTGCAATAGCAATTCCCATTTTGCCGGTAGAATGATTACCAATAAAACGAACAGGGTCTATATGTTCGTACGTGGGGCCTGCAGAAACCAGGGCCTTCCTTCCTGAAAGCTGCTTTGGCAAAAAAAAAGTTCCGGTAATAAACTGAAAAATCTGTTCCGGCTCAGCCATTCTACCTTCACCGTATATTCCGCTGGCAAGTTCACCTTTATCTACCGGTATTACAACATTCCCAAAATGCTCCAGTTTCGAGATATTCTGCCGGGTGGCCGGGTGATGCCACATATCTTCATCCATTGAAGGAGCCACCACGACAGGACAAGTAGCAGAAAAATAAGATGCTAATAAAAGATTATCACATTGGCCGGCAGCCATTTTGGAAAGAGTATTACAACTTAACGGAGCTATAAGTAAAACATCAGCCCATCTGCCCAGCATTACATGATTTGCCCAGCTTTCTTCATCGAACAGGTCGGTCAATACTGGATTCCGTGAAAGAGTGGAGAGGGTCAGCTTGGAAACAAAGCCCTTAGCGGAAGGTGTCATTATTACTTTTACTTCAGCCCCTGCTTTTATCAGCAAACGTATAATATAAGGGGTTTTGTAAGCAGCAATGCTTCCTGTTATTCCAAAAAGTATTTTTTTCCCTTTAAGCATAGCATACAAATTTACCATTTACTGATAAAAACCAAAAGCGATCCGCAGTAACGAATCGCTTTACAGATTTAATACGATATAGAAGCAATTAATTGAAAAGTTCGTCTTCCCCTTTACGGAAATATACTTTGTCTTCAAGAAACTCCTGCGTAGCCAGCAGTGCCGGGTTAGGCATACGCTCATAAGCCCTGGAAATTTCAATCTGTTCTTTGTTTTCATGGATTTCTTCAAGGCTGTCTGTATGGCTTGCAAATTCTTCCAGTTTATTATGCAGTTCTTCTTTCAGGGATATATTGATCTGGTTTGCTCTCTTTCCTATAATAGAGATAGACTCATAGAGGTTTCCGGTCTTACTTTTTATGTCATTAAGATTTTTGGTTTCCACTATACTGCTGGTTCCAACACTAAGTTGACGTCTTAACTTGCTCATTTGATAAATTTTTTATATTGATTTGTGAAAGATCTAAATAATGTTCTGCCTCTTTTTTCAGCCTGCTGTCAGGGAAACGATCACTAAAGTCATTGCATTCAGTAATTACCTGCTCAAAACGTTCTTTTTTCTTTTCATTAATGCTCATCTCGGCAAAGCGAAAATAAGACTTAATGACCATTAATTTATATTCATCAGCCCGGGGCGAATCCGGGTAATTGTTCAGAACCCCTGTAAAAGCAACACCGGCTGCCCGGTACTGACCCAGTTCAAAATATAATTGGGCACTTTTATAATCCTTGGTTTCCAGTTTATTACGGCATATGTCAATGATCTCACCTGCTTCTTTATTTTTTACTGATCCCGGATGGGTATTAATAAATGTCTGCATCATGCCCATTGCCTTGATTGTATTGGTTTGATCTAATTCAGGCTTGGGCGATTGTTCATAGAAGCACTTGGCATGCATGAAATCAATTTCTTCAGCACGGGCACTGTTAGGAAAGATCTCCAGGTATGTTTTAAAAAGGTTCTCCGCATTCAGATAATCTTCCTGGTACCAGGCGCAATAAGCATATTTATAATAAATATCTTCAAATTCCTTGGAAGTTTTAAAATAGGGTATTACATCCTCGTATAATTGCTGTGCCTTGTTATAGGATTTTTTTACAAAATACTGCTCCGCCATTCTAAGCTTATACTCGGCATCATGGCTTTTCATGATTTTGTTAAAATGACTTCCACATCCCGCCAGGAGAGCTGTTAGTGCTATAAGTAAAGCCGGTTTCATAAAAGTGTGCAAAGTTAATGCTTAAAGACAAAAGTTATGTAAAAAATAAAGCTCTCCAAACTTAACTGGTTAAGGTTTTGATAAAGGGTTATCCGGCCGGCCAGGATATCTTTTTATATAGAACAATCAAAATAAAATGGCCCCCTCACAGTGGAGAGAGCCATTTTTTATCAGCAAAAAGTATCACACTTTTTTATTTGCCCTTCTTGCGAAGGTTGGGGTGCGGAGCAGGCACTGTAGTCGGGCCTTCTTCACCTTCATTAGCTGCACGAAGATCAACAGTGTTGCAATCACCGCCTTCCTGTCCATAGTTGAATATGAAACGGTCAGCATTGATACCTTCTTTTTCTACGAGGTAAGTGATCACTGCGTTCACATGATCCCAGCTTAACTGTTGTTCTTTCTTACTTGAAGAGCAATAACCAACAACAACAACTTTACATTCAGGATTATTACGCATCCTGGATCCTACTGTAGCCAATACAGCTTTTGCATCTTCGCTGAGGTTATTGGAGTTTGTTTTGAAAGCTACGCTTGGTAATGCTCCCATCTTAGTAGCACAAGTAGCTTCTGCAACTGTTTGTTTCGGGAAGCAAGATTCAGGCGGGCATGGGCATTTTCCAACACCATCAGCATCTACCGGCTGACAATAAGTAGGAGTAATTAATTCTTTATCCTTACAATCAGGTACGCCATCACCATCAGTATCTCTGCTTACGCCATGTGTATCAACAGGGCAACCTTTGGGTGTGTTCGGCTCCAAATCAAATTGATCCGTAACACCATCACCATCACTGTCAGGTAAAACAGGCTTGGGAAGTCTCATTAATCTTGGGTTGCGTATCTCGCTGTAAGCATAATCCAAAGGATTCAGCCACCATAAAGGTTCAACTGCTTTTGCGCCTATATTGATATTCAATCCTATGCTTGCGAAGTTATAACTATCAAATTGACCGGTCAATGCGGGATCACCTTCTGGGTGTTCCTGCCAGCGTTGTCCATCAAGTAGGTCATTACGGGTGACTGTCCAACGGTCTTCCACAGCCAGATTTAAACGATTACTAAGTTTGAAAGCAATTCCAGCACCGAATGTTGCCGTAGGCAGGAAAGTTTGTCCAAACAATTTTGGACGACGGGTCCCGTCATTTTCTGCCGGAGTTTCATAAGTTTTATCCATAAGGGCTCTTAGAGCCTTACGTGTGTCTCTGCGGTTTTTGTAAACACCAGAATTAATGATTGAAGCAAAATTGTATCTCTGGCCATTGGCGTCTAATACATTTACTTTAGCTTCATAAATAGTTCCGCCTATTCCACCAAAAGCATAAGTAGTTATTCCTGTCTTTGCTTTATGAAAACGAATATTATTCACCGTTACTACTCCTTGTAGTGACAGATCCTGAACTTTTGTCTTATAATTATAGAAAATAGGATCAATTGTGGGCCTTCCGGAAGTTGTAACAATTTGACCTGTTCCAGTCCTGAGAGGCGCTGAATAACCCGCAGCGACCCAAGGGGTATTGTGCGCATAATTCTGAGAAGATGTCCAGCTCAACCCTTTCCCTATTCCATACATATATTCCATACGAACAGAGAAAATATAACCGAAAGCTTTTCTAACGTGAATACCAAAACCCGGTGTAGGGAATACTGCTGGCACATCACCGCTAATGGTAAATGCTCCTGCTTTTATTCCAACTTCCCATTGGTTGCGGGGTTTGGCCGGGAAGTCGTAAGTCCCATTTAAAAATTCAGTATGCTGGGGCATTCTGTTGGTAGGAATAAGTGATGTATCTTTTACATCATAGCTTGATCCAACCTTTTGCCCGAACACAAATGAAGTAAACATGCAGAACAATGCTGCAAGTAGAGTGTACTTTTTGCTTGCCATAACTAAGGATTAAGATTATTGAAAACGATGTCCTAAATATTGCGCAAAAATAAAGATTGACACTTAATTACCAAATTTTTCAAAAGATTATTTGATACACTCCCCTATATTTTTCAATCACTTAGTCATAAAAAACAGGTTTTTCTCCCCTTTTAAAGTATTATCTATATTGGTGTAAATTGCCGCAATTTTCATCATGTACTTACCAACTGAACTAATTGAATCGGAGTTAAAGACATTTGAAAGCAGATTCAGAGATGCAGTAAAAAGCCAGGCGCCGCTGCTTGACCGTATTATGCATTATGTTGTAAAACGTAAGGGTAAGCAGATCCGGCCCATGTTTGTCTTATTATCAGCAAAACTTTGCGGCAATATCACCGAAGCCACCTACCGGGCAGCATCTCTTGTCGAGTTACTGCACACCGCCACCCTGATTCACGACGATGTAGTGGATGATGCCATGGAGCGCAGGGGTTTTTTTTCTGTTTATGCCTTGTGGAAAGCAAAAGCTACTGTTCTTATCGGAGACTACCTTTTGGCTAAGGGGCTATTACTTTCACTGGATCACAACGACTATCAGACACTGCACATTTTATCCGATGCAGTTCGTAAAATGAGCGAAGGGGAATTGCTGCAAATTGAGAAAACACGATCACTGAATCTTAAAGAGGATGTCTATTTTGAAATCATCCGGAATAAAACAGCATCGCTGCTTGCTTCTGCATGCGCTGCCGGAGCATGGTCCACCAGCACCGATAAAACCATAACAGAAAAAATGTCTCTCTTCGGTGAAAAGACCGGAATAGCTTTCCAGATCAAAGACGACCTGTTTGATTATGCCAGTGAAAAAATCGGCAAACCGACCGGCAATGACATTAAAGAAAAAAAACTGACTTTGCCCATCATTTTTGCCTTGAATAATATTAACGGCAATGACCGAAGAAAGATGATCCGAATAATTAAACATGAAAACAGGAATGCAGAAAAAGTAAAATGGGTGATACAGAAAGTGGAAGAATCAGGTGGAATTGACTACGCCACCGATAAAATGAACATTTACAAATCCGAAGCATTAAACATCCTTCATGAATTTCCTGAATCCCCGGTGCGAAAAGGTCTTGAGGATCTGGTTCTTTTCGTTACGGATCGTAAATATTAAGACCATGTGAATGGAAAAAAGATGGAATATACTAAGCTCCAATGCGGCTGCAACTGAAACACTCAGGCAATCTCTGAATATACATCCGGCTATTTGCAATATCCTTGCTCAAAGAGGCATCGGGAATTATGATGAAGCAAAAGAATTTTTTCGCCCTCAACTGGATCAGCTTTACGATCCGTGGCTGATGAAAGACATGGACAAAGCAGTAACAAGAATTTTGCAGGCAACAGGCCGTAAGGAAAAAATCCTGGTCTTTGGTGACTATGATGTAGACGGTACAACCGCTGTAGCCTGTATGTACCAATTTTTGAAAAAATTCCATACGCTTCTTGATTTTTATATTCCGCACCGGTACCGGGAAGGTTATGGTATAAGTAAAGCGGGAATTGATTTTGCCAAAGAAAACGGATTCACCCTGATTATTTCCCTGGATTGCGGGATTAAAGCAGTGGCCCTGATCTCTTATGCAAAAGAACTGGGAATCGATTTTATAGTATGCGATCACCATTTGCCCGATGAAGCACTTCCATCAGCAATAGCTATTTTAAATCCAAAACAAAAAGATTGCAGGTATCCATTTAAAGAACTGTGCGGATGCGGTGTTGGCTTCAAATTGATAACGGCCATTGCTGAAAAACTTAAACTTTCCAAAGAAGAGCCGTATCAATACCTTGACCTGGTTGCAACAGCCATCGCAGCTGATATTATCCCCATGAACGGCGAAAACAGGATTTTAGCTTTTCATGGACTACAAAAAGCAAATTCGAATCCGAATTTCGGCATTAAAGCACTTTCGCATTTGAGCGGCCTGAGAACTGCTTTGCACATTAATAATCTTGTTTTCATCATTGCTCCCAGAGTTAATGCTGCAGGGAGAATGGATGATGCCCGGAAAGCTGTTCAAATGTTCATAGCAGACAATTATGAAGAAGCCCTGAAGTATGCAGAAATGCTTCACAGTGATAATACAGACCGGAAAGAAGCTGATTCCAGTATTACTGAAGAAGCCCTTGCTTTGATTGAAAATAGGGAAGAATGGAAGCAAAGAAAAACAACCGTTGTATTCCAACCACATTGGCACAAAGGTGTTGTCGGAATCGTTGCATCACGATTGATCGAACATTATTACCGGCCCACAGTAGTTTTAACGCAATCGGGTAACTATGCAGCAGGCAGTGCCCGGAGTGTTCCGGGATACAATCTTTATGAAGCTATCCATTCCTGCAAAGATTATCTTTTAGGATACGGAGGGCATTTTGCTGCAGCAGGGATGACACTGGAGATTGAAAAAATAGAATCGTTCAGAGAAAAATTTGAAGAGGTGGTCTCTTCTACAATAAATGCAGACCTGCTGATACCTGAGATTGACATTGACGCAGAAATATTTTTTGCAGACATTAAATGGCCTTTTTACAATATCATTTTACAAATGGAACCCTTTGGTCCTGAAAACTTGCGACCTGTCTTCATCACTAAAAAAGTAATGAATACGGGATATTCGAAAATCGTTAAGGAAGAACATATTAAATTTTCTCTTCGCCAGGGACACACTACTTTTACAGGGATCGGATTTGGATTAGCGGGAAAATTCAACCTGCTGCTGCAGAAAAAACCTTTAGATTTAGTTTTTAAAATTGATGAGAATGAATGGAATGGTGAAAAGACTTTGCAACTGCGGGTACTCGATCTGAGAATCAGTGAACCTTGAAAAAGTTCCTCCATAATATTTATTTCTTCTTTTACCTGTCATTTAAACGAAATATTTTTCTGGCATCTTTCATTATGTGGCATGAAATAAAACGTGGCCCCAAATACCGTATCAGTACAGTAAAGCCTGAAAAACTGAATAGGCTGACAATTACAGAAGGAGATATCAGTAAAAGTTCTCCTTATGAAGCGGTAAGCTATTTTCTCCTTGAGAAAATGTTGACGTTATTCCGAATGATTTCAAACCAAACTTCAATCGTAGACCTTGGCTGCGGTAGGGGAAGAGTGATGGCTGCAGCAGCACATTTCGGCTTTACATCCATAACCGGAATTGATTTTGCAAAAGAGCTATGCGAAGAAGCTGAAAAAAATATGCTTAAAACCCAGCTCAGGTTTAAAAACATAAAATGGAAAGTACTCTGTAAAGATGTTTTGAATTACGACATTCAGGCAAATGACAGCGTGTTTTTCATGTTCAACCCGTTTGAAAAAGAAATATTGAATAAATTTTTAGGGAAAATTGAGGTTTCATTAAAAGAATTTCCACGGATTATTTGGTTTTTATATGCCAGCCCGGTTTACCAGGATTGCCTGATTCAGTTTGGTTATGAGATCATTCAGTGCATTCATCCTGAAAAAGCGCTTAATGCAGTAATCATGGAAAAAGCAATTTAGCACCAGGAAATTTTCCTCCGGACAAGCCAGTCAGAAGAAATCATACCCAGATCATTGGTAGCCATTATGTTAAAGCAAAAATAGTCCTACAAACTTTTCTCAATCTTCTTCTCCTTTTGTCTGCACAAAACCACTATCTTTGCGACCCATTATTAAAAAACAAAAACAGGGTCATGAACAATTATGAATTGATGGTGATTTTTACCCCTGTTCTGAGCGATGATGAATTCAAGGCAGAACAAAAGAAGTATGCTGCACTCGTCAAAAACAACGGCGGGGAAATAGTAGCAGAAAATCCCTGGGGACTGAAATCACTGGCGTATCCGGTACAAAAAAAGACCACCGGTCTTTACTGGGTGCTGGAATTTACTGCGCCATCCGACTTCAATGAGAAGCTGAAGATTCAGCTTCTGCGTGACGAATCTGTGCTTCGTCACCTGTGTACCAAACTCGATAAATACGCCGTCGAGTACAACGCTAAAAAGAGAAGTGGCGTAACTACAGGAACTGAAAAAGCAGTGGAGGCATAACTTATGGCAAAGAATGAGATCAAATACCTGACTGCCATTAGAAGCGACAAGAGAGTAAAGAAATTCTGCCGCTTCAAAAAATATGGCATCCACTACATTGACTATAAAGATGTAGAGTTCCTGAAAAAATTTCTGAACGACCAAGGCAAGCTATTACCTCGCCGTCTTACGGGTAACTCGCTGAAATATCAGCGCAAAGTATCTGATGCGGTGAAAAAAGCACGCCAGATGGCATTATTGCCTTACGTAACTGATCTATTAAAATAAGGAGGACGCCATGGAAGTAATATTGATAAAAGATGTGGATAATCTTGGCGCCGCCAATGAAATAGTGAAAGTAAAAAGCGGATATGCCCGAAACTACCTTTTACCCCGCCAGCTGGCAGTCGAAGCCAGCCCCGGAAACCGCAACCAGTTGGAGGAAAAAATAAAACAACTGAAAAAGAAGGAAGATAAAATGCTGGCTGAAATCAACAGTGTAATCGAAAAATTGAAGGAAAGCCCGCTTAAGATCGGAGCCAAGACCGGAACCAGTGGTAAAATTTTTGGCAGCGTAACTCCGCTGCAGATCAGCCGGGCCATACGTGAGCAAAAAGGATACGAAATTGACCGCAGAAAGATCAGTATAGTTGATGATGTGAAAGAGCTCGGCACTTATAAGTCTGCCATTGATTTCGGGAATGGGCATACAGCAGAGGTGGAATTTGAAGTGGTGGCTGAATAACGGGTTAAAGGGGTATTTGCCCCAAAAAAACTAATTTTTTACCTGTTTCCGCTTAAAAAAGAGCTCTTCAGAATATTTTGGCAATAAGTCAATAAAAAATACGTTACTTTGTGTTGTCCGGTGTTCTTTACAGTTTCACAAGTCCTGAACGTTTCATTATCCGTTAAATGTTCATCGGTTACTGTTTACTGTTGACACTTATTTTTTATAAAACATCTCAAAATGAACATTTACGTAGGAAACCTTAGTTGGAACCTGAAAGATCAGGACCTTTCCAACCTTTTCGCCCCTTATGGTGAAGTAACTTCAGCTAAAATCGTTAATGACAAATTCACGCAACGCAGCAAAGGCTTCGGCTTTGTTGAAATGGCAAATG
This sequence comes from Sphingobacteriales bacterium UTBCD1, assembly GCA_002066995.1. Classification (GTDB taxonomy): domain Bacteria; phylum Bacteroidota; class Bacteroidia; order Chitinophagales; family Chitinophagaceae; genus UTBCD1. Next base: position 15,450 of record MWTC01000036.1, read on the forward strand.
ATGCGGAAGCTCAGGCAGCCATTGCAGCATTGAACGGAAGCGAAGTTGATGGCCGCAATATTGTTGTTAATGAGAGCCGGCCCAAACCTGAAGGCAGCGGTGGCGGCGGCTTCAAAAAAAGAAGCTTCGGCGGTGGCGGCGGCTTTAAAAAGGGTGGCTACAACAAAGGCGGTGGATTTAACCGCGACCGTGGTGGCTACAACAACGATTATTAATCTTTAGCAGATATAAGATCGTCTTTAAGTCTGGTTCTCCAAGGACCAGACTTTTTTTTGTGGGTATTGATCCTTTTATCAAAGAATATTCGAACTGTTTTTTTATCCAATTACAAGAAAATGAGTCGTTGCGTTCAAGCAATGCAAAAATTCATTTTCAACCTATCCTTTTGAGAAGGAGATTTTATGAAGTGCTAAAGCCAATTTTCTCTGATCAATACACAGATGCAATGACTGATTATACCCTACTGTGCAACTATACTTTAAATGGAGCAGAATGTGATGCCGGGCAATAAGTAGCGGATGATGCTGTAAAATTTAATGCTACCATTGAAAATTATTTTATTGCAACTATTACTTCTATAACCAGTACGACCGTTACAGGTACATTCAGTAGCGACTTCAATGATGACGGCGATAATGCGAAAGGTGCTAATCTTACCATAACAAATGGCGAGTTCAATGTAAAGCAAAAGTGAGATTACAGTTTTTTTCTTTAGGCAGTGGCCTTCTTCAGATGATAAATTTTATTTTTTGAGTCAGCTACAGGCAAACCAGTAAGACGATACTAAAAGGAGGTTTATAGATAACAGAACCCTATGTCCTGTATCAACACACAAGGCTTGAAAATTCCTAAACTAATAAAGAAAATGAAATTTTCCTGGCAGAATTTCAAACTCCAGTTTTTTATTGTTAAAAATTTCTCCATCTAAATGTGCCTGGATCATCTGATCACTTTCAATAATAATTTTCCGGGTTTTAAAATGCGAAACAAACGGCAGAAGGAGATGCGTTCCTTTTTCAATAGCCGGCAGGCAACGTAACCTGAGAAAAGGGGGGATTGCCCGGATCAGTGATACATCCAGTAAGCCATCATCTGCCTGTGCCTCCGGAGCCACATAAAATCCACCTCCTGCTCGCCGGCCATTGCAAACACTGATCATCAGGAATTTTTTTTGTTCATTATACTCCTCCGAACAGATCGTATAACTTTTTGAATGATAAAAAAGTATCTTTTTCAAAATTGCCAGTAAATAGGATATCTTCCCGGCACTTTTTTTCTTACCCCCTACACTTTCCGAAACGACTCCTTCAAAACCAATTCCTGCCCCATTGATAAAAAACTTATCATTACATCTTCCCGCATCGATTGCTTTAGCCCGAGCAGAAAGAACAAATTCCAGTTGTTCCGTAAAATTTTTATTCCCATATAAAAGCCAGTGCGAATCATTGCCTGATCCGCCTTTGAATACAGACAGGGGCAATCTTATTTCCGGGTAATTGTTAATAAAATAATTCAATGTTCCATCACCACCTACGATCCATACATCAGTAAAACCATTAAAGTTTTCAGGCCAATTATCTTTAAAAACCGAATGAGCGATATCTCTTTTAACCAATTCATCTGCAATCTGGCCGGTTAAAGAAACAGCCCTGCCATCACCCGCTAAGGGATTGCAGGCAATGGCAATTGTTTTGGCAGAAGCGATGGTGGCATCGTTCATAAGGTGAATTTAGTAAATTATACCTGCAGAATATTTTTTACTTCGCATGATCTGCCAGTGTGAGCCGGAGATTTTATATTTTCATCACGTCAAATTCCCGATCATGAAAAAAAATATTTGTCTCTTTGCTATCCTCATACCTGTTTTGTTAATCGCCCAGCAGGAAAGGGCCGATAAGATATATTTCAATGCTACCATCTGGACAAGTAATGACCTGGCGCCATGGGCCAAAGCCCTGGCAATAAAAGGCAATAAAATCATTTACATTGGAAATGATTTTCATCCTTATAAAGAGAATACCACGGAACTCATTGATGTAAAAGGAAAATTTATTGTTCCGGGATTTATAGACAACCATACTCACTTTCTCAGCGGCGGCTACAATCTTTCCGGCGTAGATCTCAGAAAAGCAAAAACAAAACAAGAGTTCATTAATGAATTGAAAGAATTTTGCAAACAACATACCGACGACCGCTGGATTCTTGGCGGCGATTGGGATCATGAAGCATGGGGCGGCGAACTTCCCGAAAAAGAATGGATAGACTCGATAACCGGGAATCACCCTGTGTTCGTTAACCGTTATGACGGCCACATGGCTTTTGCCAATACAAAAGCTTTACAAATGGCAGGCATAACCAACACTACTGAAGCGCCCCCGGGTGGAGAGATCATAAAAGATAAAAAGGGTGAACCAACAGGCATGCTGAAAGATGAAGCCATGGCATTAATGAACCAGGCCATTCCCGATCCATCTGAAAAAGAATTGGATGAATATTTTGCCGCAGCGCAACAATATGCTTTTGAAAATGGGGTAACACAGGTTCATGATATGGGTAGCTATGGCGGCTGGAACGATCTTGCTACCTACCGCAGAATCTATGAACAAAAAAAGTTGAAGCTTCGCATTTATTCTTTTGTTGCGTTATGGAGTTGGGAAAAACTGGATTCATTTTGTAAAAAGAACGGTAAGGGTGATGATATGCTTCGATGGGGAGGATTGAAAGGTTTTGTTGACGGATCTTTAGGCTCTACCACTGCATGGTTTTATCAGCCTTACCTGGATGCGCCTGGGAACACGGGATTACAGGTAACCGACACCAACCTGCTTCGGAACTGGGTCATCTCTGCAGATTCTGCCGGATTGCAAGTTGCTGTTCACGCCATTGGTGACCGGGCAAACGATTTTATTTTAGATGTATATGCAAATGCGGAAAAACTAAATTCAAAAAGAGACCGCCGTTTTCGTGTGGAACATGCACAGCATTTAACTCCATCTGCCATACCGAAGTTTGCACAACTGAAAGTAATTGCTTCTGTTCAACCTTATCACGCCATTGATGACGGAAGGTGGGCTTATAAAAGATTAAATGATGCAAGGCTCAAAGGAACTTATGCATTCAAAAATTTGCTGGATGCCGGAGCAGTGGTGACGTTCGGCTCCGACTGGACCGTGGCGCCCATGAAACCCATTGAAGGAATTTATGCTGCCGTAACCAGGAGGACTCTTGATGATAAAAATCCCAATGGCTGGTACCCGGAACAAAAAATTTCCGTAGAGCAGGCGCTGAAATGTTATACCCGGAATAATGCCTACGCCGGATTCCAGGAAAACAAACTGGGAATTTTGAGAGAAGGTATGCTGGCAGATTTTGTCATATTAAGTGATAATCTTTTTAAAATTGCCCCGGAGAAAATCATTGATGTGAAAGTTTTGAAAACAGTCATTGACGGGAAAGAAGTGTTTGTAAGAAAATAGATGCACTCTATTTATCAAATAATATTGGAGAATAGCAGTGATCCCAGGTTGCGATTCTACTAATTTTAAAAATTGAAAACTGTTAACTGCATTGTGCCGGAGATATTAGCAACTGCTGTAAATGCTTGCATTGGCACACTATCTTTAAGAGTTAATCAAATTCGCTTTTAGTGTCTTGTTACAATTCATGCTTTGTTAGTCTAAATCCTTCAGAAAAACTGAGATAGCCTGCAATTTTGCTCACTTCATCAACATAGCAATTATTTTCCAAAAAAACTTTCAGCCATTCATCCGTTGCATACACGGGAATTGTTTCTGAACCTAAGTATTCTATACCCGGAGCTAATATTTCAGTTTTTATCCCCATCATGTTTAAGCCCCTTAACAACTTTTTATCACATTCAGCAATCATAATGCTGTTGGTATGTTGGCAAATACTGTAAATGGCTAACGTAAGCAATTTCATTAAGAGTTTCATACCATACGGATTATTATTTTTAGAAATGGCTAATCTTCCCACATGCCATATCAGGACATCATCAAAAATTGACAACTCTTTACAGCGTATGCCAAAAAGTTTTTCAATGGGTAAAAGGGTCTGTTCGTCCCATAAGGTAATTTTTACTGAGCCAATAATTGTTTTATTGTAAGTGGCAATATAATAAGCCGAACTTTCATACAGCGAAAGGTCTTCTTTGTAAGCCTGCTCTATTTCGTTCAGAAAACCTGCTTCATAATCGAAAGAATTACGGTGATGGCTGCTATTTTCCATCACTACGAACATTGACAAACTGTAAAGCCCTTTTTTTTAAACGCTTAATTTGTATCATAAGTTTTATTTCTAAAAATTAAGCAACTGTACATTTGATCGGATGAAAACAATCAATTTTCTTGCAAAACCCTACTCTTTTGGGCAGGGGTTAAAAATAACTTAGATTTGTAAACGGTATTTCACAAAAAAATGTTTGTTCTTTTCAACAGCTTTTCCAACAAATAAATTGCATACTTATGAGCTTTGAGATTGATGAATTTTTTAAGCCCTTAAAATTAAAATCTCAGCTGGCAGCGTGGAAGTATGAAGATGCAAAGTTGTACCTGCAGGCTGTGGAAGCTTTTGCTCAAACCACACACCAATGCGTTTACATTATTGACTATTACAAACAAGGGTTTCTGTATGTTTCGGATAACCCGTTATTCCTTTGCGGTGAAACAGCGAGGGATGTAAGAAAATCGGGGTATGAATTTTATACAAGGCATGTGCCGCCGGATGAATTGGCCATGCTGTTAGAAATTAACGAGGCAGGGTTCGGTTTTTATTATAACATACCGGTTCACGACCGCCTGAACTACAGCATTTCTTATGATTTTCACCTGATACAAGCCGACAAAAAACTTGTCTTAATCAACCATAAGCTAACACCTTTGGTGTTGGATGAAGAACATAATATTTGGCTTGCCTTATGTGTGGTAACACATTCATCAAATAACACAGCGGGAAATATTATCATTACAAAAAAAGGTGAAAACAAAAGATTTGAATACGACCGTATTCTTAAAGAATGGGTAACACAAAAAAAGATAAAGTTTTCACCAAAGGAAAAGGAAGTATTGGCATTATCTGCACAAGGCCATACGATGGATGAAATTGCAAATGAATTAAGACTTTCCGCTGACACGGTTAAGTTTCACAAAAAAAATATTTTTAAAAAGTTACAAGTAAAAAATATGGTTGAGGCTTTATCCTTTGCCACTAACTACAATCTTTTTGAATAACAGTTACATTACAGGCTTGATAAAAAATAAAAATCAGGAAACCGTTTTACGTCTTTACCTGTAGCCAGCCTGTACATAACAGAAGCACAAAGCCCGCCAAGCAGCCATGAAGCTACTGATAACTGTGGTGGCGATTGCTTTATCGTTTCATTTGCATATTCAGTTAGAACACCCTCCACCCATTTTCTTTGCTCATTATCCATTTTTTTAAGAAAGAAACTAACAGCTTTCTTTTCAAAGCCGGTGTATTCATCGCTAATACTTGCAAGCCCTGCGCCTGTTGGCATAATAATGAACAGCAAGGCTGCCCAACCAATATTGTAAGGGTGCAGTGCAGGGATTTTGTTTTGCTGGCAAAGCTCATCAAAAACAAACGGTGCATTGCTTTGAAAGTCTAAAGCATTAATAGCTACATTATGCCCTGCCAATAATTGTTCAATATTACTTTCTGTTAAGTACAAATTATGTGTTACAATGTTGGCATTGGGGTTTATTTGCAGCAGTCTTTTTTTAATGCTTTCCGTTTTCGCTGTACCAATATTTTCACAAATATAGTTTTGCCGGTTAAGGTTACTAAGCTCTACATTATCGCCATCGGCAATAGTAATATTTTCAAAGCCTAACCGTAATGCACACTCTGCTATTACGCTGCCAATGCCAGAACCTGCCAAAAATATTTTATATTTTTTTAATTGCCGTTGCTCCTTTTCTGAAATGTAAATCCTGTTTCTTGTGTATCTCATTTTTAGCAGTTTTTCTTCCTAAAAGTAGAGAAAGAAAAATATATTTTGAAAAAGCTACACTAATGGGTAGGGATTTAATAAAATTATTTGGAGAAATGTAAAATCCAGATTTACTTTTAAATTGACAAATCATTATTTAACATTTTTAAAAGAATTGTTATGGGTACAAAATTAAAAAAACTATTTGCAGTCCTTGTTGTGGCTACGATTGCATTTGTTGGCTTATCCGCATTTACAGCCCCGTTAGCTGCAACGGGACTTGCATGTGATACTTCAAATAGTACTATATGTACTATTGTTCTCCCTGACGGAACACAAGGAGTAAGTACCGGGAAGTTAGTAACTACTCAAGACCCAGCTGAATAAAGTAACTTGCGATTTATTTTTGGAATACCTCTGCGATTAAGAACTCCAATTCTCATAAAATCACAGAGGTTTTTTCTATGATTTAGAATGAATTTTATACTTATTATATTAATATTTGTTGGGTTCAACTTTACCAGTTGCAACACAAAAAGCAAGAGTTATAAATACAGTAACTCCTATGTTGGGGGTGATACAATCAGTATTAAGTATAGAGGTATTTACTCTAATTATAGTTGGGATTTTAGAAGAATTATATTAGGGAAACTGGCGCTAATAGGCAAAAGAAAAACAACTCGAGATATTTTTTCAATTCATTCACATCCTGAAAATATAATCGGACTGTCGAAAGACATGTCTAAGCTGTATCTTATTACGGATTCGCTCTATACTATAGATTTCTGGGATCCAAGTAAGAGTAAGATTAAACACAATGAGAAAAGCAAAATTTTTAATTTTGAGTACTCGGGAAATGATATTTATTTTTTTGACTTTGCTCAAAAAAGTATTAAAAAATTTGATATTTCGAATGACACTCTTTTATACTATACTATTCTCAACGATCCTATTCCTACATTTAGAGCTTGTCATTTAAATAAAGATAAATATTTGTATGTAAGTAACGGCGATTCTAATAATGATTTTAATCTTATTTTCTTGGATTCCTCAATAATAATAAAAAAATATTCGCTACATAATTTATTCGATGTTAATAAGGATGTTATTTATCAATGGATGATTTATGATGGAAATTTTGTTTATAGTAGTGATAACAATAACTATGTGGTTTATTATTGTCAATTCACTGGTTTCTTTATTTGTATTAATAAATTATCTGGCGATATACTGTATACAGCTAAAACAATAGATAAAACGCCCCCACCTACAATAAAGAAAAATAAAATAGCACAAAAGACATTCAACATAGAAGTAAGCCCCAACATCAATTTTTTTATTGATGCAGCTATTTCAAATAATCAATTCTTTTTGTTAAATTCAATAGACCCAAATCAAGGATATGTAGTTGATATTTACGATTTAGAAGAAAAGGGGAAATACGTTGGGAGCATATATATTCCCGAATTAAAATCTGATCATGCGCCCCTCAGTATTGCCTTTAAAAAAGGACTCTTGTACATATTGTATGATGACCAAACAATTGCCAAGTTTAGAATTGATACAACTTATAATAAATTATTGTAACACTATTTTAAAATAATTATACAATTCTCAATGAAATTTTTATTATCTCTTTATTTTTTTTTCTTGGGGTTCTTTCATCTAAAATTCCATTCCTCTTTTTTGGTAAAAGTAGGAACATCTCATTTTTTTTCGCCTAATGTTGTTACTGTACTCTCCTATTTTATTCCAATTTTAGATATAATTACTGCAGTTTTATTGTTGTTAAATGGGTTTAGAAAAATATCTGCAATGTTGGCGATAGTCCTATCAATAGCCTACTTACTTTATGCACTGTTTATATTTTGGGGTCCAAATGTTTCCTGCAATTGTAGTAACATATTTTGGAACATTAACCCTAAACTACAAATGATGTATTTTTCAATATCTATGGTGCTTAGCATTTTTTTTCTTATCCATAAACAAAAAGACAATACAAATGAGAGTTCTATTTTTTAAATCTTCTATTTTTCTCTTTTTTTTATTTCTAACCTTTGTTAAAGGATTGACACAATCAATTCCTTTAATCCGTATTGACCCAACAAATGCTTATGGAGGGACAATGTCGGACTTTTTTGATGAAATCGAATACATTCCCCTTGAAACAACAACAGAAAGTCTTTTGGGGTCTGCCAGCAAGTTAGTTATAACCGATAGTAGTTTTGTAATCGGCGATTATGATACTAAATCAATATTTTTTTTTACTCCTTCAGGCAAATTTATTACTAGGGCTCGTCTTCCCTATGAAAACTCTATAAGTATGAATATTTCGTATGAAACAGATCGGAAAATGATTTCCGTAATATCTTTTAACTGGGATACAGAAAAAGGTATTTGCAAATATTACACGTTAACAGGTAAATTGATTGACACACCTAAAGAAAATATAACTAAGGAAACTTCTGCTGTTGTCTATCTGGGGAGTGGATTTAATTTAGGAATTAATTGGAATTATCTATATAAAGGTGAATCACCTAAGAATAGTACCTTTTTTATATTTTCGACCTATAAAAAAGGTATCCGCTATAAATCGTTTCTTCCATTCAATCAAGCAAATTCCTTGGCTTTTAGCCGGTTAATGGGATCTTATATAACCGCCTTCGGCAACCCATTAAAAGCACAGAACGGCTATTTATACGCCGCTGAGCCTCTTACATTTAAAACCTTCAAAATAAATAAAGATACTGCTATCGCTTCATTTCAATTTGTACTTCCTTATGAGAGAGTGATACCCAAAACATTGATTGAGGGTAATAACCTAAAAAGTATTGATAGTTTAAAGGAAACTTTATCATTTGACAATAAGACAATATTACAAATTTCAAATATTTTTTATTACCGTAACTATTTATTTTTCAAATTGATTCCGAGAATGTATCTGTTTAAACCTAATTCGGATCCTGAATTTCAATACAATTTTATGTATGATACCCTAACAAAAAAACTTATTTCTATTGAAAAAATTTCTCCCGACGCTTCCAGTTATTTTCTTAGCGCATTAGGCCATATTGCTCAAAGAGACGGTATAGAATATTTTAACGGCAACTTATATACCAGTCTTTCAGCATTAGAAATGTTTAACCAAATGGAAAAAACAAAAGAGAAAGCTAAACGATATCCGCCAGCATTGGATAAATATTTCAGCACTGAAACCAGAAAGTCAAATCCGGTTATTGTAAAACTGAAATTACGAAAGGAGTTATAACTTATAATATTAAATATTTAATTGCTAATGCTCGCTTCGTGTTAAGAAATAATTTGTTGTGGCAGTAATCAGCATCATAAGAAAAAAATGCCTATGGTTCTTACTCCTTTTGCTTACTTCAATCATTTCTAATGCCCAACAATCTCCTGATAGTTTGGGTTTCGGTAATGTAAGAGGTGCGGTAAAAGATTCTTCGCATAATTTTATGCTGATTGGAGCAACGGTCGCCATATATAGAATTAGTGATTCAAGTATTATACAGTTTACATTAACCAATGAATTTGGCGAATTTAGGCTTTCCCGATTGCCTATTTTAATTCCTCTAAAATTCGTCATTACTTATGTGGGGTATAAACCCTTTGTCAAGGAATTTTTGCATGGTATTTCAAATAATACTACTATCCAAATGGACACAATACACTTACATAATGTGGCAGAGTTTAATGCAACAAATGAGGAAGTAATTATAACATCCATCGCCCCAATGAGAATGAGAGGCGATACTTTAGAATTTAATGCCGATGCTTTTCGGCTTGATAGTAATGCTACTGTTGAGGGACTAATGCGAAGACTACCCGGATTTACCATTTGGGGGGATGGTGAAATAACTTTCAATGGTAAAAAACTACAAGCAATCTATGTTAATGGCAAGCCATTTTTTGGCAACAATATTGCAGTTGCCACGCAAAATTTACCTAAAGAAATAATAAGTAAAATTCAGGTTTATCAACAGCCAAATGAACATAATCCCTATGATTCTACACTTTATGCGAACATTAAACTTAAAGAGGGAAAGGATGTAGGGTTATTTGGAAAAATTTCAGCAGGATTTGGAACAGATAAAAGATATTCTGCTGATGCTATGCTAAGCAAGTATAACAAGAAAATGCAATTTAGCGTAATCGGAGTTGCAAATAATGTGAACAAAATTGCAAATAATATTCAAGACCTTATTAAAAGTAGCTCATTTAAAGGAGAGGGAGCAAATATTGATTATCAGCCAGACTTTGATATATCAGGGTTGAACCGACCAATTGTTGCGGGAGTTCAATGGAATTATGATTTCTTACCTGATGTGATTTATTTTAGAAAGCATAGGGTAACGTCAGATTATTTTCTTCAACATAATACGTCAAATATTATTTCGGAAGGATTTATAAAAACGGCTTTGGGACGTGATAGTTTGCAAACACAAAATATTAAAAGCACTAAACAAAGTATTCAAACAAGACATTTCCTTAATGCAAATTATGAGAAAGTGTTAAACGAATATTCTTTTTCTTTAGGAATTAAAAGCACATTAAATGAAAATAAACAAGTAATTGATGATACTACTGCATTAGAAACCACCTGGCAGGGAATAGTTGGAACTTCTCGTTCATTAAACGAAGTAGATGATATTGCTAAAAGCATTGAACTATCACTTAAATATCAGCGCTTTCATGAGGGCGACCAGAAAAAAAAAGTTCCGAAGAATTTTACGCTTGAATACAACCTAAAATCGCAAAATAGCCTTGAAGATGCGCAAATAAATATTATCAACAAGTCATTTTTAAATCTTGCAACATCAGACTTTGATAGAAAGTATGATAAAAATGAAATGAATACAAATCATACCATACGATTTGTTTATCCTGGTCTTAAACAATTAATTTTAGGCAATCATGTTGACTTATCAGGTATTGGCATAAGCTTGTCGCAAGCGATAAATTTTCAACATAGTGAGCATGTAGATAATGTTTTAGATTGGAAAACCCAGCAAAGAACATATGAGAGCAATACTAACCTTACTAATAAAAGAAATGAGCATACAATTAGTTACGAACCTACTTTGAGTTTCTATAAAAATTTTAATAAAGGTCTTACGGATAGGTACTATAAATATACAAACTTAAATATTAATATTAGGGAGCAATACTATAACCATCAAAGTATTGCTGTAAAAGATATACAAAATTTCAAGTATGATTATTGGTTCTTTGTGCCTGACGTTTCAATGGAATATGGTAATCATCAATATGGAAATCGAGAATCTAAGTATATTTTTAACTACCAGACAAAAATTAATTATCCTACTGTGTTTCAGATTGCCCCACTAATAGATAGTAGCAACTATTGGTATCTTCCAATGGGCAACCAAAACATTTTGCCAGAAACGAGTAGAGAGCTATCGTTTCAATATATTTTTACAACTCGTAAACCCAAAAACCCTTTAAACATTAATGTTAAGATTGGGCTAATTATAAAGAAAAATGCCTTTTCTGACAGTATCGTTTATAATCAAGAAGGCAGAGCGTTTGAATACCTGATAAATATGCAAGGGCAAAGAGCATTTAAAAGTGATTTCAGTTTAAAAAAATCAATTGAGAAAAGAAAAAATACTTTTCAAATTCAACTCCAAAATAAATTCTCAATGCATAGAACACCGCAATTCATTAATTCAATTTCCAACATTTCAAGAACACTTATTAATGAAATATCCGTACACTTTGATTATAGTTATCGGGATAAATTGGCTCTAAAAGTGCAACAAGGGAAAGCAATTTATAATTCGTTACAACAAGGGCTTGATAATACATCATTCAGGAGCAATAATTCATTTACTCGTTTGATTGGCACTTTCCAGTTTCCAAAAAATTTCTTGTGGAATACCAATGTAACATATAACAGAAGTAATTTTAACTACCAATCCCCCATTAATACCACTATTTGGAATGCCAGTCTTTCTTATCGCTTTATGAAAGGTGACAAAGGTGAAGTTAAATTTTCTGCATTGGATTTGCTTCGACAAAATAGAAGCATTATTAATACAGTAATAGGGAATATACAAACTTTTAATTCTACAAATGTCCTTCAACAGTATTTCATGCTCACTTTTTCTTATTATCCCCGAAATTTTGGGAAGTAATCTTTTAGCCAACGCACCAAGTCAGGCACATTTGCAAGGCTCACAGTCCTTAACACAAAGCCAAAATGCAGGTTGACGGAAGCCGTGTTTCAACCTTTTTCAGGACGGGTCATAATTCTGTTGGGCTGCATATCCAGCTTGACGTTATCTATTTAGCTATGTGTATATCATCATCTTTTTTATCTTTACTCAGCAGCAGTTAGCCGGGTGGACGGAATTCTATTCCCTGCACTTCGGCAATATCTGCTCGTTAGCTGCTGTTGTATAGTCCTGAAATAGGTTGA
>MWTC01000030.1 GCA_002066995.1 Sphingobacteriales bacterium UTBCD1
CTTTGCGGCCTCTGCGGTTAAGCTTTTTTTACCGCAAAGAGCACAAAGTTTTTCGCAAAGAACACAGAGACTGCTTTGCGAACTCTGCGGGCACCTTTACGATCTCTGCGGTTAATTTTTTCTTAGCGAAAAGAAAATAAAGAACACTTTGCGGTCTCTGCGGTTATATTTTCTTTACCACAAAGGACGCAGAGATTTTCGCAAAGAACACAGAGACTGCTTTGCGAACTCTGCGGGCACCTTTACGATCTCTGCGGTTAATTTTTTCTTACCGAAAAGAAAACAAAGAATACTTTGCGGCCTCTGCGGTTAAGCTTTTTTTTCCGCAAAGAGCACAAAGTTTTTCGCAAAGAACACAGAGACTGCTTTGCGAACTCTGCGGTTATATTTTCTTTACCGAAAAGGACACTGAGAAGAATATTGAAGTATTGATTCCCAATTGGGCAACTGCGATGTTTTTCGGGAACATTGTTTATACTTCATTGCTGGTTTGCTCTATTCCGGCCTTAGCATCAGCGTAGCATTTTATAAAATTTTTCTATCTCTGCTGCCTCAGACGAAGAAAGAATTTCATTGTTATCGTACTTTGTTTTCAGGAACAGGACTCTTTTATGTTGAGGAAATTTCTCCAGAATAGCAGCGATGAGTTCTCCCTGTCTTGTACTTTTTTTATACAACGGTGCGGGAGCCGGCAAAGCTGATTTATACCGGGTAGGTTTTTTCAGAATAATGGCTTCGAGAGTGGATAGTTTTGCAAGAGGAATGCTTTTTACACTCACAGCTTTCCTGTACAAGCCTTCCAGTTGCTTTTTACTGAGTCCCCCCCTTTCCATATACTGGTAAGACAGGCTCTGAATAAAAGCAGACCCGGGATTATCTGCCAGCACCAGTTTCAATACATCGCTGATCACATCTACATCCGGTCTTTTTCTGTCCATGATTTTTCGTTAGTAAAATGAAAGTAGGGATTTTTTCCGGAAAAAAACGGGAAGGCTCTCTCTAACAGATCACTCCCCTTTGTTATGATAATGATGAAAATAAAAATTACAGGATATATTATTGGGGCATTTGTTTTTACTATCATATAAACTGCCCCTTTGAAAAATTGGTGTGTTCTCATTTTCCTGAATCTTACAATCATCACACAACGGAAAGCAAATAAAATTTATTCCGTAAATTGAACGCAATTCTTTAACCATGAGTACCAGCATTTTTCCCGTCAGTTTACTCCTGCTTGCCACATTAAGTTTGTGTCAACCACCGGCAACAAGACATTTTACCTCAACAACTAACAGGGATACCCTGCCACCTGTAGAAACAAAAAATCCCAACACGGATTATCCTCCAGCCTTCAAAGGCCAGACCCGTATCGCAGGCATGGAAACAAAGACACCATATAAAAGTGAGATCCTTACAACTGAACTGAAACAACCCTGGGGCATTACCAGTTTACCGGATGGCAGATTCCTGATCACCCAGAAAGGAGGAACCATGGTGATCGTGAACAATAAAGGTGAGATCAGTCAGCCTATTACCGGCATTCCCGAAGTGAACAGCAAAGGACAGGGCGGTTTACTGGGACTGACCCTCGATCCTGATTTTACAAAAAACAGGATGGTCTATTGGGTGTATTCGTTGAGCACACCGGATGGCAACCTGACTGCCGTAGCCAAAGGCAGGCTTGCCCAGGATGAAAAGACAATTGAAAATGCAGAAACAATTTACAAAGCAGTTCCGGCACACAACAGTAACCTGCATTATGGCGGAAGAATTTTATTTGATAAAACCGGTAACTTATTTGTATCAACCGGAGAACGATCGGACCTGGAAACAAGGCCGCAGGCACAATGGCTTAATTCTGCATTGGGAAAAGTATTAAGAATAACGAAAGAAGGCAAGCCGGCACCGGGAAACCCTTTTCTCAACAAAGAAGGTGCTTTCCCTGAGATCTGGTCTTATGGCCATAGAAATGTCCAGGGCCTTGCTTTTAATCCTTCAACAGGTGATCTTTGGGAAGCAGAGTTTGGCCCCCGCGGCGGTGATGAGATCAACCTGGTACAGGCAGGTAAAAATTATGGATGGCCGGTTATCACCTACAGCTTTGAATACTCAGGAAAAAAAATCGGCGATGGCATCACACAAAAAGAAGGAATGGAACAACCTGTTTATTATTGGGACCCCGTTATCTCTCCCAGCGGAATTGTTTTTTGCAGCAGTGATCATATCCCTGAATGGAAAAATAATTTATTTGTGTGTGCCTTAAGCGGAAGCCATATTGCCCGGTTAAGGATTGTCAATAATAAAGTAACCGGAGAAGAAAGGCTCCTGGCCAATGAGGGACAGCGCTTCAGGGATATCACCCAGGGAAAAGACGGGAATCTGTATGCAGTTACCGACCAGGGAAGGTTATATAAACTTTCAAAAGATTAACCCGGATAATTTTATCATACCGGTTCCTCAAATAAAATCATCAATGATCTTTTCATCCGGAGGAATCAACAGTTCGCCATTCTCAGCGTGCTTATGATTTTTTATCCTTCTTAAATGTTTTAGACGGTTTTATCTGCCTCGGTGGCCTGACGGATTTCTGACTATGCTGAACCCTGAATTGTTTCGGATGATCGTTATTGACTTCAGTCCTTTTGGGCTGATCCCATTGTTGCTTAAAAGTTTTCTTTGATTCCGGAACATTGTTCATGGGTTTTATATCCGTGTTCGGCTGATTAGGTTTCATTGTCTGCATTCCCGTTGGTACAGATTGTGTTTTCTGATCCAATACTTTTTCCTTTTCCGCAGGAACAACTTCTTTTCCATTTTCAAACGGAACATTTTCTTTTGTCTTTTCTGCAGGAAGTCCGTTATCTCTGATCAAATTATTTTTTACCGCTTTATTATTTCTGTTCTCTTCATTTACATTATTGGCGGAGCTATTCACTTCGCTCGTTTCATTATTCTTCACGGAAACAGGTCTTGCCTGCTGGTATGCTTCAAATTTTGCAGGCGCCGGTTTGTTTGCCGAAGTATTTTCCTTTACAGCAGGCCGGAATATTGTAAGCTGGTTTTTACTCACTGAACTTTGCCCCGGCTTATCAGAAGCAGCTATCTTCGTCATCGTCAAACGCTGGTTCGTTGCTTTTTCCACATCCTCCCGTTGCGGCCCGGTGAAATAATTACCTGTATTATTATTAGTTGTTTTGTACACATTGGTATTATTGATATTCGTTGTTTTCTGTATGTTGGTGTTATTGATAACCGTAACATTTTTCACGATGTTATTCACCTCGGTTATGTTTGTCGTTTTGTAATTATTGATCACGTAATTATTTATGTTGGTTTGTGTGATATTCCCCGACTGTACAAAATTCCAGGATCGGGCCGGAGGAGTCCATCCGGCAGAAATGCCCACACTTATATGCGGCGCCAACGGAGCCCATCCATAATAGCCACCGCTTCTGCCCCACATTACCCATGCCGGCGCCCATTCATGACCCGGAAGCCACATCCATCCATAACCATCTTCGTACATCCATCTTCCGTAGTGAAAAGTTGCCCATCCCCACTGATAGTTGGAAACCCATGTCCACCCATAATTGGTAAATACCCAGTGCCCATTGGTAGCGTAAGGCCTGAACCCTACCTCTACTGAAGGCATCCAAACATACCCGTATTGAGGATAATCAATCCACCTGCCGTAAGGAGACAAATCATTGTAAAAAACATCGTATCCAACGGGCCCTTCTTCGGTTGCCTGAACCGAAACAGTTGTCCGGGAAGGGGAACAACCAATAGCCATAATGCAAATGGCAGCAATGGGGAAAATATTTTTCATGTGTATCTGTTTTAATTGTTGTGTTGTTACACGCCTGCCTTGTGGCAGGCATTTCATTCGTCATAATCCCGGTCGCTTCCGGGATCATTGGATGCTGAAATAATTGTTTTTAAATTTTACTGACCTTTTCATACAAATAACTTTTATTGAGCTGATCCTGCTTTTGATTGGTTTTTATTAAAAAAGTTTATTCTGCATTTTCTATCCGGTAACAAACCAAATACCTATTGCTTTTAAAACAATAAAATGAAGGGGTCAATAACAAACCGCTAACATGAAAAAAAGAAAGCTTAACAGTGAAACATACCTGCAGGGGCTGGAATAGGTATCCCCCGGAAAATAATGCTCCGGAACCGGAAAAGAAATATTGCCCTGTATAAAGTGGACAGGATAGTAAACAGCAGTTTAAAAATGAAAGATCAAAGGCTTAACCTGCTGAAAACGGGTATATCCTGATCTTAATAACGGGAGAATAACAAAGCGCCGGCTATACCGCAAATCCCTTTTACCAGCATCAGCCCGTCAATAATGATCAGGTAATATAAAATAGGTTTGCGGCGATGCAGGGAATAAGCAACCCATAACAACAATAAAAACGGAATCAGATTCACCAGGTAATGAACGGAAGTAAAAGATGACTCAAGTGCAAAAATGCTGAATGCTATCAACCCGACTACGATCAGCGGCAGCAGGATCATGAAAATAGTTTTGCGCAATCCTACCTGCACCACAAAGGTTTTGAGCTGCCGGTTTGCATCATCAGCATAATCTTTTATATCGAACATAATTGCCAGAACAGAAATATACATCCAGTTCTTCACAAAAAGCCAGAACACAAGAAAATTAAAATCATAATGCAGGTCATTTTGCCATTGATGAAACATGGGCGGGTAAATGGTAACTGCCCCTGCCCATACAAAACCCACTACAAAAGGTTTTAGCCATCCTGTCCTTCTCAGGTTGATCCGGAATACCGGGAAAAAAGCATTGCCATAATATAAGACTGCTATCACCGGTACGGAAAATAACATCAGCCATTCAGAAAGATGCAATGAAAAAATATGATGATATTCCACTGCGGCAAGATCAATGGCACAGGCTGATGCCACCAGTAAAAAAAACATCTGTGTAATATTCAGCAACCGGTCGTTCCTGTGATACCAGGCAGTTCTCCTGTTATAATAATCATATTTCGCAGGCGGAGTCAGTTTGATCTTTCTTCCCAGGAATGCGATCCGGAAACTAATCTCCCCCATATATGCGTAATTATAATAAACGATCGTTGCCGAACACAACAGCAGGTAAAACACAAACCTGTTCATCCCGATAGATTGCTGGAAAGAAGATTCAATAGCAAGCGATAAAGCGCATAACGCATAAAAATAATTACCAAAAAAAATGAATTCAATTATTCTTTCTCTTATTAAAAACAGGCGTCTATTCACAAATTAAAAATTAATAAAAGCACGTATGATCCTGTCAGCAAAGTTTTTGATTCACCGGAAACTTTCATTTCAAAAAATTAACCCGGCAACTATCCTTACCTTTCAATTCCAAACAGAACCGGAGCCGGTATTTCAAAGATAGCATTAAGATCGCCGTAAAAACAGCAGCCGGCTTCACCCCTCATCCTGAGCTGATCTTGTTCTGTAAAATCCTACTCCTAATCTCTGATACAATGAAATATTCTTTTGTACCACCTTAAAAATGCGCTATATAAAAAGAATTTCTTCAATAGCTTATCTTTGCACCATTCAAAAAACGGAATTTATCAAACCCTAATTAAGCATGGCAGATATTTTTGAACACTTACTAAAAAACTACGGCCCTATCGGGCAACACAGAAAAAGAGCACATGGATATTTTGCATTTCCCAAACTTGAAGGTGAGATCAGCAGCCGGATGAAATTTCGCGGCAAAGACATGATCGTCTGGAGCCTGAACAATTATCTCGGGTTAGCCAATCATCCGGAAGTACGGAAGGCAGATACTGAAGCTACCGCAAAATACGGCCTGGCATTACCTATGGGCGCCCGCATGATGAGCGGCAACAGCGATCTTCATGAAAAACTGGAAAGGGAGCTCGCAGAATTTGAAAAGAAAGAAGATTGCATCTTACTGAATTACGGATACCAGGGCATGGTAAGCCTCATTGATTCTTTGTGCAGCCGTCATGATGTGATCGTGTACGATGCGGAAAGTCATGCATGCATCATTGACGGACTGAGGTTGCATCCCGGCCATCGTTTTGTATTCAAACATAACGATATGGAGGATTGTGAAAAACAATTGCAGCGGGCTACAGCGCTGATCGAAAAACAAAATGCCGGAGGCATACTGGTGATCAGTGAAGGCGTGTTTGGCATGGCCGGTGACCAGGGCAAGCTGAAAGAAATAACAGCGTTGAAAAAGAAATATGAATTCAGGTTACTGGTGGACGATGCTCACGGCTTCGGCACATTGGGAAAAACAGGAGCAGGTGCCGGTGAAGAGCAGGGTTGCCAGAATCAGATAGACCTTTATTTTTCAACTTTTGCCAAATCCATGGCTTCCATTGGCGCATTTGTGGCAGGACCGCATGAGATAATTGATTACATACGCTATAATATCCGTTCACAGATTTTTGCAAAAAGTTTACCGATGCCATTGGTTGTGGGAAACCTGAAACGGTTAGAACTGCTGCGCCACCATCCTGAGTTCAAGGAAAAACTGTGGTCGAATGCATTGAAACTCCAAAAAGGTTTGAAAGAAAACGGCTTTGATATCGGAAGTACTAATTCAGTGGTGACGCCTGTTTATATGAAAGGAGATGTACCCGAAGCAACGGAAATGGTGATGGACTTGCGGGAGAATTACGGCGTGTTTGCTTCCATCATTGTTTACCCGGTTATTCCGAAAGGACATATTATATACCGGCTTATTCCTTCTGCTGTGCATACGGATGAGGATATTGCACTCACATTGAAAGCATTTTCCGAAACAAAGAAAAAATTAGATGCAGGTAAATATAAAGCTGATGCAATACCTGATATGGCAGATGTCAGCGGAAAACGGTTTGATTATATTTTGAGTAAACCAAAAAATAAATAAGTAATTCACTATCCCAATGATAAAAACTCTGATCAATCTGGTCAGAGTTTTTTTTGTACAAATGTTTTGCTTAAAAGTTTGTAAAGAGTGCTTTAAAA
This sequence comes from Sphingobacteriales bacterium UTBCD1, assembly GCA_002066995.1. Classification (GTDB taxonomy): domain Bacteria; phylum Bacteroidota; class Bacteroidia; order Chitinophagales; family Chitinophagaceae; genus UTBCD1. Next base: position 7,018 of record MWTC01000030.1, read on the forward strand.
AAGAACCCCCGATGAAGATCGGGGGGCCCTAATCAAAAACCATTAACCATTAAACCTTATCCTATGAAAATTCATTGCTAATATCGGAATAATTATTCAATACAAGCAAAACAATTTTATTTTTTTTGCTCCGCTGAACCAAAATTTCTTGCAGCGATTTTATTTCTTATACTTTTCCGAATCGGCGGCAAACGATTGCATAAGTAAATGATCTGAAGCCCTTCTAAAGGGAATTACTGCCCTTTCATTGTGAAATTTTAAAGTTCACAGGGCACGCAAATTCCTGCAAAAAAAGCTCAGAACATGAAGAAAATCTGTCAACTAAGAATATACTCTTAACAAAAATGTCGGTGTTTGTTTACACAGGAGAAAGAAAACCAAACAATCTCAAAAATGAATTTCACACATTCCTGCTTTCTGTTTCACCCGGAATATTCCTGCGGTAAAAAGTGAAATAAATTCAGGCAAGAAAAATTATTTCCGGGATATAGTGATGCCGGGGCTAAATTATTATTTCCCCGCCAGGCAGATTTACTGCTATCAGGAGAGAAAATTAAAATTAGTATCACTCACCTTTTTGCTGCGATAAATTACCCTGTGAAATTTATAAGCCCTGTTCAATTTTTTTATTGGATGCAAAAAACAAAAGAGCCAGCATAATACCTCCGGAGGCCCATATAAAAATATCTGAGAGAATCACTGACCGGAAGGGCGTATAAAAAAGGATAGCTCCCAAAATAATGGCGGCGCCAAACGATAAACCGATGGCACGTTCGGTTTTTCCTTTCAGGGACCGGATCAGTAACATGGTTGTAGACGGAATACTTGATTGAAGCAGTCCGATCCCGATGCAAAACAGGATAATTTCTTCCCTGAAAAAAGTGATCAGCGGAGTAGCAAAGCCCAGTGAAATAAACGTATACCATTTCCACCCTACCCGGTCGGAGATCCAGCCTCCTGCCAATTTTCCAACGAAAGCGGAAGCTGCAATTGCGATCAGCCAGTGGTAATTATTTTCATGGATCAATTGAAAAATATTCCAGACTGCAGAACGAAGTGAGATAATGGTCAGCAAGAGGATCATAATAAGATCGTGCCGGTCTAGCTGAAATTTTTTTTCTGAAACCGTTTCATTGTTTTCTGTCATTCCTGTCTTATTTCTTTCCTGCGTTAGAAATGCCAGAGACCCGAGTACCAGGAGCGCAGCGAACAGCAGCCAGGATAAAATGGAAATATTCCGATACGCAAAATATCCGCCGAGGATAAGACCTACAACACCGGGTGCAGCAAACATACCGATCATTGTCGCCTTGTTTTTTTCTGCACAAATGGTGCCACCTGCAACATGGTAAATGGCAGATGCCACTCCAGCCAATACCAGTGAAAGCCGGATGTAATAAGAAAAACAGATAAGAGCAGCAATGTTCAACGCATAAGCAATCAATAAGAACTTTTTCGGGGTTTTCATTTTCTCCAAAAGCAATGCGACGGGATATTGTCCGCCGAAAGCCAGCAGGTTGTACATAAATAACCCCATTCCGGTCTGAATTAATCCGGTATTCAGCTGCACCAGGGACCCCAAAAAATATCCGGCAATCATATCATTCAGCCCATGACCGGAGCCAAGCATTAAAACAACACTGAGCTTATTTTTGAAAAATTTCATTACAATAGACTGAGTATATACAAAAAGATATAGCTGGCGAGGTTCATCACAACAGTAACGCTCCAAATTTTCCCTTTGCTTCTCCCGGAATATAAAAGCATCATCACCAAACCTTCAATCACCACTGTTGCCAGGTAAAAAATCAACCACTGACTTAAATAAGATACTGAATCATTCAATGAGATCATCTTAGTGAACAACAAAAATCCCAGGACTGTTGAAGCAAGGTTAACGAGAAAAGAATGAAACAGAACTTTACTAAAACGATTCAACCGGAAAAGCAGCATCACCACGGCTTCAATCAAAATAACTGCCAGCAGGATAAGCATTAATTGCCAGGGAAGGTCTTCACCAAAAGTTGGTGTTCCAACCACAACGTCTGAAAAATAAAAATTCATAAAATATATTTTAAGTGATAAGACCAGGTATCATCCCCAAAAAATATCTCTTCCGAAAACCAGTATCAGAATTATATAACTTACCAGGTTCATGACCAGTGTTGCCAGCCACACTTTTTCTCTGGGTCTCTTTTTTGTCAGCAGGATCAGCAGGAAACCTTCTACAAGAACCGTTAGTGCAAAAATAACGAGCCAGCGAAATGTCAACCCCGGAGTAGAAATCCCCGATCCGATTTGCCGTATCAGCGGTGCTGTGAGAAACCCTACTCCCAGGGAAGCAAGATTGACAACAAGAGAATACAAAAAAGCTTTTCCTGGTTTTTCAATTTTAAAAAGTATCAGAATTACTCCTTCAACCAAAATAATAATTGCCAGAAACAATATTAATATCGGAATCAGGAGGAAAGCTCCGCCGCCATCCAGCAGGAAAAGTTTCATACAGTTATGTTTTTCTAAAAATAGGTAAAATTCGATTACCTGAAACTGATTTCAGATAATCCGGAATTCTTCCGGTAGTTAGTTACTTCCACTTTGTACTTCGGACAGCTGTACTTCACAATCAATCCTGACCTCTTCACCTACCATCAGGCTTCCGGCTTCTGTGATCACATTCCATTTCAGGTTAAAATCCTTCCTGTTGATACGTCCCGTGATAATAAATCCAGCCTTATTTTTTCCGGACGGATCTTTTACAACTCCGGTAAACTCCACATCCAGTTCAACTTTTTTAGTAATATCCCTGATGGTCATAGCACCGGTCAATTTATAATGCCCGTTATCGTCAAGTTTCTGATAACCTGTAGCAACAAATTTCAACTCAGGAAAATTTTTTACATCAAAAAAATCAATACTCTTGATATGCCTGTCACGGTCGGGGTTGCCTGTGGAGACAGAAGGTGTATCGGCAGTAAAACTGACTTTCGCCGTCATGAAATCATTTCCCTCAGTTTCGATGGATGCATCATAACTGCTGAACCCGCCTGTAATGGTAGTGATCATAAGGTGCTTGACTTTAAAATGCACCTGTGAATTTTCTTTATCTATTAACCATTTTTTCTTTGCCATACCGGACTCTGTTGTATAAACCAAAATTAAATGATAAGCACTTTACCCTATGAAAAAAATGAAATGATCCAAGGAATCAATGATCCTGCTTCTCTCTGCGCACCTTATCAATCACATCTAAGAGGCCATTGGAAAATTTATCATCCATCAATTGCCAGAACATGATGCCGCCCAGCTTCCTGTTTATTGCATATCTTGTTTTGACAGAAATGGAAACACTATCATCATAGGTGGCAAGGATCTTTCTATCCATATTAAATGCATAGGGAGCTTCAGCAACTATATCCCAATATTTCACAAATCCGTTCGCTTCCGTTATACTGTCATATAAACGGGAATATGAAACGCCATGGTCGAATCGTGCCGGATCATACAGTCCGTTATTATTGGTTTCTTCCAGCAAAAAAAACCGGGAATAGAAAGCAGCGCCAATAACTAATTTTCCGGGAGGCACTCCCGCTGCGATCAGCCTGTCCACCGCATTGTCTGCAGATTGCTTTTGCTCCCGTGTGGAATAAAGCGGCGTATGATGCCCGCTGATGGTGCTGAACCCGTTCACCAGGTCATAACTCATAATATTTATCTTATCCACCAGCCGGCTTGCTTTACTCCATTCAATTGATGAATCTATGTATTGATCAAAGCCACCTGCTGCAAAACTTATCTCATACGCTTTACCTAATTCTTTGCGTAATACTTTTAGCAACGAAGTGAAATTCTTTTTATCATCCGGGTTAAATATATGCCCGGGAAAGCCTGAAATGGCAGGGTATTCCCAGTCAAGGTCTATGCCATCCGTATGAAAGTATTCCATTAACTCTTTTGCTGACCGGGCAAATTCTTTTCTCCCTTCTCTACTTGCGAAAACAGGAGAACAGTCTTTACAACCACCCCAGCCGCCCAGGGATAAAATTATTTTCAACCCGGGGTATTTTTCTTTCAATGAAACCATTTTTTGTACCTGTGCGGAATCATAAGCATTGTCCACTGAAAGCCTGTTCTCTTTCAGGTGGCAGAATGAATAGATCAAATGGGTTAGTTTGCCCACAGGAAAACTATCCAGTGCAGTAGTTCTCCCGGCAAAATAGCCGAGTACACTGATGTCATTTTTACTTTGCGCTACTGAGGAACTGATTGTAAAAAGTATAACTAAGAGACTTAGAAAACTGTTTTTCCGCATTACAGAAATGTTGAAGGTTTTGCGTTTGCCTTTATCGGTTAAAAGTAATTAAATATCCTTAAATACAAACGGAGCTGGCATAGAAAAAGCAATACGGAAACTTCTTCGTTTTCATCTGAAAAATTTTCTTTCTTCAAAATGCCTGTAAAGTTGCCTTACTGCGGTTCTCATTTTCTCCTTATTTTTATTTATTAAACTATCCAGTATGGGTAAAGGAAGATTGGAGGCTTTCAGTGACGGGGTAATAGCTATCATCATTACGATCATGGTGCTGGAATTAAGGATCCCTGATGGCGGCAAATTAAACTCCTTATGGCCCTTATGGCCAAAATTTCTCAGTTATATTCTCAGTTTTGTTTACGTGGCTATTTACTGGAATAATCATCACCACATGATGCATGCGGTACAAAAAGTAAGCGGTGGCGTGCTTTGGACCAATATGCTTTTATTATTCTGGCTTTCTCTCATTCCTTTTGCTACTGCCTGGATGGGAGAAAATCATTTTACACTCTGGCCGGTAGTTGTATATGGGCTCATATTGATGCTGTCTGCAATTGCGTACATAATCCTGGCACATTGCCTGGTGAGCCTCCACGGAAAAGATTCGGCTTTTGCACAGGTGCTCGGAAATGATTACAAAGGAAAATTATCAGTAGGTATTTATGCAATTGCTATCGGGCTTTCCTTCATACACCCGATGATCAGCTTTGCTCTGTATGCTTTGGTTGCCGCAATGTGGTTCATCCCCGACAGGAGGTTTGAAAACAGACAAACTACATCTGCAGAAAAATAAATAATTATCCTCCTCTTGAAAGGAGCACACCAATATAGACCATCGCAAAAGAAACCAGCAGCAGAACCCGCCCTGTCCATCGGGCTACCCTTCTTATCTGTATGCGGTCATGCTCATCCATCTTATCAGCAGCCTTCCTGCCCAGGAAGAGATCATGAGTAAGCGCCGCCAGCATCATAATCACAAAGAGGATCACTTTCAGTGTAACCAGCTTCCCATATCTTGATGAAGTGAAAAATTCCCAGGAAAAATGAATGCCCCGGAAATACATATTAGTGATGCCGGTAAGCAACAGGAGGGCAAAAACAATATATCCGTAAAAACGGAATTTCATCCCGGTTATCATCATCACCTGCCGTTTTTCAGGATTATTCTTTATTCCCGGTATCAGCACTAACGGAAGTACCATCATGCCTCCTATCCAGAAAGCAGCGCAGATAATATGCAGCCAGACGCTCAGATAATACGATATAAGCATGATTCCACTCCTTTCAATATTTCACTACATCATTAAAAAAGTTTTAATTGCCTGTACTCTTGTTTTAAACTATTTTTCTGACTCAGTCCGTTTATCCCGGCAACAGGATTAATACGGTACACTTCTGTTTCCTGGTACCTTGATGCCACAATAACGGAAACATCACCTTCATAAGGTTTAAAAAGCTTTTTGACTATTTCGGGGTTATTATTGTTTTCAGACAAGTGGGATAAAATAAGATGCGAAAGGTGATGGGGTTTGTATTTTTTAAATAAACCGAGCGCCTGGGTATTGGACAAATGACCTTTCTTTCCGCTGATCCTCTTCTTTAAATGTCTGGGATAAGAACCGTTTTCCAACATGGCTTCGCAATAATTCGTTTCTAAAAAAACGGCATGGCAAAGTCTAAAATACCGTATCAGCTCTTTTCCCGGGTAGCCGATATCCGTAAAGATACCGATAGTAACATTGCCCCCGGAAACAATAAAACTGTGCGGGTCTGCAGCATCATGCAGTTTTTTAAATGCTGTGACTGTCAGCTTGCCGATTGATACAGTTGCAGTGTCCTGAAAATTATTAATAAGCTTTTTTTCAATTTTGAGCCCGCTTTTTCTCAAAGTTTCATCTGTAATGTACACGGGGATATTATATTTTTTTGAGATCGTTGCCACTCCGTTTATATGATCCGCATGTTCATGAGAAATAAAAATCGCTTTTACTTTTGATAATGGAAGCTTCAAACGGTTCATTCGTCTTTCCGTTTCTGTACAGGATATGCCTGCATCAATTAAAACCGCTTCTTCATTATTGCCAACATAATAACAGTTGCCATTGCTGCCGGAATTGATAGAAGATATGTATAAAGACATAGAGAAGCAAAAATAGCTCTCCTGCGAGAATCAGGATAACAAAAAGCTGATATTTCCCGATACAGAAAATCATTTTATGAAAAAAGCTGCGGATTCCGTGAGGAATATTTATTCACCCATTAAAAATATCATCCGCTTGATGTTTCGTGCCATCAGGAGGTGATCAACTTCAGAAATTCATCTTTTTTTCTTCTCGCCACATCTATCACATCCCCGTTTTGCATTACTACCTGCCCCCCTTCCCCCCGGATATATTTTTTAATATAATTCATATTGATCAGGTGAGAATTGTGTACCCGGTAAAATTGGTAAGGCAACAATATCTCTTCAAAGTCTTTCAGCAGGCGGGTCACCAGCATGGTTCGTCCACCCACTAAATACAGTTTGGAATAATTGGAACTGGACTCAATACGAATAATATTTTTTATGCTGATGAATTCCATTCCATCGTTTGTCGGGATGGCAATATTGTCTTCCTGTGATTTTTTTTCCTGGAGGCTTTTTTTCAGCACATTTATTTTTTCCTGGATCTGTTGTTTATGCCGGGTAAGCAGCCTGCTTACGGTATTTTGCAATTCTTCCACAGAAATTGGTTTGACAAGGTAATCGAACGCACTGATGCGGATTGCGTCAATTGCATAATGATTATATGCAGTGGTAAAAACAATATCGGCCTGTATGTCCTTCAATTCTTCCAGCATGCGGAACCCATTCATCCGGGGCATCTCAATATCTAAAAACAGTACATCAGGATTATGGTGATGAATAAGAAGTATTGCCTCTTCCGGCTTTTGCACAGCAGCAACAACTTTTATATTAGGACAAAACTCCTCTATCTTCTGCTGGAGGTTTTGAAGACTGTTCCATTCATCATCTACCAGTATCGCTTTCAATTGTTCCATATAATCATATTGCTTTAATCATTATTTCAACTTCCGTTCCTGCGGGCTTCTTGTTATCATCATACAGATCGGTGATCTTCACCTGCCCGCTGGCATGCTGTTCCTTGTTAAAAATATTGATCCTTTGCTCGGTGATGGTCAGTCCCGAGCTTTTATGATATGGCTTAATCTGCCTGTTATAGACCTCCGCCATTTGCCTGCCAATACCATTATCACGGATCACATACTTTATGGATTCTCCGTTTAGAGACACCGCAACTGATATAAAAAGATTTTTCCGTTCACTATGTGCCAAACCATGAACAATGGCATTTTCCACATAAGGCTGAACAAGTAGCGGCGGGACCTTGTAATCACCATTGGATAATACCGGCTCCACATCAAGTTTAAAACAGAACTTATCATTAAACCGCAACTGTTCCAGATCTACATACAGGCGCAATGCTTCCAGGTCTTTTGTCAGCGGCACTAAATCGCTCCGGCTGCTGTCAAGGATCATCCGTATCAATCTGGCAAACTTGTTCAGATAGCCGCTGGCCAGGAGTTTCTCATTTTTCATGATAAAATTTTCAATGCTGCTCAGGCTATTGAAAATAAAATGCGGATTCATCTGGGATCTCAAAGCCATCATTTCTGTCTCTGCTATCTTTTGCCGGAAAGAAGCTTCCTTTCGTACCTGGGCGAAACGGCGGCGAATGATTAATGCAGCCAGAAATACTATAAGCACAATACCGGCCAATTTAAACCAGATAGTTTGCCACCAGTACGGCTTTACAATAATCCTTACAGAATCTTCACTTTCTGGTTTGTTGCCGGATTTCATCCCGCCTTTAACTTGTAAAGTATATGTGCCCGGGGAAAGATTGTAAAAAGCAAGATGACCATTTTCATTTTGCTGCCAGTCATTCATCACACCTTCTAAACGATAATAATACCGATTGCCGGCATCATAATTTAAAACAGAAAAATCCAAAGTAAACCGCCTTTGTTCCGGCAAGATGGTAATCTCTTTTTTCCCGGACGAGGTCAAATGAAAGAACGAAGGCTTGTCCATTATGGTAACTTCACTAAAATGAACAGGTGCACTTTGCTCACGCTGGCTCAGCAATTCCAGCGGATTAATCCGCAATACGTATCCCTGCGTGCCAAGAAAAATGGAATGATCGCTCCCTTCTGTAAAAACACCGATTGAATTACTGGAAATTCCGGCCGTATTGGTTAATTGCAGTGGCTGGCCTGTGGAATGAAGTATATAGTAAATACCTCTGCCGGTGCTCAACCAAACATTTTGCCATTGATCAAAAATGATTCCGGATATTTCTACTCCGCCAAGTATTTCATTATCCGAATAATCTTTTATGATCGTCTTAGTTGCCGGGCTAAAAGTGACCAGCCCGGTGTAAGTGCCTATCCATAAGTTCCCGTAATTATCTTCTGCGATGCTCTCAAAACTGTTACTGTGCTGCCTCAGCTCCTCGCCCTGGAATTTAAATACAGGTATAAACTTATCAGATGCCGGATCATATTTCAGAAGCCCCTCATCAATCGCCGTAGCATATATTTCTCTTTTTTTTGTAATAAACAGAGTCAACAGTCTTGGCGGAATACAATCCTTACAACCCGGCGAGTTGGTAAAATGCTTCAGAAATATTCTGTTCACCGGGTCAAAAATATAAATCCCGTTGGAACCATTATTCCTTGTCCGGATCCACCAGTGATGTTCATCAACAACTGTAATCGTTCTTAAACCCGTATTATCATACCCATCCGGTGGTTTATAAAGAAGAGCCTTTTTTGATCTGAGGTCATAATGTACCAGGTACTCATTTGTTGTAATCCATAAAATACTATCGCCTTCACTTTGTAAATAATATGGTTTTCTAAAATCTGAAAGGGAAAATTTTCCTTTATTTGTCTGAATAGTATTAACAGTCATTTTCAGGGTACCTGCTTTATTGAAAAAGTAAAGTCCCCGCCCTGTCCACCGTGACATCCAATAACCATTGGACGTTTCAGTGAGAGAATAAATATAATCAGATGAAGTCACAGGCAAAATACCCTGTGACGGGGAAATATTCCAAAGATCAAATAACTGATAGGAAGGCCTGGCATAAGAAACTCCTGCCTCCGTACATACCCATAAAATATCCTGGCGGTCAACATAAACACACTGAACCGAGTTTTTTGAAAGAATTTGTTGGGGAAAATAACCGAGATGAAAATCATATTCCTTGCTTCTCAGGTCAACCGGGTCAACGAGAATCAGGCCATGATCGCTCCCCAGCACAATCCATCGCTTATGGTACCTGTCCCACCATTCAGAAATGGATCCGATAACCCGGCTGGCACTTGCCAGTTTTATTGATACAATTTTACCGCTCACCGGGTCAAAACTCATCAGCCCGCCTCCAAAGGAACCGACCCAGTAACGCATATCTGAGTCCTGGTAAACAACCTGTATCGCTCCCTGAAACGGGCCAATTTTTTTTTCTATCTGCATGGTGGCATTATCAATCATAAAGACATAGTCTGCATTGTTGCCCCATAACTTACCCTGGCGGCCCCTGCCCAGGTTTGTATACGCTTCCTGCTCAAAGTTTTCATTTATATTCAAAATTCTCATTCCGGTGGGGACTTTCTCAAAACGGAATGAACTATCAACATGATAAAGGGAAAACTGGGTATTGATCCATGTATTATTCTGATCTGCAGGAAAAATATTTACATTTTGATCATTATCCAGGCTGAATGAGTCACCGGGATTATGCCGGAAATTCCGGAACTCCCCGGTCTGCTTATCATAAACACTCACTCCCTCTCTTGTGGAGATCCATAAGCGGTCTTTACTATCAGGCACTATACGAAAAATAAGATTGCTGATCAGTGAATTTTTCAACGCAGGATTATGAAAAAACTTTTTAATACGGTAACCGTCAAATCTGTTCAGGCCGTCATAAGTGCCGATCCAGATAAATCCCTGTTTGTCTTTGGTGATACAATTCACTCCATTATCAGATAGCCCTTCATTTTCTGTCAGGCTGTTAAAATGTATATCAGGAAACGGCTGTGCCTGCAATACATTACACAAAAAAAACAAAACTATATACAGCCACCGGGCATTCAAGTCTCTTAGTTTATGATAAATATAAAAAAAACACAGCGGATGGTGCATGAATTTTTCGCATTAACAGCGGCTGCCTACAGGCAAAACCCACCGGCCGCTTTTTTTATCTTTTTAAGTGGCCTGATAAAGGATTTTAAACTGCACTATTCAAGAAAAGCCCCATCATCCTTTGCAAATGATTTCGTTCTCTTGAGTCCAAATATTCTTTTCACTCAAAAACGGCTAAACAGCCTGTTCATACTAAAGGTTATCAACCGTTTTTGCTGTTGATACCCGGGGCAGAAATAAATTCTATTGTTTGATGAATTCCACCCGGCGGTTTTGAGCTTTCCCTTCAGATGTGCTGTTTGATGCTACGGGCTGCGTGGCTCCTTTCCCATCAGTTTCCAGCCGTGAAGCATCAATGGCAAAATTTTTTATCAATACATCTTTTACCGACCCTGCTCTTTTCTTTGACAGCGTCATATTTGCCGCTGCATCCCCATCACTGTCGGTATAGCCTACAATTTTTACCCGAACCGAAGAATTATCCTGTAACACAGATGCAATATCTTTTAACACGCCGAAAGACTGTGGTTTTATTGCAGCGGAATTCACATCAAATAAAATTCCGGTTGTTGAAAATTTTCCTTCAGTCATCAATTTATTTCTTGTATCCGGCGCACCTGTTGCAAATTTTATATTGTTCAGTAAATAGCGGTCCTGGTTTTTAAAACCACCAAAAATTTCGAAAAACAGAGTTGAATAAGGCTTGCCAGTTTCCGCAAAAGCACGGGGAATGTCATAAACTTTATCCTCATTTAAATACACTCTTATTCTCTGTTTCTGCCGCCATATAGAAATATGCACATATTGGTCTCCCCTGCCTTCCCTGTTGTTGAACTGCGTGATGGGTACCTGGTTCTTCATAATGCTCTTGCCATCTTCAAAATTTTCTATAGTTGCATAACCTGTTTTGACACCTCCCGTCGGCTGAATGCTGAACTTCACACCATCCCTTTTCCCAACAGCCAAAAACCAGTTATCAAAAATGTCTTTGTCAGAATTGGAGCCTGTAAGAAAATAAACGATCAATGGGGGAGAATAGTAATTATAATCTTTATTACAACTCAAATCAAATTCCATAGTGAAATTGTCAGGGATACTCTTGAAATAACCCGGTATAAACTTACCCGGTTTGGCTAACATGAGCCAATGACCCGGCCGGGCAGAAGATGTAACAACTTCCCCGGTTGAATTCGTATTCCAGCTGGCAGGAAAATCGCCGATAGCATCTTTGGAATAATCATCAAAAGCAAGAATTTTATCGCCGGGAATAAAATCAAACTTGCTGTAAGTCTGCAAAGACACTCCTCCCCCTGAGGCTCCTGCATTTGAACCGGTCCCGGTTGTATCTTTCACACTTATACTTTTATCCGGAGAGGCGGAACCTTCCGTATTGTCATTATTTTTTTTCTTTTTTTTACCAAATAGTTCGTTCAATAGCCTGCCGGTTACTTTATCTCCGGCATTTTCTGTCACCGTTTTTGCTCCTTCCTTTACACCTTGCCCTGCCTGTTGCTTTAGAATATCACTTGTAGATTGACCCTTTGCCGCATGAGCACAAAAAGTTATTGCAGCAAAGACGAATATTCTTTTCATATAAATTGATTTAAAAGGTAAAAAAATGAAAGGCCCATTAATTTTATTAACACTTTAATCATATATGGGAAAAAAACCTAAAAAGAAGAAGGTTACCAGATCACATATCTTACGCACTATTATGATTTATTTTTTTAAAGCAATGCCTGTTCAAACCGGTATATTACTCTTAAACAGGAGACTTCTTCTTAAATTGTAAGTTATCCTGCAGTTCCGTTTTTGTGAATCACTACTTCGTAGGCGGCAGATGTCACTTTTTATTTGGCGGAAATGATGAAAGAAAAGGTATCCGGATAACCTGATTAATTTATAGTTAACGGTACTGACCAGGTATGCCCATATTGCTAAAATCCGTTAATTTAAGTTCCGTTTTTAATAATTGGAAAGATTTTTTAATTTCGCCATACCATGAACCGATTCAGAAACTTCGTAGAATGGAATGCATTTGGTGTCTGTACCGCCATAGGCGAGAGACTGGGCATTGCCACTACCCGTATCCGACAGTATTTTATTTATACATCACTGCTCACTATGGGGTCACCCATTATCATTTACCTGGTACTGGCTTTTTGGAGAAATATGAAAAAATATATTGTGTCGGCAAAGAGAAACCCATGGTATTATCTTTAGGCCCTTCTTCACTCTTCATCAAAGTACTTTCACTGACAACTCTTTCTAAAGGTCTGTTTGTGCAATTCATTCCCTGAAACAATAAACAGGCGGTTTGATTCAAATGTAATCCGGGAAAAATTCAGATCAGTTCCTTCAGTTTCTCCACCACCGTATCCACTTCTTCTTTTGTATTATACTTGCTGAATGAAAAGCGCACGGTGACAAGGTTAGGATCATTGTTGATGGCCCGGATGACATGTGATCCCTGATCGGCTCCGCTGCTGCAGGCGCTTCCACCGGAAGCACAAATATTATTGATGTCCAGGTTAAAAAGGATCATCTCCGATCTTTCGGTCTTTGGAAAACTAACACTCAGTATGGTGTATAAGCTCTGCCCTTCAGCATCACCGTTAAACTGCACTCCGCTGATATTGCTGCGAAGCTTTCCGATCATGTAAGTTTTCACTGAACTGATGTATCTGCTGTCTTTTTCAAGATCTTCAATGGCCAGTTCCAGCGCTTTGGCAAATCCAACTATACCATATAAATTTTCTGTTCCTGCTCTCATGCCTCTTTCCTGCCCTCCTCCAAAAATAAAAGGCTCCACCTTGATATTGTCATTCACATACAACAATCCTGCTCCTTTTGGCCCGTGAAACTTATGCCCCGACGCAGAAATAAAATGTACCGGCGTATTCCGAAGGTCCATCCGGTAATGCCCTACTGCCTGCACACAATCCGAATGAAAGATGGCATTGTATTTTTTACAAAGATTTCCTGTCGCTTCAATATCCAATAAATTCCCGATTTCGTTATTGGCATACATCAAAGAAACAAAACAGCGCTCCTTACGTGATGCCAACTGTTCTTCCAGGTTGTTCAGATCCACATGGCCGTCAGGGAACAGTTTTACAAAACTGCAGGTAGCGATGTTCTCATGATCATAATGCTCCACGGTATGCAATACTGCATGATGCTCGATCGGGGAAGTGATGATGTGCCTGCAGCCCAGGTCGCGAATAGCTGACAATATTGCCGCATTATTGCTCTCGGTTCCTCCGCTGGTAAAAAATATTTCGCCGGGATGAGCATTCAGCAACCGTGCTACAGATTTTCTTGCATTCTCAATTGCCAGCCTTGTTTCCCTGCCGTAAGAATAAATGGAAGAAGGGTTGCCGAATTTTTCAGTCAGGTAAGGAAGCATTGCTTCCAGCACTTCTTTATCCAGAGGTGTAGTTGCAGCGTTATCTAAGTAGATGCGGTTCATAAAACATAAGTGGCCACGATTCGGGAATTAGAACTCATCGCCATAAGGCATAAAGATAATTCTTTACAAGCAGGGGAGAAACCATCAAAATAATAAATCTATTACAATAAAGAAGTTCCGGTCAGGAAATGTAAATTCATATTTCACATACTCTCTCTGATATCCCGCATCAGTTGCATGGCAATGTTATTGGCCTTGGTTTCAAAATTGCTTTCGGCATAAATGCGGATGATAGGTTCGGTATTGGAACTGCGCAAATGCACCCAATCTCCGTCAAATTCTATTTTCAGTCCATCATCTGTATTGATAGGGTTCTTTTTATATTTCTTTTTGATAGAGTCAAATACTGACTTCAGGTCATACCCGTTTTGCAATTCAATCTTTTTCTTGGCAATAAAATAATCAGGATACAGGTTGCGAAATGACTTCATCCCCTTTTTATGGCCTGCCAGGTGACTTAAAAACAAACCGATACCGATCAGGGCATCCCGGCCATAATGGAAATCAGGAACGATCACCCCGCCGTTCCCTTCCCCTCCGATCACGGCATTCACTTCCTTCATTTTATTGACCACATTCACTTCACCGACTGCAGAAGGAAAATAATTACATCCATGCCCGTGTGTAACTTCTTTCAGCGCTTTGGTGCTGCTCAGGTTACTGACTGTATTCCCTTTTTTATTGTTAAGCACATAATCTGCTACGGATACCAAAGTATATTCTTCACCAAACATGGTTCCGTCCTCACATACAAAGCAAAGGCGGTCCACATCCGGATCCACTGCTATGCCCAGGTCCGCTTTACTTTTTATCACCTCATTGCTAAGCTGGGCCAAATGTTCCGGAAGCGGTTCGGGGTTGTGAGCAAATTTTCCGTTTACTTCAGCATTCAGCACTATCACATCCTTCACACCCAAAGCTTTCAATAATGCAGGAACAAAAATGGCTCCTGTGGAATTGATGGCATCCACTACCACTTTAAAGTTTCTTTTTGCAATTGCTTTTGCATTCACGAGCGGGTAATTCAGTATGGCATCAATATGTTTATGCAGGTAACTGTCATCCGCAATGATCTTTCCTTCTCTTCCGGAAAATGGAGCAATATCTTCTTTAGCTCTTTCCAACACCCTTTTCCCCAAATCGGCAGAAATGAATTCGCCATCGCTGTTCAGCAATTTCAATGCATTCCATTCTGCCGGGTTATGGCTGGCTGTTATGATAATACCGCCCATGGCCCTTTCCATTTTCACCGCAATTTCAACAGTAGGAGTTGTGGAAAGCCCGAGATCAATAACATCAACTCCGGTTTTTGCCAGAGTTCCGGCTACAATATCACGGATCATTCCTCCACTGGTCCGGCCATCACGGCCAATTACCATTTTCGGATCTCCGTTATTTCCTGAATAATTTTCTAAAAGAAGACTGGCAAAAGCTGCTGAAAATTTCTCAACGTCTGCCGGAGTAAGGTTTTCACCGGGTTTATCTCCTATCGTTCCTCTTATCCCTGATATACTTTTAATTAGTGGCATAGAATGAAGGCCTGTATGTGGACGGCAAAAATACGTTTTTCAGGCCCAATAAATTCTTAAAACCAATACTACTTTTGTCAAAATATTAAAATGCCTCGTACTCCATGGTATATTGATTGGTTTAATTCTCCTTTCTATTATAAACTCTATGCAAACAGGAATGACCTGGAAGCAACTGGCTTTGTAACAAACCTGGTTCATTTCCTGAAACCATCAGCACAAAGCCGCATCCTCGATGTAGCATGCGGCCAGGGACGTCACAGCAAAGCGCTTGCTGCAATGGGTTATGACGTAACGGGAACTGACATTTCACAATTTGCAATCAGCCAGGCTAAAGAATTTGAAAAAGAAAATCTACAATTTTTTGTTCATGATATGAGGCTCCCGTTTTGGATCAACTATTTTGATTATGTTTTTAATTTTTTTACCAGCTTTGGTTATTTCAGAACAAAACGGGAACACGAAGATGCCATCAGTACCATGTGCAACAGTTTAAAGGTAAACGGTATCCTGGTGATCGATTATCTGAATGTCCGTTATTCTGAAAACAGATCCGCCAGGGATGAAGTGAAAAAGGTGAATGGAACAATCTTTAAAATAAACCGGTGGAACAATGAAACTCATTTTTTCAAAAGAGTCATCATACAGGATCCCTCTTTACCGGAACAATTAGAAATCACAGAAGAAGTAGCGAAACTGATGCCTGAAGATTTTAAGAAAATGCTCAGGGGCCGGGGCATGCATGTTGAAAAGATGTTTGGCGATTACCGGCTAAACGGTTATGATAGGGAAAAATCCCCGAGAATGATCATACTGGCCCGAAAAATCAGTACCTGAATATCTAAAAAACCAACTTAATCCTTTTTATTATTCATGATCATGTACTTCGCTGTTTCATAAAATGCAGAAGTAAATGCAGACAGTTGTTTCCGTACAGAGTCAAGCTGTTTTGATGTGTAAGTGCTGCCATTGTCTTTTACCGGCACCAGATGAACATCAGGAAAATTAAGATTGGTGGAAAAATAAAAATCATTGGTCACCATGCCGATCTGTCCCGATGTGCTGGTGATAAAAGCATAATCCTTCTTTTTATCGGGATCCAGCAAATCCCTTCCCAAAGTTGTATTCACATACGGCTGGTGAAGCATTCCGGCAATAGTTGGTAACACGTCTATTTGTGATACTACTTCATCTCTTTTCTGGGGAGGCAATAAATAAGGCGCATAAAATAACAGCGGTACATGTTCATCCGTAAGGCGCTGATTGGTCCATGCCGCCGGGTATATTTCAGTAGCATTACCCGCCACACCATGATCACCCACAAAAACAAAAATGGTATTGGGAAAATAAGATTCCTTTTCTGCCGCTTCCATGAATTTCCGGAAACAGTAATCCGAATAACGGAAAGAATTGTATTCATCCAATGACTCAAATCCATATTTCTCCAGCAGTTCATCGGGCAAGGTCTTTTTTACAAAATCACTGTCACTTTCCGGGATCATATAAGGACGGTGATTGTCTGAAGTCTGGATATAAGCAAAGAATGGTTTTTTTTCATTTTTAAAAACGTCATTGGCTTCCTGGAAAAGATCTTTATCGCTGATACCCCATACATTGAGTTTAGGTGATTTGTGTTTGCCTTCGGTAATCATCTGCAGCCCATTGATATTATTCAGCAGGCCATTGAAATTATTAAAGTCAGGGCTTCCTCCGAGAAAATAAAATTTTTCATACCCGTCAAAATCATTGATGATCGTATGTTGTTTCAGCGCCAGCGGATTCCTTGTGGAAAATTTAAACTGCTGTGCATCCGGTATGCCGGTAATCACGGCAAACAATCCCCTTGCCGTAGAGAAATGAGGTGTAAAACAACGATCAAAAAAAATTCCCTTCTGTGACATCGAATCAAAAAAAGGAGTGGTGTTCAGCGGATTCCCGCTCATACTGCTTTTATACATGCTGAATGATTCACATTGCACCAGCACTATGTTTGGCCTGCTTTCCAGCGAATGACTGCCGGGTAAAATTTCCCGCCGGTAAGAAAATTCCTTTTGCCGGGGCAACTGCATCCATTCTGTCATCAGCGGAAAAGCTTCCCTTGCTTTCTGTTCATTAAATCCGGGCTTACGGAATTTTAATGTTGTAAAAAAGTTCTGCAGCGGATTTAATGCGAGATAGGATTTGAAACTGTCATGAAAGATAAATGAATCACTCCATGTCAAAGGCACACGGGACCATCTTCCATAAATAAAGAATCCAAAAATAAAAGCAGTGATGATGAAATATTTTCTCCGGTAAAGGATTCCTTTCCCGTCAGTTCTATTTACAATCTGCCAGTGGCTTTGCCGGTACATCCAGCGGAAAAATAAGACAGCGACAACCAAACCCAGTAAAAGCCATACCATCGGATAGGTTTGAAACATCATAGACAAAGAGATACCGGCATCTTCCACAAAATTCAATGCCCCGGCATCAAGCCGGGTGCGGTTATAAGAAAAACTTCCGAAATCAGCGGCAAAGAAAAAGAAAACAATAAAAGTGATAATGGCCAGGTACCAGGTCCACCATTTTTTTGTGTCAGAAGAATAAAACGGTGATAGCCGCGGAAACATACTTACAATAACCACCGGTAATAAAATTATAGCTATCCAGCGCAGATCATAACGCACTCCCATAAGAAGAGAAGGGAATACATCGCTCAAAGAAAAATTGTCTGGGCAAAATGCAAAAAAAGTAGCCAGCCGGAATGCACTGAAGATCAAAATGAAGATCAGGAAGAGGCGACCGACCCAGAGAATAGTCTTTGGTATTTTAAGCCGGACAAACATGAATTATTTGCAATGACTGTTTTAGCTTTCAGCAAAAAACAATTAGCAAAAGAAGATAATTTATTGCAAATCACAACGCTTCATTGGTAATTTTTTACACGATAACCCGCCCTGAAGCAGCGAAGATTCGCTATCTTCGGTATCCAACCAACGTATACATGGAGCTCATTATATTATTGTTCCTGATTTTTTTAAATGGATTATTTGTAATATCGGAGATTGCACTTGTTTCTGCACGCAAATCAAGGTTGGAAACACTTGCCGAAAAAGGCGATGTAAATGCCAAAAAAGCGCTGGAACTTTCCAACGATCCGGAACTGTTCCTGTCTGCTGCACAGATCGGAATTACATTGATTGCGATCCTGACAGGTGTGTATTCGGCAGAACGTTTCAGCCCTTATATACAGCCTTTGTTTGCGAGGATCAATTTTTTACAGGCGTACTCACATGGTATTGCTACCACTATTGTTGTGGTGGTGGTCACTTTTCTAACAATTATCTTCGGAGAACTGATCCCGAAACGGATCGGATTGCTGCGTGCCGAGCAGGTCGCAAAGATTGTAGCCGGCCCTATGAGGTCGTTTGCAAAATTTACTTACCCATTTGTCTGGCTGCTAAATAAAGCAAGTAATATCTTCTTTTCAGTTTTTAAAATCCAGCGGTCCAAAGATGATGTAGTGACGGAAGAAGAAATAAAAACCATGATCACCGAAGGAACCGAGGCAGGCACCATCGAAGAAGCGGAACAGGAGATCATTGAAAGGGTTTTTCAGCTGGGAGACCGCAATATCACATCCATGATGACGCACCGGAGTGACATAATCTGGTTCAGCATTGATGACAACGAGGAAAAGATCAAGGAGAAAATTATCCGTGAGCCGCATTCCATTTACCCGATCTGTGAAGACGACATTGATAATATAAAAGGCGTTGTTTCTATTAAAGATCTTTACCTGAGCCCGGATGATGTGCTGTTTAAAAACCTGATGCAGCCTGCCATGTTTGTTCCCGAAAATAACACGGCTTACCAACTGCTGGAAAAATTCAAAGAAACAAAGATCCATTCCTGCTTTATTGTGGATGAATATGGAAGTATTCTCGGTCTGATCACTTTGACCGACCTGCTGGAAGCTATCGTCGGTGACATTCCGCAACCTGACGTAGCTGATTATGAAATAAAAGAACGGGAAGACGGAAGCTATCTGGTGGATGCACAAATTCCATTTTACGATTTCCTCGACCATTTCCAGAAAACAGAATGGATGAATGAAGGGGAGCAGGAGTTTGATACTTTAGCAGGGTTCATCCTACATGACCTGGAACGGATCCCTAAAACAGGCGACAAACTGCATTGGAAAGGTTTTTCATTTGAAATCGTTGACATGGATGGCCACCGTATTGACAAAGTACTGGTAACGATCAATAGTGAAATAAGAGAAGAAATGGAAGAGTGAGAAGGTGAAGGATTGCTTGTTACAGGTTGGTAACAGTTTTATGGTCTTTAATTTTTTTTCAGCTTAAAAATCCTTTACAGAATTCAAGATACTTTTCACAATCACTATGGTTGGTCATCAGTCCGAGGGAGATCCTGATAGCACCTCGCATCTTCCCGAGGAAATGGATCCTGTCATAATGAGTGTAGCCTTTTGATGAATAAAACAAAGACAGCTCTTCAGAAGTAATGCAATTATTGATTTCATCAATGCCCGGGTTACAGAAGCATCCTGTACGGACGGAAATTCTTTTTTCATTCGCTTTCTGTTCGATCATCCCGACATCAATTTTGTTTCCCTCATGATCAAAAAGATTCATGATAACTGTAGATCCTCTTCTG
Source organism: Sphingobacteriales bacterium UTBCD1 (assembly GCA_002066995.1). Lineage (GTDB taxonomy): Bacteria > Bacteroidota > Bacteroidia > Chitinophagales > Chitinophagaceae > UTBCD1. The sequence goes on from MWTC01000030.1 coordinate 27,204, forward strand.
TCATTTGTTGCCGGCCCGAAAATATGTACCAGCGGCTTACCGTTTCTATGATTGAGGCGCTGCAGTTCCTGAAGCAAATACCCGGTAAGGACAGAAAGTTTTTTTTGAATGTTCTCCATGCCGATCTTATTGATCCACTCAAGTCCATAACGTACTGCCGGAATAGACAAATAGTTTACTGTTCCTTCCTCAAACCGCTCCTGGTTATCTGTCAGAAAAAATTCAGGCATGGTAACGGAAGCATAGGATACCGTGCCGCCGGCAAACCAGGGCTTGTCTAATTTTTCAAATGCATTCTTCCTTATAAGTAATGCGCCGATACCGGTAGGATAACCGAATATCTTGTAAAAAGATACGCAGGCATATTCAGGTTTTACTGTTTGCAGATCGAGAATATTGGAGGGAACAAATGCAGCCGTATCCAATAAGACATCCCAACCATTCTCATGGGCAATGCCGATCCATTTCAGGTCATGTTTTACTCCCGATACATTTGATTGTGCCGGGTAAGCAAAAAGTTTGTTTTGTTTATGCTTAGCTGCAACAAGTTTCCGGTGCAGTTGTTCTTCATCAATGCGAAGGTCTTCAAGATAAACGGGGCAATATTCAAAAGTGGCTCCCTTTCGCCGGGCATATTCCCGGATACCGTTTACGGAATTATGATTATCGAAGAGCAAAAGAAAATGACTCTTATGATCAAAAGGATAAGACTCCCCCACTATCTTCAATGCCTGGGTGGCATTGGCGGTGAATACACAATAGTAATCATCTCCTGCATTAAAGTGTTCCAGCACTTCCCTGCGTGCTTTTTCTACAAACTCAGTCGATCGCAATGAAGTGGGATTGGTGGAATGAGGATTTCCATATACTTCTTTTTCCAGGAACTCCATGTGTTGTTGCACCTGCCACCTTGAATACAGATTGCCTCCTGTATAATCAAGATATACATGGCCATATTTATCAAGATTCGGGTATTCATTTGCCCTTAGCTTATCGAATGTTTCAAATATTTCACTCAGACCGCTACCCTGAACTTCTTCTGCTATACGTTCCATAAAACAACATTAATTTTAAATTTGAATTACCCGAATGTGATCATGGTAATTAGCATCAAAGGTAAATTAAATATTGAAGCAGGTCTGCGACAGAGGCGTATATCTCTTCCCCTGAGGCAAATGAAAAGAAACAGCTTCCCGGTTGTTCCGGCTACTCAAACAAAGAAAATTTCAGAATGCAGTTTCAATCCGGAACAGCTTCTTAATTTTATAAAATGAAAAAAGCGATTTTCCCGGGATTTGCCTTATTATTCCTGGCAACCATTGCAAATGCAGCTTCCGTAGATACGGTGGACATTTACAGCAATGCCATGCATAAAAGTATCAAATGCGTTGTCATTACGCCAGACTCTTATGCAGATGGCAGCAATCTTTATCCTGTGGTGTACTTGCTGCATGGCTACAGCGGCAATTTTTCCAATTGGATCACGAAAGTGCCGGAGTTGAAAAAAGAATCAGACCAATGGCAGATGATTATTATTTGCCCGGACGGTGATTACAGCAGTTGGTACGTTGACAGCCCTGTAGATACTTCCATGCAATATGAAACTTATATAGCCAATGAAGTACCGGCTTTTATTGATTCGCATTACCGTACGATCAGGAAGCGGGGTGCAAGAGCAATAACCGGACTAAGTATGGGAGGTCACGGCGGATTATTCCTTGGGCTGCGTCATGCCGATTTCTTTGGCGCCTGCGGCAGCATGAGTGGAGTAGTTGACCTGGGCTTTACTAAAAATAAATACGACCTGATCAAGCGGATCGGCGATACAATTCAATATGCAGGCAACTGGAAGAATTTTTCAGTGATCCATATTATAGACCGCTACCCGAAAGATTCCTTGGCAATCATTTTTGATTGCGGCAATGATGATCCTTTTGCAGGAATCAACAGGAAATTACACCAGAAAATGCTCCGGCTGAAAATTCCTCATGATTATACCCAGCGGCCGGGGAAACATGACTGGAATTACTGGGCTAATGCCGTGCAATACCAACTGTTGTTTTTCAGAAACTTCTTTAATAAAATGAAGAGTGAACAATGACCTGAAAAAGAATTTCAGTACCCCGTTTTCCCATCTCTTTCTTTGATCTTTTTCTTTCCTGAGTTCTTCTTTTCGTAATCAAGAACGGCTTTGGGTTTGGCCTTTGCATTATTTGTTACAGTATCAGGTTTAGATTTTTCGCCAAAGCCTATGAGTTGAAGATCGCTGTCATTTGCTGCGGCATTACCTGCAGAATTAGCCGGTTTGTCCAGCCAGTACTTTTCTGTTTTTATGATTGTTCCGAAATCAGGATCATAATAAGTCCATGTACCGTGTTTCAATGAAAAGCCATCCAGCTTCACCACTTTCCTGTCAACAACTTTTAAAGGATCATGCAGGTCATACACATCTACGGTATCATAAGGGTCGGCGGGATTCACTGCTTTCCAGCTTTCTTCACGGATCAACCCGCCTGTCATATTATAGTAATCGCATTTGCCGTCTTTATTTCCCCAACGATAGTGTTCTTCGGCAATCTTGTCTCCCATTAATGAAAATCGCTGCCACAATCCTTCTTTGAGTCCATTTACATAATAACCTTGCTCATCATATCCCGGTTCACCCCGTATCTCTTCCAGGTGTATGACCCAGGGGCCTTGTTTTTTACCATTCATATCCACCCGGTTCAGTGTGTCCCCCCGCACACTTATTATAAAATTCTTCCATTGGCTGGTGCCATTCATGGAAATAAAAAGAAAAATAAAAAGTACGAATCGCATTGTTTAGTAAGTTTGAAAAAGGTTTATTACAAATACAAATTCCTTACCATTAATCGGCTTGCAGTAACTCAGATCTTCATCTTCTTTATTAAACGCTAAAATCAACTGTTTATGTCATCAAAATTAATACAATTTCCATTGGCGGTTCTTGGCTGCCTGCTTTCGGTAACGGTCTGGGCCCAGGTTTCACCAACTTCCGGAGCTGAGAGACTCAGAGGATTAGAGCAAAGAGAAGTTTTGGAAAAAAAATCCCTGCTCAATAACATAAAATTCCGCAATATCGGGCCCAGCATCATGAGTGGCCGGGTAGATGATCTGGATGTGAACCCGGATGACCCCACTGAATTTTATGTTGCTTATGCTACGGGAGGTTTATGGTACACGCAAAACAATGGTCAATCTTTCATACCTGTTTTCGACAGCGCTGACGTGATCGGCATTGGTGCCATTGCAGTAAACTGGAAAACCAGGACTATCTGGGTAGGCACCGGCGAAGTGAACAGCAGCCGCTCTTCCTATTCCGGCATCGGTATTTACAAAAGCGCCGACAACGGAAAACACTGGGAATATCTTGGTTTACCTGAATCGCATCATATCGGGAAAATTGTATTGCATCCTGGCGATAACAATACGGCATGGGTGGCAGTACTCGGTCATTTATATTCCCCTAACAAAGAAAGAGGCGTATATAAAACAACAGATGGGGGAAAAACCTGGAAGCAAACATTATACATTGACGACAACACAGGCTGCGTAGATATGGAAATCAATCCGGCCAATCCGAATGAGATCTATGCTGCTATGTGGTATCGCACCAGGAGTACCTGGAAATTTGTTGAAAGCGGAAAGACCAGTGGTATTTATAAAAGTATTGATGGCGGCGAAACATGGAAACCGGTTTCCGGAGCAGGCTCCGGTTTTATGGAAGGTGATAAAATAGGCAGAATAGGCCTGGCCGTATATCCCAAAAACCCGCAGACCCTTTATGCTGTTGTGGATAATAACATGCTGAAACCTGTAAAGGAAAAGAAAGACGACTCCTCCTATACAAAAGAAAATTTTAAAAATATAACTAAAGATCAATTTCAAAATCTGGACGATAAAAAGCTGAACAGTTTTTTGAGACAAAACAGGTTTCCCAGGATTTACACAGCAGAATCAGTAAAAGAAATGGTAGCAAAAGACAAAGTGAAACCAACTGCAGTATGGGATTTTTTAGACACAGATGACGGATTTACCAATGCAGGTATTTACGGTTGCGAAGTGTACCGCAGTGATAACGGTGGCGTGAACTGGAAAAAAGTGAATGAAAAAGATATCGGCATATACAATACCTACGGATATTATTTCGGAAAGATCTACGTCTCTCCTGCAAATGACAATAAAGTAATTATTACCGGCATCTCCCTTCAGATGTCCACTGACGGAGGCAAAACATTTAAAAATATAAATAAATCAAATGTACACGATGATCATCATGCAGTCTGGATTGATCCTAAACGGGATGATCATATAATTAATGGAAACGATGGTGGTTGCAACATTACTTACGATGACGGAGAACACTGGTTTTTTGCCAACACTCCTTCGGTGGGCCAATATTATTCAGTGGTAACTGATGACGAAAAACCTTACAACGTCTATGGCGGATTACAGGATAACGGTGTCTGGTACGGGCCGTCCTCCAACCGGGATAATATCGGATGGCAAAGCACGGGTAACTATCCATTCAAGATGCTGATCGGCGGTGATGGCATGCAGGTACAGGTGGATACCAGGGATAATGTCACTACTTATGCCGGTTCCCAGTTCGGCGCCTATTCACGTTTTAACCGGGTTACAAGAGGCGACCGGAAATCAGTAAAACCTCAATACGAATTAGGAGAAAAACCATTACGCTTCAACTGGCAGACTCCAATTATGCTGAGCAAGCTGAACCAGGACATATTTTACATCGGAGCAGACAGGTTATATCGTTCGTTGAACCGGGGTGATAGTTTAGTGGAGATCAGCAACGATCTTACAAACGGGAAAAAAGAAGGCAGCAATCTGCCTTTTGGTACGATTACCACCATTGCAGAATCACCAACAAGATTTGGCTTACTGTATGCAGGCACAGATGACGGTAATGTCCAGGTATCCAAAGACAATGGCTATTCATGGCAATTGATCAGCAACCTGGAAGATTCCCCTGTTAAAAGTCAAAAGTCAAAAACCAAAAAATCAAACTCCGGCTTCACTCCCGGCGATCCACGTTTAATTACTCACGGACTGTGGGTCACCAGGGTGATCGCTTCTCAATACAAAGAAGGAAGGGTTTATGTAACATTGAGCGGATTACGCAACGATAATTTTGCACCGCTTCTTTATGTGAGTGAAGATTATGGGAATACCTGGAAACAGTTAGGTACCGGCCCGGCAGGCCTGCCAATGGAATCATTGAATGTGATTCGAGAAGATCCAAAAAGTGACAGCATTCTGTATGTAGGGAGTGATGGTGGCCTGTATGTAAGTTTTGACCAGGGAAACAGCTTTATGAAATGGGATGGCGGATTGCCCAAATCAATTCCTGTACACGACATAACTTTCCAGGTGAGAGAGAATGAAATTATATTGGGGACTCATGGAAGAAGCATCTATATAGCCAAATTAGACAATGTTCAAAAAATCAGGCAGGACCCTGATTGGATAAACAAGATGCCAAAGGAACAGCCGCAGGATAACAGAAGAAGATTTTTTAATGATGACGGAAATAAAATGACTCCTGAAAAAGACTGATCTTTCAAAAAATATCCTGTTTTTTACAGCTCCCGCATCTGCGGGAGTTGCAGTTTACAGGCGTCTTAACCACCACCAAAAACTATTATTTCCCTATGCCGCTTACACAATTTCACCCATGCAATAATGCATTTATTCTTTCCGTTATATTTAACATCGTATCTTTAGCATCACCTGACTGAAGAAAGGCAAAACTTTCTTAAATGAAACCTTGTAAACCAATACTATTATTCCAGGTATGGATGGTCATTTTCTCCATTGCAGGCATCACACAAAATAAATTTCTTACAGAAACAAATATCACCCGGACACTTAACCGTCCGGTAGTTGCATTGTCCCAAATTGCGGATACATTAATGAATAAGGATGAAGAATTTACTTTTAGCAAAGACCAACTGGAAAATATCCTGAATGAACGTAAGGCTGTACCGTTTATTTTAGGAAAAACAAATGAAAACCGGAATATTGAAGCATGGTTTTTCCCGGGAACAAGCATTAAAAAGGCTCTTGTCATAGGAGGAGTACATGGATCTGAATTGTCTTCAATAGAAGTTGCTGAAATTTTAATCAGCAACCTAATGCGACGGGAAAAACCTTATTATAATGTCATTATTATTCCCGGTTTATTCCCGGACAATGCCTATACCGCAAAAGAAAATCAAAAAGAAATTGGCAGTACGGCTAATCTGGGCAGGTATGGTATATCATCACCGGCAGATCCAAACAGGCAAATGCCTTCTCCGGGTAAGCCGTTTTATGAAGAATACGGTAAAGATCATTTTGAAAGGGAGATAGACCCGGAAAACAAATTACTTCTCAAACTGATCGCTATTTATCATCCGGACCGGATAGCAAGCATACATGCCATACGAAATATAAGCAAAGCCGGAATCTTTGCTGATCCCAGGACTGACAACAATAGCATAGCCCTGGGATTTGAAACAGACAGCATGCTTGCTATAGAAATGTCAAGACTGATCAGGAATAATAATGGCCATGTACCCGGCAATTTTTTAAATGGCAGGCCAACCGCCTTATACTATAAAGATCCGGTCCCGGTTGAAAAAGGAAAATTTCAAAAGAGAAATTTCTCCGGTACTATACTCCCGCAAAATCGCGGAAGCGGGGTTTCCCTGGGTACCTGGGCCAGTACTGCAATATCATCAGAGACTGATCCTGCATACAACCGGAAAGCGATGAGAATACTTACGATAGAATTCCCGGGATACAAACGCCCGGTTGATTATAAAACTGCATCACAGCAAAAACATATCCGCAAGCTGCTGAAACTGTATGCTTCGTCTATTGAAAACATTTTTCTCGAAAAATATTTAGTTGAGGGATACCAGGACGAACGTTTACCCGCATCTGAATTTTCTTACTGCTTACCGGACAACCCGGATATGTTGTAACAGATATGATCCCTGATTTTAGCAAGGACATCCACACCGCACTTCTGCCGCTGTCACCGGCAATAATAATTCAAAGCAGATTGCGCTTCATCATAGGTCAGCCAGTATTCTACCACTTCTCCTGAAAATACCGATCCTTCAGAACGATTATAGAAATTCCTGGTGCCATAATTACTGAAATTCCCGTAAAGGATATCTCCCGTGTAAGGTTTGTACCCGTTCCATCCCCGGATAATTGCATACCCGTTATAGGTATCCAAAACAAAATATGGATAATAAGAAGAGGTATATACAACTGAACCCCGCTCTTTGCTGAGCCAGTAATTTTCATCAACAACTCTCAGCTGATCTTTAATACAACTGCTGAAGAGAACCATAAGGGAAAAAGTAATTATTGAAAGAGTAAAAATCTTTTTCATGGTATAGAAGTTTCAATTAAAAAATTTTGTTTACATGTGTAAGAAGGCAAATGACAGGCTAAAGTCTAATTACAATTTGTTAAAGATTACGACAGGAAGAATCTTAAGATTGGTTATTCCAATGACAGCAAGTAAATAATATTATGGGAAGCAGGATGTCATTTTTCTAACAGGAGCATAATTCTCCATAGAAAAATATTCTCCAGTCCTTTGCCTTACGAATTAATATTCAGCTTTAACGGCGATTTGAAATCTGCAGGCCCTGGCGGTATAAATCATGATTTTTAATTAATCTTAACTAATGGCTAAAAAATTCTGAATCGTTCGTAACAGGCTTTTTCCAAAGCTTCCCTGTCATCTGGATGTGAAATATTGATGAGCGCTTTGGCTCTTTGCCTTAAATTCTTTCCGAATAAGCAGGCAATGCCGTATTCGGTGACGATATAATGTACATGCGCCCTTGTTGTGGTAACTGCAGCGCCTGGTTTCAAAAAGGGAACTATGCGGGGTACTCCTTTTGCTGTCCGGGATGGCAGGGCAATGATCGGTTTTCCACCTTCACTCAGGGATGCGCCGCGGATAAAATCCATCTGCCCTCCCACTCCTGAATACTGGTATGTGCCAATTGAATCCGCACAGATCTGCCCGGTGATATCCACTTCAATGGCACTATTGATGGCAACCATTTTGTTGTTGCGGCGGATAACGCCCGGTTCATTTACGTAATCAATATCCAGAAACTGGAATGCCGGGTTGTCATCCACATAATCATACAACCGCCTTGTACCTAAAGCAAAAGCAGTGACCGCTTTGTTAGGATGGATTTGTTTATACTTATTGTTGATGATATCTTTTTCAAACAGTTCAATAATTCCATCAGAACACATTTCGGTATGTATTCCCAGGTCTTTATGGCTGCTTAACGATCGTAACACTGCATCAGGTATGGAACCGATACCCATTTGCAAACAACTCCTGTCTTCGATTAGTGAAGCTACATGTTGACCGATCTTCATTTCCACCGGCCCGACTTTATCACCATAGCGCACTTCATATAAAGGATCATTACACTGAACCATACTATGAAACCTGCTGCTGTGGATCAACCCGTCACCATGTGTACGGGGAACGTTGGGATTCACCACTGCAATCACATGCTGTGCCGTATTTACGGCAGAGCGGGCAATATCCACCGATACGCCAAGGGAGCAATAACCATGTTTATCCGGCGGCGACACCTGCACCATAGCCACATCAATAGCTAAAATATTCCTTTTAAACAACTCAGGAATTTCACTTAAAAAAACGGGAACATAATCAGCATGCCCCTGTTGCACGGCAGAACGAATGCTCGCAGATACAAACAGCGAATTGACATGAAAGCTACCGTCATATTCAGGCTTCGCCACTTCAATATCGCCATAAACACTGATGAAAACCAATTCTACGTTCTGCAGGCGATATGATTGTCTTGCCAGTTCTTTCAATAAACAAACAGGTGTCTGCGCACTTCCATGAATATATACCCGGTTGCCGGATTGAATGATCGCAACAGCTTCTTCCGCTGTTTTATAAACTACAGGCGTTTTCATATTGCAAAAATACCTTCATACAAATGAAAGAGTGTTGATTATTCTTTTGTGAGGAGCTGACCGGGATCAACCGTCATGCGGTTATAAACCATTCTACAGCCAATTCATACCCCTTTAAGCCCAACCCGATAATGCTGCCGGCAGCTTTTCCGGAGATATAAGATATTTTGCGAAAGTCTTCCCGTGCATGCACATTAGAAATGTGAACTTCGATCACCGGGGTTTTAACAGCTGCTACTGCATCCCCAATTGCTATTGAGGTATGTGTATATCCCCCTGGGTTAAAAATGATACCATCATGATCAAATCCTACACGTTGAATCTCGTTGATGAGTTCACCTTCAACATTGCTCTGAAAATATGAAAACTGTACCTGTGGAAATTTCTTCTTCAGCCCTTCATAGAATTGTTCAAAAGAAGTGACGCCATACACATCCGGTTCCCTCCTGCCAAGAAGATTTAGATTCGGCCCATTGATGATTGCAATTTTCATAAAAAGAAAAATTCGGTAAATAGAAATTTTGTTTCCAGGGGATCCGTATTAATTTGCGACGATCATATTAATGAATTCATCAAACAAATATCTTGAATCCTGGGGGCCGGGAGTGCTTTCAGGATGGTATTGCACCGAAAAAGCAGGTTTGTTTTTTAATCGGATACCTTCAATGGAATGATCGTTCAGGTTGACATGCGTTACCTCCACATTTTCTGCTTTCTTCACAGCTTCAGGATCTACTCCGAAACCATGATTCTGGGTAGTGATCTCACACAAACCTGTTACCAGGTTTTTTACCGGGTGATTTAACCCCCTGTGCCCGTGATGCATTTTGAAAGTAGGGATTCCGTTTGCTAATGCCAGCAACTGATGCCCCAGGCAAATACCGAAGGTCGGTTTTCCTTCTTCCAAAATACCGGATACCAGTTCAATTCCATACTTCATCGCAGAAGGATCGCCCGGCCCATTGGAAATAAAATATCCTGACGGATCAAATTTTTTGAGTTCTTCCAGTTTCGTTTTTGCAGGAAATACTTTGATGTAAGCGCCCCTGTCCACCAGGCACTGAAGAATATGTTTTTTTACACCGTAATCCATTACGGCAATCCGGACCTTTGAACCGGTATCACCCATTTCATACACTTTTTTTGTACTTACCCTGGAGGCAAGTTCCAGACCTGCCATGTCCGGCACTTCAGATAATTTCTTCTTCAACACATCCAGGTCACTTATCTCTGAAGAAATGATGCAATTCATCGCTCCTTTGGTACGGATATGAGCCACCAAAGCCCGGGTATCCACTTCTTCAATAGAAACAATTTCATTCTCTCTTAGATAATCACCCAGGGAACCACTGGCCTGCTTCCTGGAAAATAATTCTTCCAGGTTTCTGCCGATCAGGCCGCGGATCTTTACAGTATCAGACTGCACATCTTCATCTTTCACTCCATAATTTCCGACGTGAACACTATTCATGATCAGTACCTGCCCGTAATAACTCGGATCGGTAAATACTTCCTGGTAACCGGTCATCCCTGTATTAAAACAGATCTCGCCACCTGTTGTTCCTATTGCGCCAAACGATTTTCCATAATATACTGTTCCATCCTGTAACAGGAGAATTGCTGTCTTTTGTTCTGTCATTGTAGAAATGTGGATTAAAAAAACCGGGCAAAAGTAAGCAGGAAACAGTTTCCTGCCATAAGAAATTATTTACATAGTAGTCACAATAAATTCAAAATTCACAGACCGGCCGTTTCCTTTTCCAAACATGCCCCTTCGCCTGTTAAAATTTCAACGCAGCAGGTTATAACTTCTTAAAATTGCTGAACACACAATCCGGATATCAGCAAACAGGAATATAAAAATTTTTTCATGGCGGCCTCTTTCCCGATTGCAGAACCAAAAACAATAAAAGTCAGCAACCATATTACTAAATTCTGAAAATTGTTTCCAATTGCTCAATTTGCACGGCCAGATAATAAAACTGAACAGCATATTTCAAACCCGGTGAGTAATTTTCATAGGTAAAAAAAAATTTTAAGTACATAACGGGGATATTTCACCAGGATTATTTTGAGCTGAAGTGCTAAATACGGCTTTTTCATCATCAGCAATTTTTCGCCATGCATCAGGCCCCGTATAATAACAAATAAAAAATCTGTTGAAAGAATGCATGAAATCATGATATTTCTTCCCAATAATAAATACATAACTATCATTATAACCTTTAAACTAAAACAGGATGAAACCTAATTTCATATTATTCAAATCGGCATTTATTTCTATGCTGCTTGCCTGCCAAACTGTTCCGGGTAAAAAAACATCTGGCGATTCACTCTCAACCACTACCGCCAAAACAGTTACTGTACCAACCCCGAATATTGAATTGCCGGATGTATGCGATCTTGTTACAGATAACCTTGTGGCCACAACTATGGGAGTAAAAATCATTAAGCCGGCACAGAGTACTGATATGAAAATCAGTAAAGGCTGTATCTATACGATTGATCCAACAGACAAGGACAATTTTGAAGTATGCATTGCCTGGCTTAATCCCGGCTACACATTCACAAACGTCACTGACGAACTGAATACAGCACACGGACTTAACCAGGAAGCTACTGCAGAAAGGCTGGAAGGGTTTGGAGATAAAGCTTATGCCGTTTTCAATAAAACGGAGGATCAATATGTCATTCATGTTCTCTGGAAAGATAAACTGGATGTGCAGGTTGCTGCCGAGCACTTTGAACATGCAAAAAAACTTACGGAGCTGATACTTTCAGAATTAAATACTGCTATTACCCAATAATGAATACCGTTAACTTATCTCCTCGCTATTATGAATCCATTGAATTATTATCAGAAACTTAAAAAATTATTTATGAAAACTCACTTAAAGTATTTGTTGCCAGTTTTCCTGACATCTGCTCATTTAATTACCGTTTTTGTTAAGACTTATGCTCAGGCTAATCAAAAAGACAGCCAGGCTGATCTTTTTAAGGTCAATTCCAAATTTGATTTTATTGCCGGAGACAAGGTTATCGCATTAGATGATTTTTTCAATACCAACATTGGTGATTTCCCGGCGCAGTGGAGTACCAACGGTTCGGGTGAGGTGGTGACTATTGACGGGCATAACGGTAAATGGCTGGAACTAAAAGGAAATTTCACTTATTTCCCTGAATTCATCAAAACACTCCCTGCTAATTTTACGATTGAATTTGATGTCCTATACAATTATTCGCAAAAATATCTTACACGAAATATACTCGGGTTCTATTTTATTTCGTCTGACAAAACCGGGCTCAATGACCCGGTATTCAAATATGGTTTCAACAAACCGGGCAAAGGCGGCGCTGGCGTAGAGCTACATTCCTACCAGCCCAACACGATCCAGACAGTTAAATGGGAAAACAAGCAGGAAAATTTTGATACAGAAACCAAATCGGAAGCATCCTTTTTAAAAGATATGCGCAATAACCCGCATCATATTTCAATTTGGAGACAAAATGATAGATTAAGAGTATATTTGAATGACAATAAGATTCTTGATGCATCAAAATTACTGGCATCAACATCCAAACCTAATCTTTTTAAAATAGCTTTTGAAGATTGGGGAAATGAAGGAAGGGCTTATATCACTAATTTCCGTTTTGCTGAAAGCGTACCTGATATGCGCAGCAAATTGATCACTGAGGGGAAATTTGTTACATCAGGGATCTACTTCAACAAGGGCTCAGATAAAATCAGGGCGGAATCTTATGGAATTCTCAGGCAAATAGCGGAAATATTAAAATCTGACGAGGCGCTTAAAATAAAAATTGTGGGACATACAGACAGCGAAGGTGACCCCGGGTCGAATTTAGAACTGTCAAAGAGAAGAGCCCTGTCTGTAAAAAATGCTTTAGCCAGAGAATATAATATTGCAGAATTACGTTTAACAACAGATGGGAAAGGTGAAACCGAGCCAGTAGCCTCCAACAAAACGGAGGAAGGTAAGGCAAACAACAGGCGGGTGGAGTTTTTCAGAATGTAACCCTTAAATACAATACCTTGAAACCAGGAATCTCTGTTTGCAGACTGACTGTTTTATTGGTGACTGTTTTATCGTGTTTTAATGTTCCGGCATGGGGACAGGATATAGAGAACATAAAGCTGAAGAACGGAATAAAGCTGCATGGCAACCTGAACCTGCAACTTCAATATTACAAAGCTGATCACATCGACCCCCGCCAAAAAGAATTCAGCTGGCTTATCAACGGAAACCCGACACTTGATATTGCAGGTATTCAAATACCTTTTTCCTTTATTGTCTCAAATTTTGAAAATAAATTTTACCAGCCATTCAACCAGTTTGGCATCAGTCCTTATTATAAATGGGTAAAGCTTCATCTGGGCTACAGAAACATTACTTATTCACCTTTTACATTGGCCGGGCACCAGATGTTAGGCGCAGGTTTTGATCTGACGCCCAAAAAATTCCGTTTAGGATTTATGTACGGACGATTGAGGAAATCCACTTCCATAGATTCAAGTATGAATGCAAATCCTTTGTTCATCCGTCCTGAACCTACCTTCCAACGCATGGGCTTTGCTGCCAAAGCCGGCTATGGCACTCAAAATAATTATATTGATCTCATCTATTTTAAAGGATGGGACAAAGAAAAATCATTGTCCTCCAAACTGCAGGATTCCATCCAGCCTGCAGAAAACAAAACCATCGGCCTCTCCTCAAAAATCACCCCGGTAAAAAATCTTACCTGGAAAGTGGACCTCGGCTTCAGCTCTTATACAATCAATAAGAATGATGGCCGGGATACCTCCGGTATAACAAAAAAGAATGAATGGATACAAAAACTGATGTCCCCATTTGTTACCGATAAACTTTCAACACGGTATTACCTGGCAGGCGAAACAAGTATTGGATATCAATTACCCAAATGGAACACAGCGCTCATTTATAAAAGAATCGATCCGGGCTACCAGTCCATGGGCGCCTATTTTTTTCAATCCGACCTGCAGGAAATTTCTTTTGCCAATCAGTTCAGGCTTGACAGTGGAAGGCTAAACATCAGTGCAAACATCGGGTTTCAGCAGGACAACCTGGAGAAACAAAAAACATCCACGTCTAAACGGTTTATCGGCAGCGCCAATATCAGTTATGTTCCTTCCATGCATTATGGTGTGAACTTTAACTACAGCAATTATGGCATCACCAATAACCCGCTTGCCACCTCACCGGGAAACGAGTTATTCAAACAGGTAAATAACAGCATCATGCTCATGCCCTTTTTTAACTGGATGAATGAACAAACAGCTCAAAACCTGAATATTGTTTTAATGTTTCAATCACTCAGTACACCACAGAGCAATATAGGAACCATACCTAATCTGAATACTTATTCTGCTACCGCCAACTACAACCATACCTGGATCAGGCAAGGCATTAATGCAAATGGGCTGCTGAATTATATGCAGTCAAAAACACCACAGGGAAGAGTTGGTTCTTTTGGAGGCGGGTTCGGAGGAATGGCGCCTCTGCTGGATCACAAGCTGACGGTCAATACCAGCATATCTTATCTGAACAATACATTAGATACGAAATCCAACGGATACACATTAAGAGGAACACTGGGACTAACATTACCGGCAGGACAACATCACAATTTTCAGCTGTTGGCCAATTACCTGAACAACAAATCAAACAATTCCATCATCATACAAAGCTTTAACGAGGTTTCAGTACAGTTTAATTACGGTTTGTCATTTTAAATAAATCAGCAATGATGACCAGATTTTTTTTAAGAAAAAGTAGCCACAACATCATCGGGTTATTAATAATGATACTGTTGACGACTACGTTGACAGCAACAGCACAGCAGGGCTATCCACTAAACGTTACAGTTGTGGTAAAGCCACCGGCATCTTCCGTTTTCAGCGAATACAGCGATCTCTCTAATAAAGTGATCATCACAATTCAAAATACGGTCAACAGACCGGTTAACCGTATTTTTCTGCATGGCCGGCTTGTGAAGACATCGGATGAATTTATTACAACTTTAGAAGATTATTATCCATCCCAGTTACTTTCCTTCAATCCATTTGAAACAAAAACTTTAATTGTTGATCCGGTTCAACTGCGTTTTTTAAGAAAAGACGTAGTAAGAGGTTCTTTTCCAGAACTTTTGCAACAGGTATTACAGACTGATTTGCTGCCGGAAGGAAACTGGACTCTGTGTGTAACTGCCGAAAGTATTGATCTAAACGGGCTGATAGCCCCCGTATCAGGTGAAGCTTGTTTTCCTGTCAATATTACCAGGGCTAACGTACCGGTTATCACTTCGCCTTTCAACGGGCAAAATGTTTCAACACTTCTGCCCAATGTAATTTTTGCATGGACACCTCCTACCGGCAATACAATCGGGGCGCAGATAGTGTATGATCTGTATGCCGTAAAAGTTTTGCAAGGCCAATCACCCGATGACGCCATCAATGCAGCAGTAGCATATAAAGCAAATAATCCGCTTATCAAAACAAACCTGACGGGCAATCAGTATGCCACCCAGCCTTATGATCTGAAATTGGATACCGGGTACACATACGCTGTGCAGGTAGTGGCAAGAGACCTGAATAAAAAAATTGCTTTTCAGAATAACGGGAGAAGTGAAGTGTCCATGTTTACATACGGAACGAACAAGCCTGCAAACGGAGTACTCACAACAAAAATGCAACCGAAAAGCAAACCATCAGTTCCGGGAGGCTATAAAATTACAAATGCAGACCCTGTGCCTATCAGCCAGGTCAAAGGGAAATTACTTTATAAATTTATGGGACTACCATCAGGAAAAGTCGTCAATTCTTTCGATAAAGAAGCCAACGCCACTGTCGATATGAACATGGCAGCAATTGGGCAAGGCCAAAAAGATAACCTGAATTATAACAAAGATTATATTAACCAATCAGGAACGAAACCTCTTGCCAATACCAAGATCAGCCTGGTTTTGACCTATATTTTTACCGGCAACATTGACAATACGAGCTATTCAGAAAATGTGCTGAAGGAAGTTGATTTGTACGGTATCAAATCTTATTTAAAAGATATGGACAAAGTGATTGCTACCACAACCACCGGCCCGGATGGAAGTTTCACCTTCAATTTTTTAAATAATCAGAAAGAACTTGGACTGATAAACGATGACCTGAAACTCACAACAGGTGGAGGAGAATTCACCAAGCATGCCACAGGCCAGTTATATAAAGTACTTCGTTTAAGGGTGGAGAATAAATATTATTGCAGTCCTGATATGAATATTAAAGTGAATCAATGGGAAGGTGTTGATCTGGGATCAATGGTGTCCTATGTAAAAACGTATAACCTGAAAGTAAGAGTCACCTGGACAAGCGCCAAATTCTGGGATTCATATAAAGGACAGGGAACATTTCTTTCCGGAGTGTCCACTGTCCTGATCAGGAAAGCCAAGCCGCAGAATGCCCCCGAAGACGAAGGCACTGTTCAAACATTAACACAAAAAAAAGTTGTAAGCGGGCCAGCTAAAAATGATCAAAACATTACAGACATAAACGGTTACGTAACTTTCACCAATCTTGTTCAACATGATCCGAACAATCCCGGTGACAGGTATTTTATAAAATGCAAACCTGATAAAAAAGCAGGAGATGTCATTTTCGATGAAAAAGAAAAAAGCTATTACCCGCTATGGGATAAAGACAAAAAGAATTTCCCTTTCAACTCTCTGAGCCATTATACCCCTTCAGGAAGTGGGCTTAAGATACCCATAGATTATGGTTCCAATATTACCTGGAACAGTGAACTGGTTATAAAAACATACGTTGACAGTATCAGTTTACAACCCGCCCGCCCCCGGATAGCAGGCATTGTGGAAGTTGCAAAAAATCCATCAGCAAAGCCATTCTCCGGTCTTAAAGTTGTCAGCCTAAACAACTACAAGAATAATACGGATCCTTCAAAACTCTTTACTATTGTAAAAACAAACTCTAAAGGCAGATATGAATTCAATAACCTTGAAGTGGAAACAGAAGGTTTCAACGCTAAAGAAGTCAGCAAAGTTATCGGCCCGGCACGTACTTTAGTAACCAAGCCGGATGGATTCAAAGGTGGTGTTTTACCTGCCCTGCCGCCATTACCACCTATGAAATGGGGAGAACAAAAAGTAAATATGGACTTTGATCTTGAACCCGATGGCTGGATTGCCGGTTATGTTGAAGATGAAAACGGCATGGCAGTGGAATCTGATGTTGATATTGATGGTTTACTAAAGACTTCCACCAAGTCAGATATGATTGCATTACCCCTGCAAGGGCAGGGAAATCTAAGAATGAAGATTGTTATACGGCAAGTTTTTAAAGTAGCAGCTCCTTCCGGTGATAAAAGGAAAATTTCCATACAACCATTAGATAAAGTTTATGTAGTTAAAGACACCACTCTTGGTATCAAAGCGGGTGATGGCAAACAGGTGCCCTTTATCAAATTTGTAGTCTATAAAGCGAAAAAGAGAATACGTTTCCAGGTATTGGAAAATTCATCGCCGGGAAGGTTAAAGCTGCCCGGGTCATCAAAACCGGTTTCGGGGGCTATGGTGAAACTGGACATACCGGGGAAACCAATTTTCCAAACATGCGATCAGCAGGGTTTTGTCAGTTTCTCCTTTGAAAACATGTCAGAAAATTTCAACTTTATTATTTCACCACCTCCGGGATCTGATTACGAAGAAGCAACGTACACACTCAGCGGAGTTAAAAATTCAACCCAGACAGTTACCTACAAACCTGCTTACCTGAAAAAAGCAGCATCCATTACCGGAACCATAACCTTTGGTGATGATAAAAAACCATTGGAAGATGCTGCTGTTTATATTGAAATGGGTAATGGTAAAAAACTTGAAACAAAATCTGATAATGCAGGCAAGTATATTTTAAAAGGAGTACCGCTCACGCCGGCCGAACAAACAATATGGGCTTCAAAACCGGGAGCTGTCCCAAACATCATCAGCCAGTCTAAGAAAATCACGGTCAAGCAGGTGAACGACCTTGATTTTAACCTGGGGGTTGACAAAGAATTATTCGTTGATAAAATATATGGATTCGATGTGGACATCAAATCAAAGGAAAAACAAAGTGACGGAACATGGCGTATCAGCGGAAGCCTTATAAACTTACCTTCCAATGACAACTTTTCTTTGCAGGATTCCAAACAAACGATCCCTTTTTCAAATTTAAAAATTAAAAAAAGCAGCGACACTAAGAACGGAATACCAGTAGGCATTCCTTCTGATAATACTTTTCCGAGTGATATCGCTAACCTGAAATTGATGGTACAGCAATCATTTGGTGTAGTTCAGACACCAGAGGCCGGTGATGTGCTCATCATTTCATCTGAAAACAACAAAGGGAAGATCAAAGGAAAAATTGCCGTACAGAAATCAGGTTTTCAGATCTCGCAAAACTATATTGTTTTCAGCCAGGGCCCGGAATATGCCCTGTCACTTACCGACAAGCCCGGATCCTTTGCCACCGGCATTACAAGCATTGACATGGCGGGATCTGCAAAGAAAAAATTCGGCATCGCTGACCTGAAAGGAAAAGAGCTAGCCTACACCCTGCTTGGATTTAAAGCAAAAGCGGATAACCAGAAATCATTCCTGCAAGACAAAAATATCAGCCTTTATACGGTACTTACCGTAGATAATATTCCGGCAATGAATCCATCCAGCCTGGAGATAGATGCAGGTGAATTGGTAATACACCCGGATAAATTCGATCCGCTGAATAACAGTAATCCTATAAAATTCAAACTTGAGAATTGGGAATTTAGTGGCAACAACTGGGCGCTGCAGCAAAATTCTTCCGGCATCAATATTCCTGACGGAACAATAAAAACCGGCGTAGTGGACATACCACTAAAAAATGTATGTATAAAACCGGATAACCTGGAAATTGGTAATGCCCAGGTAAATGGGCTGACCCTTGCAGAAGTGACACCGGTGAAAGTGATGGCAGCTAATCCCGTCTTCGGATATAACCAGAGTGTAGGTAAAGACCAAAAATCACATTGGGAGCTGAGAATAATAGGAGATAACGGGCAGCCCGGAGTAACAATTGGTCCGTTGCCGGGGATGAAGCCGGGTGAAACCATAAAGTTCCAGAAATTCTCACTGATCAGCAATGGTGAACAAGCCATCAACCCGGGCAACCAGGCGCAGATCATTACATTCTATGATGTACTAAAAGTAAAACCTGTTTCCTTCACCAGCGGGGATAAATATTTTGATATGGCCTGTGGCCTTGATCTTGATATTCCCCAATTAGAAGAGGTTTCAGGATCCATACGTTTTTCAAAACCGGCGGGCGAGGTCAAGTTTGAATTATTTCCTATAACTGTTTCGCTGCATGGCCCGGGTGGAGTTGATTTCATTGCCAATGTTCAATACAACGACAAACCTCAACAACTCAGCGCCGGTAAGTTTACCGCAATGGGAACGATAAAGGAAAAAGAAGGTATTGTATTGAAAGCCGTACTCAACCGTACAACAACAGGAGCATGGATCGAAGTGAACCCGAAGAATCAGTCATTGCCATTGGGAACCGGTCAACTGGTGAATATAGATGGTAAAATGGAAGCCGACCTGGCAAAGAGTGAATGGAAGAATTTCACTTTCAATGGGAACATGCAAGGCTTCAAAGGTATTCAGGGTGATGCCAAAAAAACATTTACGGTCTATGGTTCTATCACGGCTAACAATGAAAAAATAGAAGTAAAAAATATTCCTTCCGGCTTTGGCAACATTGGTATCACTTATGATATTGCAAATTCACGATTCATTGGTGACCTGCAACTTGATAAACAGATCGGAGCGCTGAAGATTTCAGGCACGGCTAATTTAGTAGTAGATGGCGGAGGATGGTACTTTATTGCAGGGGGCGCCTTACAAACTCCGGGAATCGGATCTCTTTCAGCAGGATTAATGATTGGCGATTACAATACTATGCCGGCCGATGTTTCGCAAAAACTGATGCAGTATGCCTATGATAAAAACATACCGTCAAGTTTTAAAAATAAAATATCCGGATTTTTCTTTACCGGCATGAAAGAACTGCCTATCATCAATATCCCCAATTATAGTATTGACCTGGGTGTAATCAGTGCATCATTCGGAGCACAGGCGGGACTTGATGCCCGTCTATGGATGGGATTTGACCAGGCCGGCAATGAATATGGTATTGGTGCCATGGCATTTGCCCATGCATACCTGAAAGGCGCTTCTATTACCTGTACCAAATTTGGTGCAGATGCCAGAGCCGAACTTGGGATCAAAGGAATTTATACATCTTCCAATGGTACATTCTCATTAAAAGGTTGTGGCAGCTTCACCATTAGTGGCAGCATTCAGCAATGTTTTCCCACTCCATGCTGGAGCGACGGCATCTGCTGTGAATACTGTGGCGGTATCGGGGTAAGCAAGGGAATAAAAGTAGAACTGACATTAGATTCAGGTGGTAATACAGACCTGTCATTCGGATTTGGAAACTGCAGTGGCCAATCTGCCATGACAGGCAACTGGTAACCATCATACATTTAAAACAAGAGCTATGCTGAAGAAAATAGTTTTATTGCTCTTTTTCGCCGGAACAGGAACTGTTCTTACAGCTCAGAAAAGCCGTGAAGGATCCCTGCCGGTAGCCAGGGCTTCGGAAAAAGGAATATGGATTTACCTGGGGAATGTCATTCCAAAAGGATTTTCATACACTATTGAGCGAAAATTGCAAAACACTAACCGCTACGAGACAATCGGCAAAACGTCAATGGCAAAATCATTGGCAGAAATGGAATCTCTGAATCAACAATGGGCTTCCTCTTTTGAAAAGCTGGATCAACTTACAAAAAAAGAAATACAGGCTACCTGGAATTACCTGCAAAAAAATAAGACAACGGATAGTCTCAGGTCAGATAATTTACCCGTCATGCATCTCCTTGCAGGAACGTCCTTCCTCGATACAAAAGTTCAAAACAACCAGACATACATTTACCGGGTAAGCAACTATGATGAGAATGGAAATTTGAAAGGAACACAGGAAACTCCTCCGGCATCGTGGCCCATTACCCCGAAAATGCCTGATATACGATTTTCCCACAGCAGGTATGCAGACGGTAAAATGATCCTGGAGTGGCGTTTAAAAGAACTGAAAGACCTGGCTCACTTTAATATTTACAGATCGGTATCAGGGAAAAATGAATTTTCGAAAATAATAGCTGATAAAGGATTTTATAATCAGGACGATTCGCTGGTGTTGCTGGCTATTGATACCATTGGCAGGCAACCCGCCTGGTATGATTATGAAATAGAACCGGTAGATATTTACGGCAATGCGGGAACAACAGCCGGGTTTTGCTCCGGAGGAAATCTTGCTGATTATTATGCACCGCCGGTAAGTAAACTAAGAGCAGAGGGGTTGAAAGAAAATCATGCAATAAAACTGAGCTGGAAGTATGAAAACAAAAAATACCTGAATGGCATCAGCATCATGCGAAGCAATAATTATGATTCAGGCTATCAAAGAATAGCTACGGTAGAAGCCACAGATACTTCATATACCGACATAGTGCCCATAGCCGGGGAAAATTATTATTATTACCTGTTATTACACTCTGCAGAAAATGAAGCCATCCCTACTGCAAAAGTGTTTGCCTATTACTATTCCCAATCCGCCAAACCTGAACCACCCAGGGGAATTGCTGCTGAAACAATCCAAAAAGGTGTACGTATCCATTGGGAATATGATAATCCTTATATAACAGGGTTTTATGTATTTCGCAATGCAGGCAGCAATGAAAACTTTGTGCAGGTATCCGGCTTGCTTCCGGCAGAAGGAGGACTTTATTCTTATACGGATACATCAAAAAATCTTCAGCCGGGTGAAGTGTACCTCTATGCCGTCAGGTCTATAAATGACATGAACCAGCTTAGTGATCTTTCTGATACAGTAAGCGCTTACCCGGGTACACCTAAAAAACTATCTTCACCTGAAGGCCTCAGGTTCAGAACAGATAATAATGTTATTACGCTGATCTGGGATGATCTCAGACCGGTAGAAAGCGACCTGCTGGGTTATAGCGTTTACAAAAAAGCTGCTGCTGAGAAAGACTTCCGGCTTCTTCAGCAGGGAGTGCTGAGTTCCGAGAAGAATTTCTTCATTGACTCAGCAGTATCGGCCGGTATTCAATATGAGTATGCTGTCAGTGCCAGGGACTATTTTGGTAATGAAAGCCCTTTATCTAAGCCGGTAAAAATAATGACAAGTGAAGACCTTCCTCCTGTTCCGTCCGGTATCAGCATCTTAACTTCAGCAAATACAGCACTGGTCCGCTGGGGACAATTATCAGGAGAAGATTTAAAAATAAAAATATACCGTACAGAACAAGGACAAAACCAGCCAATCCTGTTAGGAACAGTCAATAGTGAAGATGAAGAATTTGCAGACAGCACGGTAAAATCAGGTAAGCTCTACTTTTATCAGCTCAGTACCCTCAACAATAAGAACAAAGAAAGTTCATTAAGCGAAAAGTTCAGTATAAGAATTCAATAATGGATAACCGGTATTCCGAAACAGCAGGAAATGCCGGAGGCAATTGGATCCGGTCATATTACAAGCAATGAAAAATGAGGGTCATTGCAACTATAATTCTATTACTTATTGCCGGTTGTACAGAAACAATTCATTCACAAACAACCTCCAAACCTCATTTTGCCCGGTTGACGACACAGGAAGGACTGTCCAACAATTTTGTCAATTGCATTACACAGGACAGCAGTGGCTTTATATGGATCGGAACGCAGGACGGTCTGAACCGGTACGATGCAAAACATTTTAAAATTTACCGCAATGATCCTTTAAATCAAAATTCACTTTCCAATAACTATGTCACCGGGATTGCCGTTACCCGGAATGGGAATATCTGGATTGGAACAGAAAAAGGTCTTTGTCACCTGGATCCCCGGACAGATTCATTTACGATCTATAAAAATATTCCAGGGAAAGCAGGCTCGTTGAGCCAGGATATCTCGCCCATTCCTTTTATTGATAAGGATGATAATGTCTGGGTAGCTACTGCAAACGGTTTGAATTATTTTAACCCGCAATCAAAAACGTTCACACAGTACGATATTGCTACAACTCCTGAAAAAGAAAAAGATCCGTTAAACAATTCAGTTATAAAAATATCCGAAGACAAACAGGGGCGGCTATGGTGTCTCAGTGTTTACAAAATATGCGTGTTTGATAAAAGAGCCCGTAAGTTCCTCAATTGTTATTCTGTGAATCACAGCGCCAACAGGTCGTTGGCTCAAAAAGATGAAACGCACTTTTTTCTGGGGTAATGGGGTCAAGGCCTCTTTGAATTAGATATATCTTCCGGGAAGTTTAAACCCATTGATGTCAATCCGCTGTATTCCTGCTTGTCATTATTGTATGATACATCCGGTACAGCCGAACCGGGCTTATATATCGGAACATCAGGAAACGGTGCTTTCCTGTATGATCCTGAAAAAAATTCAAAAGTCATTTACCAGACAGATGTTTTTGATGAAACATCATTTTTGGGTGAAATTGTAATGAACATTTTCCGGGACAGACATCAACGGGTATGGTTTGCCACCAATAACGGCATCTGCATATTGGATCCCCGGTTGCAATTCTTCAACAACAAAATCATAGGGCAATCCTTTTTTGGAAGGCAAATTGAAAAATTCGGGGAAGTGACTTCGTTTTATGAGAAAAACGGGAACATGTATTTTGGCGTATGGCCATACAAAGGAATATACAAATTCACTAAGAGCGGCAACCTGTTACCGGTAAAAGGTATAATATCCCCTCAGTCAAATAGTACACTTTCAAAGAGCGTTTATTATTTTTTCCCGGACAAGGATCAATTATGGTTGTGTACTGATTCCGGTCTCATCAGATGGAATGAAAAGACCGGGGAAAGTATATCCTATATTTCTTCATTTGTTGATTCTTCCATAAACAGGAGTCACCTTGGTTTCCGGAAAATTATTTCACTTGACAGTGATAATTTTCTTATACGCACCTGGAACTGGGGGTTATTGTTGTTTAACAAGAAGCAGTTGCGCTTTACCAATCATTTTATACCGAAGGCAGATGACAGCACCTCTCTTCCTTCGACAAATATTTTGGATATCACAGCTCTTTCCAACAATGATGTCTATATTACCACGCCTGCAGGCTTATGCCGTTTCCTCCCGGGCGAAGGAAAGTTTATAAGATATGCAGCTCTGAATGCAGGCATTGATATTGTCCCTTTAAAAAAAATGAATGTGGATGCGCAGGATAATCTCTGGATTACTTCAAATACGGGATTATTCTATTTCGATACGCATAAAAAAAAGTTTACCCAATTCACTACAGCCGACGGTCTGGCGATGAACATCTGCAACCGTGTTTACGTAGATAAAAAAGGAAAGGTCTGGATCACCACCAATGTCGGCATCAGCCGTTTCGACCCGGTATCAAAAAAATTTTTGAATTTTTCTTCAGATGACGGGCTGGCTGTTGAAATGTATGACGGCGCACTGGGCCCTACGGAAGACAATCAGATACTTGCCGGTTTCACAGGAGGATATACGCTGATTGATCCGGAAAGAAACCCTTTAAATGAAAATATTCCTCCTGTAAAAATTGCACAGGTAAAAGTGATGGACAAAGATTTTCCGTATATCCTTACAAAGGAAGGAGAAAAAATCATAACCCTGGATCATGATCAGAATTTTATTCAGGTGTCTTTTTCCGTACTCAACTTTACTAATCCGAAACAAAACAAACTCTGGTACCGGTTAGAAGGTTTTGACAGAGAATGGCATCTTTCGGAAACCGGTAATATCATTTATACAAATCTTCCCCCGGGGAAATATAAACTGAAATTAAAAGGAGCCAACAACAGCGGTATTGTAAATGAAAATGCCGATTCGCTCCTGATCAGTATTTCACCGGCATACTGGCAAACATGGTGGTTTCTTTCATCGGTCGCATTGCTGACAGCAAGCCTGTTCCTCCTGTTTGTGCGGCGCAGGATTAATTCTATACGCAAAGAATCTGCACTGAAACAAAAAATTTCTGATACCGAAATGATGGCGCTTCGTGCACAGATGAATCCCCATTTTATTTTCAACTGCCTCACTTCCATTGATAACCTTATTCAAAATAATGAAAAGGAAAAAGCCACAATATATCTTTCCCGGTTTGCCAAATTGATCAGGAATATTCTGGAAAATTCAAAAAACATTACCATACCCTGCTGGAAAGACCTGGAAACATTACAACTATATATAGAACTGGAAGAACTCCGTTGTGATAAAAAATTCAACTTCCATATTGCTATTGACCCCGAGATTCTGCAGGGAGATTATAAGGTGCCTCCTTTGATCATACAGCCATTTGTAGAGAATGCCATCCGTCATGGCCTGATGAATAAAACAGGTGATCCCAAAGAACTGAAAGTGTCTGTTCATCCCGAAAATAATTTTATCCATTATAAAATAGAAGATAACGGTGTCGGAAGACAGAAAGCTGCCGAATACAAAAAACTGAATAAATCATTGCACCGTTCCCTGGGAATAAATATATCCATGCAACGGATTCACCTCGTCAACGGGAAAGATAACTCTGTCACTATAACCGACCTGGTGGATGCGTACAATCAACCCTGCGGTACATTGGTGCAAGTTGTATTAATGAATCAAAATTAAAACAGCATCATTTGAAAAAAATTAAAGCCATACTGATAGATGATGAAAGCAGCAGCCGTAATTCACTCAAAAAAAGAATAATGGCATACTGTGAAGACATTGAGATCATCGGAGAATGTGAAAGCGGCGAAGAGGGGCTGCTTCAGATTGAGGAAAAACAACCTGATCTTGTTTTCCTGGACGTAGAAATGCCCCGGATGAATGGCTTCACCATGCTGCAGCATTTAAAGAACAGGAACTTCGAGCTGATCTTTACCACGGCGTATGATCACTATGCCATACAGGCGATTCGTTACAGCGCATTGGATTACCTGGTAAAACCAATTGAAGTCTCAGAACTGATCGAGTCAGTAAAGAGAGTAAAAGAAAAAAGAGAGCAGCATCTTCCCAAGGCAAGAGTGGAAACCCTGCTCTATAACCTGATGGACGAAAAAATGCTGCATCACCGGATAGCAATTTCTTCTCTTGACGGATTTCAATTTGTTCCTATCTATGACATCATCTGCCTGGAAGCAAACAGTAACTATACAGAGATCTCAGTGAGAGATAAATCCAAAATCACTGTGGCAAAGACCCTGAAAGAATTTGAAGAACTGCTTCCCGCTTCCATATTCATACGCATCCATCATTCATACATTATTAATAAAAACTTTGTTCAGCGTTACATTAAGGGAGAAGGAGGTCAGGTAGTGATGGCCAACGGTAAAATCCTCGATGTATCCCGCCGTAAAAAAGATTTATTTCTTAAATCCATATTATGAACAACCACATTCACCCCAACGGCTGTACCTTCATCCGTTCAAATTTCATTAGCTGTTATTTTACATAAAATGATGCAACCGGCCGCAATGAATTCCATTTGTACTATATGTAATAGAATAAACAAGATCAGCCTCCGCATATCATAAGTATATTCAGTAGCAATAAGAAATCCGTTTCCCGCCCCGTTAGTGTAATTGCAATTGTTACAATAGAAAAATTCCGTTCGTCTTTGAAAAAAAATGGCCGGATAGCAAACTTTGATGCAGATCAATCCCGGCAATGAACGTTCATCCCTCCTTAGGAATGTTGTTGCAATCATCTGTAAAATCTCAATTAAGTAAGTATATTGTGAAACAGAAATTCCCCGCTATGAAAAGATTAATTTTTCTTTTAATGCTCATCATTCTGTTCCCGTGCTTTTTCAGTTTTGCTTACACCCAGCCCCGTATTCATAAACCGCTTTCTGACAGATACCAGGATTATGATACCCAGATGCAATATTTTCTTGCAAAAAGTAAAATGCAGAAAAAAACAGGATGGATACTCTTTGGGTCGGGCATGGCTGTTAACCTGATCGGGACTTCCATTTATAGTAACAATCAGGGTGGCGAAGCGGGGCTGAATATCATTTCAGGTATCAGCGAAGCAGGTATTATTTCCGGGATTGCATTTTTCTTTGCTTCTGCAAAAAACAAGGAAAGGGCCCAGCTGATCTATTTTACAAAAAATGTGGAAACTGCAAATTCCGAAGAAATCAGGCTGAGATACTTGAGAGAAGCAAGTGAATATTTCAAATCTAAATCAAGGGGAAACCTGGCGGCTGCCATTGTACTATCAGCCGCCGGCGCAGCCTGTATCACCGGGGGTGTTGTAATAATCCATAATGCAAATGACAGAAATAATGTAGTTGAATTGTTTGGCGATGCTTTTGCCGGTACAATGCTTTTTGTCTCCGGTATCGGGATAGGCGCTTTCAGCATTCCATTTTATATAAAATCTGCCCGGCAAAGAAGAACTGCCGAAATGATCTTAAGAACCGGCCGCATCCCCCACCCTGTAATTACTTCTTCTCCTCCATTTAATACAGGCCGTTATTATTATTCAGCAGGCATCAGGATTTCTTTATAATCCCAGAATCTCATTCTTAAATCACAATCACCTTCCCGAATAGCTATTCTGTTCAATTCATTTCTGCCCTGGCAACAGGTTTCTTTTAAAGATTTTTTTTAACTGGTGTTGCCCGGGGGAAAAGGTAAAAATTCTTGTTCTCCGGCCTTACTCTCCGTTATTTGATTCCGGACAACTCTTTATAAAATCATTCATTTGAATTTACAAACATTCATTAGTATGGGGTTTTTTGTGGATAATTTCTAATATCCAATTGATTTATTTTGATATTTTCGTTATAATTTTCAACAATTGCTTGCCATTGTTCAGCCTATGCTGAAAATCTTTTTAATTTTCATAAAAAAATATCGGGAATGCAAAGTAACCGGGGACTATATCACTCTTCGTTCGAGCATGATGCATGTGGCATCGGATTCGTAGCAAACATTAAAGGCAATAAATCTCATCAAACTATATCTGATGCACTGACAGTGCTGGAAAACATGGAACACCGCGGCGCCTGCGGCTGTGAAAAAAATACAGGCGACGGGGCCGGCATCATGATCCAGACACCACATGAATTTTTCTTTGAAGAATGCCTCAAACTTGGCGTTCATCTTCCTTCCTTTGGTAAATACGGAGCAGGTGTGATCTTTTTCCCAAATGAAATAAAACTACGGGAAGAATGCCGGGATATTTTCAGCCGTACAGCTGAAAAACTCGGATTGGAAATTCTCGCTTACCGGAAAGTGCCTGTAAGCTCCGATGGGATCGGCATCACTGCGTTGAGTGTAGAACCGGAAATAGAACAGGTGTTCATTGCCTGCCCAGATTACATTCATGACCGGGATGATTTCGAAAGAAAATTATTTGTGCTGCGCAATCACGCCACTCATCTTATCCACAGCACCGTAAAAAAAGATGCAATCGGTTTTTACGTGGCATCACTTTCCTACAAAACTGTTATTTATAAAGGCCAGCTTACCAGTTTGCAACTGAGAAATTACTTTCCGGATCTCAGTAATAAAAGAGTGGTCAGCGCTTTCGGATTGGTACATTCCCGCTTTGCCACCAACACTTTTCCTTCCTGGAAACTGGCGCAGCCTTTCCGTTTCATTGCACACAATGGTGAGATCAATACACTTCAGGGAAACCTGAACTGGTTACGCTCCAGTGAAAAAGGATTCACTTCTCCTTATTTTACAAGAGAGGAAATGGAAATGCTGTTGCCGATCGTTGAAGGCGATCAATCTGATTCTGCCTGTCTCGATAATATGATCGAACTGCTTTTACTCACCGGCCGCTCCCTCCCTCATGTGATGATGATGCTGATCCCCGAAGCATGGGACGGCAATGAACAGATGGACCCGGTGAAAAAAGCTTTTTATGAATTTCATTCCGCCTTTATGGAACCCTGGGACGGACCGGCATCCATTTCTTTCACCGATGGAAAAATCATCGGAGCTACGTTAGACAGGAATGGCCTGCGCCCTTCCCGTTATTGCATTACTGCTGATGACCGGGTGATCATGGCTTCCGAAACAGGTGTGCTACCCGTTGATCCGTCCATCATCAAAGAAAAAGGAAGGCTGCAACCCGGGAAAATGTTTGTGGTAGATATGGAACAAGGCCGTATCATCAGCGATGAAGAACTGAAGCAAACAATATGTTCACAAAAACCTTACGCAGAATGGCTGAATAAATACAAGATCCGGCTGGAAGAATTACCCGATCCGAGAGTGATGTTCACTCACCTGGAACATGACCAGGTTTTTAAATATCAAAAAGCTTTCGGCTATACAACAGAAGACCTTGAACGCATTATTGCGCCGATGGCGCTGGATGGAAAAGAACCTGTTGGCTCCATGGGAAGTGATGTTCCTCTGGCAGTACTCAGTGATCAGCCACAGCATCTCAGTTCATATTTCAAACAATTATTTGCACAGGTGACCAATCCGCCTATAGATCCGATAAGAGAACGGCTGGTGATGTCGCTTTCCACCTTCGTCGGCAACAATGGAAATCTTTTAAAAGAAGATCCGATGGCCTGCCATAGCGTGGCATTGAAACACCCGGTACTGAATAATTTTGAACTGGAAAAAATCAGAAGCATTGACACCGGAAAATTCCAGGCAAAAACCTTGCAATGTTATTTCAGGGCCGACGGTAAACCCGGGTCACTCAAAGCCGGCATTGAACGGTTATGCCGCTATGCTGTGGACGCAGTGGAAGATGGATTTGAAGTGTTGATTCTGACGGATCGTGCTATTGACTCTGATCATGCGGCCATACCTTCTTTGCTTTCAGCTTCCGCAGTACACCATCACTTGATAAGAAAAGGGATGCGGGGTCAAGTGGGTATTGTAGTAGAAGCCGGTGATGTTTGGGAGGTGCATCATTTTGCCTGCCTGATTGGTTTCGGCGCCACAGCCATCAATCCCTATCTCGCATTGTCATCTATCCGTGACATGAAAGAAAGCGGAAAACTTCAGACTGAATTTTCAGAAGATGAATTAAAAAAGAATTATATCAAAGCTGTGAATGACGGGTTGCTGAAAGTATTTTCCAAAATGGGTATTTCCACCCTGCAATCTTACCAGGGAGCACAGATATTCGAGATCATAGGATTGAACCGGGAAATAGTAGAAAAATATTTTACCGGCGCTATTTCCAGGATTGAAGGAATGGGACTGGACGAGATCGCCAAAGAAACATTGGCGAAACATTTCTCCTCTTTCAATCAGAACAATTATGACTCCGGCCTTTTATCTAACGGAGGAGTCTATCAATGGAACCGGAAAGGCGAATTTCATTTATTCAATCCGCAAACCATACACCTGCTGCAGCATTCCACTCAAACCAATGATTATGCTGTGTATAAAAAATATGCAAAGCTGATCAATGATCCCGGTGAAAACACTTCCACCCTGAGAAGTTTGCTTCAGTTGAAAAAGAACCGTCCCTCCATTCCTATAGAAGAAGTGGAACCTGCTGAAAATATTTATAAAAGATTTTCAACCGGCGCCATGAGTTTTGGTTCAATTTCATGGGAAGCACACACAACACTGGCCATTGCCATGAACCGAATCGGAGCAAAAAGCAATACAGGAGAAGGTGGTGAAGATGAAAAGAGATATGAACCCTTACCCAACGGTGATTCCATGCGCAGCGCTATCAAGCAGGTGGCAAGTGCACGTTTCGGCGTCACCAGTTTATATCTGACGGAAGCAGAAGAACTGCAAATAAAAATGGCACAGGGAGCCAAACCCGGTGAAGGGGGACAGTTACCCGGTCACAAAGTTGATGAATGGATCGGCAGAGTCCGTCATTCAATTCCCGGAGTGGGATTGATCTCTCCGCCGCCGCATCATGACATCTATTCGATTGAAGACCTGGCACAGTTAATTTTTGATTTGAAAAATGCTAACCGCAATGCACGCATCAGTGTGAAGCTGGTTAGCAAAGCAGGTGTAGGAACTATTGCAGCCGGTGTTGCCAAAGCAAAGGCAGACCTGGTATTGATAGCAGGTTACGACGGGGGTACCGGCGCCTCCCCCATGTCTTCCATCAGGCATGCAGGATTACCCTGGGAATTGGGCCTTGCTGAAACACACCAGACATTAGTGAGAAATAAATTGAGAAGCCGGGTTACAGTACAGGTAGATGGCCAACTAAGAACTGGCAGAGACCTGATGATCGCCGCTTTGCTGGGTGCTGAAGAATGGGGCATTGCCACTGCTGCATTGGTGGTGGAAGGATGTGTGCTGATGCGAAAATGTCATTTGAACACCTGCCCGGTGGGTGTGGCTACACAGGATCCTGAATTGAGAAAAAGATTTACAGGAAAGGCTGACCATGTAGTGAACTTTTTCAGATTCATCACACAGGAATTAAGAGAGATCATGGCGGAAATGGGTTTCCGCACTGTCAATGAAATGATCGGGCAAGTCAATAACCTTGAAGCAAGAGAAAATATGACTCATTGGAAATACAGCAAACTGGATCTTTCACCGGTATTATATAAAGAGCCGGCTTCTATTTACACCGGTTTACACAAACTGGAAGACCAGGACCATAGCATCGGCACAGTGCTGGACTGGAAACTGCTGGAGATGGCAAAACCTGCTATTGAAACAAAAGAAAAAGTTTTTGCAGAACTAAGCATTCAAAATACAGACAGAACCGTAGGGTCAATTTTATCGAATGAGATCACAAAAAAATACAGGAGTGCAGGATTGCCCGATGATACGATTCACTTTAAATTCACCGGTACGGCAGGACAAAGTTTTGGTGCATTCAATACCAAAGGAATAACGCTGGAATTGGAAGGAGATGCCAATGATTATTTCGGCAAAGGATTAAGCGGGGCAAAATTGATCATCTATCCTTCCGGCCAGGCTCAATATGTGGCCGAAGAAAATATCATCATCGGTAACGTTGCGTTTTACGGAGCCACTTCCGGTCAGGCTTATATCCGCGGAAAAGCTGGTGAACGTTTCTGCGTCCGTAATTCCGGTATCAGCGCTGTGGTAGAAAGCGTTGGCGATCACGGATGCGAATATATGACAGGAGGAACCGTGGTGGTATTGGGTGATACCGGGAGAAATTTTGCTGCAGGAATGAGTGGCGGTACAGCATTTGTTTACGATGTCAATGGAAAGTTTATGGAAAACTGCAACAAAGAAATGGTTGACCTTGATCCGCCGGAAGAAGAAGATAGTTCGCTGTTACAAAAAATGATCAGGGAACACTATCATTATACAGGAAGCAATGTTGCAAAATTCATTTTGTCAGATTTTGAAAACCAGCTCCGGAGTTTTATAAAAGTATTTCCGAAAGATCTTAAAAAAATACTTTCTCAACGAAGAGCTGCTGTTGAAACGGAAAATAAGCAATAAACTTTTAAAAATAATTCATGGGAAAACCTACAGGATTTTTAGAATTCACCAGAGAGTTGCCCGGGAAAAAGGCGGTGCAGGAACGTATCCGGAATTACAATGAGTTTGTTGCATTCCTGACAGAAGACAAACTAAATCAGCAGGCTGCCCGTTGCATGAGCTGCGGTGTTCCCTTTTGTCACCAGGGGTGCCCGTTGGGAAACAATATTCCCGCATTCAATGATGCGGTTTATCGCAAGAGCTGGAAAGAGGCTTATGAGATCTTAACTGCGACCAACAATTTTCCTGAATTTACCGGAAGGATCTGTCCTGCTCCCTGTGAAAGCGCCTGCGTGCTGGGCATTAATCAACCGCCGGTTACTATTGAAGAAATAGAAAAACACATTATTGAAATTGCTTTTGAAAAAGGATTGGTGAAAGCCCGCAAACCAAATTTACGATCAGGAAAAAAAGTAGCAGTGATCGGTTCAGGCCCATCCGGACTTGCAGCAGCTGCTCAATTGAATTATGCGGGACATTTGGTAACCATATTCGAAAGAGACGATGCGCCGGGGGGATTGCTCCGTTATGGCATTCCCGATTTTAAACTGGAAAAATGGGTAGTGGACAGAAGAATAAAATTACTGGAAGAAGAAGGGATTGTTTTCAAGTGTCATTCCAATGTCGGTGTGAACATCAGCATTCAGAATTTGCTGAGAGAGTATCATGCCATCATACTGGCAGGTGGATCCACTGTTCCCCGTGATCTGAAAATACCCGGAAGAGAACTGAAGGGAATTCATTTTGCAATGGAGTTTTTAAAACAGCAAAATAAGCGCAATGCAGGAAAAAATCCATTGCTGCACCAGGAGACCGAAAGCAATATTTATAATGAAAACATTTCAGTCTGTGATAAAAATGTTGTGGTGATCGGCGGCGGCGATACCGGCAGTGATTGTATAGGTACTTCCAACCGGCAAAAAGCCAGATCCGTAACTCAGTTTGAATTATTGCCCATGCCGCCAAAAGAGCGAACAGTCTTTATGCCCTGGCCTACTTATCCTATGATCCTGAAAACATCCAGCAGCCATGAAGAAGGGTGCGACAGAAAATTTGCGATTGCAACAAAAGAATTCCTTGGAGATAAAAACGGAAATCTCAGGGCATTGAAAGTGATAAACCTCGACTGGAAATCTGCTGAAGATGGTAAACCGGCTTCTTTTTCCGAAGTTCCCGGTTCAGAAAGAGAAATACCTTGCGAGGCAGCATTTCTTGCCATGGGATTTGTACATCCGCTGCATACGGGCCTTTTGAATGAACTTGGAGTTGACCTGGATGAAAGAGGAAATGTAAAAGCCAATGAGAGAGAATATCAAACCAACATCGCCAAAATATTTTCTGCCGGTGATATGAGGCGGGGGCAAAGCCTTGTGGTCTGGGCTATTAATGAAGGAAGAGAATGTGCAGCGCAGGTGGACAAATTTTTATCGGGTAAGGTTTTAAAATAAAAACCAACGACATCAAAACAATAGATTACCTGCTATCTCCATCAATCTTCTTGTTTCAGAAAGAGCAACAATGATCTTCTGGTATTTCTGAATTTCAGCATTGCTTAAATATTTTCCCTTTCGGATTAGCAACCAATCTTGCGCAGGCTGATAAGTTCCTACATAAAAATTCCAAACTTCATCAGGAACATTTGAAAAGTATTGCTCCCGGTTGATATAAACATTCCCGTTTTCATAAACCGGGCTGTTCAAAAGATTATCTCCACATACAGGATACCGGGTGATAAAATTTTCCACAGCCGGGCATTCCAGTAAATGCAACTGGCGCATGGTTCCGCCGATTTTCACCAGCTTCCAGAAAACTTCCGTATTCTGCGGGTAATGAATTTCCGGGAAGTTATTTTTTGAAGGCTTGTCATATTTCCCTACGAAACCGGGAGAACATAAAACTGCATAGATATAATCCATCAGGTCAGCAGGAAGAAATACCTGCTTAAACTCATCCCGCAGATCATCATTATTATTTACAAAACAAATATTACCTGTCTCTTTCTCCCGGACAAACTGCAATCCCAGCCCCCTTGCAATTTTATTTACAATCTCCATATTGAGATTGAGAATTCCGGATGATACCCAATCCCCATCACGCTGTTTTATAATACCGGAATAGTCATAAAGAGGGAAAATAAAACTTTTCGCCTCCGCATTTGCAGCTAAGAAGGAAACATCAGTTATTCTTTTTGTAATGAAAACATTTAAGCAATTATCTGAAAATGGCAGCCTGCTGAAAACTATACCCGAATTATCATTGCGGGTGAAATTTCTTGCCATCTCTTTTCCTGGCCCATCCACCAATACTCTGCCTGAATAAACAATCCTTTCATCAAATGGCCTGTAAGATATCTCACATAACTTTAAACTATCCTTATTATCATGATCAGAAGCGCTGTATGCCTCAGAAATTTCAGGTTGAATAGCCGGGAAATCATTTTCTGTCGTTTCAATACCCGGGTTTTTTTTCATAAAAAATTCATTTATGAAGAATCCTTTTTTTCTTTCATTGTTATTTTGATTGCTGTTACGCATAAAATAAGAATTGTACTGCGGTATCCGGAACTTATGCAATAATCATTTTAAACTAATTCATTGCTTTCAAAAATATTTCCGGGTATTTCTTCAGCGCTGATGAATTTCCTGAAATAATATTGTACGCCTGCCGGTAATTTTAAAATTAGCTGTAATAAATAATTCGTTTTACAAATTTAATAACTTCTTACAGGCTCAGGCCTGGCGTATAACCGGTAGCCTTTAAACAATAAAATCATATTAAATAACCGGGCAGGTACAAAAAGAAAATATTATTCTTAAGAGCTGCCGGGAAAAATGATCTTAATGAAAACCCGAACTCCATCCCGCCTTATCTAAACCTAACCGCAAAAAGCCGCAGTAAAATTATTAAAGCGTTTGTCTATTTTATGGGATAGTCTTTATAAGAAAAATTATAGAAAGTGTCCTGACTTGTCCAAATTAGGTC
>MWTC01000052.1 GCA_002066995.1 Sphingobacteriales bacterium UTBCD1
TTCTGCATCTAGAATTCCCGCTTACAGAACCGTCCAACCCAGTACGGGCACTATTGATTGCGCCGTTATTATTTATTGAATCTTTTGCACCATTGGAGTTAATAAGAGACTGGCCTCTTTCACGGTTCGAACGGGTAGTGTTAAAATCCTGTACTTCTTTTTTTGAATTCCCTTTTACAGATCCGTCCCAGCCTTTGCGGGCAGCTTCTTCACCGTCTCCGTTATTATTTATTGAATCTTTTGCACCATTGGAGTTAATAAGAGACTGGCCTCTTTCACGGTTCGAACGGGTAGTGTTAAAATCCTGTACTTCTTTTTTTGAATTCCCTTTTACAGATCCGTCCCAGCCTTTGCGGGCAGCCGCTTCATTGCTATCTTCTGATCCGCTTTCTCCCACCCATACAGTGGTTTCATCATTCAAAACGATTGTCTGCTGCATGACAATATTATAATTACCCGCTTTAACACCGGTAAATTCAAATTCGCCATTTTCATTAGTGATGGTACGGGCCGCCACTCCCCCGCCAGGTACCTTGCCCAATGAAATGCCAACTCCTTTCACAGGAGCTCCCCTTACCGGAGGAAGGTGAGTGCCACCATTATCAGAAAAACCCGTTTCATTACCCGCCATTTTATTTCCAATAACCATTTCCGGTATGCCATCATCATCAAGATCTCCGATAGAAGCGGGCAATACTTTCAAATTGGATCGTGGGCTCCAGGTAATTCCGCTGTTATCCTGATTTGAGTTAACCACCCTGTCATTTGATTGGTTGGATTTCGTTTTTAGTTTGATCACAGCAACAGCTTGCTCAACTGTGCCCGTCATGCTGCCGATCTCAATGATCCAGTTCGTTTGGGGTTTCGATAATGTTCCTGCCAATCCTGCTTTCTTTTTAAGATAAATATCATATCCTTTTTTTGAAATGAAGTTCCCTGAAATGTTGACTCCATAAGTGCCCGAAGGCAGATTGGCAAAAAAGAAAGCGCCGGATTGTTCTGTTTTTGTGGTGGCAAGCAGGGCGCCGCTCAGGGCATCTGTTAACTGAACCGTAATGTCTCCAAGCCCCCCTCCATTGCTATCGTGATCCCCGTTATCCATCAGCTTTTCTTTAGCTTCAGCTTCAAACATAGGATTGTCTCCGGACACCCCTGTATCAGAATACGCCGGATTTGAAACAATCGTAGCAATACAATCTTTGCAATCATTTTTATTTGCGCTGATAATAATAGGTTGATATGCCATACGGCCCAGCGCTATTTTGCTGTCTGCATCTCTTGCATAGAATGTTGCATCAATACCACCAGAACCTGCAGCACCGCTTCTCCCTGCTGCATAAGATGAGGATACAGCACCTCCCTGCCCCGAAATTGATTTATTGGTTTCAATTCCACCTGCATTTCCCGTCATCTGAGTTACGGTTCCAAACAAAATATTATTTGCCGCACCAGCTTGCAATCCACTTGCTACCGATTCACCAAAGGTCTTTCCCTTGGTTTTCCGTTCAGCAGAAGAATTCGTGGATAAACTCCGTGTATAGGCAACTGCATCTTCGGGGCAGGAAAAAGTTATTCGTTCACTGCTGCCATCAGGGCTGATATTGGTAACCGTAACAGGCCCGCAGCTTGAACTCGTTTGTCTTTGAATTACTCTTTCACCAAATGTTTGGCCCTGCGTCTGCTTTGTAGTGGTGGTATTTGTGGACAATCTCTCATAACCGGAGTTTCCGGTTATTAATCCGCCCGGTTGTTTCTTTTTACCTCCGAATGTTTTTAAAATGCCGACTCCTGCAGTCATGAGGTTCACACTTCGTTTCATTTCCGTTGGCATATCAATTCCGGTTTGCTTATCGGTCACCCGGACGGATGAACTTGATTGCAGGTAGTCTGCATTAATAAAGAAATGAACGGTATTGCTGAGCGGGTAATTGATACTTAAACTTCCCGAAAAACCGGGAAAAATATTTTTTCTGCCATTTTCAAAACTATACAGCGTTCCACTGATTCCCTGCTGATCAATGCTGATACTTCCCGGATTGTTCACAAACATACCCCCTTGCAGGTCGCCCGTTATATTTAATTTTCCTCCGAAACTAAATGAGGGGCCAAAGAGAAAATAACTGTTGAGCGGATTGGCTTTGGTAATTTTAATCTGGTCCTTCGGAAATTTTCTGTCAATAATAAATTTATTAAGTGCATCCGTGCTGATTGTACCGGGAGTGATACCTGTCGTCACACCCAAACCCACCGAACCAAAATAATAACGTCCAAACATTTTCGTGGTCATGCTATTGCCACGAAACATTGATTGCTCATTACTATTTAACCCAAATGAGGTGCCGGTGCCGAGCCCAAATGACCAGTTGCCCGTTTTCATTATTCCGGGATCATCACTGAAAATACTCCCCGAAGAACTTTGATCAATTGAACGTATGCCCTGTGCATAAGTTTGCAGTGATAATATCAGTAGCAGGAATAGTCCCGCATAGGTATTGGTTTTTGTTTTCATTGGTTGGTGGTTAAGTCAGAAAAATACAAATTATATTTTTAATATCATAATGTAACCAGGACCGGGTGGTATCTCCAATTCCTATTCTTCCGGCCTTTCGGTGCAGCCGTATTCGTCTTTCAGTAAATCATCGTAATGGTCTGCCTTTTGAAAGATTCCATGGAAAGATCCGTTACCGCTTTCCCGGGTCATGTCCAGGTCATAAATTATACAGGAAAGAACAATATTTTGTTTTACGCAGCTCAATGCCATTCCTTTCAGCCTGTAATTTTCTTCAAGCAGGAACTGGTACAGCGGTTTGATCCTGGCGGCATCGGCAGGCATCTGGCATAAATAAGCATCTGCCGCTACAAAAAAATTTTCAGGATTATAGCTGATGCGGATTTTTGCCGATCCTTCTTTTACACTCCATTGATTAGTTCCTTCTCTTGCCAGTTTAACATTCTTGCCCAGGTCCTTTAATATTTCTTCAATAACCCTGGCAATACCGGCCGGTTCAGTATCCTTTTCCGGGGGTTCGGGCAGTTTTACTTCCGTTCCGCAATTAGGACAATATTTTTCCGAATCAATATTGCCCGCAGTTACCAGGAAATCACAACTGGTACATCTTGTCGCCGGTTTTCCTTTATTGGACTGATATAATAATAATGCTTCTCTCAGGTAATTAACGGGTAATGCGAACCCAAGATTATCACCCCCGCGGATGATAAATGAATTCACGCCAATGACCTCACCATTTTTATTGACAAGCGGCCCCCCGCTGTTGCCCGGGTTAATGGCCGCATCAATCTGGATAAATTTTAATCCGTCACGGATGCGATCTACCTTGGAGATCACTCCCTGCGTTGCCGAGTAATTCAAACCATAAGGGTGGCCAATCGCCAGCACCTCATCCCCGTCTTTCATCTGGTCATATCTGCCCAGCCTCACTTCCGGCAGCTCAATATTCCCGGGCGCCTCCAGGAAAGCAAGATCATGTTTGCGGTCGGTGTACCAAACCCTTGACAATTCTTTATCAAATAACTTTCCCGCAATGGTCACTTCGGCATTGTTGTCCACGACATGGTTGTTGGTAACGATCACATCAAACTCCCGGACATAAAAGCCTGTTCCGGTTCCGCTCTGTGTAGCGATCTGAATGACTGCGGCCTGGTATTTTTCTATAATATTCCTAATCTCCATCATTATTTTCTCTCCATATTCAAAAACTCAACCTCATTGGTAAACGACAGGTTAAAGCCGATCCTGTCAGTGAAGGAAAGATTTTCTGTTCTGAAATTCATATCCGGGTATTTTTCTTTCCATTTTTCCTGTAATCGTTCTATTCTTTCAATGATCGCCTTCTGGTCAAAACGATTAGTAACAGGATCGTACAATTTTCCTTTAAAACCCAGCGCTTCAAAATAGTCGCCGTAATTGACCATCATAAATAAATGATACAGCCCCGAGATTACCCTGGGCAGGCTGAATGAATAGTGACAATAGGAAAACCCGTATTCAATAACCTGGCTGGCGATGACCGGATAGTTATTTTCCCCGTACCATGACATATTTTGATTGGCAGCATGAATAGCATCTGAAACGGATTTATATGGTTGTGGCGCCACAACCGAAAAGGTATAACGGGAGCGGTACAGTTGCATAAACACCTCTTCCTTTGTAAGTGCCGCCAGTTTTTGAAACTCTGCTACCATATCCCTGTTTTTTTCTATTGCGGATCTTTCATCTTTTTGAAAATAGATACCGGCAATTTTTTCAACATCATTAAGCAGGTTTCCCTCCGGTGCGATCAGATAGTCTATTTTGTAAACAAGGGACAACAACAGGTATGAAATCCCCCCCGAAAATTTATCTGCATCGAGCGTGGCGACGTAATCCAGCGTTTCTTTCAACCAATGTTGAAAGTACTTATACTTGGTTTCTTTTTCCTGTATCGGGATCCCGCTGATATGATCCGTATCCATAGTTTGCAGAATGGAAAAATCTTTTACCAGCACATCATCCTGCTTGTCTGCTTTTGTACTCAATTCTTTTAGCCCATAGTATAGCTTACCGGGGCTGGCCGAATCAATACTGCTGTCAAACAGCATACAGAGACGATCATTATCCAATGCATAACGGCTGTAATACAAATTAAAATTCATTTCCAGCAATCGCCGCATAACAGGAACCGAGGGTTGTGGCATTTTTACCAATGTTGCTTCGGCCCGAAGACCGTCTTTATCAAAACTACCTCTTACAATCTTGGATCCCTGGTATAACATGAATCTGCCATCGGAACCATTTCGTTCATACACCACATTTTGTGCATCATCTTCCCCCAGGTAGTCAAAAAAAGCATCCAGGCATTCTCCGTATTTCTTTTCTTTAAAAAAGTTATCCGCTTCAGTCCACCGATTTACTTTAGCCACAGATTTATTATTATCCGAATAGCGTCCGAAAAGGATAAAGCCCGTTTCGGCTATGTCTTCCTTTTTCTTTTCCCGGCCAAATAATTTATCCAGCATGAATTCCAATTGTGAAACGGCAAGATACAAAAGATGATATAAGACACAACCCCTTAGCTCATCCCCGGTTCTTTCTGCAGGAACAATCCTTTATTAAAAAACCGGCCCCTGCAGGCCGGTACTTGTTGGCTGTAAAATAAAAATCAGTAGTTTCGCTCAAATCAATTCCAAGATGAAATTTATCGTATCGTCTTCTGTTTTACTGAAACAATTACAGCATATCTCCGGTGTTATCAATGCCAATACGGTTTTACCGATTCTCGAAGACTTTTTATTTGAAATTGAAAAAAACAAACTTTCCGTAGTCGCCACTGACCTGGAGACAGTAATGCGCATACAGCTGGATATTGAGGCTAAAGAAAACGGAAAGGTCTGCATCCCCGCAAGGATCCTGCTGGATTCACTGAAAAATCTGCCGGACCAACCACTTACTTTTAATATTGATAAAAATTCTGCCATCGAGATCACCAGCGACAGCGGTAAATACAAGGTGATGGGCGAGAGCGCTGACAATTTTCCAAAAGAACCGGCAGCTGATGATGCCACTTCCTTCAGAATGACCGCAGCGGCCCTGGTGACCGCCATTAACAAAACCATTTTCGCTACAAGCAATGACGACCTGCGACCTGCCATGACCGGCGTTTTCTTTGAACTGGATAAAAAAGGGTTGCAGTTTGTCGCTACTGATGCCCACCGCCTCGTACGTTACAGAAGAAAAGACGTAAGTTGCCCGCGGAATGACACCTTTATTGTTCCCCGCAAACCGCTGAACCTTTTAAAATCGGCGATACCGGCAAACGAAGACGAAATTTCCATAAGCTATAACACGAATCATTTATTCATCAATCACGGCAACACTCAAATGAGCTGCCGGCTGATTGATGGAAGATTCCCCGATTATAAAGTGGTGATCCCGACCGACAACCCCTACCTGCTTACGGTAAACAGAAATGATTTCCAGAACGCCCTGAGAAGGGTGAGTGTATTCAGCAATAAAAGTACTAACCAGGTCGTGCTGAATATTTCGGGCAGTGAATTACAGCTGGCAGCCCAGGATGTTGATTTTAATTTTGAGGGAAACGAAAGAATGAAGTGCCGCTACAACGGGGAGGACCTGATGATTGCTTTCAATGCACGCTTTGTAATTGAAATGCTGGGCGCCACAGACAGCAATGAGGTAAATATGGAGCTTTCTACCTATAATAAAGCCGGTATATTGAAGCCGGCGGAACAGGACGAAGACGAGGACCTGCTCATGCTGGTGATGCCGCTGATGCTGAATCAATAAGCCCCGTTTTAATACATATCCTTATCGGCGGATCTCCCTGATATCATGCGGAGATTCTTTACTTTTAGGAAATGGAATTTGTATTTGTTCAATCATTCAACGATTATATTGAAGCCAACATCATACTTGGGCGGCTGCAAAATGAAGGAATCAGTTGCTGGTTGAAAAACGAAAACTCCGCTATGCTCACCCCCATTCCCATAAGTGGTATCAGATTAATGGTAGCGAAAACACAGGTAGAAAGAGCGTTGGAATTGATTGATCTTTTCAACAGGAAACCCGGGGCGATTGATCCGCCTTAATCATTTTTCCTTCGTACATTGTTGTTTCATTCATCAATTCATGTGGAGCCGTATTGCTGTTTTTTTTGAAACACTGGAAGACCATCCGGTACTGCGTTTTATATTGCTGGTGGCTGGTATATTATTTTTCTGGATCATTGAAGGCGCTGTCCCTCTTATACCGCTCCGCTACAAAAAAAATAAACTGCGGCACGCTGTTGTCAACTTTGGCTTTACCATCATTCATCTTATTATCCACACGTTCCTTGCGATACTAATCGTGTTGCTTGCCGATTGGTGTAAAAAAGAATCGTGGGGCCTCGTTTACTGGTTTCATGCCAATATACCTATAACAATTTTGATTGGTGTGTTGGCGCTTGATTTCAGCAGCTGGCTGGTGCATTGGGTGATGCATAAAAATTTATTTCTGTGGCGGTTCCATCTTATTCATCATACCGATAATAATGTGGACGTAACAACGGGGCTGCGTCATCATCCCGGTGACAGTATTTTGAGGGGAATTTTTTTCCTGCTTCTGAATTTTATATCCGGTGCTCCTGTCTATGCAGTAATGTTCTATCAGACGTTGCTGGTGTTGGCAACAGCATTCACCCACGCCAATATCAGCCTTCCGGTCTGGCTGGATAATGCCCTTAGCTATATACTGATCTCTCCCAACATGCACAAAGTGCATCATCACCGTGAACAGCCTTATACGGATACCAACTATGGCGCCGTATTTTCTATATGGGACAGATTATTGGGAACCTTTTCAAAACTGGACCCTAAGGATATCCGGTATGGCATTGACCGTTACTACCCCGAAGAGAAAGATGAGGATTTTGTAAAATTGATGAAATTTCCGTTTGAAAACCATGAATAGTTGCTTATTGAATGCCGGCCACCTTTTTATCATACCGGATCGAAAAGAATTTTTAAAAAACACCGCAATATATTAGTGTGCGCCTTTTACAAAAACATTGGTTTGACCTTGGTGGGGT
Source organism: Sphingobacteriales bacterium UTBCD1 (assembly GCA_002066995.1). Taxonomy (GTDB): domain Bacteria; phylum Bacteroidota; class Bacteroidia; order Chitinophagales; family Chitinophagaceae; genus UTBCD1. Next base: position 7,587 of record MWTC01000052.1, read on the forward strand.
TTTGGGGGTAATAACACTTATATCCGTTTTTTCTCTTCGTTCTGAATTTTCAAATTATCAATTATTAATGTGGCTAAGCCTGGTTTCTCTTTTTATTCATCAAATGGAAGAATACCGCATACCCGGAACTTTTCCCGGAATGATCAACCGGGTAATGTTTCACAGTGATTGGCCGGATAGATATCCTTTGAACAGCAACACATCGCTGATAATTAATGTATGGATCGGGTGGGCCATTTATTTTCTTGCAGCAACCACGGGTGAGCGGTTTATTTGGCTTGGCATGTCCTTCATTTTGGTATCCCTGGGCAATCTTATTGCACACACGTTTATATTTAACATTAAAGGGAAGACTTTTTACAATGCCGGATTAGTAACCAGTTGGTTGTTCTTTGCTCCCTGTGTTTTCTTCTTCTTCAAAATAATTCACGTAGAGAACCTGGCCACCATTAGCGACTATTTCATCGGTGTTCTATTGGGAATACTAATTAACTTTATTGGTGTATTTAAGCTTATAACCTGGCTTGCGGACAGAAATACAGTATTCGTTTTCAGCAACAACCAGTTATTGCCCCGGGACCGGAAATAGGGTTTATAAATTAAAAATAATTTATGTCACTGGCAATTAGTATTTTATTGGGACTTGTCGGAATAATATGTTTTTTAGGGGGCGCAAATATTATGATCAGGGGGGCGATGCATTTTTTACCCAAAGAGATTCCGGCCCAATTGGTTTTAGATAATTTAGTTCGTTTTTTAGCAGGGATATATTTAGGTTCAGGATTTCTTTGTGCTTACGCTACATTCCATGCAGAAAGTATAGGGAATATTATTTATTTCCCGGGGCTTATTGTAGTGTTTTCCGGGATGGGGCGTTTGTATTCCCGATTAGAAATCGGCCCGGCGGGCAATTATTTTGACATCATTATGGTTGTTGAAATTGTTATTGGTTTATCAATCATTTTACTGAAGTGTTTAAATTAGAAACTTTATTTAAAAAGAAATCAACTAATCCTTTTATCCATTACACCTAAAACAATCTAAAGTGCAAGGTAAAAATTCACCCTCTTTGTCCGGTCGCTTGATTTCCAAAAATAACGGCCCTGTCGTTGCTATAATCCCGGCACGATACGCCGCAACAAGATTTCCTGCCAAGCTGATGCAGCCCCTTGGAAAAAAAACGGTGATCCGGCACACCTACGACGCAACACTTGCGACGGCTTTGTTCGATCTGGTTGTTGTAGCTACCGACAGTGAAATTATTTACAATGAAATCGTTAATCACGGTGGAAATGCGGTGATGAGCCAAAAAAATCATGAAAGCGGAACAGACAGGATAGCAGAAGCAGCGGCAACCATGAATGCAGATATTATCGTGAATGTGCAGGGAGATGAACCGTTTGTAAAGAGAGATCCCCTGGAAAAACTGCTGCAGCAATTTGCTGATCCTTTGGTGCGGGTGGCTTCGTTGATGCAGGTGCTGAAAGATCATTCGCAAATAGAAGATCCGAATTATGTGAAAGTGGCCGTTGATAAAAAAATGAATTCTCTGTTCTTCAGCCGCAGCGTCATTCCTTATCCGAGGGAGAAAAATATCCCCGTCACCTACTATGAGCATGTCGGCGTTTATGCATTCCGCAAAAGAGAATTAATGGATTTTACCCGCTGGGAAATAACGCCTCTTGAGGCGGCAGAAAAAATTGAATGTCTTCGTTTCCTCGAAAACGGAATTCCCCTGCGCATGGTGATCACAGATTATATAGGCGTAGAAATTGACACGCCGGCCGACCTGAAAAGAGCTGCCGGCCTTTTGTAATACCTTTACCACAACCTTTTCATTTATCAATTAAAAATCATGAGCGTTCCTCTTTGGGGTGTTGATCTTGGCGGAACGAAAATTGAAGCTGTCATACTCAGATCTTTTGACAACCCCGCCCCTATAATCAGAAAAAGAATAGACACAAATGCCGTAATGGGCTATGGCCATATCCTGAAACAAATTGATACGTTGATTGGGGTGATGAAAAAAGAATCCGGAATGACTCCGCAACAAATCGGGTTCGGCACACCCGGCGTTTTGGACCCGCAGTCACAAACAATGAAAAACTGTAACACAACTTCTTTAAACGGGAGACCGTTGAAAAAAGATCTCGAAAGCCTGTTACGGGTACCTGCCATTATTGCAAACGATGCCAATTGTTTTGCCCTTGCCGAAACACACTGGGGAATAGTTAAACAAAAGTTTCTTTCCGCCTCTGTTGTCTTCGGCATCATCATGGGTTCGGGGGTGGGTGGCGGAATCGTATTAAACGGTAAAGTGTGGAACGGCCGCCATGGTATTGCCGGAGAATGGGGCCACAATTTTTTAGATGAATCCGGCGGGCCTTGTTATTGCGGAAAAAAGGGCTGCGTGGAAACGATAATTTCAGGAACCGCATTGCAAAAATTTTATGCCGGCATTACCGGGGAAAACATCCCCCTGAAAGAAATAGTAAACCGTTCTGCACAGCATGATGGAGCGGCCCTCCGCACTGTGGATCGGTTACAATATTTTTTTGGTAAAGCCGTCTCCGTGGTGATTAACCTGGTTGACCCGGATGTGATCGTTGTGGGGGGTGGCGTCGGAAATATTGATTCAATTTATAAAGAAGGGGTGGTGTCGCTAAAAAAATTTATTTTCAATAACAGGGTTGAAGTGCCGATCATAAAACCCGCTCTTGGTGACAGCGCCGGCGTATTCGGTGCAGCAGCATTAACGGCAACGTAATCCGTGGTTTAAATTATTAGATAGTGAATTGTTTACATTTGTGGCAAAAATTTTTGAAAAATATAAATATGAAATTCCGCAACTTTAAAATGGTGGGCTTTGTGGTTTATGGCCGTGGTTGTTTTGATCAGTTAGATGAAATCCTGGCACCACACAGGAAGAACAATGTGCCGATGGTCTTTTTATTGGATCATTTTTTTCAAGATAAACCGCTGGTACGGCGTATTCCACTTTGCGGTAATGACGAGATCATTTTTGCCGACGTAACTTATGAACCCAAAACTTCTTATGTAGATAAACTGGCGCAACAGCTGAAAGAAAAATTTGGAACCGTAAGCGGTATCGTTGGTGTCGGCGGTGGCAGCACCATGGATCTTGCCAAAGCCGTTTCACTAATGATGAATAACCCCGGCTCCTCAGCCGACTATCAGGGTTGGGATCTTGTTAAACATCCGGGCGTATATAAAGCAGGTGTCCCTACACTCAGCGGTACCGGCGCTGAAGTTTCAAGAACCTGTGTGCTTACGGGCCCGGTCAGGAAGCTGGGAATGAATTCCGACTTCACCCCTTTTGACCAGATCGTCCTGGATCCTGAATTAACGGCCAATGTTCCTGCCAATCAAAGATTCTATACCGGCATGGACTGTTACATTCATTGCATTGAAAGCCTGAACGGCACATACCTGAATGAATTCAGTAAATCTTATGGTGAAAAAGCGCTGCAGCTTTGCCAGAAAATTTTTGTAGAAAAAAATTCCTGGGATGATGACTGTGATAATAAACTCATGATGGCGTCATACGCAGGGGGAATGAGCATCGCCTATTCACAGGTGGGCGTGGCGCATGCGGTGAGTTATGGATTAAGTTATTTATTGGGAACCAAACATGGTATCGGAAATTGTATCGTGTTTGACAAGCTGGAAGAGTATTATCCCGAAGGGGTAAAAGAGTTCAAATACATGGTGGAAAAAAATAAAATTGACATTCCGCAACAAATTACCAAAGGACTAAGCGATGAACAATTTGATACCATGATCAATGTTTCCATGGGAATGAAACCGCTGTGGGAAAATGCTTTGGGAAAGGACTGGGAGAAAATTATGACAAGGGAGCGGCTGAGAAAATTGTTTGAGCGTTTATGATTAAACCGGAGTATGCGGCTCTTTCGCCGGGGGGCTTTCCCGATAAAGCGCTTTTTCTGTTGGAGAGAAAGAGCGCTGTGGTTCTCAGTAATGGAATTTTTACCAGGCGCCTTACAAAGAAAGTGAAAGTGCCTTACTCTTTTTCATTAAATTCATTCCTTTTGATATAAAACAAGAACACCGCTGCATTATCCCAAAAAGATTCGGAAATAAAAACAGGGTCTGTTGGGTGCTTAAATTTGATTTAGAGAATGGGTCCATTTTTTTAAAGGTTTAAATCAGCAAATGAATGCACGGGACGCCAACAACACGTGTTCCTGTTTCCCCCGGAAAGCCTTTGGAATAACCGTTATCATTCCCTGTAATATTATTTTTTATAATAATCTGATTTTTTCTTAGTTTTAGCATTGCCTATACCGGCAGAAGTCGAAAACCCTTTTTATGCTGGCAAAAGAAAAACCTTCCGTTTTTGCATACCATCATTTTGTCATTGTATTACTTTTTATACTTAACATTTCAATTTCTGCTGCGGCACAGATTGCGTCGGCGTGTACTCTTCTCCGGCCCGCAGAGCTGGAATCAGTACTTGGGGGAAAAATCAAAAGTTCTGACGAAAATAACCTGGGCGACAGATCGTATTGCAACATTGAGATTAATGATCTTAAGGTGATGGTCCGGCTTGCATCAAAGAAAAATAAAAATTCGGATGCTGAAATCAAGGGTGCTGAGATTTTGCGCAAACAGGGCTGGGGTGTTACCATTAAGACAGAAGGAAAGCTGACCCTTTCAACTTTAATTCCTCCCGAAAATTTAAAAGGCGCTGTCTTTACCACTTCAGCAAGTATTTTGGATAATGGCCGGGTGCTTGCCGTAGAAATATCAGCAGTTACAAAAAACAAAATGGTCTCAACTGAAACGGCTAAAAATCTAGTACAAAAAGCTTTTTCGCGGCTCTGATATCTAAGAAGCAAATTAATTCCCGTTTATCCTTTAATTATCCCTTACTGCCGTTTTCTTACTGTCCACTCCCGCCCGGGGATATCGCTGCGAAAACTCTCGATGTTTCTTGTATCCTGGAGTGTTACATAAACGGTTTTTCCGTCATCGCCGCCGAAAGCCACATTTGTAGGCTTTTGACCTATCAACCCCACCTCCCGCAACAACCGCCCTTCGGGTGATACGATGGCAACAACCCCTTTACCATACCGGGCAATGTATAAATTCCCCTTTTGATCACAGCGCATTCCATCCAGTCCGAAATCCGGAAACTCAATCAGGAGCCTTTTATTTTTGGCCTTTCCGCTTTTTGAAATATCATATACCCAAACCCGGCGCTGTATGGATTCGTTTACGTATAGTTTATTATTTGCGGGGTTAACTTCAATCCCATTCGTCGTTCCCATTCCAGACTCCAGCAAAACGGCTTTTCCTTTCTTATTCACATACCAGATGGCACCTGCATTATTTTCCCAGTCGGGATCACTCGCAAAAAAAGTATTTTGTTTGGTAATGGCGATATCATTGGGCTGTTTCATCCTGCCATCGTGCGCAAAGATGCTGATCTGTCTGGTCCGCATATCAACCTTCAGGATATTATGGCCGGTATAATCTGCAACGAACATATCGCCCCCGCTGTTAAAGCGGATGCCATTCCCGGTACTTCCCCGGGGTAATTCCACAAAAATTTCTGCAATGCCGGATGGGCCGATCTTCCCGATGGTGCCCTGATGATGATAATTAACCGCATATAGTCGTCCTTCTTTATCCACTGCGGGCCCCTCGGCCCCGTCGGTAAAGCTATTAATTGGTGTAAATACCGAGGAAACAAACAATCCCGCCGTGTCTTGCGTCTGCGTTTTTATTTTATTACAAATCACAAAGAAAACAATACCGGAAAGAATTGCTTTTTTTCTCATGTCCTTCTGCGTTTAGTAATTAAAAATAATGCTTTGATCAGAATCGAAACTCTTTTTTTAGCGAACATGAATTTTTTTCCGCTTCACAACAGTAACACCTTAATAACGCCCAATGAAATTATCGGGCTTTTGTTTCCGGGCAAAGAATTACATCCGTGCTCACCCGCCCTGCAGATGTAATATTTATTGTTGTTGCGGGTGATTCATTTTTTATTCCGGATTTATTAATTTCACTATTTATGAATGTCAAAAGAATACGCCCCAAAAAGTATCTCCGGTATCTCTACCCGGTGAACCTATTCGGAACGCAGCGTACCAAGGAAATTCTTTCGGTCAACCCCACGGTGGCTCCGCGCCGGAAAGAAGCTGCTGAGGTTTTTGTTTATGTTTACGACTATGATGCCACCGGAGTAGAAGAAAAAAAATTTACCGATGTCTCGGGTTGCCTGTCCTATAAATCGAGTGACCGTGTCAGCTGGATCAATATTGACGGGTTAAGAAAAGCTGATGTAGAAATGGTGTGTAATCATTTTGGGGTCCACCCGCTCATTGCAGAAGATATTCTAAGCCAAAATCAGCGACCAAAAATGGATGAGGTGGATAATCATTTGTTTTGCCTGTTGAATATGCTTTATTATAACAAAGAGAGCCGGACTGTTGAACAGGAACAAATCAGCATCATCCTGGGAAAAGAATATGTAATCAGTTTCCAGGAAGATGCCACCAGAGATGTTTTCAACCCCCTGAGAGATCGGTTGCGTGTTAACAACAGCCGCATTCGCCAGCGTGGCGCCGATTACCTCTGCTATGCTTTGCTGGATCTAATCGTTGACAATTATTTTCTGGTAATGGAACAGCTGGGCGAACAGGTGGAGGCCCTGGAAGAAGAAGTGGTTCGCAACAGTAATACAATAACCCTCGGGCACATTAACCAGTTGCGTAAAGAACTGATTGTTTTAAAAAGAAATATTCCCCCCGTGCGTGAGCTGGTAAATGGTTTTATACGAAGTGACAGCGACCTGCTGGAAGACAACACCACCAAATATTTTAAAGACGTATATGATCACATTGTGCAGGCCAATGACCTGACAGAAAATTATCGTGACATGATGATTAATATGCACGACCTCTACATCAACAATGTAAACCTGAAGCTAAATGAAGTGATGAAAGTAATGGCTATTGTGACCTGCCTGCTGGCTCCGGCTACAGTGATCGGCGGAATTTTTGGAATGAATTTTCAAACGATTCCCTGGCTGCATAATCCTTACGGGTTTTTTATCGCCGTAGGCATAATGTTGCTGATCCCGGTGTGGATGTTGTGGGTCTTTAAAAAAAGGGGGTGGTTCTGAATATGAGCCGCTTTCGAAAGCTCGCCCTGTGTTGAATTAACTTCCCGACCCGAACCCGCTCTGCTTGTTTATACACAAACAAAACCCCGGGCAAATTGCCCGGGGCCGCAGTTGATTTTGGTTGAATAAGTATTAATAGAACTTAGACCTGTAATCTTTGATATTCGCTGCATTTCGAAGCGGAGCCAGTGGATCAGAAAATCTTGCCGTTTGCAGGGCGTTTTGATATAACATTTTTTGTTTAACCGAAACTTCTGCATTTTCCACCGCTGTGGCTGTTACACTATCCACCCGCTCTACATATAGCCCATAGATCCCCGCCAATGGCTGGGGAACCACCTTGCCGTTATTGGCCTGGTTGAATGCTGCACCGATTACCTTCGGGTCGTGACCGGAAATTGGTACGCTTTGCCCCGGCTCCATGCGCAGGCTGTCAATCGTCTCAATGGTTCTGTTCAGTTTTTGTGCTGCCGCTTCCAGTGTTGTTATGGCGCCTAGCTTTTGCTTAAATAATTCTGCCTTCTTCCTGTTTCTCAAAACCGGTTCTACGCGAAGGCGTGCCTGTGCCGGACTTTGTGTTCCCTCTTTGTTTATTTCCGTTACCACAGCAACAATATACTGATCACCGATAGGCCCGTCCGACTGTATTACTTCACCAAGATGAGCGTCATATATTTTTTTTATGAACTGCCTGTCGGTTCCGTTGATACCATTAATACTATATGCGTTCGGGTCTATATTATTTGCAATGAATTTGTTGATGCCTTTCGGCTGAAGTTCTTTTTCAAAATTTGCTTCGAACGATTTAATGTCCCTGCTGTTCCCGGCAAATTGTGTGGATGCGTTATTAGCATTGTTGTCTGTCTCGGTGCTTGGAACAATTTCTTTGGCCATGTATGCCACCTTATATTGTGTTTCGGGATTTATGAATTTTAATATTTCGATATAGTGCCACCCAAACGATGTCTTCACCACTTTTTTATCTCCCGGTTTTCCATCGAACAAAATAAATTGCCCGAATTCTTTTGCAAAGTTTTCTCCCTGTATGTCCACGGAAGAAAAGGTCATTACACCCTTGTCTTTGTGAGCGGCAATGTCTGTCGAGTATTTGGTTTCAAGTGTATCAAAATTTGCCCCGTTCTTAATTGCCTGTGCTATACTGTCGGCTCTTTTGTGTGCGGTTGAATCATCCATTAACGGCTGTCCGGTTTGCGGATCTACTGTGCCGATCAGGATGTGGCGGCATCTCACCGAGTCGGGCAATGTTTTTTCATCAACCATTTTGGCCAGTACATAACTTGATCCATCCAGATACGGGCCAAAAACCGCGTTTTTAGGAAGACTTGTGATTTCATCTTTGTTTGGAACCTGCATTTTGCTCTTGGGAACATAACCATCAAAGTAAGGAATGGCGCTTCCGTTGGCAGCCAGGAACGTGTGTTCGTCTGAAATGGTGTCAAAGGCTGGTTTTAAAACAGTCAGTTGTTCTTTTATTGCAGCGGTATCTGCAGCGCTTGCCGCCGCATTGAAGGCTACATATTCAATACTTCTGCTTTCTTTTTGTTTGAACTCATCTTTGTGTTTACTGATATAATCTGCGATTTCATTATCAGAGATATGAATTGTGCTGTCCACAAACATGGTGTCTGTGTAAGGAACCCGAATCAAAGAAATTTTTGCCAATAAACTGTTGTCTGTATTTTGTTTTTCTAAAAACCATTTGGGAAAATTCGTGCTGTTTGCCAACAAAGAGTTGTATTTTTCCAGCAACCTTTGAATCTCCAGTTGATTAATGAATGCATTCAGCCTCATCTTATCTTCCGACGTTCCTCTTTTTTTAATTGCGTTGATCTGCTGTATCGCCAGGGCGCTGTTGTATATCCCCGTCTGGGGGTCTGTTCCCAATCTTTTAATGTCTTCGGGAGGATTGGCTCCAAACATTAAATCATTAAGCTCCTTTACGCCGACCTGAATTCCCAATTTATCCACTACACTATTCAGCAATATCTGTCCTATCTCCTGATTCCATACAGCATCCACAATCTGCCCAAGATCTCTTTTCCCAAATTGCCCCGGATTTTGTTGCTCAAAATCTTCTTGTTGTTTTACCCTGATCTGAAACTCATCAGCATTGATTCTTTTACCATTAACCTTCCCGATTGTATTTGCGCTGCCGCCACTGAATAGTCCGCTGCTGCGCCCGGAAACGTAATCAATTAAAATAAAACCAATCATCGCAATTGAGATCAATATCACAGATATTCGGGCGTATTTATCCCGTATCTTCTGAATTACGGACATAATATATTATTGTGTTTAATAAAGGACGGCAAAAATAGGATAAAATAGACAAGATTTCTGCCTTTTTGGTGGGTAAAATCGGTAGCTCCCCCTGGTTTTTGTGTGTTTCCGGGGGCTTTTTCTTTTGAGAGCTTCATAGAATATGCCCAAATTTTTTACAGTTCTTTCTTCGCGGGCAAACTTTTTTTACACCTCCGCCTGTTTATAATATAATAATCATGTGAATAATCCCCTGTGAAACGTGAATATGAAACAGGATCTTTTGAAACAATCATTTTCTTTTTGCTACTAAAATTTTTTATCAGTAAGTTTTCCTGATTATAATTTTTTATATCCACAAAGAACTTCCGGAATTTTAAATTTTTTTTTCCTTCTGTGTTTATTAACATCTCTGTGAAGAAATAATTCTTCACCTCGGAGAACACATGTATTATTATGTTAATTACCCTGTTTACCCTGTGAATTCTTTTTAGGATGTAACTTTATACCCTGGTTTCCTCGATAGTTATCAACAAATCAACAGGAGTAATAATAATAGTCTCTTTTTTATAAAAATTATATTTATTAGTATTATATTCTTTTATTATTGCAAAAAAAAATTTTTGAATTTTTGAAATTGTTGTTTGAATATTGCCGTCTTGAATTTTAGAAATGAATACAGAAGTTTTGGATATTGCAAGAAGAGACCTGAACCTAAACGGTTACCTGGATATTGAAGTTGACCCGGCGATTGATCTTTTTGCCGGGATTGAACGGTTGAAAAAAGAAAAAAATGCGATAATCCTTGCACACTACTACCAGGAGCCGGATATTCAGGATGTGGCTGATTATATCGGGGATAGTCTGGGGCTGGCCCAAAAAGCTGAAAAGACCGATGCGTCAATAATCGTTTTTGCCGGTGTGCATTTTATGGCTGAAACAGCTAAAATCCTGAATCCATCCAAAAAAGTTTTGATCCCTGATCTGAAAGCAGGATGTTCTCTAAGCGACAGTTGTCCCCCGCTTCTTTTCAAAGCGTTTAAAGAAAAATATCCTGATCACGCCGTAGTGACTTACATTAACTGCAGTGCCGGAATAAAAGCGCTAAGTGATGTGATCTGCACGAGCAGTAATGCCAAATATGTCGTAGAAAGTTTTCCAAAAGATCAACCCATCATTTTTGCGCCGGACCGTAATCTTGGGGCCTATCTTAATAAAGTACTGGGGAAAAACATGTTGTTATGGAATGGAAGCTGTGTGGTGCATGAAATATTCAGCCTGGAAAAAATCACAAAATTGAAAGTGCGCCATCCACAGGCGAAGCTTATTGCCCACCCGGAATGTGAAGAACCGATATTAAGAATAGCAGATTTTATCGGAAGCACAACCGGGTTGTTGAAATTTACCCAAACTGATCCATCAAAGGAATATATTGTGGCAACCGAGACGGGCATCTTACATCAGATGATGAAAGCCTCACCACAAAAAACATTCATACCCGCTCCGCCGGATAACAGTTGCGCCTGCAACGACTGCCCGTTTATGAAACGGAATACGCTGGAAAAAATTTATCTGTGTATGGCGTATGAAGAACCAGAAATTTTAATTGATGAAGAGCTTAGGCTTGCAGCAAAGAAGCCTATTGACCGGATGCTGGAAATTAGTGCCCGGGCGGGTTTATAATTTTATTGTTTTGTATTTTTTCTGGTAGGTGTACAGAAAATAATAATATAACCGGCACAGAAGAGGAAAAAAATTAAATTCTTGCTAAACGCTCCACGGCCGCCTCTATAGTCTCTTTCTTTTTGCAGAAACAAAAACGCAGAACCTTATTATCTGTTCCGTTTTTATAAAACGAAGAAACAGGAATTGCAGCAACACCAAATTCTTTTGTGATCCGGATCGCAAATTCCCTGTCACCCTCATCGCTGATACGATCATATTTGGCACCGATAAAATAACTGCCCCGGCTTGTCAGCAAATCAAATTTTGTATTTTTCATCATCCCCGAGAAATAATCTCTTTTCTCCTGTACAAATTTGCTTAACGAAAGGTATTCGTCTTTACTTTTCAGAAATCGGGCCAGTGCCACCTGTGAAGGAGTATGGCAGCAGAAACAATTGAACTGGTGAACTTTTCTGAACTCAACCATTAGCGATGACGAAGAAATACAATATCCAAGTTTCCACCCGGTGCAATTATAAGTTTTACCAAAAGAAAAACACACAAAACTCCTTTCGAGCAGGTCTGGATACCGGAGTATGCTCCGGTGAGGAATATTATCGAAAACCAGGTGTTCATAAACTTCATCAGAGATAATGAAAATATTGGTACCCGCTACAACAGAACGAAGCTCTTCAATATCCCTTTCGCCTATTACCGATCCCGTAGGATTATGCGGAGAATTTATAATGATCGCTTTTGTTTTAGAGGATATTTTTTTTCTTACCTCATTCCAGTCTATCTGGTATCCGGGAAATTTCAGGTTGACCGGAACAGGAATAGCGCCATTGATTTCTATATTGGGAATATAACTGTCATACGCCGGCTCAAAAACGATAACCTCGTCTTCCGGGTGAAGGATGGTGGTTAACGCGGTATAAATGGCATAGGTTCCTCCCGGAGTGATAGTGATCTGTGTGTCGGGAGAGATCTTTGTGTTATATAAAAACTCCGCCTTTTCAGCAATGGATTCCCTTAGTGGCATATAGCCCTGCATAGGAACATATTGATTCCACCCGCCGTGCATTGCTTCGGCTACCAGGTTCATTAATTTCTCGCTCATTTCATAATCAGGAAAACCCTGGCCAAGATTAATAGCATTGTACCGGCCGGCCAACCCGCTCATTACGGTAAAAATGGTAGTACCTACTCCGGGAAGTTTTGATTGGATCGGTAGTTGTAACAAATGAAGAAATATTTTGATTGAATAAACAGAATACGGGATAAAATTAGCTGATATTTTTTTTGGAAGTTCTTTGGGTTGTTATTTTGCCGGCAACCAGATTATAGGGGTGGTCGATCCATTCTTTAAGTTGGTTTTCAGAAACAGGGCTGACCAACAAAATTGTATTCCAGTATTTTTTATTCATGTGATAGCCCGGAAGCACGCAATGAAATTCTTCTCGTAAAACAACAGCTTTTTACGGATCACACTTTATATTGAAACTTAGCCGATCTTCATCCGGGCCGGCTAGTTAAAATATTTTTCCATTTATCTTATACACCAGCGTATCCGGCCCAAAAGGAAAAGACTCTTTCACCGGGGGCCCCAAAAGACAATATTCACGCAGCGACTCAATATTCATTTTGGTACATGATCGCCGTAGCTTCAATTTCTACCAGGTACCCAGCGCCTATCAGGCCACTAACCTCCACCATGGTGGTACAAGGCCTGATATCTTTAAAAAACGCTCCATGTGCTTTACCATATTCTTCCCAACGGGAGATGTCGGTAACAAACATTCGTGTCCGTACCACATCTTTTAATGAAGCACCGGCTTTTCTCAAGACCAGTTCAATCTTTTGGATTATATACCTGGTTTGCTCGTAAGCACTGTCACCACCCACCAGGTTGTTGTTTTCATCAACGGCAACCGTACCCGTTACCTCAACAGTATTTCCGAACTTAACTGCCCGGCTGTACCCCACAACCCCCTCCCATCTTGCTCCCGAAGAATAATTTGTACGCACCATTATGATTTTATTTCAATGTTTTCATTTTTGATCAGCGATTCGTTTTGAAGACGGAGAAAAATTTGTGCAACGGTTATCACATCTTTCTGGCAATAGGCCGTTATCCTTTCCAAATTTTTTTCTTTCCAATATACTTCCCACACCACGCTTCCGTCAATATCGTCTTTTGGTGTTGAGATGCCAAGCGTATGCGCCAGCAGGTTGAGGGAGGTGTAACTTTTAAAGTCGCCAAATTTCCAGAGCTCCAGTGTATCAAGGTGGTTTACTTCCCATGGTTTTTTCCCGGAGAGTTGAAGGTCTGCCGGAATTGGAATTTGGTGGACAACAAATCTTCTGCAGAGGTATGGAAAGTCAAATTCTTTTCCGTTGTGGGCACAAAGATATTTGGCGCCACCCGGGGTCCACTTGTTCAGCATTTCTGAAAAGCGAATCAGCAGAATTTTTTCATCTTCTCCCGAAAAGCATTTTATAAAAATCTTTTTATTTTCCCCGCTGCCTGAAATTATTCCGCAACCAATGCAAACGATTTTTCCAAATTCGGCATAGATGCCGGCGCGGGGATAAATGTTTTCCGGATCTTCTAACTCTTTATTGCGGATTAAATAAGAGGCTTTATGATTCCAGAGAAGTTTCCAGCTTTCGGGAAGTTCAGAATACGATGAATATTGGGGCACCGTTTCAATGTCGAGAAATAAAATATTGTCTGATGGAAACCGGGCCATGGGATAATAGTTTTAAATTATTCAACAGGGCAAATTTGCGATGATCCGTTTTATTCTCAGAGATATTTATCTCCCTTATGCCGCTTTACTTCTGCCACGTATTCTTTTATTTCCTGTTCTTTTTCTTTTTTACAAATAAGCAGCACGTCTTTTGTGTCCACGACAATGTGGTCTTCCAGCCCCTGAAGCAAAACCAATTTACTATCGGGAGCATGTACCATACATTTCGTGGCATCAATGATCATTACATTCTTGCCCGCAACCGCATTGTCCAGGTAATCCCGTTCCATATTTTCCCAGGCGCTGTTCCAGGTGCCGAGGTCGCTCCATCCAAATGAAGCCGGGATGACATAAACATTGTCTGCTTTTTCCATTACGCCGAAATCGATGGATATGGAAGTGCATTGCGGGTATATTGTTTCAATTGCCCCCCGCTCCTGCGGGGTGTTAAATTTATCTTTTTCAGCAGCAAATATTTCATAGATCTCCGGTAAATATTTTTCCAGGGCAGCAACAATGTGTTTTACTTTCCACACAAAAATGCCCGCATTCCACAAAAAGTCTCCACTGGCAAGAAATGTTTTTGCCAGTTCAAGATTTGGTTTTTCGGTAAACGTCTTTACTTTATAAATACCCGGCGCTGCAGCAACCGTATCGTGTTGTATATAACCATAACCCGTATTGGGAATGTGGGGTGTAATACCGATGGTTACCAGGGCGTTGAAATGGTTTACAAAGTCCAGTGCAGTTCTGGATGTTTGAAAAAACTTTTCAGTTTCGAGAACAAGATGGTCGGCGGGGGCGGCAATCATCAGTGCGTCAGGATCTTTTTTTAATAGCTTTAGTGCAATATAAGTAATGCAGGGGGCGGTATTTTTTCTGAAGGGCTCTCCAAGAATATTTTCTTCAGGTATTACGGGCAGCTGTTCTTTTACGGCAGAAATATATTCTTTTGAAGTAACCACGTAAATATTTTCTGCCGGCACCAACATGCTGTAACGGTCAAAAGTTTGCTGAATTAATGTTTTGCCGGTGTTCAATATATCAAGAAATTGCTTGGGGTGATCGGTGCGGCTCATCGGCCAGAAGCGACTGCCGATACCGCCGGCCATGATTGCTACATAATGATGTTTGTTCATATTGATATCTTGTCGTCTATAATAAACCCTCTCTGATGAGGTCGTGCAAATGTATGATTCCTGAATATTTTCCGTTTTCTACCACGACCAACTGTGTGATTTCTTTTTTTCGCATCAGCTCCAGCGCCTCAACGGCCATAGCATCGGGCGAAATCGTTTTTGGCGTTGCCGTCATAATGTCCCGGGCAGATTTATTTCCAATATCATTACTTTTCTCCAACATTCGCCTCAGGTCACCATCGGTAATGATGCCGAGTAAATTATTTTGTTCATCCACCACTGCAGTAGCGCCCAGTCTTTTTTTGGTAATTTCTATGATAACCTCTTTCAGGGATTGATCGGGAAGAACCCCCGGCTTCTCGTTTAGTGTGTACAGGTCTTCTACGTGCAGGTAAAGTTTTTTGCCCAGCGTTCCGCCGGGATGAAACCTTGCAAAATCATTGCTTCCGAAACCTTTTAAATTCATCAGTGCAACAGCCAGCGCATCTCCCATAACCATTTGCGCCGTAGTGCTGGTGGTGGGCGCCAGGTTATTGGGGCAGGCCTCCCGTTCCACAGTTGTGTTCAAAACTATATCGGCGTGTTTTGCAAGAAAGGAATCCATGTTCCCGGCCATCCCTATCAGCGTATTGCCAAAATTTTTTATAAGCGGGATCAATATTTTTATTTCCGGGCTGTTTCCGCTTTTGCTTAGTATGATCACAATATCTTCTTCCATCACAATACCGAGGTCGCCATGAATAGCATCGGCGGCATGCATGAACACGGAAGGTGAGCCGGTGGAATTTAATGTGGCAACAAGTTTTTGTGCGATCACACCGCTTTTTCCGACACCGCTGATTACAATTCTGCCCCTGCATTTAGCCATAGCACGAACGGCATTCTCAAAGCTTTCATTTATATATGATGCCAGGCCCGAAACAGACTGGGCTTCCAGCCGGATAGTGAGAAGTGCGATCTCTTTAATAGAATCATTCATCTTTAACCTTCAAAATTAGAGAATTTAACAAGAATAAATATTTGTGCAAACGATGTACCTTGAAATTTAACCATTACCAGCCACGAAAGAAGTCTGCAATTTCGTAAATTCGCTATCCTTTTTTTGTATCACCCCAGATTATTCAGCATGTCCGTATATAATGGGGGGCGAAAAACGAGGTGAATAAAATTATCCTTATATGTACCGGAAGATTTTGTAGAAATGCGTATCTTATTGAAATAAATGCAACCAAGCAGAGAAGGAGAGAATGAGTAATGGCAACAACAACAAAACGAAAATCAAACAACAAAGGATCTCAGGCGGAAGCCCCCGAAAGGGCAGTAAAGAATTCAAACAAACAACGCACCGGTCTTCATAAGGCGTTACAGGAATATTTTGGATTTGATAAATTTAAAGACAACCAGGAAAAGGCAATCGGGTCTTTGTTGGCGGGTCATGATACATTTGTTATCATGCCGACCGGCGGAGGGAAAAGCCTGTGCTACCAGCTGCCGGCAATGCTCAGCGAAGGCATAGCCATTATTGTCTCCCCCCTTATTGCATTAATGAAAAACCAGGTTGACCTGGTGCGCAGCTATAGCAGCAAAGATGACGTGGCGCATGTTCTGAATTCCACATTGACCAAAAAAGAAATTAAAGAAGTACACGATGATCTCCTGACCGGGAGAACAAAAATGTTATATGTGGCCCCGGAAACATTAACCAAACAGGAAAATCTTGAATTTTTCAGTGATTTGAAAATTTCTTTTTTTGCCGTCGACGAAGCACATTGTATATCAGAATGGGGGCATGATTTCAGGCCGGAATATCGCCGCCTTCGGGAAATGATGATACAGATAGATCCGGATATTCCGGTTATTGCACTTACGGCAACGGCTACCCCCAAAGTACAAAGCGATATTATCAAAAACCTGGACCTGAGAACCCCGGATATTTATGTTTCTTCATTTAACCGGCCCAATCTTTATTATGAAATTCAACCCAAAATAAAAAAATCACAGACCGACGAAAGCATCGTTCGGTTTATCAAGGGAATGAAGGACAAGAGCGGAATCATTTATACCCTGAACAGGAAAACAACCGAAGAGCTGGCAGATATTTTAATGGCCAATGGAATAAAAGCCGTGGCCTATCATGCGGGGCTGGATGGTAAACTGAGGTCGGTGCGCCAGGATCAGTTTTTAAATGAGGACGTGCAGGTAATAGTCGCAACCATTGCATTTGGAATGGGGATTGATAAACCGGATATCCGCTTCGTCATTCATTATAATATTCCCAAATCAATAGAGAATTATTACCAGGAAACAGGGCGGGCGGGAAGAGACGGCCTGGAGGGGAAATGTGTTTTATATTATTCTCACAAAGATGTTTCTAAGCTGGAACACCTGATGCGGGACAAGCCATTAAGCGAAAGAGAGGTTGGTGCACAGCTGATCAACGAAACAGTAGCATATGCCGAAAGCGGAGTATGCCGGCGTAAAACATTAATGAGCTATTTCGGTGAAGAATATAAACAGGAAAACTGCGGCAATTGTGATAACTGCAAACACCCGAAAGAAAAAGTGGAAGCAAAAGAAAGTGTTGTTGCCGTATTAAAGACAATAAAAGCTCTTGACGAAAGGTTTGCCACTAATTATGTGGTTAACATTATTATTGGCAAGCTGACGCCCCAGATACAAATGTTCCGTCACGAGGGGCTGGTTGAGTTTGGAATTGGAAGTGACCAACCCCCGCATTACTGGAATTCGCTGATAAGACAAATGTTGCTGGACGGGTTGCTTAAAAAAGACATTGAAGAATACGGGGTGTTGAAGTTGCAGAAAAGAGGGGAGGACTTTCTTAAAAAAGCGAAGTCTTTCAAGATTGTTCTCAATAATCTTTATGAAGACGCCAATGCCGACGATGAGGAAGGAGCGGAAACGGCGTCCGGGGCAGCGGCTGACGATAAACTTTTTGAAATACTGAAAGAACTCCGGCTGAAAGAGGCCAGGAAAAAGGGATTGCCGCCTTTTGTTGTTTTTCTTGAATCTTCATTACAGGATATGGCCACGTTGTATCCTACCAATCTTGGCGAACTGGAAAAATGCCACGGTGTAAGCAGGGGCAAGGCAATAAAATTCGGAAAACCATTTGTAGAGCTTATTGCCGGATATGTAGAAGAAAATAACATAGAACGCCCCGACGATTTTGTAATGAGAAGCGTGGTGAATAAGAGCGGGAATAAGGTTTTTATCATTCAGCAAACAGACAAAAAAGTATCGCTGGAAACCATTGCCAGAAACAAAGGCTGGCGGATAGATGAAATGCTGGAAGAAATGGAAACCATTGCTGCCAGCGGAACCAAGCTCAACCTCGATTATGCTATTGATGAAATGCTGGACGAAGAAGAACAGGAAGAAATTATAGAATATTTTAAAAGCTGTGAGACATCTTCATTACAGGTTGCGCAGGAAGAGCTGGCGGATCATAATTTTAATTGGGAGCAACTTAAAATTATGCGGATAAAATTTTTGAGTGAATACGGGATGTAGGCCTCCGGATTCAAAAGAAAAAACATTTAGCTTTTGGATTTCCTATTTCACAAATACAACCTTATTTTTGCTGCCCGCAATTACGGCGGAAAATGAAAGAGGGACGATGTCCCCGGGGGTAGAGCAAAGGACTGAAAATCCCCGTCCGACCGTTTCGTACGGGCGGGCATATATCGGCGGTTCGAAAGAAATGATTAAGATAGGAGGGCAAAGAAAATTAGATAGGGAAGAATATAAAATAACCGGTGCGGTAGCTCAGTTGGTAGAGCAAAGGACTGAAAATCCTTGTGTCGGCGGTTCGATTCCGCCCCACACCACAACTTTAAAACCTGATCATTCGGGTTTTTTTATTGGATATTAGTGAAATTGCTTTTTAAGCTGGCCTATAAGAATTCCGTTGAAATATATTTTTAAAGTATAGAGACCCGTAATAATATTTTCGGACTCTACGGAAGAAGATAATGTTTTTTGTTCCCCCCGGATATAATCGAAACGAATTTTTTTGGTAAATGCTTTTCTTCCCTCTTTTCCGGTAATAAAATAGTTTTCAGCCGCATCCCATTGATCAGACTGCAATACCTTATTTTCCGGGTTGAGCAGAACAACAAAAACTTCATAGTTGGCGTTTTGCACAATATCATTTTGTAGCTTAAATGAAAAAATAAATCCATCGGCTTCGTTTATTGAATTTACCGCTATATCATTAGAACGTGAGTTGGCCGCCGACAGGCTGATTCCCGATACCGTAAAAAGAACATCGGTATTGCCTGCATTTTTTGAAGATGATTTGACAGGGATTCCCGATGTGACATTATTATCACGGACCTTCACATTCTCTTTGTTTTTATTTGTTTGCAGGGAGGAGTTCTCGTTCTTGAATTTACCGGTTTTGATTTCCGGGAATTCTATATTTTTTTTGAATTTTGAATAATCTCTTTGGGGCGACCCGCCATCTTCTTGAATATCATCCTGATTTTTTTTCAGAGCCGGCGCTTCGTTGGGGCTGTTGTTTAGCGTGGTTTTTGAGGTGTCGCGGATTAAATTATTATTATCTGTAGTATCCTTCCCGGGGGAGGTAGATTTGTTTATGGAATCATTAAATGCATTTTTTATGGCTTGTGCCGTAACCGCCGAATCTTGTAAATATTTTTCAGTAGAATATGCCTTTTTCTGACTTTTATCATAAAGGAAAAAAATCCAGGTACCTATGAGACAGGCGGAGAGCAGAATCAATAAAACGGATTTGAAATCTTTCATTGAATTCAGCCGAAAGGCAAATTAAGAATACGGTTTGTGTTTATTGTGTAGCGTTATTTATTAGTATTCTTGTCAACATAGGCAGAGATCCATCCTACCTGTCCGTTTTTTACAAGGAAAAACTGTTTTGTTTCAAATACCGAAACAAACTGGCGCATGATCTTCAGCATAAGGCCGGTGCCCGCCATCAAGGATTTTTGATCAAACACAGCGTGTACTCTTTTTATTTCTCTGGCGGCAGCATCTTTGTCAACCGATCTGTCCGTAATATTTTTAACCAGGGCGTTGTCAGAGAAAGATGAAAAATCATTTATTAATTTTTCGCTGTACCGGATCAGCTTATCGAAAGTGACGGCGACTACCGAATTACTGCTAAGCTCGGGATACATTAAGGTAGCTGTGGCCCACGCAATACCGCCGCTGAATGCTATGTTATCGCTTTTGGGATAGGCACCGCTTTCATTAACCGCATACACAATATCATTATTTTCCGCTTCTGATAACACCCTGTACAATTGCTTATTGTAATTAGTAAGACTATTGTCGTTTTCGCAACGTTTTTCCGCGGTATTGGCAACGCTTTTTGTACCCCAGTTCAGTTGAAACAATTTAAAATCCTTTGTGTTCCCGTAGGGGAAGAACCCTCCTTTTGCATTACCACTTCCAATGTCTATCAGGAAAGTATTATAGCGCCTGGCTTCCGGTATAATTCCCAAATGTGAAAGACGTGCTTCATCTGTAACGCTTACAACTTCCACCTGTCGCTGTGGTTCTTTTATTTTTTGCTTAAAGTCGCCGATAAGCCTATCTATCCAATCGGTCTTATTTTCTTTATCAGCCTGCATTTTCACACCACTGCTAATGACGGTATATACCTGTTGTGGTTTTATCTGGTAATCTTTCGTGGCTTTTGTATAAAGATTATAATAGGCGTTCAGGGTGGCATCAAATGTGGGTTGGGTAAAACTAATAAAGTCTGTGTTGATGGAAGTGTCTTTCAAAATATTAAAAGACCCGCCCGGTTGTGTGCTTTTTCCAATCTCTACAACACTAAGCTTGACACCCTTGGCGCCCACCTCAATGCCCGAATAGGTAAATGTGTTGGAATATTTTTGTTTTGAATTGTTTTGTGCGGATACACCATATCCCCCGATTGCTGCCGCCAGCAATAAACAACACCTTAAATTAATCTTTAACATTGGCAGTAATTTAATCAAAAACAAATTTATTGAATTGGCCCCGTCTTTGGAATTTACGGTTTCTGCGATGTTCTTTTTGTGTAAAAAATGTGATTAAAATAGAGGGGCGAACAGAATGATAAAACGATAGTAAAAATACTCGTGAATCAGATCACTAAAAAGATGCTGATTTGTTTATCGGGTTCGGGTTGTAAATGCAACAACTATTCAACAATTTGAGGAGGGAATCATACGAAATTTATTTATTTTGAAAGCGCCACGGCAATCTCCGTCCCCACTTTTGCATTGTGCCTGATCAATGCAATGTTTGTTTCCAGACTTTCTCCATGACTATGATCGGCGATATATTGTAGTACAAAAGGAGTTACATTTTTTCCGGTGATCTTTTTTTCTTTGGCTGCAGTCAATGCTCTTTCGATGTGAACCTCCATCTCTTCTGTCGGTATTTCCATTTTTGCGGGTACCGGGTTTGCGATCAATACCGAACCCCTCAATCCCATTTTCCATTTTGTACCGAGCATTTGAGCTATCTCTTCCGGCGAATCCAGTCTTAAAGGAGAAAGAAAACCGCTTTTACGGGAGTAAAAACCCGGAAACTCGTCCTGGCCGATAGTAACTACCGGGATGCCCATCGTTTCCAGGTATTCCAGCGTTAAACCAATGTCGAGAATTGATTTTACTCCGGCAGAAATTACCGCAACTGAAGTTTGGGCCATTTCCGTTAAGTCTGCAGAAATATCCATTGTGGTTGTGGCACCACGATGTACACCGCCAATCCCCCCTGTAACAAAGATTTTTATTTCAGCCATGGATGCTATTCTCATGGTTGCGGCAACTGTTGTAGCGCCATATAATTTTTTAGAAACGACATAAGGAAGATCACGGAGGCTGACCTTCCACACATTTTTTTCTTTACCCATTATCTCTAATTGTTCGCTGTTCAATCCCACCAGACATTTCCCGCTCATAATGGCAATGGTGGCGGGTACCGCACCGTTATCACGGATAATTTTTTCAACCGCCAATGCTGTTTCCACATTTTGAGGGTAGGGCATTCCGTGAGAAATAATTGTGGATTCCAGTGCAACGACCGGTTTCTTATCAAGTAATGCCTGCCTGACTTCGGTGTGTATTTCTAAAAACTGGTTCAATCAGGATAATATTTGGTGACTAAAGTCAATAGTTTTTCCTGGTTCAGGTGAGTGGCAATAGCTCCATTGACCTGCAATATCTCGGCAGAAAGGGTGTGAGCAAGTTTCAGGCATTCCAGATCATCTTTCTCTAAAAATTTTCCGAGAATGAAACCGGATAACGAGCCATCCCCTGCACCGGTACAATCCACTACGTTTATCTGCGGAGCATTTAAGGTGATCGTTTTTTCTTTATTATATAAAGCAGAACCGTGTTGCCCGTTGTGAAGCCAGATGTTCTGAACACCCCGATTCAACAATTCCTCAACCTGTTGCTGAGTGAAAAAAGATTTATCAGAGCAAAGCACCGGTAGTTCATCTTCGTTGGGAGTGATCAGGTAAAGCCCATTAAGAATGGCATCTTTGAATTTTCTTGCCGGAGGAACAGAAACCGGCTCTAACACAAAAGGTATTTTTGTTTTATTGCTGAAGCCCAGAAGCCATTCGGCTGTATCTACATTAATATTGGCATCAGCCAGCAAATATGAGGCACCATTTAACAGGTCAATATGGCTTTGCAAATATTCAGGAGTGATCAGGTGATTTGCAGCGTTGGTTAAAAATGCAGAAAACAAAGAACCATCCGGGTTTAATATTCCTGTATATTTTCCCGAAAGCCCTTCTTTGGTGATGGAGGCATCTAATTGCACTCCTGCCGCACTGCAAATTTGTTTAAGCCAATCTCCATCACTGTCATATCCGAAAACACTGATCAGCTGAACCGGAACATCCAAAAGCGCAAGCTGGTGTGCAATATTTCTGCTTACGCCACCCGCAGTCTTTGTAACAGAAGCATCATTTGTGGTAGCCAGGAGCAATTCTTCCTTTGCGTGGAATAGTTCATCCACCAACGACGCTCCGATGCAAATGACGGGTTTTGACATAGTGCAAATGTAAGAGCAATGAATTACTCTTCTTTTTTCCTGACGATCAAAAACCAATCATTGTCCAGCGGCAGGTAGCCGTAGTCATAACAAAAGAAATATTTCTTTCCGTTCCTGGTTGTATAAATATGAGTAAGGTGTTTAAACTGAAAGCCAAGGTTCATTAATTTCTCTTTGGATGCTTTGGCTGTTTCTTCTGCGTCCGGCAAAAGGGATTCAAGAATCTTTCTGTTCTTGAGTAAAGCGTTATTGATATTTCTGACGTAGCTGCTGTGGCTCCCTTTGGCCTTTTGCTGATTGTTATAGTTGTTGCGGCAGTAATCATCACAGAATTTTTTATCAATTCTCCCCTTTAATGTCTTACCGCAGTATAAGCAGGCCCTGGTTTCGGCAAATGCAGGCATGGTAAAGGTTTTATAAGAACAAGGTAGTAAAAAATATCCGTGTGCAAACGCTTTTAACCGGTTAGCTTCGGGAAGAAACGGTTAAAAACCGACTCCCGCTTTTTTACCACCACATCTTTGTGTTGTCAATCGGTTCCGGAAAAAAAATTGATATCGCCGGTTGATTGAGATAACAAAATTCTAAAACCGTCCCGATTTAACCGGGGCACAAATTTTAAAACTATGTACGCATTAAAAAACAAAGTACAACTGATCGGAAACCTGGGCGCAAGACCCGAAGTAAAGAATACCGAAAGCGGAAAGAAGCTGGCACAATTCAGTATCGCTACCGGCGAAAGTTACCGAAATGCCAAAGGCGAAAAAGTAACCGAAACACAATGGCATCGTGTTATTGCCTGGGGCAAGCTGGCTGAAATAGCAGAAAAATTTCTGGACAAAGGAAAAGAAGTGGCTATTGAAGGAAAGCTGGTCAATCGCAGCTATACCGATAAAAGCGGGAATAAGAAGTACATCACTGAAATACAGGTGAGCGAGCTGCTCCTGCTCGGCACAAAAGCTGCAAAGGAATAAATAAATCGCCACAGATGAACACAAAGTCACGCAGATATACATGCAGGGTGTTTGTCTGTGGCTTTTTTTTAAAATAAGATACCATGGAAAACTTTCCTTTTTAGAATGAAACCTACCTGATAATCGGATTCTGTATGGAAGTGCAAAGAACGACTGGATATGGCCGCAAAGAGGTTGTTTATAAAGATGCAATTGAAATAGAATTCATTAATGCGGATATTCCCTTTTTAAGAGAAGCCGAATTGGTTGTTTGTTATAAGGAGAAAATTCTTTCGCATAAATTTTTAGAAGAATTTTATTGTTTTGAAAAAATAATCGTTGAGATCAAATCCTGTGATGAGGGAATTACAGATAATCATATTGCACAAACGCTCAATTATCTCCGGGTTTCTGATTGTGAGATGGGATTGATAGTTAATTTTGGGAAAGAAAACCTGAATATAAAAGATTGGTATTATCAACCGTACAATGAAGTTAAATGTATTTCTTATTTGCGTTCATCTGAGTCCATCTGTAGCTAAACCCAAACATCTGTGGCAACATTCACTCCTGATATAAGTAATGAAATGTTTCTTCTGGCTGTTCAATTGGTGAATCGAAGCCGCCGAAATATATTTCTCACCGGGAAAGCAGGAACCGGGAAGACTACTTTTTTAAGATATATCCGTGAAAATTGTTTTAAACAAACCGCTGTAGTGGCTCCTACCGGGGTAGCGGCAATCAATGCCGGCGGGGCAACCATACACTCTTTTTTTCAATTACCCCTATTGCCCTTTATTCCTGAGGCAAAGGGTTTTTTGGGAAATGAAACCGAAACTACCAATCGTCATATTTTATTAAGCCGTCTTCGATTGACCTCTGAAAAGAAAAAGATATTTCAGGAACTGGAGCTTCTGATCATTGATGAGATCAGCATGGTCCGCTGTGATACGCTGGATGCTATAGACACCATTTTACGGCATGTGCGGTCACAATACGACAAGCCATTCGGCGGTGTGCAGGTCTTGTTTATCGGAGATCTGTTTCAGTTGCCACCAATAATACCCGATAATGAATGGAAATTGTTGGCGCAATTCTATAACGGTCCTTATTTCTTTGATAGCCGTGTGTTGCAGAATGATCAACCGCTGTACATTGAATTTACAAAGATCTACCGGCAGAGCGAAGATCAATTCATTGATCTTTTGAACCAGGTACGCAACAATGACCTCAACGCTGAAGGCATCTCCCTGCTCGAAAAGAGATTTCAGCCGGCATTCAGAAACCGGCTGCACGATGGGTATATCATTTTGACCACACACAATTATAAAGCCGATGCCATTAACCTGGAAGAATTAAAAAATATTTCCGGGAGAACAGTTTCGTTTACGGCAGAGGTAGAAGGCGAATTTCCGGAAAGATCGTTTCCTGCAGACGAGATACTACAACTAAAAGAAGGAGCGCAGGTGATGTTTTTGAGAAATGACATGGATAAGAGCAAAAGATATTTTAATGGGAAAATTGGTAAAGTAACCAGGCTGGAAGATGATAAGATATTTGTCCGTTGCGCCAGCGAGGAACCGGAAATTGAGGTTAAAAAGGAAACATGGAAAAACATCAGGTATTCCTGGAATAAGAACACCCGGAATCTTGATGAAGACGTGCTGGGATCTTTCAGGCAATATCCTTTAAGACTTGCCTGGGCAATAACTATTCATAAAAGCCAGGGACTCACATTTGATAAGGCAATTATTGATGCAGAAGAAGCTTTTTCTTCGGGCCAGGTATATGTTGCTCTGAGCCGGTGCACAAATCTCGAAGGCATGATATTGCAAAGCAGGATCGGTCATTCAGGCCTTCAGTGCGATGAACGGATCGTTCGCTATTCTCAAGATAAAAACACAATAGACACCCTGAAAGAAGAATTGAGAGAATCCGGGAAAATATATCTGCAGGATATTTTAGTGTCTTTATTTGATTTCAAATCTGTTGTTAAGCACGGTAAAGAACTGTTTAGTTATCTGGGAGAACATCATAAGTCTTTTAATGAAGGATTGGTGACATGGCTGGAACATCTGCTGGGCACTATCTCGGCCATGCAGGTTACTGCTGAAAAATTCCATACTCAACTTTTTTCTTTTTTTATTTGGGAATTGGATACGGAGAAAAACGACGGCTTACGGGAAAGGGTCAAAGCGGCAACTGTTTATTTTGCCGGTCAAATTGACCAATTACTTCGTACTGTTCTGCAATCCCCGGCTATAACCGATAGCCGGCAACATGCAAAGGAATATAATGAAAGCATTAAAGAATTATATACTGAACTGTTTACAAAAAAATATTTGATGTCTGCTTATAATGGTCAATTCAATATAGAGGCCTATCACCAGTTAAAAAGAAAGATCATCGTTCCGCCTATTCCTGTCAACGCTTATTCCGGAACAACAGACCGGCAATTAAAAACCGAGAATCCCCACCCGGAACTTTATATTGAGCTCCGGAAGCTCAGGGACAGTATTTGCGCCCCAAAGAACTTACCTGTGTACTTAGTGGCAGGCAGTAAAACGTTAGAGGAAATGGCGAGATTCTTACCGCACTCACCGGAAGCGTTGATGCAGGTAAGCGGATTTGGCAAATCAAAGGTCACGTCATACGGGCAGCGGTTTTTAGATGTTATAATAAGATATTGTGATCAGCACGGTCTGCAATCGCTCATACATGAAAAGGAGGTCAAACGTAAGGGGAAACATAAAGATAGCTCTCGCCCAACTGATACAAAGGCGGAATCATACAGGCTGTTTGGAGAAGGAAAGACCGTATTGGAAATTTCTAAAGAACGGAAATTGGCCGTTCAAACTATTGAAAGGCATCTCGAATATTATGTGCGGAACGGTAGTATTCCTATTGAGAAACTGGTTAGCTCCGATAAACTTTCATTGATTGTCCCGGTGTTAAAAGAATATACCGGAGATTCAATATTTCCGGTAAAAGAGAAGCTTGATGATAGTATTGGCTTCGGAGAAATAAGGCTTACACTAGCTTGGATTGCATATCAGAAAGAACTTCATTAATCTTAATGTATTTAAACAGGTTGTTTAGCGGATGTGCGGTTATGAATGTGAATAACTGTTTAACGGCTCTCCAATAGATAAAACAATTGTTAGTATAAGAATCATCAATATTATTCACATTAACATCAGATTGATTTGTTGGTTTGAATTTATTATATATCTTTTCATAACGAATCAATATGATAACACTTACTGACCCCGGTTATCGCCTGATAAGTGATCATGGCTTTGCCGAAGTGAGATTAAACCTCACCAACAATCAAAAGACATTAATTGCAATGCGTCCGTTCAGGGCGGGAGAACTGTTCTCGACATTTTCTGCAAAGGAAATTATGAGAGAGCCCAACTACCTTTCTTTCCAGGTCGGACCACATAAGCACATTATGATTGATCCGGAATTCCTGCAGTGCATTAACCATAGTTGTAATCCCAATACGTTTTTTGATACATACGCTATGCGTGTGATCACTTTACGGCCTGTTAAACGGGGAGAAGAACTGACATGGTTTTATCCGTCTGCTGAATGGGAAATGGCACAAACATTCCAATGTTTTTGCGGTAGTCCAAATTGTTTAGGTGAAATCAAAGGAGCCGCTTATCTTGCAAAGAGTGTTTTAAATCAATATAAGCTAACCCGGTTCATTCAACAACAACTGCATGATCGTTCAAACGAAGAGAGGGCATAAAAAAAGACTGCAAAAGAATACTACCCCCACACTGGATCAGCTAAAGATATGGGTATTGTATCCTTATTTTGAAACAGATGATCCCAACCTCAAACACTATTATGATTTCTCACATAGTCTTGGTGAATTCACAAAAGTTTTCAGGGAATTAAATGCCGACTGGATATGGCAACCTGTAACAACAGATAATTTTAAAGAAGTTATCAGCATCATCAGAAAAAAGTCAAAGGGGAAAATTCCTTTTGTATTCAATCTATGTGATGGCGATGAGATCAATAATACGCCGGGGGTATCTGTAATTCATGAGCTCGAAAAACATAAGATTCTTTATTCGGGCTCTGATACATATTTCTATGATATCACTTCGTCAAAGATACCAATGAAGAAGGCATTTGACAGAGCTAAAGTATCTACTGCAAAATGGGAGGTTGTTGATGGAAGCGAAGAGTCCATTGTGGGAATTTGTGAAAGATTGGGACCTCCCCTGCTAATCAAACCCGCAGTATCCGGGGGCAGCATGGGGGTTTCTGTAAAAAATGTAGTTCATACAGATAAAGAAGCGATCGGGCGAATCAGGGAGCTGAACCAGGGATATCGGGGCTGGCAATTAACCACGGGGGGGTTATTTGTAGAACAATTCATCAAAGGTCCCGAATATACCACAATGATCGTAGGATCATACAAGCATCCTGAATCATGTATTGTATATAAACCTGTAGAGCGGATATTTCATGAATCACTTTCGGAAGAAGAGCGTTTTTTATCTTTTGACAGGCTTTGGGAGATTTATGAGGATGAAATGCCAATGCCAAACGGAGGAAGTTTCTATCATTATGAACCCTGTGATCCAGAACTTTCGGAAAGGATATGTAAAATTAGCCTGGAAGCATATTATGCGGTCAAGGGGGTTGGCTATACAAGAATAGATATCCGGATGGATGCGGTAACAAAAAAATTATATGTTCTGGAAGTAAATGCCCAATGCGGATTAAGCGAAGACGAAGACTATACTTCCATCGGGGCCATACTGCGCTTTTCCGGAAAATCGTTTACACAACTGGTTGAAGAAATTATTTATGACACTATAGCAAACCGGGGCATAGCCCGGTAATTTCAATATGAAGATCTGTGTATTACTTCCCGATTATTCAACCACATCGGTTGATTATAAAGAGTATGATCCTGTACGTAATTTGTCTGCATTGATGCCCGAAGCTCAAATGGATCATGTATTTATTAATAAGCTAAGCACGTATAAACAATTACGGGATTTGGGCAAAAAAGGGTATGACATCTTTGTTAATCTATGCGAAGGCTACCCGGACTGGGAAGTGCCCGGTTATGATATTTATTTTAATGCGGAACTATTGAATCTTCCGATAACAGGACCCGGCACCAGGTTATTTGATGTGCCTAAGAAATTGATGAAGTATGTTGCTTATTCCGAAGGAGTGAAAGTTCCGGCTTATGCATTGATCAGCTCATTGGATGAAATTAAAAGTGAAACACAACATTTAAACTATCCCCTATTCGTTAAACCGGCACATTCTGGTGACAGTCGCGGCATTGATGAACATTCATTGGTTCATAATGTTGAAGAGTTAAAAAATAAATGTGCATCAATTATTGAAGAACATGGTTCCCTGCTGGTGGAAGAGTATATATCCGGGAGAGAGTTTACGGTTCTGGTTGCCGCCAATGCAGATAATCCGAAAGAGTGCACCACTTTTAAGCCGGTAGAATATATTTTTCCGGAAGGCCTGGAGTTCAAAACTTATGCATTAAAAACATGGGAACTTCATCCAGACTGTAATCATCCTTGCAATGATCCTGATTTGGAAAAAGAATTGAGAGCAGCTGCAAAAAGAATATTTCAGGCTTTCAGTGGAGTGGGCTATTGCAGGATGGATTTCCGGGTGAACGAAAAAGGAGAGATCTATTTTCTTGAATTAAACTTTACCTGCTCTGTTTTTTATACCGATGGGTGGGATGGCTCAGCAGATTTTATTTTAAAATTTGACGGCATTGGCCAGGCCGGCTTTCTGAGGCATATCATAGAAGAAGGGATAGCAAGGCATAAAAGAAAGCAAAAGCCATTCGAAATAAAAGGAAATTCCATTGCCGGATTTGGAATTTATGCAAACCGGGAGATTCCTGCAGGTGAAATTGTTTTTTATGGTGAGGGTAAAGCGCAACGTATCATTTCCAGGCGATACATGGAAAGAAACTGGAATGAGAGAGAAAAAGAAAATTTCAGGCGTTATGCCTACCCGATAAGTAAAGAGGTATATATTTTATGGGATGTAGATCCTTCAGAATGGGCGCCACAAAACCATAGTTGTGATCCTAATACTGAATTTAACGGGTTGAATGTAATAGCAATAAAAAATATCAGTAAAGGCGAAGAGCTTACACTGGATTATGCCCGCTTTTTAGATGAATCTATGGAGCCTTTTCAGTGTTCTTGCTCATCTCCAGATTGCAGGGGAATGATTTTCGGAATAAAAGACATGTCTGTTACCTATAAAGAACAATTAAAAAAACCGGGTAGAAGACACTCACGCCCTATCGCCCCATATAAACCATCAGTATCTGAACATCAGAAGGGTTAATTCCAGATATGCGGCTTGCCTGACCCAGTGTTCTTGGCTTCACGTTATTTAATTTTTCCCGGGCCTCATTTCCCAGGGCTACAATTTTTTTATAATCAAAGTTTTCCGGTATTTGAAGTTCTTCTAATAAGACCATTTTCTTTACCAGCTCTTTTTCTTTCTCAATATATACATCATACTTAATCTGGATTGAAGCCTGTTCAAGATATTCTTTTTTATAACCAATCAACAGGTTTTCAAGCCTGGGGCACATCAACATAAGGTCAATTAATTCTATTTCCGGGCGCAGCAGGATCTTTTGAACTTTTTGCTTTTCAAAAATTTGCGATGAGTTGATTTTTTCTAAATAAGGATTGATTTCTTCTGGTTCAAGTGTTAGTGTTTCAAGAACCATTTTGATCCTGTCTACAGATTCTTTTTTTATCCGCGCCTGTTCCATTCTTTTCTGAGAAGCAAGGCCCAGGCGGTAGCCCAATTGGGTTAATCTCAGGTCCGCATTATCCTGTCTTAATAATGTTCTGAATTCTGCCCTTGATGTAAACATTCGGTATGGTTCTTTTGTACCCTTGCTGATCAGATCGTCGATCAATACACCGATATAAGCATCACTTCTTTTTAAAATTAAGGGCTCCAAAGAATTAATTTTTTGATGTGCATTTATTCCTGCTATCAACCCCTGGCAAGCAGCTTCTTCATAGCCGGTAGTACCGTTGATTTGCCCTGCAAAAAACAGATTCTCTATTAGCCTGGTTTCCAGTGAGTAATACAGTTGGGTCGGTGGAAAATAATCGTATTCTATGGCATAACCAGGACGAAATATTTTTGCATTTTCAAACCCCGGAATTATACGAATAGCTTCGTATTGAACTTCTTCCGGCAATGAAGTTGAGAAACCATTTACATACACCTCTATTGTGCTCCACCCTTCCGGTTCTACAAATAGCTGATGTCTCTCTTTATCTGAAAACCGGTTGATTTTGTCCTCAATACTAGGACAGTATCTGGGGCCCGTTCCTTCTATCCTACCCGTAAACATCGGACTTTTATCAAAACCAGTTTTTAAGATGTCGTGAACTTTTTTATTCGTATAAGTTATCCAGCAGCTTCTTTGATTTTGTGGTTTAGAAGTCTCAAGAAATGAAAAACCGGTAATTTCTTTGTCTCCAGGCTGTTCTTCCATTTTCGAATAGTCTAAACTTCTCCCATCAACCCTTGGAGGTGTACCTGTTTTAAGTCTCTGGCTCTCAAATCCTAGCGATACTAACTGTTCAGTTAACCCGCTTGCAGATCGTTCCCCCATTCTGCCGCCGCCAAAATTTTTTTCCCCTACATGTATAATTCCATTTAAGAATGTTCCATTAGTTAGTACAACTGCTTTTGATCTTATTTCATGTCCTAAGCCCGTAATTACACCAAATACTTTATTATTACGAACCACAATTGATTTAACTATATCCTGATAAAAATCAAGATTTGGAGTCTTTTCAAGCATTTCACGCCATTTGAGCGAAAAAAGCATTCTGTCGTTTTGGGTTCTGGGGCTCCACATAGCCGGGCCTTTAGACCTGTTGAGCATCCTGAATTGGATCATTGATAAATCGCTTACAATACCAGAATATCCACCAAGAGCATCAATTTCTCTAACTATTTGGCCTTTGGCAATACCCCCCATGGCCGGATTGCAGCTCATTTGAGCAATGGTCTGCATATTCATAGTAATTAAAAGGGTCTTTGAACCCATATTTGCTGCCGCTGCAGCAGCTTCGCTTCCGGCATGGCCCGCTCCTACTACTATTAAATCGTATTCCTGAAACACTTTTATTAATTAAAGATTGCAAAAGTAATTCCATTGAAGGAAAGAAGAGAAATAAGTGAGTTAAATGACACTTTTCACGTGAAAAATAAACATATAATTGTGACCATCAAATAGTTGTATAAATAGATAAATAATAGTCCTCTTTTTCTCTCATTGTCCCGGCCTCTATATTTGTCTTGTCATTGTAGCCACACAAATGCAAAGAACCGTGAAATATAACCCTAAGGAGTTCATTTTTGAAAGAGATTTTCATTCGTTTTGCATTAGCCATTACCCTGTCAATACTGATATAAGCCTCACCCTGTATAATTTCTTTATTATCAGATAGATTAAACGTGATGATATCGGTGAAATAGTTATGATTCAGGTAGGCTTTATTGATTTTTAAGAGGTCGTTGTCAGAACAAAATATATAATTCATGCTGTTAAGCTCTTTTCCCTCCTTTAAAAAAATTGTTTCAATAAATGTCTTAAGACTGTTGCTGTTTCTTAAATAATATTTCTTATTCGGGTAAAAAAAGTTAATTAAAGGCTTTGCATTGGGTTTCGACATAATTACAAAGTTTGTGAGAAACGGAAGAAAATCAATATTAGATTTGCTGCATAGAAAAAAATGGATAAAAAACTTTCGGAATTGAAGCCGGGACAATCGGCCATTATCAGGAAATTCAATAGTGCAGAAATTTCTTTAAAATTAATGGAAATGGGTTGTTTGCCCGGGGAAAATGTAATATTGGAACAAATTGCTCCTTTGGGGGATCCTATTTCAATAACAGTTGCCGGTTATAAATTAAGTTTACGCCTGGATGAGGCAGAAGAAATTATTATTGATATAATTAATTGATAATCAGCTGTATATGATAATAGGTCTTTATTTTGGCTCGTTCAATCCCATACATATAGGCCATCTTATCATTGCAAACCATGTCCTGAATGAGACAGATCTGAAAAAGATCTGGTTTGTTGTATCGCCACAGAACCCGTTAAAAACAGAATCGGGATTACTTAACGAATACCAGCGACTGCATTTGCTCAGGCTTGCCACCGAAGATGATACCCGTATAAAAGTATCAGATATTGAATTTCATCTGCCCAGGCCATCTTTCACCTCAAATACACTTGCGTATTTACAAGAAAAATATCCGGCACGTCAATTTAAAATTATCATGGGCAGTGACAGTTTTCAAAATCTTCATAAATGGAAAAATTGGGAAACGATTGTTTCGAATTACGAGATTATTGTTTACCTGAGGCCCGGATTTGAAATTGAAAATAAAATTCAGGCAAAACTCATTATTCTCAATGCGCCGCTGCTTGAAATTTCTTCTACACACATAAGAGAATTAATTGCTCAAAAAAAGTCTGCCCGCTATCTTGTTACCGACAAAGTGTATGAAGAAATATTGAAAGGTAGATATTATGTAAAAAAATAGCCCAACATAAGACAGACAACAACAATAATGGGTGAGGGTATCCGGGTGTATTTTAGAAGTGTAAAAGTTCCAAGGATCACACCTAAGTTCAAAAAACTGATCGTTTTTGCTTCCATCAGTGAGATATCTTTCATCATATAAAATGTAGCGGCTATCATAATACCCACTACCACCGCATTGATTCCTTCTAATGATCGGTAAACAGCTGCATATTTTTTTAGATGACTCCAGATAGGAAAGAAGAACAGGACAAGTAATGCACTTGGTAAAAATATTGCGATCGTTCCTATCAGGCAGCCTATAATATGCATTTCGGTGCCCATTTCTTTTAGTGCCATTCCTCCTGCAAATGACGCAATTGAGAAAACAGGTCCGGGCATGGCCCTTATGATCCCCATTCCTGTGTACATATCCTCCTTATTGATCTGTATCACATTGGAATCTTTTCTTTTCATTTCCAATGGACGTACGCTAAATTGTTCATACATCATTGGCATCAATACTTGTCCTCCTCCGAAGATCAGGCTGCCCATCCGGTATGTGTTTTCAAAAAGATTGATAGGTTTTCTTTCGGGCCAGTCTTCTTTTCTTGCTTTTTCGCTGAGTACACCGGCAAAAATGAAAATGATGCCGAATAGCCAGAAGTTCCACCAGCGTATTTTCCGGGGCTTAACCTCTGTTTGTGGAATGCGTTTCCTGCTCAGGTTGGTGGTTATTCCTCCAAGCACAATCAAAGCGGGAAATATCCAGGGCTGCCGGAAGAAAAAATAAGTTGCTAATGTAGAAAAGATCATTATCAGCCATGTTATCGTATTTTTAATTGCAACAGAGAAGGTGGCGACAGAAGCATATACCAAATAACCTACAGCCATCGGGATGATAAATTTAAAAATATCGGTATGCAATGCGTTTTTATCAATGTAGTGAAGCACAAATGAAAGAGCTCCCATCAGAATACTTGCGGGCAGTATCCAGATAATTAATGACAGAACTGCGAGAGGAATTCCGCCTCTCTTATATCCGATTAGTGTAATTGTTTGTGTTGATGAAGCCCCGGGCAACAACTGGCAAAAAGCGGTATATTCCATCAATTCTTCTTCTGTAATGTAGGGTCGCTGACGGACAAAAGTTTTTATCATCATTGCTATATGAGCCTGGGGGCCCCCAAAAGCAGTAATACTGTTTAAAAAGACAGCACGTAAAAAATGACGGTGGCGGAGCAGCATTTGACCTTAAATATAAAAAAACAACTTAACAATGAAATGAAATTGATCACGAAGCTTAATTTATACTTATATTCATAAAAAAAATAGTTATGAAAAACAGGATTGCTGCTATTTTTTTAATTGTATGCACTATGCAGTTGCAGGCACAAAACAATTCTGCCGCATTAAAACAAAAGATTATTGAAACAGTAGACAAAGTTGAAGCGCAATGCATTGCCTGGCGGAGAGATTTTCATCAGCACCCTGAATTGGGAAATCATGAATTCAGGACTGCGAAGATTGTAGCTGATTATCTCAAAAGTTTGGGTCTTGAAGTAAAAGAAGGGGTGGCCAAAACAGGTGTTGTGGGAATTTTAAAAGGAGGATCGCCGGGTCCCTGTATTGCGCTGAGAGCAGATATGGACGGATTACCAATCACTGAAAAAACAAATCTTTCGTTTGCTTCAAAAGAAAAAGAAACTTACAACGGACAAGAAGTGGGAGTGATGCACGCCTGTGGTCATGATTCGCATGTGGCCATTATGATGAGTGTTGCAAAAGTACTTTCTGATATGAAAAAAGACCTTAAAGGGACAGTGAAATTTATTTTTCAACCGGCAGAGGAAGGTCCGCCCGAAGGTGAAGAGGGTGGGGCAAAGCTTATGATAAAAGAAGGGGTTATGAGCGATCCAAAAGTGGATGTAATATTAGGCTTGCATATATGGTCATCGGTGGAAGCAGGAAAGATCAATTACAAACCAGGTTCTTTCATGGCTTCATCCGACTGGTTTTCAATAAAGGTAAAAGGTAAAGGAAGTCATGGTGCGAATCCATGGCTTGGTATTGACCCAATCGTTGTTTCCGCACAGATCATTGAAGCGTTGCAAACTATAGTTAGCCGCCAATCGGAGCTCACAAAAGCACCGGTGATCATAACGGTAGGTAAAATTGAAGGTGGCGTGAGGAGTAATATTATTCCCGATGATTGTGCCATGTATGGAACCATTAGAACACTCGATCCTGAAATGCAGGCTGAAGTACAGGAAAAAATAAAAAGAACCGTAACAAATATTGCAGAAGCTTCTGGAGCAACGGCAGAGATTGTGTTCGACACAAAAACACTGGTGACATATAATGATCCAGTCCTGGTTAAAAAGATGCTTTCTTCATTGCAAACCGCAGCAGGTAATGACAATGTAATGGAATCTGAATGGCAGACAGGAGCCGAAGATTTTTCTTATTATGGCACTAAAGCACCCGCCTTCTTTTTCTTTTTGGGCGGGATGCCCAAAGGAATGGACCCGAAAAAGGCGCCTCCGCATCATACCTCAGAATTTTATATTGATGAAAGCGGATTTAAAACAGGCATCAAAGCCTTTTGCAACCTTGTGTTTGATTATATGAATATGAAGTAAGAAATTATTTTAATAACTGATAAGCCAGCAGGCTTATTACATAAGCGATCCCGGTCATGTATGCAAGCTGTATCAATGGCCATTTCCAGCTGCGGGTTTCTCTTTTTACTACAGCGAGAGTGCTCATGCATTGCATGGCAAAAACATAAAAAATCATAAGAGATAACCCCGAAGCCAGATTGAATACCGGCGTGCCATCAGGGTTGACTGCAGCTTTCATTTTTTCTTTCAACAAAAGACTACTTTGATCCTCATCGCCTACACTGTATAAGGTAGCCATAGTTCCTACGAAAACTTCTCTTGCCGCAAAAGAGGTGATCAGGGCAATTCCGATTTTCCAGTCGTAGCCAAGGGGTTTGATGACCGGTTCTATGTTTTTACCAAGAATACCTGCGTATGAGCTTTCCAGTTTTGCGGTATGTAGCTCTTTATCTAATTTTTCGGAGTCGGCGCCCGGTTGTTTTTTTAGCTGTTCGTATTGTTGCGTAATCTTTTCCATATTGTTTCCCGGACCGAAAGAACTCATTGCCCAAAGCACCAGGCTGATGATCATAATTATTTTTCCCGCATCCGTCACAAATATCCGGGCCTTGCTTACCATTGTTGGTAAAATATTGTTCCATCTTGGTGAACGGTAAGCAGGCAACTCCAGGATAAAAAAGCTTTTTTCTTTGACCCTGATCAGCCATTTTCCAATGTATGATACGATCAACGCCATGACCAGACCCATCAGGTAAAGGCCCATCATTACCAAACCCTGAAGGCTAAGAAAACCTAAATAATAATGGCTTGGAATTACCAGGCCGATAAGAATGGTGTAAACGGGCAATCTTGCAGAGCAGCTCATCAACGGAGTAATGAGAATAGTAAGCAATCGTTCTTTTTTATTTTCAATACTTCTTGCGCTCATAATAGCCGGGATGGCACAGGCAAAACCACTGATCATTGGCATCACACTTTTCCCGTTAAGCCCCACACTACGCATCAGCCTGTCGGTAAGAAAGCTGATGCGGGCCATGTATCCGGTATCTTCTAACAAAGTGATTAACCCGAAGAGGATCATTATCTGGGGAACAAAAACTACTATGCCGCCCAGGCCGGCAATGATTCCGTTAATCAAAAGATCACTCGCCCATCCGCCCGGCAACGATTGTGATAACCATTGACTCAGGTGTGCAAAACCATAGTCTATCCAGTCCATCGGGTATTGCGCCAACCAGAAGATGCTTTGAAAAAGTAAAAAAAGTATAACAAGTAATATCAGGTAACCCCACTTGCGGTCCAATAAAACATCATCGATCTTCTCTGTAAAAAGTTTTTTTTGAAAAGAGTCGGGCTCGGAAACCGACGATTGCATGACTTGTTTAATCCTGGCATAACGCTGTACTATTTCTTCCCCTTGTGTCCTGGTATGATTGAATTGGTATTTCTGTTCTATATTTTCAATCGTTTCCTGCATCTTATCACCCAGGTCGAATGATTCGTGATTAATAAGGTAATGAATAGATTTATAGTTGCTAAGGCCGGGAATTATTTTTTTAATATCCTCTACAGGCCCTTTTGCCAAATCAATGGTGTCAATAAAATCCCTTGTGGGGCTGTGATATACATTTTCTGCGGCTGAACTGATTGCTTTTTTTAGTTGTACGATTCCTTTATTTTTTCTTGGGTTTACCGGAATGACGGGCACCCCTAATTGCTGCTGCAGTTCTGAAGTGTCAACTGTTATTCCTTTTTTCCCGGCAATGTCCATCATGGTAAGTGCTATGACAACCGGTACCTTAAGGTCAATTGTTTGTGTACAAAAAAGAAGATTTCGCTTTAAATTGCTGGCATCGGCTACAACCAAGATCACATCTGCCGAGATATCTTTATCCTGCTGCAATAATACTTTATAACTCACCCACTCATCCGGCCTTCTTGGGTAAAGGCTGTAGGTACCGGGCAGGTCAATCACTTCTGCGTTCAGGTCTCCGGATAGCGATGTCATTCCCGTTTTCTTGTCAACAGTTACCCCGGGGAAATTTCCTACTTTCTGGTTCAGTCCGGTAAGACAATTAAACAGAGATGTTTTCCCGCTGTTGGGGTTTCCAACTATTGCAATATGTAACTTATTTTTCCCCAATCAGCAAATTTAAGCCTGTAAAAGTAGATGCAAGACTGTGAGACGGCTTACGAAATACGGATTTAAAAAATTTAAAAGGTTCTGAAAAGCATCCTCCTGGTTATACCGCTTCCGGGCCCGGGTTTAACGGATATTATTGTTTTTTCGTCCTGAATAATTGCTTCCCTCAATACCTTTGCCTTAATTAATCAAAAATTATGACTCATTTTCGTTTAGGCGCTCTTGCACTTTTATTGTTATCCTTTCAATTTACTGATGCACAAAAAATAAAAAAAGCGGATAGGGCTGTTCTTTCCAATCTTCATCAGCACATCGAATACCTGGCCAGCGATAAACTGGAAGGAAGGCGTACCGGCACCGAAGGAGAAAAACTGGCAATGGAATATATCAGTGATCAGTTCAGGAAAATAGGTCTGCTGCCGAAAGGAGTCAGCGGATATTATCAACCTTTTGGAGTAGATGACGGGAAGCAGCTTGATCCGTCTTCATATTTGTTTATCAACAATACCAGGCTGCAACCCGGGAAAGATTTCTTCTCTTTTCCCTTTAGCCCCAATGGATCAATCGAAGCTGAACCCTCTGTTGCGATCAGGGAAATTGGAATGCCCTGGTTCATTGATCTTAAAGAAACGCTTGAAGAAAATAAAAACAACCCCCACTTTGATGTCTTTGATTTTATTAAAAAAGAAGCAAAAATATCAAAAGCATCCGGAGCTACGGCGGTTTTCTTTTACAATACGTCATCTATTGATGATCAGGTAAAGTACGAACCTAAAGATCATTCCGATCCGGTACCAGTCCCCGCAGTATATTTTACAAAGGCTGCAGCAATGAAGTATTTTGGAGATCCTTCTTCTACGCTTGATTTAAAAATGAAAATAGGTCTTGTTGAAAAAAAACGTACCGGCCATAATGTGATTGGTTATATTGATAATGGGGCAGCGACAACAGTGATTCTTGGCGCTCATTTCGATCACCTGGGTTATGGCGAAGACGGTGGCTCCAGGTTAACTACGGGGGAGCATTTAATTTATAATGGTGCAGATGATAATGCAAGCGGTACGGCGGCGCTGATTGAACTGGCAAGGATGTTGAAATCGTCCAAAGACAGGAAAAATAATTATCTCTTTATAGCTTTTTCAGGTGAGGAGCTTGGGTTATTCGGTTCAAAATATTTTACGGATCACCCCACCATTGATCTTAGTAAGGTGGATTATATGATCAATATGGATATGGTGGGAAGGTTAAACGATAGCACACATGTTCTTACCATCGGCGGATATGGAACGTCGCCGGTATGGAATGCGGTGTTTGCATCATTCAATAAAAAGAAATCAGATCTTATTTTCAAATTTGACAGCAGCGGCACAGGTCCGAGCGACCACACTTCTTTTTACAGAAAAGATATTCCGGTACTTTTTTATTTCACCGGCCTTCACCCGGACTATCATAAACCAAGCGATGATTTTGACAAGATAAACTATACCGGTGAGCTGGAAGTGATCCGGAATATATATTCAGTGATCAGTTTTCTCAATAACAAAAGCAAACTTGCATTTACAAAAACGAGGGAGACCCAGTCCACCACTTCTGCAAGGTTCAGTGTAACAATGGGCATCATGCCGGATTATACCTACCCGGGGAGCGGCATAAAAGCCGATGGAGTCATAGATGGAAAACCGGCGCAAAAAGCCGGGATCAAAACCGGTGATATAATTATTCAATTAGGAGACTATAACACTTCATCCATGGAGGGTTATATGCAGGCGCTGAGTAAATTTAAAAAGGGAGAAAAGACCAAAGTAAAATTTAAAAGAGGGAATGATATACTGGAAGCCGAAGTTGAATTTTAATTAATAATCTGATTCAAATTCTCTGCATGGCAGAACGTAATTTCAAGCTTCAGCTTGACACAAATGAACTGACAAGGGGATTCTTTGATGACACCAGGCTGCTGGGCATCATGGCTCCGATCAA
The DNA here is from genome assembly GCA_002066995.1 of Sphingobacteriales bacterium UTBCD1. GTDB lineage: Bacteria > Bacteroidota > Bacteroidia > Chitinophagales > Chitinophagaceae > UTBCD1. Next base: position 47,955 of record MWTC01000052.1, read on the forward strand.
AGACTACCAGTTGTGCTGGCACCTTAATAATATAATGGTGATGGACTTCAGGGTGAATAACGAAATTGAAATACAGCTTACTCGAAAAAAAAGGAATTACTTCTTCAGTGTTTATGAATACAACGAACCTACCGGATCGCTGTCGCATTATATCTATAACAACCGTAATGACGGGGAATATCTGCTTCCTGAATTCCGGCATCTTGATTTTTTGTGGCTGATGAAAGGAGATGCCTTAACCGCAGAAGAAATTCTCCAGCAAAAAATTGATTCTGTTAAAATGATCAGCAGCGTACAGCTGGTGGTTGAACTCACCAATGAAAAGATCAGGAACAAAGAACATTTGATCTTTTGAAACGTTTCTTAATAAAACGATAGTATATGTGGCAGGAAACAGATAACAAATTGTATAAGAAATTCCGGTTTAATAATTTCAGTGAAGCGTTTGCCTTCATGGCAAGGGTAGCGCTTGAAGCCGAAAAGGCGGATCATCATCCGACGTGGACAAATGTGTACAACACGGTGGAGATATGGTTATCTACCCACGATGCCGGAGACATTGTTACCGATAAGGACAGGAAACTGGCTGAAAAAATAGATTCTTTGCTTCTGTCTTAATCAATACGGATACTATGCCCTTGCCATCCACCATACTTATGATACGGCCGGTCAGTTTTGGTTATAATGAAGAAACTGCAGCTACTAATTTTTTTCAAAGTCCTTTGCCCGGAAAACAAAAAGTTCAGGCGCTGGCAATGGGTGAGTTTGAAAATATGGTGAATTTAATGAGAGACCATGATATTGAAGTGATCGTATTTGAAGACACTGATGGTAATCCCAAACCGGACGCTGTCTTTCTTAATAACTGGCTCGGAACCTCACCGGCAGGTATCATTTTTATTTTTCCGATGTATGCGGAAAACCGGAGGTCAGAAAAGAGGGATGATATTTTGAAATGGCTGAATGAAAATTTTAAAGTAAAAGATGTACAGGACTGGAGTGAATTTGAGGCGGAAGGACGGTTTCTTGAAGGCACAGGCAGTATGGTGATGGATCATAAGAATAAAATGATCTATGCTGCAATTTCTCCAAGGACAAATCTTTTTGTTCTGGAAAAATTTGCAGGGGCGAATGGCTACCAGGCAATGGTTTTTCTTGCAACTGATAAAAACGGAAATCCTGTTTATCATACCAATGTGGTGATGACGCTGGGAGAAGAATTTGCAGTGTTGTGTGAAGAGGCCATAGAAGAAGAATGGGAGCTTATTGCTGTTCGCCAATTACTGGAATCTACAGATCATAAGATTATACCGATCAGCAGGGATCAGATGCTGTCATTTGCCGGTAATATGCTGGAATTAAAAAATAAAAAGGGAGAAAGAATTTTAATAATGAGCCGGGCGGCATTTGAGTCCTTAAAGGATGAACAAAAACAAATTTTAGAATCTTACGCAAAATTGCTTCCGATACCTGTGCCTACTATTGAAGCCGTTGGAGGGGGTAGTGTGAGGTGTATGATGACAGAGGTCTTTTTAGAAAAGAAATAGAACAGGCCTGCTTGCCTTATCGGATTTCACTTAAGATATATTGGTTTATGAGACGGCGTATTCACAGATTTACTGAATAATACAAAGAACGGTTTGTGGACATTTGAATCTTTATTTTACCCAGATACTTTTTTTATTCGGGCTAATCATCATACCGACCGGCTCAAAATTTTTACCTAAAATATTTATTACATCATTTGCAGATTCTTTTTTCACACTTATCAACAGGCCGCCGTTTGTTTGCGGGTCAGATAATAATGAAGATGCTTCTGGTACGTTTATGCCATCATCAAAACCTATCTTCTCACCGTAGCTATTCCAGTTTCTTGTAACCGCACCGGAGAATATTTTTCGTGAAAGATAATCTTTCGCTCCATCCATAATGGGAATTTTATCAAAATAGATCTCAGCACCCAGATTACTGCCTTCTGCCATTTCTATCAGGTGTCCCAGTAATCCAAAACCGGTTACATCCGTCATAGCGGTTACTCCTTTTATTTTACCTAACACTTCACCAATTTTATTCAGTTCAGTCATTTGCCCGGTCATTGTTTTTAAAAACGCTTCTTTTAATACACCTCTTTTCTGGGCGGTAGATAAAATGCCGACACCAATTGGTTTGGTTAAAAATAAAAGATCACCCTTTTGCGCCGTATTGTTTCTTTTTAAGTTTTCGATCGGAACAGTTCCTGTCACCGCCAGGCCGAATATTGGTTCGGGAGAATCAATACTATGTCCTCCCGCTAATGACATTCCGGCTTCCCGGCACATAATTCTTCCGCCTTCAATTACTCTTTGAGCTATTTCGGGAGACAGTTTGTCAATAGGCCAGCCAAGAATGGCAATGGCCATTAATGGTGTTCCTCCCATAGCGTACACATCGCTGATGGAATTGGCGGCAGCAATCCTTCCAAAATCATACGCATCATCTACTATCGGCATGAAAAAGTCTGTTGTAGAGATCAATGCCGTTCCATTTCCAAGATTATATACTGCGGCATCATCTTTACTGCTGCTACCAACAAGCAAGTTGTTATTGCCGGGCAATGAAATATTTGTTTTTAGAATTTCATCCAAAATTTTTGGAGATATTTTACAACCGCAGCCCGCTCCATGAGAAAAATGTGTCAGTAAAACCTTTGCATTACCGGTTAAATTTGAATCCTGAATCATCCTGCAAATTTCGATGAATTGTTGATAGGGGCAGGTTACTTTTTTCGCCGGAGGATTATCGCAGCATTGGTTTGCAGGTCAGCACTGAAACGAACCTGGTAGGCATTATCTCCATCATGAATTACCAATAACCCGGTATTGGGAGGATATTTTCCGAGATTTTCTGCATAAAGAACAATGACAACAGAGTCGCCCATGTCAGGTGTGATATAAACAGTCCTTTTGATAGCGGAAGCTTTCAGGCATTCTTTGGCAATGATGAGATTTCCGTTTAACAAAACACTGACCGTATCCCCATCAATTTCCCCGTTATCATACAATGACAATTCAAGGCTGTCAGATTTGATGAATACAGTTGGAGAAAAAACGGACGATCTTTCATTCACCAGCGCTGCAGGTCCATTGTTAATGACAACAGGGCTGTTAGCGGTTGTCAATTCACCTGATTGAACAGGGTTTGCCTTTTTGAGCTCGGGCTTATTCACTGCCACCGGGTTTTCTTTATTTCTCTGTGCCGGCTTTGCCGGTTCAACAGGTTGTTCTGTTTGTGAGGAAATCCTTTTTTTCAGATCATTACTGCTGTTCACTATATTTTTATCAGGGAGGTCCGCAGGCTTTTGCTTTTTTACAACAACTTTTGATAAATCCTCTGTTTTTGAATTGTCGCGTTGATTTTTTATTGCGGGGAAATTTACCGGGTTTTCTTCTTTGTAAAAAGCAACATCATCTGCAAGTTTCAGCTCTTCAAGATGCGGAAAAATTTTTGACTGGCTGAGATCTTTTTCTTCTTTGAGTGTGATGCCGCCGGAGATTGAGTAAAAATTTTTTGTTTTATTGGTTTTCCATGTTCCATCGAGATGCCAGACGCTATCTTGTTTGTTCATTCTGAAGATGCTGGTCATTTTGACTCCTTTATCAAGCTTTCCGCGGAAATTATAAGAAATGATTTCTTCGTCTTTTACTTCACATATATCACCGTCAATAGTACCTTTTACTCTTTTCAGGATGTAATAGAGTGTATCACCCACAATGAATTCGCTACGTGAGTAGCCATACACTTTTCCACGGTATTCCGTCAGCGCTATTTCGAAAGTTTGTTCTTTACGGGTAGTTGTGCTGTCATTACTCAGAGCGCCTGTCCATAAACCGGTGAGCTGTTTCTGACCCCAAAAAACAGCCGGGAACAAAATACATACAATCAGTTTAACTGACTTCTGAATGATATTGGCGTAAGGAGACAAGTTTATCGGCGTTTTCTATAGTTACTGAATCGCAATTTATTTCATATAATAACGAATTAATTTCTTCCCGATTGTGTAAGGCTTTTAGATAATGCTTGTCATAATATTGAAGCAATATCCTGAAGCATTCTGAAATATTTCCATCTATAAGAAACTGAGCAGCATTTTTTGCATTCAAACCGCCCAGGCGATCCCGTATTCTTCCTATAGCCTCCGCCATTTTTTTCCTGTCTAAAGAGCCATATTCGTGAACAAGCTGCTTCAAACGTTCTTCAAAAGGGATTTTTATAAAATATACGGGGGAACGACGCATGGTATTCCATAGATCATTTGGCAGATTGACAAGCCCGATGCGCTGACTTTCATCTTCGAGCCATATCAATGAATAATGAATACCGGCTGCTGAGGTTTTACATTCTTTCACTGACTTTTTTCGCAGTTCCTGTGCAAGCAGATTTTCAAACATCTCCTGTCCCGGTTGTTCATGCATATCAATGTTTCCGAACGCCGAGCCTTTATGTTTTGCTGTTTCTTCGAGATTAATTACGGTTTCTCCCCTTTTTTCCAATTCTTTGATCAACGCTGTTTTTCCGGTACCAGTAAAGCCTCCTAAAATTTTAAAATGAAAAGGAATCTCAAAAGTTTCAAGCACATGATGCCTGAATTTTTTGTATCCTCCTGCCAGAGTGAATACTTTGAAGCCATACAGATCCATCAGCCAGGCGACGGCTGCACTCCGCATTCCACCCCGCCAGCAATAAATGAGGATCAGTCGTGAGCCCGGAGCCATGAGACCAGCCCGCCCGTCAGGCAAACAGGTTGCGGACTCGATTTCTTCAATCATTTTCCTCATTTTAGGACCAAAAGAGTCCAATGCAATTTTTATTGCGGCGCCACGGCTTTTTTGTTTATAGGCAGTGCCAACAGCTTTTCTTTCTTCATCAGTGAACAGGGGTAAATTATATGCTCCGGGAATATGTGCATGCTTGTATTCTGAAGGGGAACGAACATCAATTAAAAGATGTTTTTTCGAAAGCCCGAGAAATTGTTCAATATGTATTTTTTCAACTGGCAAGAACCGGGAATAAAATGATTTGATTGAAGGTACTTGATTTTGAAAAAAAGAGCCCGCCAAATCTGCGAACTCTGAATTTTTTAAAAATCTGTAGAGGTCAGGTAAATCATGATTCTATCCGTTCATACTTGCCAAAAACTCTTCATTGCTTTTCGTTCCACGCATCCGTTTCAGCAGTTCATTCATTGCTTCTTCGGTATTCATATCCGTGAGGTAAACACGAAGCAGGTTCATACGTTGCAGCACATCTCTTTCGAGCAACAGATCATCACGCCGTGTGGATGAAGCGACAAGGTCAATAGCAGGATAAATCCGCCTGTTGGACAGCCGGCGATCCAGTTGCAATTCCATATTACCTGTTCCTTTAAATTCTTCAAAGATCACTTCATCCATTTTACTGCCGGTATCTATCAATGCCGTTGCCAGGATGGTCAGGGAACCTCCATTTTCAATTTTCCTGGCTGCGCCAAAAAATTGCTTGGGTTTTTGCATCGCATTAGCTTCCACGCCACCGGAGAGTACCTTGCCGCTGGCGGGGGCAACTGTATTATGTGCACGGGCAAGGCGGGTGATTGAATCAAGCAGTATTACAACATCGTGTCCGCATTCTACCAATCTCTTTGCTTTTTGTAATGCAATGGTTGAAACTTTTACATGTTTCTCTGCGGGTTCATCAAAAGTAGAAGCAATTACCTCGGCTTTTACACTCCGTTCCATATCGGTCACTTCTTCGGGCCTTTCATCTACCAGCACTACCATCAAATAACACTCTGGATGATTTTCAGCGATGGCATTGGCCACGGCTTTTAACAGCATTGTTTTACCGGTCTTGGGTTGCGCCACTATCAATCCCCTTTGTCCTTTACCGATTGGAGTGAAAAGGTCCATGATACGGGTGGACATGTCGCTGGGGGCGGTAAACAAGTTTAATTTTTCAAAAGGAAACAGCGGAGTCAGGTAATCAAAAGGAACACGGTCTCTTACCTCTTCAGGACTTTTTCCATTGATGGTATCCACTTTCAATAGTGCGAAATATTTTTCACCTTCTTTTGGCGGGCGCACTGCTCCGTAAACGGTATCACCGGTTTTTAATCCAAATAATTTTATTTGAGAAGGAGATACATAAACGTCATCAGGAGAAGACAGGTAATTGTAATCGGAAGAGCGAAGAAAGCCATAACCGTCCGGCATCATTTCCAATACTCCTTCGGACATTATCACGCCATCGAATTCGATATTGAAAACCTGGTCACGTCGCTGCGGATATACCTTCTGCGGAATTTCTGCATGAGTATCCGATTCCGGTGCAGCAGTTGTTGTATCTTCAGCTGTTTCATGTACAGCTTCGGCTTCTTCTTGTCTCTTTGCATCTTCTTCGTGTACGGTTGATTTTTCTTTTGTCTCAACCGTTTCTTTTTCTTCGGATCTTCTGCGGCCTTTTTTAAGCTGTGCTTTTTCTAAAACAGGCTCTTGCCGGTTTTCTTTTTTAGGGGACATGTGGGGTTTTTTAAAAGATTTTTTATCTGGTTCACTTTCTTCCACTACAGCTTCTTCTGTAGTAAGGCTAGTGGATGTTTTTATAATTCGTTTACGCTTTGATTTGTCATCACTACTGTTCTTTTTTTCACTGGCAATTAATGCCTGCCTGTCCAGTATTTTATAGACCAGTTCCTGTTTTTCAAGTCTCTTTGCATTAGGGATTTTGAGCTGCTCGGCTATATCCAGCAACTCAGGAACGAGCATATCGTTCAGTTGGAGAATGTCGTACATAAAAAATATTAAAGGTTATCACTGAGCCACTTTCACCAATCTTAAAGTCTGAAAACGATTTGTATTTATGTGAACGGAATTTTGAATTAAACTGGTAAGCTGCAGGAAATGAAAGGTACTTAACAGCTGTTTTACGTTGCAATGTTACGGCGAAATTCATAAAATCCAAAATTTTTTGTTTCTGAAGGTTTGATTACAGGTGTATTAGGCCGGCAGAACAGACGGGTGGTTCACTTCCTAATTGTACCTTTGCGACTCTTATTTATTTCAATATGTTTAACAAAAGAGTGATCATAAAAGATCTGCTGACCTGGGAGCCGGGCAGCCAGGAAGTGACTGTGATGGGATGGGTCCGCACATTTCGAAATGGTCAGTTCATTGCTTTGAATGACGGGTCAACTAATTCAAACCTCCAGGTGGTGCTGGATCTGGGTAAGTATGGGAGTGAATTCCAGAAGCGGATTGCTGTTTCAGCAGCCTTAAAAATAAACGGAACTGTAATTGCCTCTCCGGGCAAAGGCCAGAAACTGGAATTGAAAGCGACATCAGTAGAGATCCTCGGTGATTCTGATCCGGAAAAATATCCGCTGCAGCCGAAAAAGCACAGCCTTGAGTTTTTAAGGGAAATTGCTCATCTCAGGTTTCGCACTAACACTTTTGGCTCTGTGTTCCGTATTCGCCACGCTCTTGCATTTGCTATTCACAAATTTTTTAATGATAAAGGATTTTTATACATGCACACCCCTATCATCTCGGCAAGTGATGCCGAAGGTGCAGGGGAATTATTTAAAGTAACCACCCTTCCGCTTGAAAATATTCCGAAGAATGAAAACGGTTCTGTAAACTTCAAAGAAGATTTTTTTGAGCGCAGTACTAACCTGACGGTGAGTGGACAACTGGAAGCAGAATTGGGTGCAACGGCGTTTGGAAATGTTTATACATTTGGCCCCACCTTCCGTGCAGAGAACTCTAATACGGCAAGACACCTGGCGGAATTCTGGATGATAGAACCGGAAATGGCTTTCTATGATCTGGAAGATAATATGAACCTTGCAGAAGAGTTTATCAAATACATTATTAAATATGCGGTAGCACATAACCGGGAAGATCTGGAATTTCTTACCCAGCGCCTGGAAGACGAAGAGAAACATTTGCCGCAGGATAAGCGCAGCGAGATGAGCCTGCTGCAAAAACTGGAATTTGTACTTCAACATGAATTTGAGCGTATCACGTATACAGAAGCTGTTGAAATTTTAAAAGAAAGTAATTATAACAAAAAGGAAAAATTCAGGTTTCCGGTTACAGGATGGGGAATGGATATGCAGAGTGAACATGAACGCTACCTGGTAGAAAAACATTTTAAAAAACCGGTTATCATCAGGAATTATCCGAAAGAAATCAAAGCATTTTATATGCGGCAGAATGAAGACGGGAAAACCGTAACTGCAATGGATATACTTGTACCGGGAATTGGTGAAATAGTTGGCGGCTCACAAAGAGAAGAACGCCTTGATAGGCTGGAGCAAAGAATGAAGGAGATGAATATCCCCGAAAAAGATCTGTGGTGGTACCTGGATATAAGAAGGTTTGGCACCGTACCGCATTCAGGATTTGGTCTGGGTTTTGAAAGGATGGTCCAGTTTGTAACGGGAATGACCAACATCCGTGATGTTATTGCGTTTCCCCGTACACCGGGTAATGCCGAGTTTTAATTGCTGCTTATTCGTGCACGCACATCACAGGAATCCGGGATTCAAAAACAAGTTGCTTCGTTGAACTCGGTTTGAATATACTTTCCAGCAGCTTGTGTTTTTTAGGAATAGCAATAACAAGATCTAAATTGTTTTCTTCTGCAAATTTGTTGATGCCATCTTCAATATCCTTTTGCTCAATGAAATGATAAGAGGGATTAATGTCTTCCAGCATCGTGTGCAGCATCAAAGATTGTTCCGGGGTTTCTGGTTTGAAACGGCGGTTTTCATAGTCCACATTCAGCACATACAATCCGGCGTTGAACTCTTTGATAACATTCTTTATGAAATGGATCGGGGTGGATTCAATCACTTTTTTGAAATCACAGGCAAACCCGATCTTTTTAATTCCTTGTCCGTATTCTTTCCCGGGTGGCACACAGAATACCGGCCAGGTAAGATGGCGTATGGCGGTTAATGTTACGCTGCCGAACATTACTCTTTCGAGACCTGTTGCACCTTTCGTTCCCATTACCACGGCAAACGGATTGATTTTATTACAAAAACTTTCCAGTTCATCTACAACATTGCCTAATCTTGCTTCAGTATAAACTTTGATTTTTCCGGAAGTGATGCGCTCAATTGCAGATTTCAGGTCAGCAAGTTTTTCCTCAACGCTTTCTCTTAATTCATCAATGGATACCACGACAACCGGTACATCAGTCACTGTGACCGGCACCTGGTAAACGTGCATCAGAACAATATTGGCGTTTATGGCTTTTGCCATATCCACTCCGTAATTCATTGCATTGGTGGCAATAGGAGAAAAATCCGTAGGAATGATTATCGTTTTCATAATAGTTTATTATAGTAAAAGTAGGAACATATATAAGAATAACAGGATGATCAATATCAGCTGATATAATGATTTTACTGCTCATCGCTTTGTCTTGCCGGTAAAAGGAAAAAAACTTTAAAAATAGCCGGTTATGTAAATGTTATTCTCTTTACAATTTTGAATGGTGAAGATGATTTAACGGTAAAAGTTTCAGAAAAAAACAAAATTCATTTACAGATTGAGTTGTCATGTGTTTTGTTCTTTTATTAATTAGTGATTAAGTTATCCCGGTGAAGGCTAATAAATTTATAATGTCATTTTTTTCTGCAGGCATGGAGAAAAAAGAAAAATTCAGGTTAATCTGAAACGGAAAAAATTGCTCAAGCGATACTGCAGGAAAAACAAAATCTGAAAATCTGAAAGTTGAATCCGGGATTTTAATTATAAATTTTTTATAGCTTTTTATTAGGCAGATAGCTGATTGTAAATGGTTTATATAAAGTTGAAGAAAAAATAGGGCTAATGACTATAAAAAATATGGTACTGTGTTTTGTAGAGTACTGAATAATACATTAGCTTTGTGCAAGATTAGTAAAAAAGAGAATTATGAATATTGAGAATACACAGAGTCAAATGAAGAAAGGGATACTGGAGTTCTGCATTCTTTCTGTCATCCGGAGGGGTGAGGCTTATCCAAGTGATATTGTAGAGGAAATGAAAGCGGCAAACCTGAAGATATTTGAAGGAACCCTGTATCCGCTTCTTACAAGGCTGAAAAATGCAGAGATGCTGACGTACCGGTGGGTAGAAAGTAATTCGGGCCCCCCAAGAAAATATTTTTCATTGACGGAGAAAGGAGAAAAATTTTATAAAGAACTGGAACAAACGTGGACTGAATTATCAAACGGTGTGAATGCACTTACTGCAAAAAAACCTGAAAACCCCATCAATCAATAACGAAACAATTTAACAAGCAAATAATTTAAAATGAAAAAGATCATAAATGTAAATCTCAGTGGCCGGGTGATACCGATAGAAGATTCGGCGTATGAAAAACTGCAGGCTTATATTGAAAGTTTACGCAGGCATTTTTCCGGAGAAGACGGCAGGGATGAAATCATCAATGATATTGAGAGCCGCATAGCAGAATTGATGAGTGAAAAGATCCGTAAAGGCGCTGACCGGATCACGGATACTGATGTAGAAGAGATCATCAGCTCCATGGGAAGGCCCGAAGATTTTGATACGGAAGAAACTTCATCTGCACAAGACCAGGGTTCGCAACAAGAGCGGGCATCTTACAGCGGCTATACAGGAAGAACCGAACGTAAAAGACTTTATCGTGATTCGGGCGATAGGATCGTTGGGGGGGTTTGTTCGGGTATTGCCAATTATTTGAATGTTGACCCTGCTATCATTCGTATTTTATTTGCCATTGTAAGCTTTGGTGGTTTTGGCCTGGGCTTCGTTATCTATTTTCTTTTATGGATCGTGCTGCCTTCTCAGCAAAGCGAGGGCTTTTCCGGAAAAAGATTGTATCGTAATCCTGACGACAAAGTAATCGGGGGTGTTGCGGGTGGTTTAGCAGCATATTTCAATATGAAAGCATCTACGATCCGATTGATCTTTGCAGCCCCGGTCATCCTGAGTTTCTTTTTTAATATTCTTTATCATTTCAGCTGGAGGTACGATTTTCATGTATTTCCCAATATCTTTTTCGGTTCATTGAGCGGAACGTTCATTCTTGCGTATATTATTTTGTGGATCGTGTTGCCGGAAGCAAGAAGCCCATATGAAAAAATGGAAATGCGTGGTGAAAAAGTGGATGTGAATACGATCAGGCAAAATGTGCAGGAAGGAATTCAGCAATCAAGGGACCGGCTGAAAGATTGGGGTAATGAAGTTCGGGAGTCCGTTCATAACCTGGGCAACAAGGCAAAAGATTTTGCAAACACAAGGGGTAAAGCGTTTGCTTCTGAAGCCGGGAGTGCAGCCCGCCGAACAGGCAACGGAATAGGACATGCTATCGGAGTGCTTTTCAGAGTATTCTTTTTATTTGTTGCGGGTTCCATTGCGTTCGGATTATTTGTTGCGATTATTGTTTTATTATTCGGAGGGATTGCCTGGTGGCCGGTGAATAATTTTTTATGGACCAGCAACTGGCAACAACTATATGCATGGGGAACATTGATTTTCTTCCTGGGCGTTCCACTGATTGCATTTATTACATGGATCATACGCCGAATTCTCAGGGTGCGTTCCCGAAGCGGGTATCTTGGGTGGATATTTGGAGGATTGTGGGTGATAGGCTGGGTTGTAGCTACATTATTTGCTGCCAGCATTACAAAAGACGTAAGGAATTATGGACATTTTGATGAGCCGGTTAACATAACTCAGCCCGCCCATGGAAGGATGATCATAGAAGTGCCTGAACCCGAATTAAGATATACGGGAAATTTTGCCTGGTTCGACAATGAATCAACCGGATGGGATCTTTCGGATGACACATTGAAGCTTTCCGGCGTCCGGTTTGATATAGTTCTTAGTGAAGATTCCGATTATCATGTTGTGTTGAAAAAATATAGTTCCGGAAGAACTATGACAGAGGCAAGGTCGAGAGCAGAAAAAATAAAATATCCCGTTTCATACAGGGACAGTATCCTGGATTTGGGAAGCGGCTATGCCATAGACAAGAACAGCAAATTTCGCTGGCAGAAAGTATATGTGGAGATCAGGGTACCGGCAGGAAAAAAAATCCGGTTTGATGAAACGGTAAGGGATCGACTGAATCCGTTCAATTTCAGGATCAGGAGATACCGCGACTGGAACAACAGGATACAATTTGATATTGATGATCGGGAAAGCTTCATTTGGAAAGTCAATACTGATTATACAATGGGAAAAGACGGACGCCTGGTAAGTCCCGAAGGCAGCCGGGTGGAATCTAATGATGATTATCGCTACAAAACGGATGATAGCAGTAGCCTTGATAAGAATATCCGGGAAAAAGAGAAAGAGCTGGAAAGGCTGAAAGAAAAAAAGAGAGAGCAGGAAAAGAAAAGTCAAAAAGGCAGCTCCACCGGAGTTATCAATAATGTTTTCAGTAGTCTTTCGGGAAAAGAAGTAGCAATAGTTCCATCACCGGTCTTATCCCTGATCGGCGTATTCAATTAAACCCAAAATAAATTCCGTATTTTTTTACTGTGTTCCGGGACTAAAAACATAATGGCCTGTACACAAAAAATACAATTGAGATTTCTATTTACCGTTGTTACGGATAGATTGCGAAATGTTTTTAATTTACATTTGCAGCAATTTCAAAATCTCTAAATGAAAAATACCCCTTTTACTTCCAAACATATAGCGCTTGGTGCAAAAATGGCTGAATTTGCAGGTTATAATATGCCCATCAGTTATACGGGCATTAATGATGAACATACTGCTGTACGCAGGAATGCCGGTGTATTTGATGTAAGCCACATGGGTGAGTTTGTTTTAAAAGGAGAAAATGCTCTGGACCTTATTCAGCGGCTAACTTCCAATGATGCTTCCAAACTCTCTGCGGGTAAGATCCAATACAGTTGCCTGACCAATGAAAACGGCGGCATCGTTGATGACCTGTTAGTGTATTGCATCGAAGAAAATAGGGAATATATGCTGGTTGTGAATGCATCAAATATCGAAAAGGACTGGAACTGGATTATGAAGCATAATAACAAAGCTGTGATAATGGAGAATGTTTCAGACAGGACCGGACTGCTGGCAATACAGGGACCAAATGCAGCAAAGATCCTGCAGCCACTGACTGATATGGATATCTTAAATCTGAAATATTACACTTTCGCCAAAGGAAAATTTGCAGGAGTGGATAAAGTGCTGATCAGCGCAACAGGTTATACCGGTGCAGGAGGAGTTGAAATTTATTTTGAAGATCTTCCGTTTGGCAGCCAGGATAACAATATGGCTTCCGATAAAATATGGGATGCCGTTTTTAAGATTGGCGCATCACAGGGATTGAAGCCTGCAGGACTTGGGGCAAGGGATACATTGAGGCTGGAAATGGGGTTTAGCCTGTATGGGAACGATATAGATGATACTACTTCACCACTGGAGGCAGGATTGGGATGGATCACCAAATTCACTAAGGATTTTACCGCAAAAACAATTCTGGAAAAGCAAAAATCCGAAGGAGTAAAACGGAAGCTGGCCGGATTTGAGATGATTGACAGGGGAATTCCCCGGCATGGTTATGAAATAAAAGATCATTCCGGGGTAAAAATAGGTTATGTTACTTCCGGCACCCAGTCACCCAGCCTGGGTAAGGCTATTGGAATGGGATATGTAGAAGTTAAAAATTCATTGCTTGATTCGGAGATCTTCATTTCTGTCAGGGATAAATTGCTTAAAGCAAAAGTGGTAAAGCTACCATTCAGTTAACTTAAAATTTCGAAAGAGGATGAGTAAAGTGCGTCCGGATTATGAATTGAATTTATAATTTTTAATTTTGAATATTCTATGCAAACAATCCATCTTACTACGTTTATTGCCGCTCCGGTGAACGTGGTGTTTGATCTTAGCCGCCATGTGGAATTGCACAAGCGGTCAATGAATCCCTACAAAGAAGAAGCTGTTGCCGGCACCCGTTTCGGGTTGATGGAAAAAGATGAAACAGTAACATGGAAAGCAAAACATTTATTTAAAAACAGGTTGTTGCGGGTGAAAGTTACCGATCTTCAAAAACCCGAACGGTTTGTTGACGAACAGATGAAAGGTGATTTCAAGGCAATGAAACATGAGCGTTATTTCAAACCATGTGACAACGGTACTATACTGATCGATCTGTTTCACTACGACATTCCATACGGATTTTTCGGAAAGCTGTTTGACCGGTTTTATCTTTTGCGTTATATAACACACCTGCTTCAGCAGCGGAATGACACAATCAAAGAATATGCTGAAAGCGATAAGTGGAAGAGACTTCTGATAAAATAAGAGACCCTAAAATAACCTGCGGCCCCGATCAATTTATTCCTTTATTTTTGTGCTCTTCTGCGCATGAATACCAAGCCGACACTTTTCACCTCTTTTTCACCTGCGCTTTTGCATTTGTATGATCTCAGCAACAGTATTGTTGTAATTATTGATATACTCCGGGCCACTTCTACTATTGCCACTGCATTGTATAATGGCGCAAAGTCAGTGATTCCTGTTGACAGCGTAAGCCGGTGCATTGAGCTGGGAAAACAAATCGAAGGAGTCACTGCCGGTGAAAGAGACGGAAAAATAGCAGAGGGATTGCAAAACGGGAATTCGCCATTTGAATACACACGGGAATTTATTGCAGGAAAAACATTGGTTTTTACCACCACTAACGGAACCCGCTTGCTGCAAATGGCGCTGGACAGGGGAGCAACGGAGATTGTTACCGGCGCTTTTTCCAACCTCTCTGTTGTGTGTGATCATTTGATGGTGATGAAAAAGAATGTGATCCTCGCCTGTGCTGCCTGGAAAGACAGGATAAACATGGAAGATTCATTGTTTGCCGGAGCCGTTATTCATGAAGTCGGAAGATACTTCTCCATTAACTGCGATTCGTCACATATAGCAACAGCCATGTATAAACAGGCAAAGAAGGATCTGTTTGATTTTATGAAAGCGAATGAAGCCTCACATTATCACCGGCTGATAGGATTTGGTTTGGAAAAAGATATCCGTTATTGCCTGACTCCGGATCTTGCAAATGTATTGCCGCAATATGACAATGGGAAACTGACCATTTAATAGAATTGATTATTGAATTTTTTTTATGGAAAAAGAGAGACAAAAAAAATACACGTAGCGTTGAATCCTGTGTTTCTCCGGGGCCGGAAGCATTCGGAAAAAACCTGCTAAGATACTTCATTTCATTTTCTTTTTTATCGTTTCAGAATATTTTTTATTTTTCTTCATTTGTAAGGAAATCCACCACACATCCTACTACATTTGCAGATTAACCTTTTCTGATTTCTGTGATTAAATAAAATAACGATTTGGCCTTACCGCACCTTATCAGATATGTTTACACCCATGGAACCGATGAAGTGATCCGTCGTGGAAAAAAGATACATGCTGTCGGGTTTGTAGAATTAGTAGAATACGATGACTTATTCGGATCGGCAGTTCTCAGGGTGAAAGATGACAGCTACTCCACTTATTATAAAGTTTATATCCAGAAAATAAGAGACCCGAAATTTGTTTCGCTTCGCTGCGGCTGTCCTTATAACCTGGGCGAAATCTGCCGTCATGAAGCGGCAGCATTATTTTATTTACAGGAACTGATTGATAAAGGACAATTGCATACCGGGGAAGTGCAGTATGATCAGCGGCATACCATTGCAAAAATGAAAACCATTGACCTGAGGTCTTTAAGGATGCTTTCTTCTCCTGATGTGTTTACTGAAGCCGAGAAATTTTTACGAACGCAGAAAGCAAAGATTGATTTTGCGAAAAATGAAACAGTAAGGGCATCTGTCCGCCTGGAGGGAAAAGAGTACAAAGTCATCATCAGTAAAAACGAAGAGAGGAACTTTGATACCAGCTGCGATTATGAAGACAGAGAACACCCGCTTTGCTTACCCAAAGTGATCGTGTTTCTTCAATTACTGAATTCATTTGGTGCCGGTTATTTTGACAGCATCCGCAATTGGGATAAAGAAAAAAATAAATTGCTGGAAGCTTACGGGTATTCATTAAATGATGACCTGGCCGGTAAGTTCGAATTTGTTTATAAAGAAGGGAAACCTTTTTTGCGTGTGCTGGACAGCAACATCAAAAGAGTGGCGGCAATCCCGCAACCGGTACGCCCCGTTATTACCGCACCGCAACCGGAAGAAGCTGAGCCTGAAATACAGCAGGAGGAAATTAAAATATCTGAAAGGATCGGGATTGTTTTCAATTTCAATAAAAAGACGTATCCTTATTTCGGCATTGATGCAATCAGCGGAACAGTCAATGAAAAAGGAAATGAATTTGCTGATAAAACAGAAAAATTAGACCTGAGCAGGTATGTGAATACGGATCATTTATGTGATGAGGATATCCGCCTTCTCGGCGTACTTAGAAAATTGCAGGAAAGCGAGATCAATAAGTACATCAGCCGCAATTCTCCGTTTTCCGGCATCTGGGAAAATATTATTCAACAGGAAACGGAAGACCTGCCGGAAGAAACCAAAGAACTGGTATCAGACTACCTCTTACCTAAACTGAAAAAACTGTTCATTGAGTCTGCACAAAATCCATTTGTATTTTTACTCCCTGAAAAAAAATCGTTTAAGACAAGCAACCTGCAACCCCTGCAGGTAATGATGGATGAAGTGACCCCGGCCATTTTTGTAAAAAAGAACTCGCATTATGCCATCCAGTGCCGGGTAAAGGCGGCCGGGATGGAATATGAATTCGGGAACAATGAGAGCAGCAGTCCTTTGTTTTTCCTGTATAATCACCAGGTTTTTTTATGGAAGAATAATGATGTGATCCGGCTGGTAGAAAAATTCTTTCCTGAAGGGACTATCAAGATCAGTCCGGAAGAATGGACTACGGTACTGAACCAGTTCATTGTACCTCTTGCAAAAGAGTATAAAGTGAATTTTGAACAATCATTGATTCGTGAGATTAAGGATGGCGATCCGGAAGTGAAATTATTTTTATCCGAAAAAGGAGACTTCCTCATTTTTCAGCCGGTATTTTCTTATAAAGGGTATGAGACAAAAGCAAAAAACAGGGATGCTATCGTAGTGCCTGTGGAAGATAAAGTGATGATCGTTTACAGGAACCGGGAAAAAGAAAATGCCTTTATACAAAAACTGCAGGCATTACATTCTAACTTTATCTATAATGGAGATAATGCCTCTCTTGCTTTGCGGGGTATGGATGTATTGAAGAATAACTGGTTCTTTTTGTTTGTGGACGCTATGAAGGAGATGAAAACTCCGGTATTTGGTTTTGAAGCGCTGAAAAACTTTCGTTTTAATACAGCAAAACCGCAAACAAGAATTTTTATCAGCAGCAATACTGACTGGTTCGATGCAAAAGTGGATGTTGTTTTTGGTGAACAAAAAGTGACCGTGGCAGAAGTAAAAAGAGCCCTGGCAAACAAACAACAGTTTGTTCAGCTGAACGACGGTACACTGGGAATTTTGCCGGAAGAATGGATTAAAAAATATTCATTGCTCTTCAGGATAGGAGAAGGGAAAACAGATTCATTAAAATTATCCCGGTATCATCTCAGCGTGGTGGATGAGTTGTACGAAACCCGTGATGAGGGTGAGCTGGTCGTACAATTAGAAGAGAAATACAACCGCCTTCGTGCATTTAATTCTATAAATGAAATTCCGCCGCCCGAACACCTGAAACCTATTTTACGGCCCTACCAGGTAGCGGGCTATCAATGGCTGAACTATCTCAGTGAAATCGGATGGGGCGGAATATTGGCAGATGATATGGGTTTGGGAAAAACGGTTCAGGCCTTATCTTTTTTAGAGCGGTACAAAAAACAAAATAGAGAAATAAGAACCCTGGTGGTTTGTCCCACAACACTTATTTATAACTGGGAAAATGAGATCAGGAAATTCACACCGGAATTATCATACCGGATACACCATGGTGGTGCAAGAGTAAGAACAAATGAAGAGTTCCTGAAGTATGATATAACCATTACCACCTATGGCACGTTGCGCAGCGATATCAAACTGATGATGGGGGTGGAATTTGATTACCTGATACTGGATGAATCGCAGGCAATAAAAAACCCGGTGAGCAAAGTAACCAAAGCAGCAGGATTGCTGAATGCGAAACATCGTCTTTGCATGAGCGGTACGCCGCTGCAGAATAACACTTTCGACATTTTTGCACAAATGAATTTTTTGAATCCCGGTATGCTGGGTACCATGGAATTTTTCCGCCAGGAATTTTCTATGCCTATTGATAAATTCGGCGAAGAAGACCGCAAAGATCATTTGAAAAAAATTTTATACCCTTTTATTTTACGCCGGACCAAGGAACAGGTTGCAAAAGATCTTCCGGAAAAACAGGAAATGATTCTTTTTTGTGAAATGGAAGAGGAGCAGCGAAAAATTTATGATGCCTATAGAAATGAATTCCGGGATAAGATCATGGGAACGATACAGGAACAGGGTATTCAGCGTTCCCAGCTTACTATATTGCAGGGTTTGATGAAACTGCGTCAGATCTGTGATTCACCCGCTATATTGAATGAACCGGAAAAATTTGAAAACCATTCCATCAAGCTGGATGAGCTGGCCAGGGAGATCACGGAAAATATCAGCAACCACAAAGCGCTGATCTTTTCACAGTTCCTCGGCATGTTATCACTTATCAAAGAAAAACTGGAAGAACTGGATGTGAAATATGAATACTTCGACGGCAGCACTTCTGCCCCGGACAGGGAAACGGCAATCCAGACTTTTCAGAATGATGACAGTGTCCGGGTGTTTTTAATTTCATTGAAGGCAGGCGGTGTAGGCCTTAACCTGACAGCAGCCGATTATGTATATATTGTAGATCCCTGGTGGAACCCTGCTGTGGAACAGCAGGCTATTGACCGTACGCACCGTATCGGGCAGACTAAAAATATTTTTGCCTACCGCATGATCTGCAAGGATACCATCGAAGATAAAATTCTGAAACTACAGGAAAAGAAAAGAGCGCTGGCCAAAGACCTGATTGCAGACGATACTTCTTTTGTGAAGAGCCTGACCAAAGAAGATGTGGAGTATTTATTCAGTTAAGAGTATTGACGCCTCAATAAAAATCTGTTCTGAAATAATCTGACTTTATCATTTCAGGACTATCTCTATGGATCGGATCCTTGTCCACGGGCCTTTGCCGGTACAAAGGCTGTAAATATTTTCTGAAGACACTTTAGTTAATGTTTGTATCGAACTACCTTTTTTCATGTCAATTTCAAATTTTCTTT
This sequence comes from Sphingobacteriales bacterium UTBCD1, assembly GCA_002066995.1. Classification (GTDB taxonomy): domain Bacteria; phylum Bacteroidota; class Bacteroidia; order Chitinophagales; family Chitinophagaceae; genus UTBCD1. Next base: position 67,263 of record MWTC01000052.1, read on the forward strand.
GCATATACCTGAAATCACCTTTATCTTTTATCATACAATCGTTTTCTGCCTGGTTTAACAATACGGCATAATGGCCGGCTTGCATAAATTCACTTCCGGAAGCGAGGTTAAAAGCCCGTTCTTTCCATGCACCATCATGCTTATTGATAAGCTCCTCCTGTAAGTTTTTAAAAGGCAATATTAAAATTCCTTCGGCGTAAATGCATGAATCCGGTTTTGGATTATCTACTTCAACAAGGAATAGAGAATCCTTCATTGAAGTTACCGGGTTCCCTAAGCTGTCCGTCAATTTGATGACCAGCATGGAAGAGCCGTCAAAGGGACAGTGCTGGGCAAAACAGGAAAGAGATAATATAAAAACTATGTGGAATAAAAAGACTCTTTTCACGCTATGTGATTTTACTTAAAATTATGTAATAAATAACCCTTTTTATAAGATTTTGATTCTGCCCGGGACAGGCTTATGGATTTGATACTTTGCTGCAGATGTAAAAGCTTTTTAAAGAGAGCCGATCCGGCAGTTGATGGTCAAAGTTCCGGCACGAAATGATACACTGAAAAGCTAAAAGAACAGACTGGGGGAATAAAAAATGCCTGCCGGCCGGCAGACATTTATAATGTATGGGTTAGTAAGAAGTATTTTATTTTCTCCTGGTATAGCTTTCGGCGGCATTGGAAGAGCCGCTGATAATAACTGCCAGCACGGATTTAATCAGGCGGAAAACATTCAAAGAAGGTTTGTAATACTGGTGATAAATCTTTGCCTGTTCATAAGCATGCTCGATACGTTTATTCTTCATAATTAAGGTCATTAATTTTTATATAACGAAAACCGGAAAGGAAAATTATATAATTATTTTCTGATGTGCTAATTTTTACTCTTGTTTTAAAGTTAAAAACACAATTCTTTAAAAATTTCGTAAAAACCCCTGCCCTGAATACGATAGGAACTAATAATCAGGAATAATTTTTTTACAGATTCAAACTCACCGGTGCCGGAAACGAATCAACAGTAATTTTTCTTTTCCATTTATGATGATCATTATTTCGCAGAAACTTTCCAAACCTGCTTCTAAGTTTTCAATGTTTTCTCCGGCCAGTACATTCGGGCCAGAAAGATTATCAAGATCAGCAAGCGATTTATCTTTTATCCAGGTGATGCCTAATGAGGTTTTATCACGGTTGATATTCCTCGCCGTAATCTTTTGATTTAAGAACTGAACAATAAAGGAAGTTAATCCATCTAGGTTAATCCACCTTTCATTAAGGTTAATAAAGGTTAATTGAAATAGAATGGCAGGAAACTATATTCTAAATTTGAAAACTAAATATGAAAAGACTTTACTGGCTGGCAGTTTTGATGGCGATCACCATACTCGGTATTGCAGGCTTCCAGGTTTACTGGTTAAAGCAAAGCTATAACCGGGAGAAAAAGAATCTTAAGTTTAAGACTGAAGTAGCTTTTGTTTCAACAGTGCGAAACCTTCAGGCATCCAAATTAAAACTGGGTAAATTTTTCCCGGACAGCGCTTTTGAGAAAAGCGGGAACACCAGTGGAGAGAAAGAACCGGAAAATTTTGATTATGGCGATGAGACAAAACAAAACATGGCTAATACCATCAAGGCGATTCAGGAAAAAGTCGGGGATTCGCTTTTAAAAAGACTACCCCGGCATCCGGGAATGAACTTTCAAATGGATATTGGCCTGAATAAAAAAAGAGATTCACTTCCTTCCTATGGCGGGTTTCCCGGAATGGGCGGAGAGTGGGGCCGGGGAGAATATATGATGCGGTTTTTATCAGATGTGGATTCTTTGCAGGATACATTAAAAGTGAAAGAGATCTCCGCTGCATATTCGGATGCTTTGAAAAAACAAAAAATGCAAGTACCGTTCACCGTGATGCGGCTGGACAGTACTGAAATCCGTTTTTATGAACCGGGATCCAATGTGGTAACGGTTGGCTTTCTGCATCCGATCACGTATAAAATGGAGTTGGGAAATTTATTTCCTTATTTATTGAAGCAAATTCTTTCCCCGGTCATTTTTTCAATTTTCCTTGTAGGGATCACCATTTTATCGTTCCTGTTATTATACCGGAGCCTGTTACGTCAGAAAAAACTGGCACTGTTGAAAAATGAATTCATCAGCAACATTACCCATGAGCTGAAGACACCGATTGCAACCGTAGGTGTGGCCATTGAAGCTTTGAAGAATTTTAATGCGATACAGGACCCGCAGCGTACCAGGGAATACCTGGATATTTCTTCCAATGAGTTGCAAAGGCTCAGCCTGCTGGTAGATAAAGTACTGAAACTTTCTATGTTTGAAAAGAAAGAGATTGAATTGAAATATGAAACAGTGAATCTTAAAGAGATCGTGGATGAAGTGGTTTCTTCCATGCGGCTACAACTGGAAAAGTATCATGCTGACTGTACCATAACTGCTGATGGCGACCTGCACCTGAAGGGCGACAGGCTGCATTTGCTCAGCGTGGTTTTTAATTTACTGGACAATGCATTAAAATACAGCAAAGACAATCCTTTGATAAAGGTGGAGATGAAAGGAAATGAAACCAATGTTGTGTTAAGCGTTTCCGATAACGGTATCGGGATACAACAGGAGTACAAAGACAAAGTATTTGAAAAATTTTTCAGAGTACCGACCGGTGATAAGCATAATGCCAGGGGTTATGGATTGGGGTTAAGCTATGTGGCCCAGGTGGTGCAAAAACATAAGGGAACGATCAGTGTGGAAAGTCAGGCCGGGGTGGGAACCAGGTTTATAATTGTGTTGCCCAAACAAGATTCTTAGCAAAATCTGTGCATATTCTATCTACTTCACGGTAAATAATATCATTAATATGAAAAAAATTCTATTCGCTTTTCTTTATTTTCTAACTGCAAATATTCTTGTATCAGGACAGAGCCCGATTAGCAAACCAGCATTAGACAGTTTGCTAAAAGAAGCAGAACTTACCCAAACTGACGGGTTGGTTATTTTTAAAGACGGCAAACTTTTCGGAGAATATTATTTTGGTAAAGAACCGAAAAAGATTGAAGCCATGTCATCCACCAAATCAATTGTAAACTTTGCGATAGGCAAACTTTTTACAGATGGATTACTGGATTCATTAGAGAAACCGGTTTTTCATTTTTATCCGGAATGGAACCAGGGATTAAAAAAAGAGATCACCGTAAGGGAATTGTTAAACCAGACTTCCGGAATGCAAAATGTACCGAATACAAATGTAGAGATCTATCCAAGTCCTGATTTTGTGAAGCTTGCCCTTGCTGCAGAAATTGTTGATACCCCCGGAACTCGATTCAACTATAATAATAAAGCCGTAAACCTGTTATCGGGAATAGTGCAACGTATTTCGCATGTTAAGCTGGACAATTATTTATCTGAAAAAATATTCAAGCCGCTTGGTATTGAAGATTACAACTGGACAAGGGATGATGAAGGTAATCCCGAAGCAATGTCCGGGTTCCAGGTGTTTCCGAAAGATATGGCTAAGCTTGGTCAATTGTTTTTAAACAGGGGTAAATGGAATGGGCAACAACTTATTGCCGATAGTTGGTTTACCCAAACGGAGCAGCCGGTCAAACTGAATCCTGATTATGGATTGCTCTGGTGGATTCAATACGATAGCATTTTTAATATCATTGACGATTTCCAGATCAAAAAGCTGAAGGAAATCGGATTTGACAAAGAAATGCTGGAAAAGATAGAATCAATAAAAGGTAAATACTTGTCATCTGACTATATGGGATTCATTACTGATAAAGTTCTTAATACCACCAGTGACTGGGTCAGCAAATATGTACCGCTGCTGGTTTCTAATGGAATGTCATTGAGCAGAAGAGAATATGGGAAAATAATTGGTTATTATACCGATGGATTCCTGGGTAACTATATGGTGATTTACCCCGAAAAAAAATTAGTTGTGGTAAGGATGATCAGCTGGGATAGTTTTAAGAAGGGAAAAGGCAACGAAAACGGAACCGGGTATAACACATTTGACAATTTTCTTGATTTAGCAAGAATGCTGGTAAGGTAAAAAATTAAGCTGCGGATAAAAACAATACCACAGCATCGGTGCGGTTTCACAAAATTCATTAGTTTTATCAAAGAGGCGCCTGATTCAGGGCACCTGCTTCTGTTGCTGTCATAGCCCGGAATTGTGGCAAGAGTAGCATTAACCGAATATATGAGCAAGACAAAAGTTTTTTATGTAGAAGATGAATTGTTTCTCGGCAAGATCGTCAAGGAAAGCCTGGAGAGCCGTGGCTTTGAAGTGATCATGGAAAGCGATGGGGGGAAAGCGGTTGACCTGTTCAAAAAATCCCGGCCGGATATCTGTGTGCTTGATGTGATGCTTCCTAATAAGGATGGATTTGCTATAGCCGATGAGATAAGGGAAATGAATGAAGATATTCCCATTATTTTTCTGACGGCAAAGACGCAGACGGAAGATGTAGTGAAAGGATTCAATATGGGCGGGAATGATTATATCCGGAAACCTTTCAGCATGGAAGAGTTGATCGTCAGGATCCAAAATCTTTTGCATACTAAAACAGAAAGCCCGAACAGGATCAGCGGCGATACAGTGACGATGGGTAAATACAGTTTCCAGGTGAACCGCCAGGTGCTGAGTCATGGCAAGGAAGAGAAAAAACTTTCTTACAGGGAAAGTGAACTGCTGAAACTTTTATACCTGAACCGGGATAAGGTCATTGACAGGAAAGTCATTCTCAATCTTCTCTGGGGAAATGATTCTTTCTTCAATTCAAGAAATCTTGATGTATATATCACCAAGCTGCGCAGTTATTTAAAAGAGGATCCTTCACTGGAGATCATAACCATTAAAGGGATCGGCTACCGGTTTGTGGTTACCTGAAAAATTATTTCTTAACCCTTTCCCGGTCTGACAAAATGCAATATTTACGGGACGGCATAAAAAAACTATTTTGTCTTGTGCATTGTTGCCGCTGAAACATGCCCTGAAGAGCAGCCGGCAATCTGATGTGGTTTATTTAACCCAACAGTCCGGGGCAGGGTATCGCCATATTATTCCCAATTCGTTTTATTGCTGATGTACAAATGAAGGATAACTGCCGGCTATGCAGTGAAGAAGCCGGTGATGTTAAAACGGAAAGACCGCATACAGGTAGGCAGGTGATCTGCCCGTCCATCACAAAATGAATAATATTAAAACGCTTCTCTTACTATCCGGTTTTCGGAAATCCCCAGGCCTGCTAAATATTTTTCCACTGCCTGCATCATTGGCGGAGGACCGCAGAGGTAATAATACCCGGAAGCTCCGTCTGAATATTTTTTTAGCAGTTCAGGTGAAATAAAACCATGTTCATAACCTGCATGATTTTCATCGGAAAGTATGTTGATAAAATTTTTCCCTAAAAGCCTGGTGAAATAATCTTCATGAATGATATCTGATTTTGTTTTATTGGCAAAAATCAGTTTGTGACCGTTAATCTTATTTTCTTTTTCCAGTTTTCTCAGAATGGAAATAAAAGGCGTTACCCCGGCGCCGCCTGCAATGAAGATACCATTCCCTTTATAGCGTATATCTCCGAACACTTCGCCGGCGATCAACTCATCACCCGCCTTCAGCGAGAGCAGTTGATTGGTGACTCCATTATGTGTGGGATAGGTTTTGATCGAAAATTCAATATGATCATCGTCGGGTAATGAAGTAAACGTAAAAGGCCTGATTTCATTTTCCCATCCGGGTTTATTGATAGAAAGATCAACTGCCTGCCCCGGCTGATAGGACAGTCCCCGGGGCTTCTCTGCTTCGATCCGGAGCACATCATGTGTCAGGTGTTCTATAGATATTATCTTAACTGTTTTTCCCATTTTATTATTTGTGATTAACGTGTGATAAAAATTCCTGTTTTACACTTTCGTTCTCAAACTGGCCAGAATAACTTACTGTAACAGTTTTGCTGCTGGTATCTTTTATTCCTCTTGCTGCTACACATAAATGATCTGCTTCCACATAAACAGCCACGTCATTGTGCCCTAAAATTTCTTTTAATCCTTCGGCGATCTGCACGGTCAGCCGTTCCTGTACCTGCGGACGTTTGGCATAGTATTGTACCAGGCGATTGATCTTGGATAAACCGATCACTTTGTCGTGGGGGATATAAGCTACGTGTGCCTTCCCGATAATAGGTACAAAATGGTGTTCGCAATTTGAATACAGCGTGATGTCTTTTTCGACAAGCATTTTCCTGTAACCATACTTATTGTCAAACAGGCTCACCTGGGGTTTGTTCTTCGGATTCAAACCGCTGAACATTTCTTTTACAAACATTTTTGCTACTCTTCGGGGTGTGCCGCCCAGGCTGTCGTCTTCCAGGTCAAGCCCGAGAGTTTCCATGATCTGAGAAAAATGATATTCTATCTTTTCTATCTTTTCATTGTCGGTAAGTTCAAAAGCATCCTCACGAAGAGGTGTGTCAATTGAAGATTTATCCAGCCCGGCATTCATTATTTCCTGTATAAAGCTCATAGTTCATTTATTTTTTTCATTACTCTTTCTACCATTGCATTGCAATAAACCAGATTAAATTCGAATAGCTCTTCGGCCGTGTATTCCTTTTGGATCTCATTTTTCAGCATTGCTTTTGCCCTGTTCAAACGCACTTTTACATTGGATTCGCTGATGTCCAGGATATTTGCCGTTTCCGATACGCCCAACCCGTTCATCTCCCGCAGGGAGAATACAATACGGTAATCAAAAGGTATTTTTCTCAGCGACGTTTCAATCACATTTCCGAGTTCCCGGTTATGAACCACTTTTCCTGTATTGTTTTCTGAGCTGTTGAACATTGGTGTTGCCTGCTCATTGATGTTTTCTGTCATAATTTCATTTTTAAAACCTGACTTTTCTCTTTTCCTGTAAGAGTTATTCATCATGATACGGATGATCCATGTTTTAAAATTGGAGCGTCCCTCAAATTGAGATAAACTCTTGTATGCGTCAATAAAAGTATCCTGCATCAGGTCCTGTGTATCCTCGTGACCATAATCATAAGATCTTCCGATCTTGTACAGGTACGGATTATATCTTCTTACTATTATCTCGTACAATGCTTTCTCACCATTTAAGATCCGTTCAATGATCTGCAGGTCCGTAAGTGTTTCAAATGAATTCATATTTTTTATAATTATATGAACTGATTTAAGATAATTCCCTCTTGATGCCTAAAAGGTCTATATATCTTATCTGTTGTTACAATACATTAGGGTAGGTGGATGGTAAAAAGGTTACAAAAATCAGGGTTTGTAATTGAAAAAAATTCAAATTTTGTGAAATTTAGCCTGTTTCCTGTTTCAATTTGCCATTAGTCATCCGTTTATAAATATTTCTTTCTTACAGAATGAATTCCCTTTTGAACTGTCCGGTATGGATGGTTGGCCGTAACACAGCAACCTTTTAAAACAATATTGCAGGCCTCTCAAAAAATAATAAGAGGGGAATTGACATTCCCCCCTCTGCATTTGAAAAACAACGGACTGTTTTTGGTTTTTTTATGTGATCCTGTCTGCCGGACGTTAGAATTTGTTCGGAAATTGTTTTGCAATTCCTTCGCTGAGCATATCGGCCATCATCATCATGTGGTCAAATGCTGCACCATAGTCTACTACTGCTTTTTTATAATTGCCCTGCAGCAGGTCAACGGAGTAGGTGGTGGTCTGATCAATATGCCCTTTCATCATGTCACGCATGTCGGCTGAATTCCAGTTTTTAGGATTAGCTGCTGTCAGGAAGTCTGCAATGTCCTGTGCATTTTTATACCAGTTGTTAAGGGCTTGTTGCAATGCGTTCTGATCTCCTGCTTTGGCTGCCTGCAATACCGGCACCGCTTCCTGAATATGTGTGGTTAAAAGAGAGGCCAGTGTATCTCCGGCAGCCTGCCCGTAATATGGTACTATGGCGGCGCCAATATCTTTTTGGTTTTGAAGAAGACGATCAAGAGAAGCCTGGAGGCCGGATTGGTTGTTGAAGAAAGCATCTACAGTTGCATAGGTCCACTGCATGTGTTCTGCCCATAAATTATGCATGGTTGAATTCAACGCTACATAATTGCTGCTCTCCAGCGGCGAACTGTTATTTTTTTTACAGCTTTGTATGGTTATGAGTAAAACAATTGCTGCGATAAAGGCAGTTACTGATTTTTTGAATTGGTTCAATGACCAATTTGCACGAATCGTTTTCATTGTAATAATTTTTTAAGTGGTTTATGAATGATTAGGGTAGAAACTGTGTCAAAAGGTTACAAAAAATATTTTTTAATTTCTGCCCGGCTGAGGGAAGTGGTAAAAATATTGTTGACAAACGGAAATTTCCAAGAGGAGAAAAACAATAGTAATCATACAATCAATTGTACTGAGATACAAAACCGGGAAAAATTAAAAAGATTTATTGATTCTTTTTATTATCAAAACAGCAAACAATATTTCCTTCCACTCCAAACGGCCGTTTTGGAAAATTAAGGATCTATATAAAAGCAGAAACGAAGCGGATAATCTTATCCTTGAACAGAAGGGCTTTCTATGGATAGTTTTTTAGTACAGGAACAGCAGAGAAACTTTACGTGATCTTACGGGCGGCATTTTGCCACATTTCACTTCTTAAAAACCTGGTTGGAAAAAGGAGGTGAATCCGGAATTTTTACATCATTAAAAGAATAGTTCACGTCTTTGTGACAGGTATTACAGGTATTAGTCAGCAATACGAAACTGTTTTTGAACTGAGCAATATTTTTTTTCTGAATTGCGGCATTCACGGTATCCAATGCCGGTTCGATCATCGGGATGGATTTGGATTCGCTGCGATCCGTTTCATATTTCCTGATGGCATCCACATTTTCCATGATCTCATGAATTTCAAAATCGGCAAGAGCCCAGTTTTCATTTATGCCGGCAAACCACAGCTTGGCATGATGTACCTGGATAGCCGACATGAATTCCCCGAATCCCGGCTTATAACTGTCATTCACTTTTTGCTCCAGGCTGTCTATGCGGGATTGCAACCTGTTTATTCTGGAGGATTCATTGCTGCAGGAAAAAAGAAAAAGGGCAATGAATAACGGGATAAAATTTTTTTTCATTGTTTAAAAATTTATTGCAATTCTAAGTTTAAATATGGAAAGGTCATTTCCGGATTATAAATTTCCTGAAAAACCAGACCTTCAGCAGGTCGGCAGTGAGAACGTATAATAATACAATACCTATCATTGTAAAAAGAACTGTTGCGGTCAACGGCACCAGGCCCAGGTCATCCCAAAATGGAAGATATGGTAAGATAATTGTCAGTGCCAGGGCCAGGAGCCCGAGCCATATAAGATATTTTCCAGGCAAACTTTTAATAAAGGATTTCCTGGTACGTATGATGAAAAGTATGATCAGCTCTGTCAGTGATGATTCAACAAACCACCCGGTTTGGAAAACGCTTTCCCTGACATGCAACACATGTAAGAGGGTAAGAAAAGTGATCAGGTCGAATAAAGAACTATGAATGCCAAAGAACACCATATAATTTCGGATCAGCTTCATGTTCCATTTGCCCGGTTGCTCCAGTTGTTCTTCGTCCACATTATCCGATGCAACAGACAAAAAGGGGAAGTCGGTAAGGAAATTTATCAGCAGAATCTGCTTGGGCAACATAGGCAGGAATGGTAAGAACAGGGAAGCTCCCGCCACGCTAAATACATTTCCGAATGTTGCTCCTGTATTTATAAAAATATATTTCAGGGTATTGGCAAAAGTCTTTCTTCCCTCCCTGATTCCGTCAGCAAGGACCATCAGGTTTTTTTCCAGCAAAACAAAATCTGCTGCCTCACGGGCTACATCAGTAGCGTTGTCAACAGAAATACCGACGTCGGCGGCATTGATGGCTCCTACATCATTGATGCCGTCGCCCATATAGGCCACAGAAAAATTTTTTCGTAATGCCTGGATGATTCTTTCTTTCTGACGGGGTTCTACTTCAGCAAAAATATGTGTGGCTTTGGTTCTTATTTCCAAAGCTTCAGTACTCATCGAATCAATTTCGTCACCGGTAAGAATAATAGGATTAGGGATGCCGATACTCTTGCCGATGCTGAGCGCAACTGTCTTATTATCGCCGGAGATGATTTTTACTTCTACCTGTAATTTGTTCAGAGCATCTAATGCATCCGTGATACCTGATTTTACCGGGTCCTGTAATGCAATGAAGCCTGCAAAGACCATTTCGGTCTCATCGTCTTTGGTTATGGTATTCGTGGCGATCTTTTTATAACAGACGCCCACTGCACGGATACCGTCTTGCCCGAATTGTACGAACTGGTCCTGGATTTGCTCTGAATATTTTTCTATGGGTTCGGTTACAGAATTATTGACCTGCACCCTGCTGCATACTGCTAAAATGTTTTTTACCGCTCCCTTTGTGATCAATAATTTTTCTGTACCGGTATCTGCCGCTATGCCCAGGCATTTTCTGGTAAAATCATACGGGATCTCACCCAGTTTTTTTGGTTGAAAGGGAAGCGGAAGTTTTAAATTCCTCAATGCGCCGTCAATCGGATTTTCATAACCGGATTCAAGTTCGGCGTTCAGAAAGGCCAGTTGTTTTGCAAAATCACTTTCTTTTCCCCATGCATCATAAACTCCTGAAACAACTATGGCGCCTTCAGTGATGGTGCCGGTTTTATCGGTGCATAATAAATTTACTTCTCCGAGGTTTTGGATGGAAGATAATTTTTTTACAATGACCTTTTTCTTCAGCATTCGCTTAGCTCCGGCCGACATGGCAATGGTGTTAATGGCCGGTAATAGTTCAGGCGCCATCCCCACGGCAAGTGCCAAAGCAAATAACAGGGACTCTATCAATGGCCGTTGAAATAAAAGATTGACAACCAAAATAAATATGGACAGGATTAAGGTTATTCTCATCAGGAAATAACCAAAACGTTTGATCCCTTTTTCAAAACTTGTTTCAACAGGCAGAGACGCACTTTGGGCAATGCCTCCGAATATTGTATGCGATCCGGTTTGAATAACCAGGGCTTTTCCCGTTCCGCTCACAACACTAGATCCTTCCCATAAGCAGTTTTTCCTTTTTGACAAGGGTGTTTTTTCATCTACTGCTCCTAATTTTTTTGAAACGGGAAACGATTCACCGGTAAGACTTGCTTCATTCGCATGTATTTCGTTGGATTCTATAAGCAGGCAATCAGCAGGAATAACATCTCCGGCCCTGAACAAAAGAACATCACCGGGAACAATCTGAACAGCGGGTAATTCTGCAGGCCGGCCATCCCGCAGCACCGTACTTTTTATTGAAATCAGGGATTGAAGTTTTTCCACTACTCTTCCTGCATTTCTCTCCTGGAAAAAACTCATGATGGTGGTGGAGAGAATGATAAAAGAGATAATGAATACATCGGATTGATCACCGAGGAAACCGGAAAGGACTACTGCAGCGATCAGCAACAACATCAACGGGCTCCTGAATTGCCCTAAGAACAGGCGGATATCTTTTTCAAGGCGGCTGGATTTCCTTTTCTGCCGTCCGCTTTGTTTTAAAATGATTTCTGCATTTCCGGCACTGAGCCCTCCGGCAGAAGAATTCAACCGTTGATACCACGTATCAATACTGTCTTTCCAGAAAGTATTTTGGGCTTTCATTAAAGTTCATTTGATAATACGGAAATGAAAAGTTATTGAAATTAAAGATAAATTGTACAGCATCATATTTTTTTACAGGCCAATAACATTATCTGAACTAAGTTATTTTTGTTCCTAAAAAATGACAGGAAAGGAAATCTATATTGCAGACAGGATTTTTACAGGCAAAGGATGGCTGGAAGATCATGCTATCCTCGCCGGAGATGGCGTTATCAGGGAATTAATACCGCTGAAACAATTAAGTTCAGATACTGCTACAAAAAATTTTGCCGGGAATACCATAGTACCTTCCTTTATTGATCTTCAGATATACGGAGCTTATGGAAAATTGCTTGCAGTTTATCCTGAAGCAGATGCATTATCCTTATTGAATGAGTACTGTAAAAAAGGCGGTGCTGCTTTTTGTCTTGCTGCAGTGGCCACCAATACCAAAGAAGTTTTTCTTAAGTGCATTGATGCGGTAAAAAATTATTGGAAACAGGGAGGAGAAGGCATTTTAGGATTGCATATTGAAGGCCCCTGGCTTAATCCGGTAAAGCGAGGTGCACATATAGAATCATTGATCCATGCTCCAACGGTTGAGGAGGTAAAAGAATTATTGAATTATGGAAAAGGGGTGATTAAAATGATTACGGTGGCGCCGGAAATGTGCAGCAAAGAAATTATTGAGCTGATCCTTTCTTATGATGTCATTCTTTCTGCAGGTCACAGTAATGCCACTTATGAAGAAGCAATGAAAGGATTTGGATCGGGGATCACTACCGCCACACATTTATATAATGCCATGAGTCCGCTGCAACACCGAAAACCGGGATTGGTGGGAGCTATCATGGATCATCCCTCAGCAATGGCAAGCATCATTCCGGATGGTTATCATGTTGACTTTGCAGCCATACGCATTGCCAAAAAAGCAATGGACGACCGCTTGTTTGTAATTACTGATGCCGTGACAGAAACAGACAAGGGATACTACCAGCATCATCTGGCGGGCGATAAATATGAGTCGGCAGGAATATTGAGTGGCTCGGCATTGACCATGGCAAGATCGGTTCAAAACCTGGTGTCTTATTGTAACATCAGTTTGGCAGAAGCATTGCGGATGTGTAGTTTGTACCCGGCTAAGGTGATGAAACTGGATGATCGCCTGGGAAAAATCGAAAAAGGCTACCAGGCAAAACTCACCGTTCTTGATAAAGACAACCGGGTTGTTGATATCATTTCATAGCGAAATATCTATTTTGTTCCTACCTTTCTCCTTCTTTAGAATTTTTTTTAACCAACGATCAAAAAATTTAAAAATGAAAAAGATTATTGCATTGATTGCGATAGCTATCGCGGTCTCATCACTTACCTATTTTGCCGCCTGCAACAATCAGGAAAATGAAACACAGGCAAGCAACAAAGAAGATTCAATAAAACAAGTTGTGGCAAGGGGCGACTATCTTGCCAATCATGTAGCGGGTTGCATGGATTGCCACAGTAAAAGAGATTTCAGCAAATTTTCGGGACCTGCAATTCCCGGTACCGAAGGCCAGGGTGGTGAAGCGTTTTCGCATGACCTGCTGGATGCAATTCCCGGTGTGATTTATGCAAGTAATATCACTCCTGATTCAGCAACAGGAATTGGCACATGGACAGACGATGATATTTTAAAAGCGATCACCCAGGGTATCAATAAAAAGGGGGATACATTGTTTCCTATAATGCCGTTTGCCAATTACAACCACATGGCAAAATCAGACCTGATGAGCATTATTGCATACCTGCATACTTTAAAGCCGGTAAAAAACAGTGTTCCGGAGCGGCACCTTATGATCCCGGTTAGCCTGGCATATCCTGCACAGGCAGTACAAAAATCCATTGACAATAACACAGCACCGCCTGAATCTGATCCGGTAAGCTATGGCGGGTACCTTGTTAACGCGGCAGATTGCGGAACCTGCCATACTCCTTTTGTAAAAGGGCAACCTGATTTCAGCCGCAGGTTTGCCGGGGGCAATACGTTCACTCTTCCTGCTTTCAAAGTAACATCGTCCAATATCACACCCGATTCAGCAACAGGTATTGGTTCCTGGACATTGGATAGGTTTATGAATAAATTTACCGTTTGCCGGGAAGAAAGCGGATATAATTATGATCCCGGAAAGGAAAATACTATAATGCCTATAAAGTATTATTCGGGGATGACTGATAATGACCTCAAAGCTATTTATGCATTCCTGAAAACCCTGGCACCGGTGAAAAATAAAGTTGAAAAATATCCCAGGTAAATTTTGTCCGGCAAAAAATTGAAATGAGGCTGCTTTAAAAATTGTCTTTGTAATCCAGCTATAGAAAAATGTGACCTAATAAAATTTATTACATTGTAAGTTAACCAGGTTACTTCGGCCATACTTTTTTATCAAAGAATTCTGAGGCTGCCTCATTTTTATTTATAGAGTTTTCCTTTTTCATACAAAAGGATTTTGAGACGGGCAATAAATTCTATTTATGCTGGCGGAAAAGCCATTCCATCATATTCTGGTCGGAATAAGCTGCCAGCCAGGCAAAGTGGCCCACTTCGGGATAAAGAGTGAAGCCAGGCCGTGCACCTGCATTGAATAATGCCCTTGTCATATTGGCTGAAAGATCCGGACTGACCACTACATCATCTGCACCATGAAACATCCAAATCGGAAGATGAGCGATCCGGGATGCTTTGGATGTATCTCCTCCTCCGCAAACGGGTACTGCGGCAGCAAACAGATCGGGATAACGCATAATAGCATCAAAAGTTCCATAACCTCCCATAGAAAGACCGGTGATATAAATACGATTGGTATCTATCCTGTTTTGTTTTATCACTTCATGGATAAGCTGAACCAGGAGTGACATGGTCCCGGAGGGTTCGGGTGCAATGCGAATATCTCCGTTTGCAGGATTTGCCGTAAAATTTGCCCACTGAGTCTTTTCAGGGCATTGAGGCGCCAGTACAAAGGCAGGATGGCTTAGCATTGACTGATCCGTTGCAAAATTCATAACGCCCCACATCAATTGTGCGTCGTTATCGTTTCCACGCTCTCCGGCACCATGTAAAAAAACTACGAGCGGGTATTTTCTGAATGTATCATAATCGGGAAACAAAAAACGATAATTCAGGGTATCTCTGTTTTTAATGTACTTGTGAGCGCTGAATCTTGATGGTTGTGCCTGTGATCTGCTTAGCCCGGTAAAAAGAAGGGTAAAAAGCAGGAAGCCTGTTGTGATTTTGGTTTTTGGTAAACTCATACTGATGAATTTTTGGGGTGAAAAAGTATTGAATAAAATTATAGTTTAAATCCTGATAAATAATCAAATATCTGCGGATGCCGCTATCCGGAGATAAAATTTGCTTTGGCATTGAATGAATACTCTTCCTTTCCGGGAAGGAGTGATGAATACAAACTATCAAACAACCTGATCCTTTTTGAGATCTGCCGGAGAATAATAAGTGATGCTCATGGATTGGATGGCTCTGAAAAAAGGGCTACATTTAGTGAGTGGCAATAATTGCTGCAACAATATGATCGGAGATGTTGTCTTAGATAAACCGGGAATGATTACCCGGTTCGGCTGTATGAGAAAAATTATATTCTTTTCCCTGTTTTCTTTACTAATGTCCGTTTCAGTACGGGTGAATGGCCAGGAAGAATTTATTGAGCCGCCGTCTCAATTTTTAACCCGTATTCCATTTGAACAACTGATAGGAGGTGTCATTTTACTAAAAGCCCAGCTGGATAATTTTCCCGATACACTGAATTTTATTCTCGATACAGGCAGCAGCGGCATCTCCCTGGATTCCACTACAGCAGAATATTTGAAACTAAAGCCCGTACCAACCAACAAAACCATCAGGGGTGTGGCCGGCATCAAGAACGTTAGTTTTCTTTATAATCATCAGCTACATATCAACGGGATGGCTGTTGACAGCCTCGATTTCCATATTAATGATTATGAGATTTTAAATGAAGTATATGGAGAACGGGTGGATGGGATTATCGGCTATTCTTTGCTGAAGCGTTATATTGTAAAGGTGAATTATGATAGCCTGAAAATTGAATTTTTCAGCCGGGGCACATTCCGCTATCCGAAAGATGGTTATTTGTTCAAACCGTTACTGAATACCTTGCCGGTCACCAGCCTCAGGCTGAAAGATGAGAGAACTGCCAATGCGAGATTTCTTTTTGATATCGGCGCCGGTTTATGTATGATGCTGAATAGTGATTTTGTACACGATAGTTCATTGATCAAGAGAAAAAGGAAATATTATAAAAAACAAGCTGAAGGCCTTGGTGGTAAACTGGACATGGATCTGACGGTGATCAAAGAAGTGAAAATCGGTCCCTATAAATTCAGAAAAGTACCGGTATTGGTTTTTATTGACACGTATAATGTTACTTCTTATCCTTTTCTTGGTGGCCTGGTCGGTAACGATGTATTGAGGAGGTTCAATATAATTTTAAATTATCCAAAAAGAGATATTCATTTAAGCCCCAATTCGCATTATGACGAGCCTTTTGATTATTCATATACCGGAATAGAGCTTTACCATGTTGATAATGCCATAGTAATAGGTGATGTGGCCAAAGGATCTCCGGCTGAAGCTGCAGGATTGAAAGAGGGAGATATCGTTGTAGCCGTCAATGCGGATTTTTCTCAGAACCTCTCTGCGTATAAAATTGCCTTGCAGCAAACAAAGGAAAAAGTTAAGATCATCGTCAGGCGGAACGGGGAGTTAAACATTATTGAATTCAGGGTGAAGAGTATTTTATAGTGCATCGTCCATCCGGGTTTATTATTCTTTAACGGCCACAGATTTTTCGATATTTTTACAATCTTTATCAATTAAGAATTGCTGAACCAGGTATGATTCAATTTGAAAAATTTTCATTACCCAATGGCTTGCGGGTGATCGTTCACAGGGATACATCTACGCCTATGGCCGTGATGGATATTATGTATGATGTAGGTGCAAGAGATGAAAACCCGGAACGGACCGGTTTCGCTCATTTATTTGAACACCTGATGTTCGGCGGATCGGTAAATATCCCTAATTATGATGAGCCATTGCAGATGGCCGGTGGAGAAAACAATGCCTATACCACCAATGATCTTACCAATTATTACATACAGCTTCCGGCAGAAAATCTGGAAACGGCATTCTGGCTGGAAAGTGACCGTATGCTTTCCCTGGCATTCAGCGAAAAAAGCCTGGAGGTACAAAGAAAAGTTGTATGTGAAGAGTTTAAAGAACATTACCTTACAAAACCGTATGGTGATGTGTGGCATAAATTAAGAGCATTAGCGTACAAGATGCATCCGTATCGCTGGATGACAATCGGGAAAGAACTTTCCCATGTTGAAAAAGCAAAACTGGAAGATGTAAAAGAATTTTTTTTCAAACATTATCGCCCCGCCAATGCCATACTGGTTGTTGCGGGAAATGTAACCACAGAAAAAGTAAAAGAGCTTGCTGAAAAATGGTTTGGTGAAATACCGCCGGGAAAAAAGTATGAACACAACCTTCCCCAGGAGCCGGAACAAACAGAAGAGCGAAAACTGGAGATAAACTCCAATGTTCCACTGGATGCATTATATAAATGCTGGCATATATATCCGAGGATGGATCGCCGCTATTACATAACTGACCTGATTACCGATATCCTGAGCGGCGGAGGTTCTTCAAGATTATTTCAGGCATTGGTGAAAGAAAAAAAATTGTTCAGCGCCATTGAGTGTTATCATTCGGGCAGTACGGACAGCGGGCTTTTAACTATAGAAGGAAAACTGATAAAAGGAGTGGCAATGAAAGATGCAGAATCGGCGGTTGAAGAAGAATTGAATAAGATGAAGAATGAAAAGGTAACGGAACAGGAATTGCAAAAAGTAAAAAATAAAGTGGAGAGCATGATTGCATTTGAGGACATGAGCCTTATCAACAGGGCCAACAGCCTGGCATATTATGAATTGATGGGCGATGCTTCATGGATAAATTTTGAACTGGATAAATACGCTTCGGTCACACCGGAAGATATTTTACAGGAAAGCCGGAATATTTTCAGGAGCACTAACTGCAGCACTCTGTACTATTTATCCGAAAACTAATTATTGAAGTACCAAAGAAAAACTGAATGCCGGAACGGAAACAACCACCCTCGATTGTTGATGCAGTTCATTTTAAACTGCAATTAAAACCCTGTCAGCATTTTTCATTGGCCAACGGCGCAGAAGTTTATGCTATTGATGCAGGAGCCGAAGATGTGATGATGATGGAATGGGTCTTTTTTGCAGGAAACTGGTTTGAAGAACAAAACCTCGTTGCAGCTTCTGCTAATTTTTTATTGAAAAATGGCACCTCAAACAAAAATGCCTTTCAGATCAATGAACATTTTGATTATTTCGGCTCTTACCTCAACCGCAGTTGCTATAATGAAACGGCAACAATCACGCTTCATTGCCTTACAAAACATGTCAAAGAACTTTTATCGTCAGTAAGAGAATTGATCACCGATTCTGTTTTGCCCGAAGAAGAACTGGCGATCTATAAGCAAAACATGAAGCAGCGACTGAAAGTGAATCTGCAGAAAAGTGATTTTGTTGCCGGCCGGCTGATTGATTCATATTTGTACGGGGAAGATCATCCTTACGGGAAATACAGTTCTGCCAAAGAGTTTGACTCACTGAACCGGGATATGCTGGTGGCCTTTTATAAAAAATATTACCAGCAGGGTAAGTTCATGATTTTTATTGCGGGCCGGCTTCCGCAAGATCTTGAGGCTTTACTCAATGATCAGTTTGGTAATTTGCCGAACGGATCGGTCTTGATAAAAGATATGCCTCTCAGGCCCGAAACAGAAAAAAAATTCCGGGTCGTCAATGACCCCGACAGTGTGCAGGGCTCTGTCCGCATGGCAAGACCTTTTCCCAACCGGCATCATCCTGATTTTCTGAAAGTGCAGGTGCTGAACGTATTGTTTGGCGGATTTTTTGGCTCCCGTCTCATGAGCAATATCAGGGAAAATAAAGGATACACCTATGGTATTTACAGTTTTCTGCAAAATCATATCCATCATTCGGCCTGGATGATCTCAACTGAAGCAGGACGGGATGTTTGCGAAGCAACAATCAATGAAGTGTACCATGAAATGGAAAGATTGAAAAAAGATCCGGTGGGTGAAGAAGAATTGAAACTGGTGCGCAATTATATGATAGGAGGGATTCTTGGTGAACTGGACGGCCCTTTCCAGATCATTGCCCGCTGGAAAAACATTATCCTGAATGATCTTGATGAAAATTATTTTTATAATTCGGTGAATGCGATCAAAAATGTAACACCGGAAGAATTACAACAACTTGCCATAAAATATCTTCAGCCCGAAGCATTTTATGAACTGGTAGTAACCTGAAAAAAATTAAAACATGCGCATCATTCTCCGGCTGCTCGTTACTGCTGCTATTGCATTCATCCTGGCGCAGGTGCTGCCCGGAGTTCATGTAGCTGATTATGGAACAGCAATTCTGTTTGCTGTTGTCCTGGGGTTCCTGAATATCTTTTTAAGGCCCATCCTCATCATCCTTACTTTACCACTTACGGTTCTGACCTTTGGTTTATTTCTTTTCATCATCAATACTCTCACCGTATTACTTGCCAGCGATTGGGTAAAGGGTTTTCAAATTGACAGTTTTGGCTGGGGCCTTATGTTCAGCCTGCTTCTTACGGGAAGCACTTACCTGTTATTCCGGGAAGAAGACCGTCAAAGAAATCAGAAGCGCTGACCGGGAATCTTTGTTAATTCTGTTTGAATGCGTGAAATTCGCACCATGTATTTTGACCGTAAAGACCTGAGCGAAGAACAACTGGTGCAATTTTACCGGAGCATACTCTGGCCCAGGATGATCGAAGAAAAAATGCTGGTACTGCTGCGCCAGGGAAAGATCTCCAAATGGTTCAGCGGCATCGGCCAGGAAGCCATTGCCGTTGGTGCCACACTGGCCATGCAGCAGGATGAATGGATCATGCCCCTGCACCGGAATCTCGGCGTATTTACCTCACGCAACATGCCACTGAGCGACTTGTTCAAACAATGGCAGGGTGCGCAGGAAGGATATACCAAAGGAAGGGAAAGAAGTTTTCACTTTGGCAACAGGGATCATCACATCTGCGGCATGATCTCACATCTTGGCCCGCAACTGGCCATTGCCGACGGAGTGGCCCTGGCATATAAATTAAAAAACAGTTCATCCGGCACTACACAAAAAGCATCACTCGCTTTCACTGGCGAAGGCGGAACCAGTGAAGGTGATTTTCATGAAGCAATGAACCTCGCTGCTGTCTGGGATCTGCCGGTGATCTTTATTATCGAGAATAACGGGTATGGACTGAGCACACCTACGGAAGAACAATACCGCTGCATCAACCTGGTGGACAAAGCCAAAGGTTACGGAATGGAAGGAGTGCAGATAGACGGAAATAATATCCTGGCCGTGTATGATACGGTAAAAGGAGTGCGGGATTATTGTGTCCGCAATCAGAAGCCTTACATGATCGAGTGCATCACTTTCCGCATGAGGGGGCATGAAGAAGCAAGCGGCACCAAGTATGTTCCGAAAAAACTTTTTGAGATATGGGAACTCAAAGACCCGATCAAAAATTATGAGCGTTGGCTGATAGAGAATAATGTGATCAATGAAATGAAAGTGGCGGAGATACGGAATGAGTTCAAAGACAAAATTGAAAGCGAGCTGGCCATCGGGTTTGATCATAAAATGGCAGTACCGGATACGGAGAAGGAACTGGAAGATGTGTATAGTGTAAACGGGAATTTATCAAAACAGAATCCGGGATCAGCACAGCCTGTACTTATTGACAACTCTGCCATTGATCATGAGATCGTTATTAATGAAAAAGCACCGTCTTCCTTTACCGGGAACCGGAAAGAAGCAAGATTCATAGACGCCATCAAAGATGGATTACATCAAAGCATGAAAGTTCATCCCAATCTTATTTTAATGGGGCAGGATATTGCAGAATATGGCGGAGCGTTTAAGATCACAGAGGGTTTCTTAAATGAATTCGGGAAAGAGAGAGTGAGAAATACTCCGATCAGCGAGAGTGTAGCAGTGGGTGCTGCATTGGGATTGAGCCTGGAAGGATTCAAGAGCATGGTGGAAATGCAGTTTGCCGATTTTGTGACAATGGGCTTTAACCAGATCGTGAATAATCTTGCCAAGATCCATTATCGCTGGGGACAGAATGCCGATGTAGTCATCCGCATGCCGACAGGCGCCGGCGTGGGCGCCGGGCCTTTTCATTCGCAAAGCAATGAAGCATGGTTCACCCATGTTCCCGGATTGAAAGTGGTATATCCTTCTTCTCCCATGGATGCAAAAGGATTACTGATTGCTGCCATCAACGATCCCGACCCGGTTTTATATTTTGAACATAAGGCATTGTACCGTTCGGTCAGCGGTTCTTTTCCCGAAGAGTATTATGAGATAGAGATCGGTAAAGCAAGGCATGTACGGGAAGGAGATGAAGTTTCCATCATCACGTATGGAGCCGGAGTGCATTGGGCAGACGACTATGCTGCCGAACATCCCGAAATTTCCATTGATATTTTAGACCTGAGAACTTTGTTGCCCCTGGATCTTTATGCTATCCGGGAAGCGGTAAAGCGTACCGGCCGGGTTCTGATACTTCATGAAGATACTTTGACCGGTGGGATAGGTGGTGAAATAGCAGCCTGGATCGCCGAGCATTGTTTTGAAATGCTTGATGCACCGGTAATGCGTTGTGCAAGCCTGGATACGCCGGTTCCTTTTTCCATTGAGCTGGAAAAAAATTTTTTAGCCAAAGCCAGGCTGGATGAATCAGTTCAGAAGCTGATCCTGTTTTAATGAATTTTTGATTTTATCTTTTTTGTTCATACCTTTTCAGTACATACTGACCTCTCGCATACGACCATCTTTTTACCAACGATCATTTTTTAATTTAAAACAACATCTATGTACATTGTAAGAGACATCTTCAATCTGAAGTATGGACACTTTCGCCCTGTAAAAGCCTTGATGGAAGAGGCCAGGAAAAATAATATGCTGCCTCAGAAAAACACACGGGTACTCAGTGATTTTACCGGAGGTGCATACCGCCTGATCATGGAAATGGGATTTAATTCACTGGCGGATTTTGAGAAAGATTTAAGTACAGACATGGCAAAGCCCGGATTCCAGGACTGGTACAAAAAATTCATTGAGCATGTGGAAAGCGGGGAACGGGAAATCCTGAAAGTGATTATGTAAATGAATTAATTTATTGGCGGTGGTGATGGTGGCGGTGGACCAGGAGGGCGTTGTGTGTAAGCAGGAATTTTTGATTGAAAAACATTGTATGCTCTTAATGTTTCCTCGCTGTTATTGGAGAATGCTCCCATTTTATAAGAATCAAAATAATATTTTATTCCCGCGGGAGTGGTAATGGAAAACCATTTGAGTTTTCTCCAGTCAGGCTCCATTTGCAATGTACATTCTGCAAGATTAAAGGCTATCGGGGCGGCAGCTGTACCTGTTTTATAATAGAGAACATTTCCAATAAGATACAGAATGCCGGATGAATCATAGACTTTCAGGGCTTTTTTATATCTGTTGGGAGAAGCGTAATAAAAAAATCCGGAATACTCAGCGCCGAGATGGGCAATGTTTCTTTTTAAAGAAGTTACTTTTTGGTTTTTCACAATAAGAACGATGAAAATGCCTATGACGGCACCGATTGCTCCGAATAATGCTCCTTGTAACATAATATTTTTTTAATGGTTCATGCGTAAAAGGTGCCTTTGGAGTAGCACTCCGTGGCTAAGTTAAAGTTACTCTTTTTTAATTTTCTTGATAGGGGTGATAGAAAACGGGAATTTCACATCTGCTGCCGTTTTAATTTTTGATTCCGGATTTACTTTGCGGATAGTTTATTTGCCCCGGTGCATTTCCATAATTAATTTATAGACCCTCCGGGATAATTCTTTTAATCTCGGCCTTACTTTATCTTCTGTTATGGGTGTGAATACAGATATTATGTATTTGATCTTTCCGTCTTCCACAATTCCCACATCGTTGGTATAAATATCCCACCATCCCGTTTTATGATAAAACATTGCGGATGGCGGCAGGCCGGTGGAGAGTTTGGTGGTATCCAGTTGCCTTCCCAGCAATGCTTTCAGTTGCCTGCTCACCCAGGGATTGATCAGTTGGTTTTTGTAGATCTTGTACATAAAATCAGCTGCATGCAAAGCGCTGGTCTCGGTTCCTCTTATGGTATCGTAACCGGGGTCTTCAAATTTTCTTGATAAAAATTTCCGGGTCACTTCACTTCCCTGCCATCCCTGCCCCTGCATGGTCTTATTGATAGCAGGCCGGGTAGCCACATCTATCAGGCAATTGGCGGCCGAGTTATCACTGCGGGTGATCATCAGGTCGAGCAGGTAATCAATGGTGACCGTATCGTTATTCTGTAATAAAGGCCTCGGGTCATAATCAATTTCTTTTCCCTTATCCACGTCATTGGGTGAGCGGACAATGTACGGGGCAAACAAAGAATATTTTCCTTCATTTACCTGTTTTAAAACTTCCATGGCCACATACATTTTATACACCGAGGCAGGATAAATAAAATTGCCTGCATACACTCCTCCTATCACGGGCTTTTTCTTTGTAAGGTCAATGACGGCAAACGATATGGTTTCCATTCCATCCTCTCCGGCGTCATAAGTACTGTCGAGCCCCACCTCGTGAACTATTTGCTGCAATGTGCGGGAAAACTTTTTTGATTGTTTGAAATAAGAGGGAATATGCACCTGCGACCACGCCGGTGAAAACAGGAAGCAAAACAAAATAAGTGAAATGCAAAAAAATGTTTTCACGGGTTTAATAGTTTTGATCTTCATTTCTTCCTGTTTTTGACAATGGGGTGTGGTGACGATTTTTTTTATGGTTAAAAAAATATCAGATCTTTTATCAGACGCTTATTCTATTTTTTTCTGATGAGACAAAAACATCATCATTCCCCCGGATGATAGTTCTTTTCCGCATGCTTCAGCACATCTTCTTTGTAAAACAGCACATCTTTGAACTGCCCTTTGCTGTACATCAATGCCTGGTCGGTGAAATGTTTCGAATGAGGATCGCCACTTTCTCCTCCCGCTAACAGGGATTTTGCTTTTATCTTTTTTCCGAATTCAACAGCACAGATAAAACTGTTCCCGTTTACTCCATACCGTTTTTCAGTGCCGGGATATGTCCGGCTGGTATATGAAGGAAGCATTCCCCAGGTGGAAGAAACAAATCCCACAGGAATGCTCGGCTGACGATCATCGAAGACATTTTCAATATTTCCCGAAATACGCTGAAAGCGGTTGATCTCACCCCAGGGCAATTGCCAGCGGTCAAATCTTTTTTGCAGATCAAGGATCGTTTTTAAAAGCGGTTGCAGCAATTCATTTGCAGAAGCTGTGGCGGCAAACTGATGTGTTTTGGTTACCTGGTCCGCTTCTTCATCGTCAACGATCTTTGTCCGGAAGATTGCAGGCAATATTCTTTGTCCCCACTCTACTGCCAGCGTGGTAGCGATGGAATTTTCACCGCAGCGCATATCCCAGTTCTTCAACACGGCAACAGGACCCGCCAGCCAGGCATACAAAGAATCAGAAGGAGAAATGCTTTTTTCGAATGCATTCACCAATGCAGGCATCAATACTTCAAATGCAGCAAGCCGGGTGTCATAACCCGCTTTGATGACTTTGTCTATTGTATAATTATTGTTTTCCGATAACACCCTCACTGCATTGATGCCGCGGAAATTTTCTCCGTCAGGCGCCATGAATGGCGGATAGTCTTCTTTTTTGGGACTGTAAGGCCCGGCACAGGTAAATGGAGTGGAATTGCAATTCTGCAACCATCCGTTCGGTGGGTTGATGCTGTGAACAATGTCATTAATATTGTAATAACCTTTCCATTCGGTGGCAGAAGTGGTGCCATCCACCGGTTTGCTCCAGTCATATTTTGTGTCGCGGATGGGAATGCGGTCCCCGTGCCAGTAAGCAATATTTCCTTCGGCATCCGCATAAACAGTGTTGTTGGAAATATTTCCTTTCAGTTCCAATGTCTTTTTGAAATCGGCAAAGTTGTTTGCTTTAGTGCGTTGCCAGCATTGAATGAGGCCGTTCATGATCCGGTTATCGGCACGCATGCTCAGATATTCACTATTGCGTTTTGCCATAATGGGTCCATGATGGGTAAAAAGGACATTGAAAGTTTTGCCGGCTATTCCCTTATCAGTTTTATATTGTATCAGGATATTCTTTTCTGTAACGGGGAGTTGCTTCTTGTTGTATTCGTAAACATAGCCGCTTCCTTTAGCTGAAATTTTTTCAATATAAGAATCGGCGGCATCGGTATAGCTGGACGTATGCATCCATCCGCAATGTTCATTGAATCCCTGGTAAATAAAGAACTGTCCCCAGGTAACGGCTCCGTATGCATTCAGCCCCTCTTCGCTGACCATGTGCACTTCCGGCCGGAAATAAAAAGTTACATGCGGGTTGATATATAGAATGGCATTTCCGTCTGTTGTGATCTTTGGAGAAAAAGCAAAACCGTTGGAGCCGGTCACTTTTTCTTCAACCGGCTTTTGTTTAATGATAACCGGTTTTTCACCGGAATAAAAATTCTGCAGTTCCTGCATGCTGATGTCGGCAGTGCTGATAGCGCTGATACTTCCATCGGTCCACATCATCGGGTACCAGGCATAGAAGCGGGAAAGCAAAGCGGGCTTCACTTCCGGATGTTTATAGAGATAATAATTGATGCCATCGGCAAATGCATTGCATAATTTTTTAAGCCAGGCAGGTGCATGATTATAATCGCTGATCGAAGCGACTGTATCAATCACCAGCCGGTTCAGCAGGTCATCATATAAAGAAGAAACACCTCTTACCTCCGCCATTCTTCCCAGTTTCTCCACGTAATTCATTTCAACTCTTGGAAAATCATCTTCGCATTGGGCAAACATCAGCCCGAACACAGCATCAGCATCCGTTTTGCCATACACATGCGGGATGCCCCAGTTGTCACGGATGATGGTCACGTTCTTTGCTTCGTTTTCCCAGCGGGCAATTTCCTGACGGGAAAAATTCTGAGCAAATAAATAAGAAGGAAATAACAGAAGAAAGAGGAATGTTCTTTTCATTTTAAAAGAGGTTAGGTTTTCACTGAAGAAGCGGTAAGTTACGAAATGTTGTTTGCCGGTCAATCCATAAGGATACAGCTGAACGATTTTTTTTCGATCGTACTCGTCATATTTTCTTATTACGGATAAAGGTCAATCTTCCTTACTCCCTTTCTCACCAATGAACCAATGCTCTTTATTTTTAAACAATACATTGAATGTGGTTAATGAGCCGTAAATTCTTGTAATATATTGCTGCAGGTTCACCTTATCTTCATCGCTGAGTTGCTTATGGCTGTTGATGTTTTGCTCCAATACTCTTAAGCGGTCCCGGAGCATTACGATCTTATGAAAAAACACATCAATCGGTATCTCTTTTGGTTTTTGAGATTTGTCTGCTGGTTGCAACAGCATCATGCCGTTTTTCCAGCGATCACCAAGAGGCACCGTTTCTGTGATGCCGCCCCAGAGTCTTAAAATTTTCAGCAAGGATTTTTCAACTTCCGAATGTGTTTCGATCTCTTCCGTTATGTTTTCAGGAATGATTTCATCCAACTGCGGGTCAGTCTTTTCAATTTCTTTAATGCCCACATTGATGAATGAAATAAGATAAGTGGCATACTTCACTCCTACGATCACGCCGGGGCCATGCTGTGTGTGTTGTAGTCTGGTTCCGATTCCAAGTGTTGTTTGATCCATGGTCTTTATTTTTTATAAAATTCATAAGGATTGTATTCTACAAAGTCAGCCACTTTCACCGTTACAGATTTTACTTTGCCGTTCTCTACATGAAAAGGAAATATTGCTTTACTGAATTCCGGGTCGGTGAATACTGCATAGAAACGACTGCCGCCGAGCGGTTCCAGTTTTGCATACATATTGGGATGGTGGGAGAACCGCATTCTCAGTTCACCGTTTTCCAGAACCACTTTCATGTTTCCATAAACATCGCTAAAATAATTTCCGGTATAATCCTTTAACGGCAATTCCGGTTTTAAAATCATGGCTACGGAATCCCTGATGATCTTGTCTTTTTTTTCTGCTGCAGCAGATTGGACCTTGCCTGCTTTAAGATAAATACTGCTGTAATTGCGGTAAGGTTTGTCAAAATAGGCGTCCATGATCTCCCATTTCAATGCTTCATAAAAACTATTCTGATCGGTATTGGTAAAAACAAGGATGCCCAGTTTGTCTTCCGGGATCAGCGTCACGCTGGTGACGAATCCATTCACACCACCGGTATGAGAAATGATTTTTCTGCCGCAATACTCCTGCAACCTCCAGCCAAGGCCGTACAATGCAAAATGCCCTTCATTGAATAAGGCGCCTCCGTTCCCCATAATAGAATGTGGCAATCTTGTTTGTGCTATAGCGGAAGGAGAAATGATCTGTTTGCCGTTGTATTTACCGTTATCCAGTTGCATCAGCACCCAGTGGCTCATATCATTTACAGATGAGCTTATGCTTCCGGCAGGTGCCAGGTTGTCTATAAGGCAAAAAGGGATCTTGTCAATTTTCCCGTCTTTCATGGTATATGGAAAACATTTGTTGGGGGCATTGGGAAAATCCTTGCTCAAAGCCAGTGTGTTTTTCATCTCCAGCGGGTCAAATATTTTTTGTTTCAGAAAATCTTCCCATTCCATGCCGGTTACTTTAGGAATTATTTGTCCGGCCACCACAAATGCCGCATTGGTATAACCATAGGTGGTGCGAAAAGGATAAACAGCTTTTATGTGGCTCATTTTTTCGATCACTTCATTGCGGGTAAGATTGCTGGTCCAGTAAGTAAAATCTCCCTGGAAAGTCTCAAACCCTATGCGATGGCAAAGCATGTCGCGGATGATGGCCTGTTCGCCTGCAGCCTTATTATCCAGTTTGAATTGCGGGATCCATTTGGTCACTTTATCATCCAGTGAAAATTTTTCTTTTCCGTTTTCCGAGCTCTTTTCTGCATCCAGCATTGCCAATGCGGTAGCCGTGAAAGCTTTGGTATTGCTGCCGATCATAAACAGTGTATTTTCATCTACAGGTTCTTTGCTGTCCCAATCTTTTACTCCATATCCTTTCATTACAACGACTTTCCCGTCTTTGATAATGCAGACTGCAATTCCCGGAATTTGCCAATCGGTCAAGGCCCTCTTTACATAAATATTCAGGCTATCGGTTATGAAGGAGGGTGTTGTTTCTGTTTGCGAAAAGAGCGGGTGGTAGAGAAATAATGAGGCAATAAAAAAAATTTTTCTCATAATATTTGATTTAATGCTTATTTGAAAGGCGCACCTGTTGTTTTATAAAATACTTTTTAAGAATTTTCATCAATAGTGGAATCAGTAGCGGTATATATACTGCGATGATCACGTTGGTGAGATAAGCTACCGGCAACATGATAAGGAAAACAGAGGGAATAATAAGTGAACGGAATTTTGCGTATCGTGCAGTGACCGGATCTATCGGGTAGTCGGTCAGTTTGTTGCCTGGATTTGTGATATGACGCCACATGAGATAATTGACAAATCCCAGGCAACAGAAATTCAATACATAAAAAGTAAGGGGTACTACCAGTTGTTTCTCTAATAGCTCACTCCCCGCATACTCTCCATAAAAACCCGTACTGAAAGGCATCAGTACCACAAAAAAAAGAAATACAAGATTCAGAAACAGTAGCCTGGAGTCGTAATTGTTAACGAAACCAAACATACGATGATGAACCGACCAGTAAAGGCCGATCAATAAAAAAGAAATGATGAATCCAAAGAATTTCGGGATAAGTTCTTTTAGTGCAACAGATAAGGTATGGTTGGAAATGTTGCCGTAGGTTTTTATTACCTCTTCCTTTTCGGGTATTTTAATTCCAATTACCAATACGGTGATCGCAATAGCAAATACGGCATCACTGAATAAGATCATGCGTTCCAGTTGAAATACTTTTCGTAATTCATTTTCGGAATTGTTCTTCATGAAAGGATTATTGACCGGTAAATTACTTTGTTTTTTTGGGAGAAATGAAAAATCAAAATTCACTTTCTTTGCCTTTCCGCGGATTTTCCGGCGGTAATCCTTTTTTAAACCGCCCGAAAGAGTCTAAAATATATTTCTGGAAATCGTAATCAGATGCTATACTGGCGAACAGGTAATTAGGTCGGAATGATACCATGAAACTATCCAGCTCCTCCCCGGAAAGCCTGGTCAGTCGGCGTACTAATGCTTTGCTGAAACGGTGATCTATAAATTTATCCTGTTCCTGCAGTATCAGTCTTTTTTGAAAATTGAGAGTACTTTTATTTCGTTTGAACCGGAACATGTTAACCATTTCATCCAGGTCAAAACCAACGCCGGCTCCAAAATTTGATGATCCGACTTTGATACCCGGTTTCCTGTAATCAAAAATTTTTGCATATTCTTCCCTGTTGCGTATGGAATCAAGCCTGTAATCAGGCGGCCTGATCTTCACTTCACCAAGTACAGGAATGCTTATTTGCAAAGCAATGTCGAATTGAAGCGGTGTTTTTATGGACAACACCGGAAATTTTATGGTTGGTTTATTGAGATAGGAAAACCATATCGAATCTTTTTCAGTGACGTTGATCTCGTAGTACCCGTTGGAGTTGGTAGAAGTTCCTTTCCCGGAAGAAGTGAGGACGCTGACGCCCGGCATGGGGTAAACACGGGAACTGTCATAAACTGTTCCTTTTATTGTGAACAGTTGCTGGGCGGTTGCATTTGAAAGGAGAATACAACTCGGCACTATTACGGATAATATCCTGTTTAAGTTCTTCAGAAGAACGGTTTATATTAGGCAAGTAACAAAAGAAAATCTAAACCCAATGGTAAATAAGATATTCTATTTTTTTAAAGACTGATATACCGCCACCTCAAATTTTTTAGAAAGATCATTATGCTGCTTAGGCGTTTGCTGTGTCATTATGAGGCAGGCCAGTTTCTTTTCAGGATCGGCCCAAAAGTTTGTACCGTAATATCCTCCCCAGGAAAAAGACCCTTCACTTCTGGCGCCGATAGCCGCACCTTTCTTAGTAGTGATTTCGAAGCCCAGCCCAAACTTGTCCGGCCCAAGCCATAGATCATTGATCTGGTTTTGTGTCATTAGTTCTATTGTGCGGGGAGATAAAATGCGTTTGCCATTATAAATTCCGCTATTCAGCAGCATTTGTAAGAAAATAGCATAGTCAAATGCAGTGGAGGAAAGGCCTGCTCCGCCGGAAAAATAGTGTTTGTCCATCATCGGGTAATCGGGATCTATATTTCTGAAAGTATGGCTCCATTTAATGATCTTACCCGAAGCATCTTCTGTATATACGGTAGCCAGCCGGCTGAATTTTTCTTTTGGAAGGTTGAAATAAGTATCTTTCATTTCCAGCGGATCAAATAATTCTTTTCTTAAGTAGTCTTCTAAATTTATTCCGCTGATCACTTCAATCAGGCAGCCAAGTAAATCTGAGTTTAATCCGTACATCCACTGGGTTCCGGGTTGAAAAGCAAGAGGAAGTTTTGCCAGTTCTTTCATTTTCTGCAAAAGGTCTTCATTAAAATAGCCCAGTCCCGAGGGAATTTTTGCTTTGGCATAAATGGCTTTCATACTGTCATTGCCAATGTCGGGATAGCCAATGCCGGATGTTTGTGTCAGCAAGTCACGGAAAGTGATTTCTCTGTCTGCAGGCATAGTGGTAAAAGTGGTATCGGCCCGGTTGTATTTTGCAATTACCTTAGGATGCCGGAATTCAGGAATAAAATCAGCAATTGGTTCATCCAGGAGGAATTTTCCTTTCTCATAAAGTATCAGTGCGCCGGCACTTACAATTGCTTTAGTCTGTGACATGATGCGGAAAATACTGTTATTTGCCATCGGCTTTTTTGTCGCTTCATCGGCATAGCCGTAACCTTTGTATTGTATCAGCTGATTATCCTTCACCACGATCGTCACAGCGCCTACGATCCAATGGTTGTTCACATATTCGTTGACCACGGAATCAATCCTGGTTAACCTGGCATAGTCAACTTCAGGATTCCGCTTTGTATTGTTGAGTTGTATGGATTGTGCCTTTAACGTTCCGGAAAAAAATAAAACCGGAAGGAAAATGATTAAAGCCTTTTTTAGCATGGGAATATGATTTTATTACCTGATTAAAGTAACAGAATATTTATGAAACTATTTTCGGGCAACCAATTGTTCGATGACCGCAGGGTAAAGCTGATGTTCCAGGCTATGTATTCTTTGAGCAAGACTTTCTGCAGTATCATTAGCCAGTACAGGGCATTTTGCCTGGGAAATTATTTTTCCGTGATCATATTGGTTATCTACATAATGAATAGTGACGCCGCTTTCATTGTCCCGGTTAGCTAATACTGCTTCATGAACTTTTTGCCCATACATTCCCTTTCCGCCATATCCGGGAAGCAGGGCAGGGTGAATATTAAGGATCCTGTCCGGAAAGCTATTGATCAAAGCAACCGGTACCTTCCATAAAAAACCTGCAAGAATGATCCAGTCAATTTTATTTTTTTGTAATTCTCCAAGGTAGCTATCGCCCCTGAAAAATTTTTCTTTATCTATTATCAGTGTTGGAACATTTTCTTTTATTGCAATTTTCAGAACACCTGCATCGGGTTTATTGCTGGCGATCAGGACAACCTTTACAGAATCGTGATTCCGGAAATGTTCAATGATCTTTTGTGCGTTGGAACCTGCGCCGGAAGCAAAAATTGCGATCCGGACTTCTTGCAGATGACTCTTATTACTGTTTTCTTTTGGTTTTACCAGGCGAAGTCTTACCCCGATTCTCCGGACATATTTTGAGAAAAATCCATATTGTCCCAAAGGGATACTGATCGCAAGGATAATGACAGGCCATAGGATCGTGATTATTATAATATAGGTGACACTCCAAAGCCATCCGTTGTCAACCGGGAGCAGATTCATCAGCTTTCTGCCCGCATAGCCGGTCACACTTCCGCCGATCGCAAATGTGCAAATAATGACTACCAGTTGCAGCCCTTTCACTTTCCATCTTTGTTGCAGCCGTTCAAACATTTCTTCCGGGTTTTAAAAAAACGTAGCAGGATTTCCCCAAAAGTAAAAATCCTGAAAAACTTTCAGGTGTACAGGAATTAATTGTAATTATTTCCTTTTGTGGGTATTTACTTTAAAATGACAAATCGTGTTTATTAATAATGAAAAAACCTCTAAATCTTCTGAAATGCAAGCTGGTAATGAGTTAAAAAATTTTTAAAACGAATGTTCTTTTAATGCTTTCCTTACTTATTTTTGTGGCTAAGACGGAATTTATCCACATACCTCAGATCAATTGCTGCTATGAATCCACATAAACCGACGACAAAAAAACTAACGCTTTTATTTTTCTTTGCTTTTGTTTTTACTGTAGTCCACTTGTCAGCTCAGGATGGAAAAGCATTGTTCCAGCAAAAATGCGCAGTCTGTCATAATATTTTCAAGCCGATGACGGGGCCGGAATTGATGAACCTGGAACAAAGAGGTCCCTGGGCAGATCACAATAAACTTCTTGAATGGATACATAACCCGGCTGCATTCATGGCAAAGGATCCATATACTGCAGGCCTTAAAGCCCAGTATGGAATTGTTATGACTCCCTTCCCCGAATTGACATTAAAAGATGTTGATGCGATCGTTTCTTATATTGATGGTGAAGTGGCTGCTAAAAGTGCTCCCAAAGGACCCACAACAGGTACGGCGGTGGAAGAAAAAACTTCAGGTTCGGGCAATGCTGTCTTTTACGGTGTTATCTCATTAATTCTTGCGGTTATTGCGCTAATCCTGATGCAGGTGAACAGCAATCTGAAAAAACTCAGTGATGATAAGGAGGGAATTGAAAGGCCGGAACCGGTTCCTTTCTATAAAAATAAAATTTATATTGCTATTGTTGCTATCCTGCTATTCATCCTCGCCGGGTATTATATTACCAAGGGCGGTATTGGCCTGGGAAGAACAATAGGATATGAACCCGTACAGCCGATCTTTTATTCTCATAAAGTTCACGCAGGTATCAACCAGATCAACTGCCTTTATTGTCATGGCGGAGCCTGGGAAAGCAAACAGGCATCTATTCCGTCTGTAAATGTTTGTATGAACTGCCATAAGTCTATTAATACTTATGAAAAAGGCCCCGAACTTTTTGATGCAGATGGTAAAAAGATTGACGGGACTGCAGAAATTCAAAAACTTTATTCCTATGCAGGGTTTGATCCGAATAATGCCAGCAGTTGGAATCCTTCCAAGGCCAAGCCTATCGAATGGGTCAAGATCCATAATCTTCCTGATCATGTTTTCTTCAGCCATGAACAACATGTAAGAGCCGGTAAAGTACAATGCCAGACCTGCCATGGCGATATCACTTCAATGAATGAAGTAAAACAATTTGCGGAACTGAGTATGGGATGGTGCATTAATTGCCACCGTGAAACAAAAGTTGATTTTAATTACGACAGTACAAAAGGCAATAAATTTTACAGTATTTACGAAAAATTCCATGAGGATATAAAAGCGGGTAAAATGGACAGTGTAACAGTAAAAGATATCGGCGGACTGGAATGTCAGAAATGTCATTATTGATCAACTTACTTTCAAATCGATATAAATGAGCGAAAAAAAATACTGGCAGGGATTCGGAGAATTAAATGAACCGGAAAAGCTTCAAAAGCAAAGGCAAAATGAATTTCAGGAAGAATTGCCTTTTGGAGACCTTGAAGACAAAGGATTGATGGATGCTAAAGCTCCCCGCAGAGACTTTTTAAAATATTTGGGTTTCAGTACAGCGGCGGCAACCATTGCGGCCAGCTGTAAAATACCCGTGATTAAAGCAATCCCTTATGCAAATAAACCCGACAACATCATTCCTGGAGTAGCTAAGTATTATGCTACTACGTATGTGCAGGATGGTGATGTGGTGCCGGTGGTAGCCAAGGTCCGTGACGGGAGGCCGATCAAAATAGAAGGGAACGAATTATGTTCTTTCACAAAAGGAGGCACTTCTGCCCGCTCCCAGGCTTCTGTCCTTGACCTGTATGATATGTATCGCAACAGGTATCCGAGCCGTAAAACTGCCGGCGGCAAATTTGAAGAGATTCCAACCTTTGAGCAATTGGACAAAATGATTGGAGATGCATTGGCCGGGCTGGGCACTGCTCCGGTGGCATTGCTTACCAGTACACTGGTCTCCCCATCTTCACAGGAGATCATTGATGCATTCCTGAAAAAATTTAACGGCATTCATGTGCAATACGACGGTGTATCGTACAGCGGAATGCTGGAAGCAAACCAGGCCACCTTCGGTAAAAAAGAAATTCCTCAATACAATTTTGATAAAGCAAACCTGATCGTCAGCCTTGGCGCTGATTTTCTTGCAACGTGGCTGAGCCCGGTTGAGTTTGCACATCAATATGCAAAAGGCCGCAGGATAGATGAAAAGAACCCGGTGATGAGTAAGCATTACCAGTTCGAAAGTTACCTGAGTACAACAGGAAGTAGTGCGGATGAGCGCTTTACCCATCGTCCTTCGGAAACAGGCGCCGTGGCGCTTGCATTATATGCCGCATTGGGCGGCAATGCCTCTGCTCCTGCTCTTGCAGATGAAAAACTAAAGAACGGAATTGCTAAAGTGGCAAACGACCTGAAAGCTGCCAGTGGTAAAGCTCTGGTGATTTGCGGAAGCAATGATGTGAATGTACAGATGATCGTGAATGCGATCAATAACCTGATTGGTGCTTATGGCAATACCATTGACTGGTCCGGTTCTCTCAATTACCGTAAAGGAATTGATAAAGATATGCGGGACCTCGTTGATAAAATGGACGGTGGGCAGGTAGGTGCAGTATTTATTTACGGTGCTAATCCCGCTTATGATTATTATGATGCCGACCGGTTTAAATCGGCTCTGAAGAAAGTGAAACTGAGTGTTTCTTTCGGAGAAAAGATGGATGAAACCACCCAGCTATGCAATTATGTTGTTCCTACCCATCATTACCTGGAAAGCTGGGGTGATGCAGTGCCGAAAACAGGGTGCACCAGTTTTATACAGCCTACAATCTATCCTTTATTCAAAACCAGGCCGTATCAGACATCTTTGATGCTATGGTCCGGGAATGCCTCTACTTACGAAGATTATTTTAAAGACTATTGGACAAAAAAATTTGGAACTACGGAAGCGTATGAAAAAGCCTTGCAGGATGGGATTATAGAATCAGCACCGGCAGCTTCCAGTGCAGGATCATTCAATAGTTCTTCCATTGCTAATGCAGTTACTGCCGTTTCTTCTGTTAAAAAAGGCGGAAAAAATGAGCTGATGCTTTATCAAAAAGTTTCTTTAGGTACAGGTTCGCAGGCCGGAAACCCCTGGCTGCAGGAATTACCTGATGCTGTTTCTAAAGCTACCTGGGATAATTATGCAATGATATCCATGTCCATGGCAAAAGACCTGGGCATCAAGCTGGACGTTAATTATGAATATTTCCCTGAAAAGCCGGTTATAAAATTAACTGCAGGTAAAAAAGAAATAGAATTACCTGTACTGGTTATCCCCGGAATGAATTCAAATACTATTGCTGTTGCAGTCGGCTATGGAAGAACAGATAAATTAGGTAAAGCTGCTGCCGGTATTGGTAAAAACGCATATCCCTTTTCCTCACTTGACGGAAACAATATTTCTTATTCTGTAGCGGATGTATCAGTAACCGATCTGCACAAGACTTACAAGCTGGCACGTACACAACTGCATAACACTTATGAGAACCGGTTTGAAGTGGTGCGGGAAACATCGTTAGCTACATTTAAAAAAGACCCTGAAGTGATCCCTGAATACAGGGAAGAGCTGGCTAAGGAGTTTTATGATCAGGCTAACGGCAATTACCGTTCAAATGCAACTTTATACCCGGAACATGCACAACCGGGGCTTAAGTGGGGTATGAGCATTGATATGAACGTTTGTATCGGATGTGGTGCCTGTGTGGTTGCCTGTAATGCAGAAAATAATATACCGGTAGTAGGCAAACATGAAGTGATGCGGGCACACGAGATGCACTGGATGCGTATTGACCGCTATTTTGTTTCCACTCCTAATAATCCAGACGAACTGAAGTCGGTGGTGTTCCAGCCGATGCTTTGCCAGCATTGTGATAATGCGCCCTGTGAAAATGTTTGCCCGGTAAGTGCTACCAGCCACAGTGCAGAAGGTTTGAACATGATGGCGTACAACCGCTGTGTCGGAACGAGGTATTGTGCCAACAACTGTCCTTATAAAGTAAGGCGTTTCAACTGGGCTGATTACAATGGAGCAGACAGCTTCCCCAATAATCAAAACTTTACAGGTGTAGGAGAATTAGACCCGGTAGTGAGCCAGATGAATGATGATCTGACCAGAATGGTATTGAATCCCGATGTTACGGTTCGCAGTCGCGGTGTAATGGAAAAATGCTCTTTCTGCGTTCAGAGATTGCAAGCAGCCAAACTGGATGCCAAAGCAGACAACCGCCCGCTAAGAGACGGTGATGCGAAAACCGCATGCATGATGGCCTGCCCTACTGAAGCAATTACATTCGGAAATGTTCATGATAAAGAAAGCCAGATCAGCAAAGTGCGTGAGGGCAATCCGCAGAGAATGTATTATGTCATTGAGCAATTGCATACATTGCCCAATGTAAACTACCTGGCAAAAGTTCGCAACACTGACGAAATAATTGAAGCGGGGCATCATGAAAGCAAGAAGGAAGCAGGAGCAACAGCTGTTCCTTCGGCACATAACAGTTAGAAACTTGAAGAACAAGAACGATAAATAAAAGTCGGCATCATTGCAAGAGAGCTAAAAAGCAAAAAACATGTCATTACTCAGATATGAATCACAGGTTAGACCACCGCTGGTTGTAGGAGATAAAGACTATCACCAGGTGACAGAAGATGTCTGCCGTCCTGTTGAAGCCAGGCCTACTAAATTATGGTGGATCGGCTTTATCATTTCGGTATTGCTCTTATGTTTTGGAATATTTTCCGTATACCGTGAAGTCACTTATGGTGTAGGCCAGTGGAATCTTAACCGGACAAATGGCTGGGGGTGGGATATCACCAACTTTGTTTGGTGGATCGGTATAGGCCATGCCGGAACGCTGATTTCTGCGATCCTGCTGTTGTTCAGGCAAGGATGGAGAACAGGTGTGAACCGTGCTGCGGAAGCGATGACGATTTTTGCAGTGATGTGTGCGGGTCAGTTCCCGATCTGGCACATGGGCCGTGTATGGGATGCATTCTTTGTACTTCCTTATCCAAATACAAGAGGACCTTTGTGGCCTAATTTTAATTCAGCACTGTTGTGGGACGTATTTGCAATCTCCACTTATTTCACCGTATCCGTATTGTTCTGGTACAGTGGCCTGATCCCCGATGTAGCCACACTTCGTGACAGGGCAAAAAAGAAATGGAGAAAATTGTTTTATGGTATAACAGCAGTGGGCTGGACCGGCAGTACCAAGCACTGGCAAAGACTGGAAGCGCTGGCATTGGTATTGGCCGGCCTGAGTACTCCGCTGGTATTGTCTGTTCATACGATTGTATCCTTTGACTTCGCTACTTCTGTTGTTCCCGGATGGCATACAACTATATTCCCCCCTTATTTTGTTGCAGGTGCCGTGTTTTCAGGATTTGCGATGGTGCAGACTTTGTTGCTGGTAACAAGAAAAGTATTGAATCTTGAAGAATACATTACCATTGAGCATATAGATGTGATGAATAAGATCATCCTATTGACCGGTTCTATTGTGGGGATTGCTTACCTGACCGAGTTATTTGTAGCCTGGTACAGTGCAAACCCATATGAGAATTTTGCTTTCTGGGATACCCGTGCAAACCTGAACAGTCCTTATGGCTGGGCTTATTATTGCATGATGAGCTGTAACGTTCTCTTCCCTCAGATATTCTGGATCAGGAAAATGAGAAGAAATCTGTTGGTTACATTCTTCATGTCCGTCATCGTGAATATCGGGATGTGGTTTGAGCGTTTTGTGATCATCGTGACTTCGGTGCACAGGGATTACCTGCCCTCTGCATGGGGGCCCTATTATTCACCCACTATCTGGGAAGTTGGTTTTTATCTCGGCACTTTCGGGCTGTTTTTTACTTGTTATTTCCTGTTTGTAAAATTCTTCCCGGTAGTTGCATTTGCAGAGATCAAACATATTTTGAAAAAGAGCGGTGAAAGTTATAAGAATAATATGGCCGAATTGGAGCATGAGAGTATGGAAGATTTTGCAAATATTCATGGTCATGATCATGGAGCATAGAACAAAAAATTAAAACCAGAACCAGAATTATTATGGCGGTAAAAAAATTTATTACGGGCTGTTTTGATGATGAAGCGGTATTATTTCCTGCGGTAAAACAGGTGCGCAGGAAAGGATATAAGATCCATGACATCTTCACACCTTTTCCCATTCATGGATTGGATAAGGCTATGGGGCTTCGTGATACCAGCCTGCACGTAGCAGGATTCATTTACGGGATTACTGGTACTGCCACTGCATTGGGCTTTATCACCTGGGCACTGACTTACGACTGGCCGATCAATTTCGGAGGGAAACCTTTTTTCTCTCTGCCGGCATGGATACCGATCACATTTGAATTAACTGTTTTATTTTCTGCAGTTGGTATGGTGTGGACATTTTGCTGGCTGTGCCAGTTAGCTCCTTTTGTAAAGAAAGATCATTTTAACCCGCGGTCCACAGACGATCTTTTTGTAATGGCATTGGAGTGCACTGATAAAACCAGCGAAGCGGAATCAATTTCTTTTTTACAAAGTCTTGGCGCCAAAGATGTGCAGGTGCAGCATAAAGAAACCGAATGGTGGTGGGGGCGATATGATAAGGACCGGAAAGTTTTTGAACAAAAAGATGAAAAAGTTCATTAAGATGTTTTAATAAAAAGATAATGAAGAAATTTCTGATCATAACAACGGGCATAGTAACTGTTCTGATGACAGCAAGCTGTAACAGGGTACGCCGGACACCCGGCAGGGATTATATGCCCGATATGAGATTCAGCCGGGCTTATGAAAGCTATGCTTCAACAGAAGCATTGAGAAAAGAAGGTGTTTTTTATAACTCAAGGCCGGTAGAAGGTACGATGGCAAGAGGTGATGAAATGCCCTTTCCGCTCAGCGAGGATAAGGTAGGGGATACAACGAATTATTTTGCATCCCGCCAGGTAAAAAATCCTTTGAACATAAGTTCCATTGATATGACCGAAGCGGAACGCCTGTTCCTGGTGAATTGCGGAATATGTCATGGTGCTAAGCTGGATGGAAACGGACCTTTATATAAGGGAGGTGACGGGCCTTATCCCGCAAAGCCTGCTACTCTGGTTGGAGATGCCAAGTACGAAAGCATGCCGGAAGGACAAATGTTTTATTCGGTAAAATATGGAAAGAATGCAATGGGAAGTTATGCATCGCAACTCAGCACCAAAGAAATCTGGATGGTGCTGGCTTATATAAAATCAAAGCAAACAAAGGCTGCTACGCCGGCAGCTGCTGATACGACAAAACAAAAATAGTTTGAACATTTAAACACAAACGGATGGTCATTAAGGAACAATTTATAGTCACAAAACGATACAGAAGTATTTCGATGCTGCTGATGGCAGTCGGGATACTGGCTATAATTGCTTTGTACATTGCGCACGGATCCAAAAGCGATCCGAAAGAACAGGCCCGGTTCTGGGGATCACTTTTGCAAAACAGCGTTTACTTTTTACTATTGGTAAACACGGCCATGTTCTTCATTTGCTCCACCATATTATCGTGGGGAGGCTGGCAAATGTCATTTCGAAGGGTTACCGAAGCAATATCGGCCTGCGTACCCGTAATAGGAGTGATTTGTGCAGCTATACTCTTTGCCATTGTTTTCGGCAACAATCACGAGATATACCGCTGGGCAGATGCACGGGTGGTCAATGAAGATGAGATCATTCAGTTCAAGTCCGGTTTTTTGAATAAAGGATTTTTCGTCGGATGGACAATCTTTACAATTGGTTCCTGGGCGCTGATCGGGTGGAAGATGAGAAAGTTGTCGCACAGCCTGGATGAAAAGCCCCTGGAAAGTGTAGAGGCCGGGAAAAAATATATGTGGAAGACTACAGTATGGTCTGCAATATATATTGTAGTGTTTGCATTAACAGTATTGTCTTCCACGCCGTGGCTCTGGCTTATGAGTATTGATGCACATTGGTTCAGCACAATGTACAGCTGGTACACATTCGGCAGCACCTATGTGGCGGGAATAGCTTTGATAACGTTATTTGTAGTGTTTCTCAAGAATAATGATTATCTCGAACTGACCAACCAGGAGCATTTGCATGATCTTGGAAAATTCATTTTTGCTTTTTCTATTTTCTGGGCGTATTTATGGTTTGACCAGTTCATGCTGATCTGGTATGCCAACATTCCCGAAGAAACCACTTATTTCAGGCCCCGTGGTTACGGAATTTACAGCGGAATATTCTGGCTGATGTTTATCATCAACTTTGTTGGCCCGATACTGATTTTGATGAGCCGGGGATCTAAGAGGAATTATGCAACGATAACTTTTGTTTCTATATCCATGGTCTTTGGTCATTGGCTCGACTTTTTTCAAATGGTATTCCCGGGACCTAATCCGGACAAGGTGCCGATGATCCTTTATGATTTCGGTGTGGCCCTTGGGTTTGCCGGATTGATCATGTACGTGACGGGCAGGGCATTGAGCAGATCACCCTTAATTATCAGGAACCATCCGCTTATCAAGGAAAGTATTATTCATCACACTTAAAGGGATTTAAGAAAATTATTCATAATAATTAATTGGATTCAATTATGCAGACTTTTTTCATTGTGGCGATATTATTTCTTGGTTTTCTGATTACGTTTCAGATTGCCAAGACCAGTGAATATGTTTCGGTGCTGAAAGGCGAAGAA
Source organism: Sphingobacteriales bacterium UTBCD1 (assembly GCA_002066995.1). Lineage (GTDB taxonomy): Bacteria > Bacteroidota > Bacteroidia > Chitinophagales > Chitinophagaceae > UTBCD1. Next base: position 108,178 of record MWTC01000052.1, read on the forward strand.
AAGTCCCGCAGGCAAAGCAACCGGATCAATGCATTTTTGTTGCTGGCATTCCTCATCATTGGCTTGTTCGGCGTGTATTATTGCAATGAGGTATTTAAAGGGAGGCTTTTATATGTATCAGCTTCTTACCAGGGTGAAAGTATTGATAAAATGATGTGGATCACCACAGCGATCACCGGTTTTGTATTTATTATCACACATATTGCCTTGTTCTGGTTTGCATTCAAATACCAGGAATCGGATAAAAGAAAAGCTTATTTCTTTCCTCATAGTACCAAGCTGGAAGTTATCTGGACCGTTGTTCCTTCAATTACACTGACAATAATGATAGGGTTCGGATTATACTACTGGTTTAAGATCACGGGAGAAGCTCCCAAAAATGCAATGGTGGTAGAAGTGACAGGGAGCCAGTTTCAGTGGGATTTCCGTTACCCCGGCCCGGATAAAGTTCTCGGAAAGAAATATTATAAGGATATTAATCCCGCAGCAAATAATCCGCTTGGCCAGGTATGGGATGACCCTGCAAACCATGATGACATCCATGCTACGGGTGAAGTGCATGTAGTGGTAAATAAGCCGGTAAAATTTATTATAGGCTCCAAAGATGTGATCCATGATGTAGGCCTTGTTCACTTCCGTATGAAAATGGATGCTGTACCGGGCACGCCGACCACAATGTGGTTCACTCCAAAGTACACTACTAAACAAATGAAAGAGATTACCGGTAACCCCGATTTTGTATATGAAATTTCCTGTGATCAAATGTGTGGCAAGGGCCATTGGAGTATGAGAGGTGTGGTAATAGTAGAAACGCAGGAAGAGTTTGATACATGGATGTTTTCACAGAAACCACAATATTATGTTGCATTTCCTGATAAAGATCCGTCCAATCCTGCATACAAACCGGATTCAACGGCAGCAGGCAATGCAGCAATATCCACCGGGAATAATAAAGCAAAAACAAGACAATAACCAACAGGCAGTCAGGCTGCCTCAAAATAAAATATTATGGACGCAATGCATGCAAATCCTGAAGCGATAATGGCTCATGAGGTTCAACATGATGGGCATCATGTGCATCATCAGAGTTTTATAACTAAATATATTTTTAGCCAGGATCATAAGACAATCGGCAAACAATTCCTGATCACCGGTATGATCTGGGCCATCATCGGAGGTTTGTTTTCTGTATTATTTCGTCTTCAGTTAGGATTTCCGGGGGAATCATTCCCGATACTGGAAACTGTGTTTGGTAAAACATGGGCACCGGGTGGAACAATCAAGCCGGAATTTTATTATGCGCTGATCACTATGCATGGTACTATCCTGGTATTTTTCGTATTAACGGCAGGTCTCAGCGGTACATTTGCAAATCTCCTGATTCCATTGCAGATAGGAGCCAGGGATATGGCATCACCGTTCTTGAATATGCTTTCTTACTGGTTTTTCTTTTTAGCCAGTGTGGTCATGATGTCTTCTTTGTTTATTCAAACAGGTCCTGCAGCAGGAGGCTGGACAGTATATCCGCCATTAAGCGCATTACATGATGCATCTATCGGTTCGGAATTGGGAATGGATCTCTGGATCGTCAGTATTGCATTGTTTGTTGTGTCAACCCTGATGGGAGGGCTTAATTATATTTCCACGGTTCTGAATATGCGTACCAAAGGTATGAGCATGACCAGGTTGCCATTAACAGTTTGGGCTGTATTCTTTACAGCAATGATTGGCGTATTGTCATTCCCGGTTCTTTTGTCCGGGTTGATTCTTTTATTTTTTGACCGTAACCTAGGTACCAGTTTTTATCTGAGCGATATTGTTGTGAACGGCCAGATAATGCCGAATGAAGGAGGTAGTGCAATTTTATTCCAGCACTTATTCTGGTTCCTGGGCCATCCTGAAGTGTATATTGTAATTCTTCCAACGATGGGCATTGTTTCCGAAGTGATCAGTGTTAATTCACGAAAGCCCATTTTCGGATATATGGCCATGATCGGATCATTGTTTGCAATTACCACCCTGTCATTTTTGGTATGGGCGCATCACATGTTTGTCACCGGGATGAATCCTTTACTTGGTTCCTTCTTTGTATTGCTGACTTTATTAATAGCGGTGCCTTCTGCTATCAAAACGTTCAACTGGCTTACAACTTTATGGCGGGGAAATATCAGGTTTACACCAGCAATGTTGTTTGCAATTGGTTTTGTGAGTCTGTTTATTTCAGGAGGATTGACCGGAATATATGTTGGAAATTCCACCCTCGACATTCAGTTGCACGACACCATGTTTGTAATAGCGCACTTTCACCTGGTGATGGGAGTGGCAGCATTCTTCGGAATGTTTTCAGGAATTTATCACTGGTTCCCCAAGATGTTTGGGCGTTACCTCAACCCCACATTGGGATATATACATTTCTGGGTGACACTGGTCGGGGCATACCTCATTTTCTGGCCGATGCACTATGAAGGCTTGGCCGGTATGCCCAGGAGATATTTGGATAAAAGCCCGTGGGTTTCTTTTAATCAGTTTGGTGAATTAGACAGGATGATTTCTATCGTTGCAATAATTGTATTTGCCATGCAGCTGATGTTTGTGTTCAACTTCATATACTCGATCTTTAAAGGAAGAAAAGTGACAACACAAAATCCATGGAAAGCAAATACACTGGAATGGACAACGCCTATCCGTCCCGGACATGGAAACTGGCCCGGGGAAATTCCCGAGGTACATCGCTGGGCTTATGATTACAGTAAAGACGGAAGAGATTTTATTCCGCAGACTGAACCGGTCGGAGCTAATGAAAAGATAGAGCATTGATACAATGATAAACCGGCCCGTGTAAAACATTAAAGTAGTTCTTGATTTTATAAAGTGAGGGAATGAAGAAAATAAAAGACTATCTTCTTTTAATCAAACCTTCGCTGAGTATATTGGTGGTGTTCAGCAGCGTAGTCAGTTACCTGTTGGCGCCGAAAGTGGTGGAGTTTGACTGGAAGATGATCGGTTTGCTCTTTGCAGGTGGGATGTTGGTTACTGGCAGTGCTAATGCTATTAACCAGACAAAAGAAAAAGATACCGATGCGGTAATGAAAAGAACCCGCAACAGGCCTGTGGCTGCAGGAAGGATGAATCAGGAAGAAGGCTGGGGCTTTGCAATCGTTACCGGTGCGTTAGGATTATTTTTGCTCGGTTATTTTTTTAACTTGTTGTCTGCAGGATTGGCTGCCTTCAGTTTGTTCCTGTATGGTTTTATCTATACGCCATTGAAAAAGGTAAATTCAATGGCAGTAATTGCAGGAGCATTCCCGGGCGCACTACCCTGCCTGATAGGCTGGGCCGCCGGGAATGATCAGTTAACTGTTGGCGGCTGGTTGTTGTTTGCAATGCAGTTTTTATGGCAGTTCCCGCATTTTTGGGCTATAGCCTGGATTGCACATAAGGATTACACAACTGCAGGTTTCAAATTGCTGCCAAGCCAGGAGGGGCCGACAAAGTTTACGGCAATTCAAACAGTGATCTATTCACTATTGTTATTTCCAGTCAGTTTGCTCCCATATTATACCGGAATGTGCCGTTATGTAGGAGTAAGCGGAGTGATCTGCCTGTTACTGGTCATACTTGCCAATGTATTTATGATCATGAGATCTTTTACACTTTACAGGAAGATGGATGTTTCATCCGCAAGAAAAGTGATGTTTGGAAGTTATATATACCTGGCGGTGGTATTACTGGCCTTTTTACTGAGTAAAGCGTAGTATTAATTAAATTAAAAAGTGAGATGGACATTGTGAGCACACAACAAAGAAAGAAAATTCATCCCCACAAGTTTACATTGTGGGTAGCCATAGCGAGCATGATAATGATGTTTGCGGGTATGACAAGTGCGTATGTCGTGAAGAGCAACCAGGCAGGATGGCAGGAAGTAGTGGTGCCGAAAATATTTTGGGGATCCACAGTTGCTATTGTAGCCAGCAGCCTGACCATACAGATGGCATTGAGATCATTTAAGCAAAGAGCGATGAGCCCATACCGGTTGCTGCTCGCAATCACGCTGATTCTCGGTATTTTGTTTATAGTTTTTCAGTGGATGGGATTTTTTCAACTGTGGGAGCAGCAAAAAGTGACTTTGAGGGGGTCAGGTGCGGGTCAATTTTTATATATAATCTTTGGCTTACATGCTCTTCATGTTTTGGGTGGTGTTATTGCTTTACTGGTTATGTTGATGAAAGCATTTTTTGGAAAGACAAAACAGTACACGGCGGTGCCGGTTGAGCTGATAACAACGTACTGGCATTTTGTAGATGCCCTCTGGATCTATTTAATGTTATTTTTTCTTTGGGTAGGATAGAAATTAAAAAAAACAATAACTGATAAATAAAATTTTATAACCAACATGGCTACAACTGCAACAGTGCATCAAACAAAGTGGTGGAGTGGCGGGAAAAGCCCCTTCAATGTGGAATACGGGAAATTGATGATGTGGTATTTTTTAATGAGTGACACTTTTACATTCGGCGCACTACTTGTTTCGTACGGAGCTATTCGCTTCAGCCAGAATTACTGGCCCAATCCCGGCGATATATTTTATACATTCCCCGGTGCAGGAGAAGCTAATTTGCCCCTTGCTTTCGTGAGTTTGATGACCTTTATTCTGATTATGAGTTCGGTAACGATGGTGCTGGCAGTATATGAAGGTCATCGGGGTAATAAAAAAGGCGTTGCAAAATGGCTGACATGGACTATTATTGGCGGGTTAGCTTTCTTGTTTTGCCAGGCCTGGGAATGGACCCATTTACTCACCGGTGAACATCCGGCTTTGGTGAACGGGCATATTCAAATGTTGTCTCAAACCATATCACATAACCCCTGGGGAAAGCTTGTTGAAGGCAGCGCTGTTACAGATGCGTTGAAGAATACTTCTCCTGATGTGCTGGCAAAGCTGGTATATGAGCATGATCATACTATGTCCTTAGCACAGCTTACTGCATTGCCACATGATCAGCTTGCAAAAATGATAAACGTTTCCGAATTGCACGTACATGAAGCAGGCCCTATTGCATTTGGCGGTTTCTTTTATGGCATTACCGGGTTCCATGGATTTCACGTTTTTTCCGGCGTTGTGATCAATAGTATTGTGCTGGTGATGACAAATAAAGGTGTGTTTGAGCGCCGGGGACATTACCTGATGATTGAAAAAGTCGGATTGTACTGGCATTTTGTGGACCTTGTTTGGGTATTTGTATTCCTTTGTTTCTATTTAATCTGATAAAAGCTTTTAATCAACATGAGTGCAGAACAACAAAATTTACCGGTAGAAGTAACCCTTCATCATGCGCCTTCAGTTAATATGGTAAAACGTATCTGGAAGACATTCTGGATTTTATTGATCATTACAATTGTCGAATTGGGTTTGAGTCTTCTGTTACATAAATTAGACCTTCCTGATAATACGAAAAGGCTGGCGATGAAAGGGGTGATCATTATTCTTTCCCTGGCCAAAGCATATTTCATTGTATCAATATTCATGCACCTTGGTGATGAACTGAACCAGATGATCCTGACTATTTTGATACCTTTGATGTTACTTGTCTGGGTTATTATTTCGTTTACTATCGATGGAAGTTCATACAAGTATATGAGGAACAGGTATGACAGGACTTTTAATACAAAGACAATGAATTTGCCGCAGACGAAAGCGCCCAAAGGAAAAACGGTGCCGCTGAAATAAAAACTGATGGCTGATTGAAATGAATCAAAATTATTGGCAACCAAAACTATCGTCCCGCTCAATGCGGGACGGTAATTTTTTAAATGAATACTAACAGTGAATATAAAAGCCTTATATGCAGTGATGCTGGCGTTATTGCTTCCGCTTATCGGTTATTTTATCGTGAAGCGGTACAGCGATAATGCCACAGTGATGCCCCCCCATTATTATGTGGATTCTGTGATTGCAACAACAAAAAACGGAAAACAATATACGGATACGGTTTGGCACAAGGTTGCTGATTTCTCAATGGTAAATCAGTTAGGTAAGCCTGTGACATGGGATAGCCTGCGAGGAAAGATTGTAGTCGCCGATTTTTTCTTTACGCACTGCCCCACAATCTGTGTGCCTATGGCAAAAAATATGAAGCGGCTGCAGGAATCCATAACCAATGCACAAAGAACAGGTGATACGACAAACCCATACATCCAGTTTCTTTCATTCAGCATTGACCCGGAAAGGGATTCGGTACCCCGGTTAAAATATTGGGCAGATCGTTTTCAGATCAATCCTGAAAAATGGTGGTTGCTTACCGGTAATAAAAAAGAGGTATATGATCTTGCGCTCAAAGAAATGAAGCTGGGCATGATAGACGGTGAAGGTGTGGATACCAACTATGCCCACTCCGATAAGTTTGTACTCATTGACAGCAGCAGGGTGATCCGGGGTTATTACAGCGGGCTGGATTCTACGGAGCTGGCAGATCTTTCGAAAGATATAGTATGGCTGACCATGGAAAAAAATCCAAAAGCTAAAAACTTTCTTGCCGGCCAATGGCAACTGATCGTTGTGTCATTGCTCCTGGTGATTGTTGGTGCGGGAATATTTCTGTTTTTGTTCAGAGAAAAACAAAGCAGATGATACAAGCCACGTGGAAAAAAATGACCGGAAAGCAAGATTCCTGATCTTCACTTTTTCAGTTATTGTCTTTGCCGTTATCGTTTTATTGAGCCGCATCAGGTTGAATTGGCAACCTGGTTTTGATATTCATGTGTTTGCCCGGGTTAATGCCGCTATCAATTCAGTTGTAGCTTTGTTGTTATTGTCAGGACTTCTTGCCGTAATACTGAAAAAATACAATATACATAAATGGGTCATGATCATTTCCATTATTCCTGATCAGCTATATCTGTCATCATCTGTTGGCACCGGAAACAAAATACGGAGGCACAGGATCCCCACGTATTGTTTATTATTTTATTCTGGGAACACATATTCTGCTCGCAGGGATCATACTTCCGCTGATCTTGTTTACTGCATACAGGGCGCTTGTTGGAGAATATGACATACACAAAAAACTGGTCCGGATCACCTGGCCGGTCTGGTTATATGTAACGGTGACCGGAGTGGTTGTATATTGGATGATCAGCCCGTATTATAAGTGATCAAAAATATTATTCAGCTCAGATCTCCAATTCTTTTACAGGGTCCCAAAACAGTTTTTCAAAATCCACTACCTGGTCATTCCTGACTTTAATTCCTTCTTTGTTCAAGAGTTTTTTCATTTGTCCCGGAGGAGTGAAATGATGTTTGCCGGTCAGCAATCCAATTCTGTTTACGACCCGGTGTGCCGGGACTCTTGGTCTAACGCTGCTGCTGCCATTTAATGCCCATCCCACCATTCTTGCAGAAAGTTTTGTTCCCAGGCAAGCTGCTATAGCGCCATAGGATGTGACCCTGCCTCTTGGGATCTGGCGGGTTACATCATATACCAGTTCAAAAAAAGTTTCATCTCTTTTTCCTGAGGGCACTACTGCCTTCAGTTTTGTATTTGTTTTTTTAAGCGGAGGCATCACAAAATTATTTATTCTTATTTCTTTGCTCTGTTAATTTGGTCTTTACGGGTTCGGGCACAGCTTCATATTCATAAGGGCAATGCAGGCAACCCATTCCGCAACAGTACCCTTTTTCCAGATGGTATTGCCGGGTGAAGACCATCAGCCCCTCGTCATTCATGTAATAATGAACGCTAGCGATCAGTTCTCCGTTTTTCATAACGTAAAGTTTAGATTTCAGTTACTTGTTTCTGTGAGAGTAAATTCTTCAGCTCTTCATCTTTTTCTTTTCCCGGCAGCCGGTCCGGCAAAGAAAAGCAGAGATAATGCACCCGTTTGCTTTGTGCAATATCCAATGACTCGTAATGTGTTTTGATCTGAAGTTCTGCAGGGATATTTCTTAAACTATAAAGGTCATCGTAGTCACTTACAGGCAGGCAATGGTAATTCCCGGTAATAAGTTTTGTGAAATGATACAGGTCGGGGCTGTCCGTTTTTAAATGTACAAGTCCATTGGGAACAAGGATCTGCTGGTACAACCTTAAAAACTTTGGATGCGTCAGCCTTTTTTTTGCTTTGGAAATTCGGAGTTGAGGATCGGGAAAAGTAATCCAGATCTCTGAGATTTCACTTTCAGAAAAATAATCAGCAATCTTGTCAATTTCAGTTCTCAGGAAAGCTACATTGGCAAGCTGCTGCTGTAATGCTTTTTTTGCACCTACCCAGATACGGTTTCCTTTGATGTCAACGCCTATAAAATTTTTCTGGGGAAACAGTTCTCCAAGCCCCAGGGCATATTCGCCTTTGCCGCAGGCTAATTCCAGAATAACAGGATTTTCATTTTTAAAAAATTCATTCCACTTTCCCTTCATGTTTCCCGGAAATTGCAGCACATTTGGGAAGGTCTTCAGTTCAGCAAATCTTTGTTGTTTTTTTTGACCCATGAAGGCAAAGATACCTTATCGGGTTTTTGTCAGGAATTCAGAAAAAAAATCTGACCAACAGGTCTGACCGCACAGAAGGTGTGGATTTTTTAAAGAAAATATTAGTAAAAGGTCAGAACGATGATGATAATGTTTGTTGAAAGGCATGTATTGAAAACAAAAAAGCCTTCGCTGTTCACGAAGGCACCACATCACTATGAGAAAACTGTGTTCGCTGTAGGGGGAGGATTCGAACCTCCACGGGGCAGTTAGCTGAAAAGCAAAGTCCGGTGGTCAACCCCGGTCGGCCTCCCGACAAAGTCGAAAAGCCGGCTCTACTTTTTGTTTGTCCTGTGATCCCCACCCCCGAGACAAGAGGGCATGTCTGCCGAAAGGTTTCATCACCCCACAATTTTGAATTATCTTAAAGAACTTCCCTGATGTTTTATCAGTATTGTAGAACAAATTTAAAGGATTGGCGCTCTTTATTCCAAATAATTCAATAAAAATTTTGTAATTATAGATAAATTTCAAATATTTGGACTTTTAATAAAATTTATCAAAAATAATATTTTCAAATGGCTTTGAAATTAAATCTTGACAAATTGGATCTGCAGATCATTCAACACATGATGGATGATGCCCAGGTCTCTTATGCTGACCTGGGAAAAAAACTGTTTGTTTCCGGAGGTACCATTCATGTACGGATCAAAAAACTGCAGGAAGCCGGTGTGGTCAAGGGCACTAAACTCGACGCAGATCTGAAAAAGCTCGGCTACGACGTCATTGCGTTCATTGGCATCTACCTGGAAAAAAGTTCCATGTATGATTCCGTGGCTAAAGAATTGCAGAAAGTTCCTGAAATTGTCAGGCTTAGTTATACTACCGGTAATTACAGCATGTTTGCCGAAGTGGTGTGCCGCGATATCATGCAATTGCGATCGGTACTTCACGATCAGCTTCAGAAAATAAAAGGGATCGAAAGAACAGAAACACTTATTTCACTGGAAGAAAGTTTTAACCGGAATGTAAAAGTGATTTAAAGAACCGGAAATGAAAGGATCTTCCCGCTTTTTTTCTTCATTGGGTTTATTGCTCATTCTTAATGTCGTCATCAAACCTGTTTGGATTTTTGGTATTGACCGGGTCATTCAGAATGCTGTCGGTACGGCTGAGTATGGCGCTTATTTTTCTCTTTTTAATTTTTCTGTTGTTTTAAGTTTTTTACTGGACTGGGGCTATACAAATTTTTACAACCGTCAGTTGGCAGCAAAAGAGAAAGATTTTATTGACCGGGCGGGAAATTATCTCTATATAAAGTTCATTTTCGCCTTATCCTATATTGTTGTGGTTTTTTCTGCCGGTTGGCTTACCGGTATCCGGAGATGGGATATTCTTTTCGGTGTACTATTCATTCAGGTGTTACAATCTTTTTTTCTCTTTTTTCGCGGAATGATAACAGCTCATCAATGGTTCCAAACTGATGCATGGCTCTCCGTGCTGGACAAAACACTGATGATCATACTGTGTGGCACCCTGCTTTATTTTCCTTCTGTTTTTGGAAATATGACCATTGGCTACTTTTTGCAGGTACAGGTCGTTTGCACTTTGTTTGCCTTGCTTGTGTCCTGGTTTGTCCTGGTAAATAAAGGAGTTCGGTTTATTTTTCAGAAAAGGATATTCATTCAAAAAGAAATATTTTATCAGGCGCTACCTTTCGGGATCATTATATTACTGATGAGCATTCATTACCGGCTGGATGGTTTTTTACTGGAACGCATTCATGAGAATGGCGACCTGGAAGCCGGGATTTATGCTTCAGCTTACAGGCTTCTGGATGCAGCAAATATGATCGGAGTATTGGTTGCAATGTTTTTGCTGCCCTATGTGGCAAGGCAATGGAGTAAAAAAGATGATTTCAGCAACGTGGTGCTTGGCGCCCGGCATTTCCTGATCTTGTTTTCAATAGCAGTCGGCGTAACGGCATTCTTCCTTGCTCCATGGATTCAAAAAACACTCTACCATTATGATTCCATTGTTGCTATACAGGTAATGAGGTGGTGCCTGCCGGCATTGATCGGTTATTCATTGGTCCAGGTATATGGCACTGTGCTGACGGCAACGGGCAATATTGTCTCATTTTGTTATATCACCCTGAATGCCGTTTTAATCAATATTGCCCTTAATTTTCTTCTTATCCCGTCATTGGGTGCAGTGGGTTGCTGTTATGCCGCTTTGGTCAGCCAGGGTTTTTGTGGTATATCGGTTATGTTTTATGTATGGAAAAAATCCGCTGTTTATATTCATTATCGCTCCGTCATTATTTATATTTTTACCGCGGCCATATTATCCGGATTTCTTTATTGGAGTAGAGAATTTTCTGTTGGCCCGGTGTTGCAGCTCACAGGAGTGGCACTGATCACAGTAGCAGCTTTGTTTGCAACCGGTAGGAAAGAGTGGATGCAATGGGTCGGATCATTCAGAAAGACTGAATTAAAATAATTTTTTTATGCCTGATATTTTTTACCTGACAGCAAAATGGTGGAAACAGATCTTTACAGTAGTGGCGCTTTCTTTACTGATAGCCGGGGCAGTTGTTTTCATTAAACCGCCACAATATCTCTCGGTTGCCACGGCTGTGCCGGCAAGCAGTGTTGCTGCTGATAAGTCGAGGATCTTCAGCCAGAATATTGAAGCATTGTACTCCAACCTCGGATCTCCGGATGACCTGGATGTGATCGTAGGTACCGGCCAATTGGATACGATTTATCTTTCTGCTGCCGATCAGTTTGACCTGGCCGGTCATTATAAAATAAGTGGCAATAAGGAAAAGGCAAGGCTTAAAGCAGCGAAATTATTAAAGCGGAATACCGAGATTCAGAAAAGCGGTTATGGAGAGCTGAAAGTGAAAGTATGGGATGCGGATAAAGATCTTACCCCACGGTTAGCCAATGCACTTATGGAGAAACTACAATCCATTCACCGGGACCTGCAAAGCGAGAGTAACATCGCTTCATTAAATGATCTGAGAGCAGGAATGAAAAAGATAAGCGACTCGATTGTGGCATTGCAGTCTTCTTCAGCTAATAACACCGATGTTTCTGAAATGCTGATATTGAAAGATCAGTTACAGAAATACCGCCAACTGGTTGGCGAATATCAATTGATGGTTGACAGCAAGCCTCCGGCACTACTGGTAGTGGAAAATGCAAGAACTTCATTACAGCCTGACAGGCCGAAACGACTGGAAGTGTTGGTTGCTACATTGGTCCTCAGTTTCCTGTTTGGCCTTGGCATCGCTTTGATACTGGAAAGAAGAAAAATTAAATAAAGTGTTCTCTTCTGTCAATAAAGACCGGCCTGCCTTTCTGCTTCTCGCAGGATTGTTCCTTGTCTTTTTATTTGTTTCTGTCTTTACCGGGGAATATTTCTGGATCCTTGTCCCGTTTGGGATCATCGTCAGCTTTTTCGGATGGCAGCATGTCAACCTGCTTTTCTTTTTTTTGCTGGCTGCAATTCCTTTTTCCGCAGAGTACCAGGTCACTCCTGAATTGGGTACCGATATTCCTGATGAATTCATGATGCTGATCACTGCGGGAGTATTCCTGTTATATTTTATTTATAATCCGAAAGTGTTGACAGGGAATTATAAGACTCATACTTTATTGTTCTTTTTGTTTTTATCTATAGTATGGACCACAGTTACCGTTCTTTTTTCTACCGATCATCTTCTTTCGGTAAAATTCCTGTTGGCAAAATGCTGGTATCTCGGAGCTTTTGTGCTGGCGCCTTTGATTCTTTTCAAAGATAAAAGAGCGATCAAAACATCTTTCGTGATCCTGGCCGTTTCTATGCTTGCTGCAGCAGTGATTATTTTGATCCGCCATGCAGGCTTTCACTTCCGTTTTGCTGATGTGAATGATTCCGTTCATCCATTTTTCAGAAACCATGTGAATTATTCTGCGATGCTGGTTTGCGTCATTCCATTATTTTTTGCATTTTTTAAATTGAGTGATTCCAAAAAACTGAATTTTTTTATTTTCTTATCTGTACTTGTTTTACTGATTGCTTTGTTCTTTTCTTATTCAAGAGGCGCATGGCTGGCTTTGCTTGCAGGGCTTGTTTCTTATTGGCTGATCAACCGGAAATTATTGTTTTTGTCTTTCATTGCTTTTCTCATCTTCGCTGCAGGAAGTATTTTCTGGTTAAAACACAATGACCGCTATCTCCGGTATGCACCTGATTTTAAGACCACGGTCTTTCATAAAGATTTTCAACAGCACCTGATCGCTACCTACCGGTTAAAAGATGTTTCAACGGAAGAACGTTTTTATCGCTGGATCGCCGGAATAAGAATGACCGGAAGCAACCCGCTTACCGGATTTGGCCCCAATACTTTTTACAACAACTACAAGCCCTATGCAATCCCTGCATTTAAGACCTGGGTGAGTGATAATCAGGAACACTCCACGGTTCATAATTATTTTTTGCTTGTCGCCATTGAACAGGGAATTCCCGGGCTGATCTTTTTTCTTTTATTGACGGGAGCTATGTTTTATTATGCACAAAAGATATTCAGCAAAGCCGGCGGCAGATTCTATAAAACCGTGGCCGCTACTGCCGGTGCAATTATTACCATGCTGGTCGTTTTGAATTTTCTGAGTGATCTTATTGAAACCGATAAGATCGGGAGTATTTTCTTTCTGTGTTTGTCAGTACTGATTGTTCTTGATGATAAAATAAGTTCAGGTGAAGCGTTGGAAAAAAAACAGTAAAGTAACGGTCAGGAAAAATTTTTACTCTTCACATTCAGTGCATCGCTGAGTCCGTTTCCCAATAAGTTAAATGCCAGTACCAGCAGCATGATGGCAAATCCGGGAGCCAATGCCAGCATCGGGTTTTGCGTGATGATAAAATTATAATTCTCTTTGATCATTAAACCCCAGCTGGTTTGCGGCGGCTGAACACCTATTCCTAAAAAACTCAAACCCGCTTCGATAATGATGGCAGAAGCAAAATTGGAAGCAGCGATCACCATCACCGGCCCCATGATGTTGGGCCATATATGGCGGGCAATGGTTCTGATATCGGAATAACCCAATGCTCTTGCTGCTTCAATATATTCCAGTTCGCGGATTCCCAATACCTGTCCTCTTACAAGCCTTGCAATGTTCACCCACATGGTAAGGCCGACGGCAATGAATATTTGCCAGAAGCCTTTTCCAAGTACCAGTGTGATGGCAAATACCAGGAGAAGTGTGGGGATACTCCAGATCACATTGATGAACCACATGATGATGTTATCGGTCTTTCCGCCATAGTATCCTGCCAGCGATCCGAGTATCAGGCCAATGCTGAGTGAAATGATCACGGTGATAAGACCAACACTCAAACTTACCCGGGTGCCGATGATAATACGGCTTAAAATGTCACGGCCGTATTTGTCGGTGCCCAGCAAAAACTTTTTGGTAGTGACAGGATCCGGGGCAAGTTGGGAAAGATCGTAAGCCTGCCGTTCACTCAGTTTTTCATCAATATACTTTTGAACGATGATGCTGTCACCTTTTTTTTCGTATCCTGTGACCGGTATGTAGTAATAAGCATCTTCTTTTCCTGATAACAGTTGGCCGAAAAACCCGGGGTTTGTGACTTCCTTTTCTTTTTTCACTTTGATGAACTGCTGTTCAAATCCGGGCTTCCGTCCACCTATCTCAAGAATGATCCTGTTGGCAAAAGGAGAATGGTCCGGAGCGATAAAGTAAGCAATGATGGCAGTAATGACGGATAAAATGATCAGGACGAGACCGAAGACAGCTCCCTTGTTTTTTTTCAACCTGTGCCATGCCGCTGCCTGAAATGACCTTGCCTGCTCCATTGATGAAGAAATGAAATTAACAATGGTTACAAATATATCTGTATCTGAGAATTCTCCGCTATTTTACTTTTCTTCCTTTCCATTCGTATTTACCGAACTGCCCGAATAAACCTGCAAGAATGGTGTAGAAAATATGAAGCGGCTGCAAAAAGAAAAAGTATTTCATTAACGACCGCTTGCCAAAAAAGGATGAAACAGAATGGACAAAGGGGAACTCTATTATTGTTTTTAATACCCAGAAGCAGGCGGCATAGATCCAGTAATGATAATTCCAAAACCCTGCTATGAGCAGGACCAAAAAAGAAAGATTGAATATATAAACCAATAATAATACCGGCAGAATCCTTTTATCATTATAATGCCCTGCTTTGCTTGCCCAGCGGATCCTTTGATGAAAAAAACTTTTCCATGTTTTCTGCGGTTCTGTGGTAACGATTGCTGATTTTGATTTAATATAATAAACCGAATCCGGATATTCTTTCCGGATCTTATGCATCAGCAGCATATCGTCTCCCGATGCAATATTGTCAATCCCTGAAAAGCCGTTCACTGCATTAAAAACTTTCCGCTCATAAGCGAGATTGGCTCCGTTGCACAGGGACATAAGATTCCTGTACACCGATACAGCAGTTATTCCCTGCAGTACAAGGAAGTCAAGAGCCTGAAAAATTTCCAGCAGAGAATTATTATTTTTAAAAACTACGGGTGCGGCTATAAAGACCGGATTTTTCTCTTTTTTAAAAGCGGCAATGATTTCTAACCAATTTTTGGGTGGCAGGCAATCAGCATCTGTACAAACGATCCATTCATTTTTTGATGAGGCAATGCCTGTTTCAATCGCTTTCTTTTTATAGGAGTTGATGTTGTCTTCTTCCAGTTGAATCAATCTGACTCCATCAAATCTCTTTACTACGCCTGCTGTATCGTCGGTTGAGTGATCATCAATAACTATAATTTCAAACAGTTCATGCGGATAGGCCTGTTCTTTTAAGCTTTGAATCAACGAGGCGATGGACGCTTCTTCATTTCTTGCAGGAACGATCACAGAGAATGCTATTTTCTTTTCAAAGTTTGAAGACTTAAATTCAGGAATGGATGACCAAATCCGCCAATAGCAGAGCATCAAAGTTGCATATCCTGCAAAAAGTAGTATAACAATAAAAAGAAGGATCATGATACCGGGAAACAAATCTAATTATTGCCCGGCGTAGTTAGCAGGAAGGGCAGGATTTCTTTGATATAATTTTCCCGGAGTACCTGGTGCCCTGAATTAATTACTCTGAGTGTGCAATAGTTTTCGATACCTTTTTGAAATTTCCTCCCTATTACTGGTAAAATGATGCGGTCGTATTTTCCGTAAATGAGTTGGACGGGAGTTTTGTATTGGCGGATCTCCGACTTTATATTTTTCAACGAAGGTTTTAATTTTCTGAAAGCAGTCCACCGGTTGTATAATTGACTGCGTGCCTCTGCACGACCGATATAATAATTGACAAATTTGAAAACACTGCTGTTAACCATTCCAAGTTTGTTGATCGTTTTCAGAAAGGTAAAGAACCATCCCGGATATTTCATTGTGAAGCGGAATAGTTTATTTCCCGGAGTAGTTTGAGTGGTCAGCCAATACCAAAGATTGACTTTAAGGCCATCAGGCGCAAGTAATGTCATTCTTTCTGTACGTTCAGGAATATTTTCGTATAAACTAAGCGCTACCCGGCCACCAAGACTGTAGCCGATCAGAATTATCTGCTGGCTTTTAAAACCGGGAATTTCCTCCAGAATGGCCAGCAGGTCTGCAGTATTAAAATTCAAATCTTGATTCCATTCGCTTTTTCCATGAAAAGGCAGATCAATGGCATAAAACCGGTAACCGGTACCGGCATATTTTTCCAGGAAGGAAAAAGAATCCGCATCCTGCCCGTAACCGTGAAAGCAAAGTACAATTTTGCTGCCTGCACCGAAAAGCCGGTAATGAATGCGGGAGTCTTTGTAGCGGATGAACAGTTTATCCATGACAACCTCTGAAATTTTCTGAAGTTAAATTGCTGCCGTATTCAAAAATAGCACTAAATTTGATTAGTTGTATAAACAACTATATGCATAACAACCAATTTAAAAAAGGGGAATTGTACAGCTTTATCACCGGTAAGGCATCTACTGCTATTGCCCGCAGGCTCCAGAAAAAACTAAACCAGGCAGAGCTGAATATTACGATCGAACAATGGAGTGTGCTTTATCATCTCTGGAAAAAACACGGGCTGAGCCAGCAGGAGTTATGCAATGCCACCTTCAGGGATAAGCCGAGTATCACCCGGCTGGTGGATAACCTGGAAAAGCAAAACCTGGTAAAAAGGGTTCCTTCGGAAAATGACCGGCGCATCAACCTGATCTACCTGACGAAACAGGGACAAAAGTTAGAAGAACAAACCATGAGGCTGGCCGACCAGACATTGACCGAAGCTTTGAAAACAGTTCCGGCTTCTAAAATAGAAATGTGCAAAGAAGTATTACAGATTGTTTACAATAACCTGACATAATATTTTCAAATCAATAAAATCATTTTATGCAAACCTCAACTGAAAAAAAATCCGTTGCAACAACAATTGGGATGAAAGGCGGTGAGTGGCTGATCAGAGAATCATCTCCGGCAGATACTTTTATTCCCGAAGAATTTAATGAGGAACAACTGATGATTCGTGATATGTGCGATCAGTTCCTGGACAAAGAAATTTATCCTATTCTCGACAGGATTGATAACCTGGAGCCGGGCCTGATGAAATCATTGGTGCAAAAGACAGGGGAGCAGGGCCTGTTGGCTGTTTCTTTTCCGGAAGAGTTTGGTGGAATGGGAAAAGATTTCGTCACTTCCACCATTGTAAATGAATATCTCGGTGCCGGGTATTCTTTTTCCGTTGCTATTGCCGCACATACAGGTATTGGAACACTGCCGATTTTATATTTTGGGACACCGCAGCAGAAGCAAAAATATCTTCCCAGGCTTATCAGTGGTGAATGGGCAGGATCCTACGGACTTACAGAACCTAACAGCGGAAGTGATGCATTGGGAGCAAGGACAACTGCAAAACTGAGTGCTGATGGAAAAAATTATATATTAAACGGACAGAAATGCTGGATCACTAACGGCGGATTTTCACATGTGTACACTGTTTTTGCAAAAGTGGTTGGAGATAACCTGCCTGCAGACAAATCCGGGTTCACTGCTTTTATTATAGAAAGAGGAATGGAAGGATTTACCCAGGGGCCGGAGGAACATAAAATGGGTATTAAAGGGTCTTCTACCGTTCAATTATATTTTCAGGATTGTAAGGTGCCGGTTGAAAATGTTTTAGGTGAAATCGGCAAAGGGCACAAGATTGCATTTAATATTTTAAATATTGGCCGGTTGAAACTTTGTGCTGCTGCTGTTGGCGGATCAAGGAGAGCTATTACTGAATCAGTACAATATGCAACGGTACGGGAACAGTTCAAGCAGCCTATTTCAAATTTTGGCGCCATCAAACACAAGCTGGCACAAATGGCTATTGAAATTTTTGTAGGCGAGTCTGCTTTATACCGCACTGCAAAATGGATAGATCAAAAAGAACAGGAACTGTCTGCAGAAGGAAAACCCTACAACGAATCGTTGCTTGGAGCGGCAGAAGAATATGCTATTGAGTGTGCCATGCTGAAAGTGTTTGGAAGTGAGGCATTGGATTTTGTGGTGGATGAAGGAGTGCAGATACATGGCGGTAACGGATTCAGTGCTGAGTATAATATCTCCAGGGCTTACCGTGATTCCCGTGTTAACCGTATATATGAAGGAACGAATGAGATCAACCGGTTACTTACTCTGGATATGACTTTAAAGAGGGCGATGAAAGGAAGACTGGACCTGATGGGACCTGCCATGGCTGTTCAGAAAGAATTGATGAGCATTCCTGATTTCGGCAGTGATAATGAAATACCTTTTGCCAAAGAGAAAAAGCTGGTTGCCAGTCTTAAAAAAGCAATATTGATGGCCTCAGGCGCCGCTGTTCAAAAACTGATGATGAAGATTGACAGCGAACAGGAAGTGCTGATGAACATTGCAGATATGGCCATTCAAACATTCAATGCGGAAAGCGTGCTACTACGGGTTATGAAGATGGTGGATCTGAGAGGTGAATCTGCCTGCAGTGATTATCTTGATATCATGAGAACCTTTTTATATGATGCGGCTGATAAAGTGAACAAGTCCGGAAAAGATGCGATCAATGCTTTTGCAGAAGGGGATGAACAAAGGATGATCCTGATGGGACTGAAGCGGTTTACCAAAGCAGAACCTTTCAATTCAAAAGATGCGAGGAGGAGAATTGCAGACAAGATGATTAAAGAAGGGAAATATTGTTTTTAATCCTGGTATTACAACAAAAAACCTGTAGTTGATCTTACAGACTCTTTCCTGGTGTGCGGGTATTGAATGACATTGATGTTGCAGGTTGTGATTTGCTGTACAAGTTATTCAGTTCCCTTCGTGTCAGTTTTAGCTCTTCAAGTTTTTTGATTCTTTTACTTTCAAAGAAAATTCCTGTAGAAAGAACCAGGGTTGAAAATGTGGAGGTGAAATAGTAAAGTTTGAATATATCCTTAATTTCCTGTGAGTCTAAAATGTAGAAGAAAATGTATATGATAGTATAACTGCCATAGGCAAAAAGCAAGGAGGTTATCATGGATGCTTTTGCCAGGCCTTTGTTCTGAATAACGGCAATCCTGATATGGCGCAGGGTAAACCAAACGCATAAAAAGAGCAACAGGCCGAGTTCGGGAGCCATGATTATTGTCATGGACTTCCTGTTAAACCCTAAGATCAATACAATGATCAGTTCAAATAATATAATACCCAGAATAGAATAGCGAAGTCGTTTTGTAAGAACAGGCGAAAAACTGAAATACGATACAAAAAGAATCATCAGGGGGAATTCCAGCAAGTTTGTAGTGATACCGAAAACTCTCCTGAAGTTGTCACTGACAGGAATGTAATTTTCATTCATCAGGTTGAAACTCAAATCCATAAAATAATATACTGCCAGCGCTACAAAACATTTTGAACGGTATAACTTTAATACGATTACAAGGATAACCGGTATGAAAAGAGTGAAAGTGGAAATAAAAACTATAATATCTTTCCAATTCATGGGATCGGTTTTTCAATGGGATGTGAAATCAGTCATTCACACAAGACAACAAGCTACAACGTACTGTGTAATAACGTTATCTCCCGTCAGAAAGTACCTGAGATAAATGAAGGGTGCAAAAATTCAGTAAAACTGTGATGAAGCTCAGTAATATTACTGAAATCGCTGTGAAGTGTTTTTGTGTTATCTTTCTGAAATGATACGAATATTTCTACTTTTTTCTCTTTTGCAATCGTTAACAGTTTCGGGACAGGTAAATCCGGAAATTATTGCCGGAAAAACTACAGGGCCTTTACCCTTTCTTAATTACGGGCTTGGTGAGGATCGCTTAGGCGGCGCTAAGATGACCTATCTCGATTCCAACATCGTAGTGAAAGTAGTGGATAGTGTAAATGATGATTATAAAATTGAATTGTCAAAGAATCATTTTGCTTATTTGCCTAAAGTAAATTTCAAAAGAGACAGCTCTGTTATTATTCGCCCCTTTTATCTTACCGGTAGCTGGAAAGTTTATGGTGATGATAAATATGATTATGTAACTGTTTCCGTGGACGGGAAATTGCCCTACCGGAGTATTCAGCGAATTAACCCGGCAAGAATTGTTGTAGATATTTTTGGCGCTGCCAGCAATACTAATTGGATCACCCAGCTTTCTACAGTAAAAGAAATAAAAAATACCTGGTATGAGCAGATTGAAGATGATGTGTTTCGTATTTATATTGAATTAAAACATAATCAGCATTGGGGTTATTTCATTTTTTATGAAAATGATAAATTGGTGATCCGTGTAAAACGCCAGCCGGCACTTCTTACTTTAAATAAATTGAGAATTGCTGTAGATGCGGGGCATGGCGGTGAAAACAGCGGCGCTTCAGGGGTGACAAGCAAAGTGCTGGAGAAGAATTATACATTAAAGATCGCCAGGGAATTGGAGAAAGCACTGAAAAGAGAGAAAGCACAGGTAATGATGACAAGAGAAAAAGATACTTCACTCAGCATGATCGAAAGAACCCAGATGCTGAGAGGATGGGATCCGGATTTTCTGATCAGCATTCATCTTAACTCGTCCGGAAAAGATACGGTTAGAGGCGTCAGCACTTACTACCGCTATATCGGATTTCGCCCATTAACAGAATTTATTTTGAAACGAATGAAAGAACTCGGGTTAAAAGAATATGGAAATGTCGGAAGTTTCAATTTCTCATTGAGCGGACCTACTGAATATCCCAATTGCCTGGTGGAAGTAGCTTTTTTGAGTAATGTGCAGGACGAGAAGAAAATACTGAGCCCGGCATTTCACAGGGCAGTTGCTTCTAAAATTATAGCAGGAATAAAAGACTGGTTACGATCACTTAAAAAGTAGATCCTACTGAAGATCCGATGCAGCTTCTCTGTCTGTCCACCAATAAAGGACATCATTGAATGGCTGGATAATCTGTGCCGGGTACAAGTCGGGATTATGCTCTTTCGTAAAAACATTGTATAAAGCAGCCGCTTTTGCATGCCCGCTTACCAGGAAGGAAATACATTGGGAAGCATTGACAACAGAAGTTGTTAAGGTGATCCGGTATATTTTTTCTTCTTTCAGGTAAAACGACTTTACCCATTTTGTCTTTTCAAAAATTACAGGATATCCTGGAAACAATGAAAGCGTGTGGGCATTATCACCCAACCCCAATAATACAAGGTCAAATGTATTATTATTGTCAGCAAAATAGCTACGCAGAATTTTTTCATATTCCGTTGCGGATACTTCAGGCTCCAGGTCGGTACGTATCAGGTGAACCTGGTCTTTTATTGCGGGAACAAGATTCAATAATGCCTCGGTTATCATTCTTCCGTTGTTCCTTTCATTTGCATAAGGGACGTACCGTTCGTCTCCTAAAAAGAAATGTATGCGGTCCCAGTCAATTTTATTGATGAACTCCGGAGATGATAATAACCGGTACAATTTTTTTGGAGTAGAGCCACCTGATAAAGCAATAGTAAAACGGTTATTGGTCTTTAATACTTTATCAATATATTCAACCATCCAGCCGGCATATTGCCTGCTCAGGTCATCAGGATCGTTTGTGATTTTAAAGATCATTCCCCAAAATTCATTTTTTAACTGTTGGCGGTAAGTTTACCCAATGGTGTCCTTCTCTTGCTATCAATTCTTCTGCATCTTCCGGTCCCCAGCTTCCCGGCGAGTAATTCGGGAAATCTACCGGTGGGCGTTTTTGCCATGCTTCTAAAATAGGTTCGATGATCTTCCAGGCAGCTTCCACCTGGTCGGCCCGCATAAATAAAGTTTGATTTCCGGAAATAACATCTTCCAGAAGTGTTTCATAAGCTTCAGGCTCTCTTTCTTCATAAGCTTCGGCATAACTAAACACCATGTCCACAGGGTTTAATATCATTTCCTGTCCCGGCCGTTTTGCCTGGAAGCGTATGCGTATGTCCATCTCAGGCTGAATACTGATCACCAATCGGTTTGGCCGCCATGTATCTGCCGCTTCTGCAGGAAATGAATAACTCGGAGCTTCCTTGAATTGAATGGTGATCAGGGTGGTTTTTTCCTGGAGCATTTTTCCTGTGCGTATGTAGAAGGGTACATTTCTCCAGCGCCAGTTGTCGATAAAGAATTTGGCTGCTACGAAAGTTTCTACCGGTGATTGCGGATCTACATCTTTTTCCTGCCGGTAGCCCTGAACATTTTTGCCATTCATTGTTCCTGCAGCATATTGGCCCCGTACTGTATTGGCATGTACCTGGTCGGCTTCCAGTTTACGGATAGCACGCAGCACATCCACTTTTTTATTTCGTATCTCATTGGCATCAAAAGATACGGGAGGTTCCATCGCTATCATGCAGAGCAATTGCAGTATATGATTTTGCACCATATCCCTTAAAGCGCCCGCCTGTTCATAGTAGCCTCCCCTGTTCTCAACTCCAACAGTTTCCGCTGCAGTAATCTGAACGTGGTCTATGTAATTATTGTTCCAGATTGGCTCGAACAATGCATTGGCAAAACGGAATGCAAGAATATTTTGCACGGTTTCTTTACCGAGGTAGTGATCTATCCGGAAGATCTGTTCTTCATCAAACATACTGCTGAGTATCCGGTCCAGTTCCCGGGCACTCTGCAGGTCATGTCCAAAAGGCTTTTCAAAGACCAGCCGGGTGTGCTCCGGGTTCTCACAGAGTTTTTGTTCGTATAATTTCCTGGCAAGCTCCTGTGCTAACCGGGGCGCTACGGCGAGGTAAAATATTATCACCGGCTGTTCATTCCATCCTTTTGTCTTTTCCGTGATATCATCCTTGATCTTTTGATAACTGCTGTCATCAGTTAGGTCAGTGAGATGATAAAAAATATTGGAAGAAAAAGCCTGCCATTTTCCATCCAGGTCATCTTTCCTGCTGGAAAATTCTTTCACTCCTTCAAATAGCTTTCCCCTGTATTCGCCATCTGTTGCAAATGGAGTGCGCCCTGCACCAATGATAACAAACTTTTCGGGTAGATAATTATCGAGATACAGATTGTAGAGTGCCGGGATAAGTTTGCGGTTGGTAAGGTCTCCGCTTCCTCCGAAAATAAACAGGATTGTTGGCGCCTGATTTTTTTTTCCTTCCATATTGGTTCGTTTATTGAAAAATAATTTTATTGCCGGATAGTACAGAAACTACCATTCGGTGTGAAATATTCCTTCTTTATCAATACGCTGGTAAGTATGTGCGCCGAAATAATCTCTTTGCGCCTGTATGAGATTTGTAGGCAGCTTGCCGCTGCAAAAAGCATCGAAATAAGATAAGGCACTTGCCAGGCCTGCTGCAGGAACTTTTGCGGAAGCACATAGCGAAACAACTCTCCTCAATGCAATGACTTTTTTCTTTAAGAGGGACGCTGTTTTTTTATGAAGTAAAATACTGGAAAGCCGGGGATCCTTTTTAAAAGCAAAAGTAAACAGTTCCAGTAGCGATGAACGGATAATGCATCCGCCTCTCCAGATACGCACCACATCTTTCAAAGGTATTTCCATATTTAATTCTGCAGATGCTTTGTGAAGCATGGATAATCCCTGCGCATAACAAATGATTGTAGCGGCAAAGAGGCTGTCGTGTAGTTGACCGGCGATCCTATCTTTATTCTTTGTGGCCAATTTTATTTTCGGCTTATACAAAGCCTCTGCAGCTGCACGGTCCTCTTTGTAAACAGAAAGGTCTCTCAGGGAAACAGCTGTATCAATAGTTGGTACTGGTATGGGAAGATCCATTGCGTCCTGCGAAGTCCATTTTCCCGTTCCTTTTGAGCCTGCCTTATCCAGTATCATATCCACCAGGCGGTTGTTGGTGAACTCATCTTTTTTCAGAAATATTTCAGAGGTTATCTCCAGGAGAAAAGAACTCATTTCTCCTTCGGTCCATTTCTTAAAGATCTCATGCAGTTCATCATTGGTTAATTCCAAACTTCTTTTCATAACGTCATACACTTCGCTGATGAGCTGCATGATGGCGTATTCAATTCCGTTATGCACCATTTTTACATAGTGTCCGGCTGCTCCTTTTCCCATGTACGCAACACAAGGTTCGTTTTTCGGAGGATTAACTTTTGCAGATACTGCTTCAAGAATTGGTTTCAGTTCATGCCAGGCTTCAACATCACCTCCCGGCATAATGCTGGGGCCCGTTCTTGCGCCGTGCTCGCCACCGCTGACGCCCATCCCTACAAAATGTACTTTTTTATCTTGCAGGAATTTTATCCTGTTTAGCGTATCGGTGTAATGAGAATTACCTCCATCAATGATTATGTCACCTTCTTCCAGCAAAGGCAAAACCTCATTGATCACCTGATCTACAATGGGGCCTGCCGGCACAAGCATCATCAGCTTGCGGGGTCGTTTTAACTGCTTTACCATTTCCGGTAAAGTGTTTACTCCTTTTACGGTTGTGCCGGGAGAGGCAAAGGATTCAAGACTGCTGACTTTAGCGGGGTCTTTATCAAAGCCGATCGTATTGTAACCATGATCGGCCATATTCAATAACAGATTACGGCCCATTACACCAAGGCCGATCATTCCAAAATCAAATGAAGCTGTTTCCAATTTCTATGTAGATTTAATTAATAGATGAAACAAAGAAACTTAATAAAAAGTTTAACCGAATAAAATAACATCAGTTTTATTTGACATAATTACCTGATCCATCTCTCAAAAAACTCGTAGGTTCGCAGCATCTGATCAATACGCTGGCGGTTATTGCCGCTCCTCGTAATTTCATGCGTGGCTCCCGGATGACGGACAAACTCAACAGGCCGCCCCAAAACTTTAAGACTGCGAAACATCATTTCATCCTGTACGAACCCGGTGCGTCGATCATTCTCTCCATGAAACATGATATAAGGTGTTGTAATATTTTGGACATAGTTGACAGGTGATTCTCTTTCCAGGATCACTTTGGTTGCCTGTTCCCATGGATAACCACCGAAATAATTTGGTACCAGTCTCCATGCATTTCCTTCTCCAAAAAAAGTAAACAGATCATAAACTCCCCGCTGCGAACAGGCTGCTCTGAAGCGATGATCATGCCCTATGATCCATGCCACCAGATAGCCGGCATAGGAACCCCCGGTCACTAATAATTTTGAAGTGTCTGCCCAATTCCCGGATTTTACAGTGAGATCTAAAGCTGTCAGTACATCACTGGCAGGTCCGGCGCCCCAGTCATTGATGTTGGAGCGTAAAAAATCTTCTCCATAGCCGCCGCTTCCCCTGGGATTACAATAGACCACTCCATATCCTTTGCTGCAAAAGAACTGGTATTCGTGCCACATGCTGGCTTCGCCTGGTCCCCACATTGCTGATGGCCCGCCATGTATTTCCAATAGCAAAGGGTATTTTTTCCCGGCTTCATAATTTGTTGGTTTCATTACCCAATACTCGATCGTTGCCCCTTTGCTGTTGAGAAAAGTTCTTTTTTCAGGAAAAGATATTTTCTTCTGTGCCACCCATTCTGAATTAAAACTGCTGATGCGGACAGGATTTTTCATTGAAGCATTTGACAGATATATTTCTGAAGGATCGGCAACTTCAGTTTTTGAAAATACAAGTTTATCGCCGGCGAGATCAAAACCTGCAACACCACTGTTGTAGTCGCTCAGTTGTTCCACCTGCTTTGTAGCAATATTGGCACGATATACCGGGATTCCTCCATTGCTTTGGGCGGAGAAATAAATATATTTTTCATCTTTACTCCATACAAAATTTCCTTTGCTGCGGTCAAATGGAATGATAATCATATCTTTTATAGATCCGTTCAGCGGCATCAATGCCAGTTGGGGTATATTGACAAAAGATATCTTTCCGTATTGGAATGCCAGCCATTTTCCCGAAGGAGAAACAGATGGAGAATTGAGCGTTTTCTCTGATTCGCCAATCAGCCGGTGAAAATCTTTTCCGTCATTGCGGACAATAAAGATCTCGCTTTCTAAAGCCCTGTCCGGATGCCGGGTTGAATCTACGCTGCCCGATAAAACGATTTGTTTGCTATCAGGTGTAAACTCCGCCTGGTTAAATCGGTAGAATATTTTTGTCAGTAAAACCGGTTCTGATGGCGTACTTAGGCTAATGATAAAAAACTGGTTAAACGTCATTTCAGGATTCACGTCCATCTCATCCTGGAAATTCAGCTTATCAATTACTCTTGCTTTTTTATCTGCTTCGTTCATGTCGAGGTAAGCACGGATTTCTTTGATGTTGCCATTCGGATCAGGTTTGGAAGAGTTGGATTTCAGGTTTTCATTATGGGGGAAGCCTGGTTTTTCAAAAGGCCATGCAGGAATTTCCTTACCGGGATTCAAAACGGAATCCTTAAGCATATCCTTCAGGTTAATGTTTGAAGAAAAGAGGATCTGTTTTCCATCGGGGCTCCATTTGGGATTAGAGGCTCCGTATTTGAAATAGGTTAATTGCGTAGCTTCACCGCCATCGAGGGGCAATAAAAATATCTGGGGTTTTCCTTCTGTTGTGCGGACAAATGCCAGTTGTTTTCCATCGGGGCTCCATTCAGGTTGAGAAGAGTTTTCTTTTGTAGTTAATTGCCGGGGAGATGAATGGCCATCTGTTTCCACCATCCATATCTGGGTTACATATTTGTATTCCCACTTTTTTTCAGTTTCGGGATCAATCTCTGTGACGGTGAAAGCAGCTTTACTGCCGTCATTACTCAATTTCACACTGCCGGTTGTTTTTATTTTCAGCATGTCGGTGACCGTTACAATAGCCTTGCCGTTCTGTGCCCGGGGAAAGGATGCAATAAAAAAGAAAATAAAAGCGAATACGATTTTTCTCATATAAAAGAATATTTTTAGATAAATGAATGTACGATTTTGCCATGAAAATAGTTTTGCTAAAAAGATAAACTGATGGTATTGCAGGCTAAGTGATATTAATTAAATTTGCAGAGAACTGATTTTTTATGACAGATACAGCATTGGCTCCGTTAACCGCAAAAGATTTTCAAACAGACCAGGAAGTGCGCTGGTGCCCGGGTTGCGGCGATTATTCCATTTTAGCACAGGTACAAAAGGTAATGCCCACTATCGGGGTTCCGAGAGAAAATATTGTATTCATATCCGGTATCGGCTGCAGCAGCAGGTTCCCTTACTATATGAATACCTATGGCATGCATTCGATTCATGGTAGGGCAACAGCTATTGCCAGCGGTCTGAAAGCATCCCGGCCCGAACTGAGTATATGGATTGTAACCGGTGATGGAGATGGACTAAGTATCGGGGGAAATCACACTATCCATATTTTGCGCAGGAATTTTGATGTGAACATTTTATTGTTCAACAATCAAATCTATGGGTTGACGAAAGGGCAATATTCGCCTACTTCGGAAGAGCATAAAATCACCAAATCAACTCCTTTTGGAAGTATTGACCATCCATTTAATCCTTTGGCTCTTGCACGGGGCGCCGATGCCACTTTTATTGCAAGAACTATGGACAGGGACCCCAAACATTTACAGACTATGTTGGCGAGAGCTAACAAACATAAAGGAGCATCTTTCCTGGAGATATACCAGAACTGTAACATCTTTAATGACGGCACATTTGAAATATTCACTGAAAAAGCAACAAAGTCAGAAGAAGTTCTTTTCCTGGAACACGGGCAGCCTTTAATCTTTGGCGCCAGCCGTGATAAAGGAATCAGGCTCGATGGTTTTACCCCTGTTATTGCAAACCTGAATGATGGATATAGTGCCAATGATATGTGGGTGCATGATGAACATGATATGTACAAGGCACAGATACTTACCCGCATGTTTGATGACCCGTTTACCGCAGGGCATTTGCCGAGGCCGTTCGGAGTGTTTTATGAAACAAGCCGCCCCTGTTATGAAGAAGTGATGGCGCAGCAGATCGACGATGCGAAAGCTAAGAAACCAGCTGACCTGGACAAGCTGCTTCGCGGCAATGAAGTGTGGACAATCAATTAAAGAACCGGAAGTATATATAAAAAGAAAAAAGCGTTTCATCACCGAAACGCTTTTTTAATAATTTGCAGTTATAGAGAGACGGATTTTTAAATTTTTCTTTATGAATCATTCTTTGGTCTCTACCACTTTACCACAGCTTAACATAGAAGAACCATAGTAAGGATTTTCAATTTTCTTCTCGGTACTGAGCCAATAACCTTTTGCCATAGGGCAGTATTGGTAATACAGAGCCTGGTTTACCTTTTCAGTACTTTTTACAACAGCCCACATAGCAGTAGAAACTTCATTGAATACACCTCTCTGGCCTTTGAGATCACTTGCATTATTGAGTGTTTCTGTGGCCTTCAAAAGATCCGCTTTCTGTGCAAAGTTTTTTTCACTGCTTACAGACTGGTAAAAAGTTTTAATGGCTTCAGATGCAGTTTTGGCATCACTGTTTACTAAAGCATTCTTAACAGAGATGTAATTTTTAACAAGAGCATCTGTGTTTTGGGCAAATGCCGCATATCCAAGCAGCATTACAGCCAGGATAAATAGGGTTTTCTTCATTTGAGTGTTGATTTAATTGTTTAGTGATTCGATTTTATAACCTGCTTTCTGAACGGTGTCCATGATCTGCTTCTCTGAGATTCCTCCGGATTTCACAGTCAGGATTTTTTCTTTGTTTGTGGTGTCCACATTCCATTCGCCAATGCCTTTTGCTTTATCCAGGTGCGGCTTAACGGTTGCTACACAGCCGCCGCAATTGATGTTCGTCCTGAATTTATAAATTTTATTGTCGTCCATTTTAATTCCTGTTATTGATTTACCGTGCGAAAATACAAATTGAATTATGCAGAACTATTGATTTATTCTTTATTTATTTTGTAAAATTTACTGTTTCATCTTTTCCACTTCAGCCTCAAACTGTTACTCACCACACTTACGCTGCTCAGTGCCATAGCTGCACCGGCGATCATGGGGTTTAATAAAAATCCATTGACCGGGTAAAGGATGCCTGCCGCAATAGGAATTCCGATAACGTTGTAAATAAATGCCCAGAACAGATTTTGTTTTACGGTGGCCACTGTTTGTTTGGAAAGCCGGATTGCCTGCGGGATCTTGGTAAGGTCGGAGGAAATGATGGTCATCTTTGCCACATCCATGGCGATATCGCTTCCTTTACCCATGGCGATGCTCACATCTGCTGTTGCCAAAGCGGTACTGTCGTTGATTCCATCACCCACCATTGCCACGATCTTTCCCTGCTGATGTAATTCTTTTATAAAATCAGCTTTATGTTGTGGCAGCATTTCTGCTTTGTAATATTCTATACCGGTTTGCTGTGAAATGGCTTTTGCAGTTGCCTCATTATCTCCGGTCAGTATATACACTTCGATCCCCGCTTCCTTCAACTGCCTGATGGCTTCAACAGAACTGTCTTTCACTTTATCCGAGATAGCCAATACGGAGAGTGATTTCTTTTTATCGGCAAACCAGATCACGGTTTTGGATTGGTTGCCCCATTCTTCAGCTTTTTGTTCCAGTTCGGCACAAAGCATGATATTATTTTCCATAAGCAGGCTTTTATTTCCTGCAAAATAAGTTTCATTGTTATGGACGGCTTTCACTCCTTTGCCGGTAATACTTTCAAATGATGATAAAGGAACCGGATCTGTGGTTTGAAAATATTTTACCACTGCTTCTGCCAGAGGATGCTCCGACCGTTTTTCAATACTTATTAAAATTTGTTGAGCGCTATCGTTATCGTTCTGCCATTGTATGCCGGTGACCTGCGGCCTTCCTTCGGTAATAGTGCCTGTTTTGTCCAGTACCACTGCATTTACTTTTTTTGCCAGTTCCAGGCTTTCCGCATCTTTTATCAGGATCCCTTTTTCAGCTCCTTTGCCTACGCCTACCATTATTGCAGTTGGCGTGGCCAATCCCAAAGCGCAGGGACAGGCGATCACCAGTACGGAAACTGCGGCCAGTAATCCATGAACCAGGTTGTTGTCGCCACCTAAGATCATCCATAAAATAAAAGTGAGAACAGCGATGCTGATCACTACCGGCACAAAAATCGAAGCCACTTTATCTACCAGCTTTTGAACAGGAGCTTTACTTCCCTGTGCATCCTGCACCATTTTGATGATATGAGCCAGCATAGTATCCTTTCCGACCTTCAACGCTTTGAATTGAAAACTTCCCTTCTGATTGATGGTGCCGGCAAAAACTTTTTCATTTTCATTTTTCAGAACGGGAACAGGCTCGCCGGTAAGCATGCTTTCATCAACGTAAGAGCTGCCTGAAACGACCAGCCCGTCCACGGCAATTTTTTCTCCGGGCTTTGCCAGCAGGGTATCGCCTTCCACAACCTCTTCGATGGCAACTTGCTTTTCTGCTCCACCCGGCAGGATTACTGTGACGGTTTTGGGTTGCAGCCCCATCAGCTTTTTAATGGCAGCAGAAGTATTTCCCCTGGCTTTTTCTTCCAGCATTTTACCCAGGAGAATGAATGCGATCACCACGGAGGCTGCTTCAAAATATACATGAACTTCCAGCCCTCTTTTTAACCAGAACTGCGGAAACAGCATGTTGAATACACTAAACAGGTAAGCAATGCCGGTGCTCAGCGCCACCAGTGTATCCATATTGGCAGAGCGATGTTTTGCCTGTTTCCATGCATTGATAAAAAAATCTTTACCGAACCATAACACTACCGGAGTGGCAAAAGCCCACATGATTATGTTGGCATAGGGAATGCCCGGCTGCCCTTCAGAAGAGCTCATGAAGAACATGCCGATCACAAACACCGGAATGGAAAGAATAATGGACCAGATGGTCTTTGTTTTCAAATCATTGAATTTCTCTTTGTGCAGTGCTTCCAGTGAATCCTGTTGTTTGCTTTCATCCTCAATAAGCAGATCGTATCCGATAGACTGCACTGCTTTTTGCAAAGCCTGAGGGCCGGTCATGTTAGGAAGATATTCCACGGAGAGCAGGGCATTCGCATAGTTCACCGATGCATTCACTACGCCTTCTGCTGATTTAACGATACTTTCTGCACTGACTGCACAGGATGCGCAGGTCATATTCAGAACAGGAAAAGTTCTTTTGACGGTAGTTACACCATAGCCAAGATCTTTTATTATTTTAACTGCGTCTGCCACTACTTCATTATCATCCACCGTAATGACAGCCCTGTTGTTGTTCAGTTCCACTTTATGGCTTTCAATACCTTTCACCTGCGAGAGGCCTTTGTCCACTATCATGGCACAATGTTCACTGTCCACATCTTCAAGCGGGAGATAGATGGTATCATTGTTATTTTCTGTCATGGTCCCGGAATTTGATACCACGAAGTTCGCAATTTGTCCAACCGGGGCTGTTACGCTTTTTTAGAAATGATTTGTAAGATTTACACCTTGTCCAGTGGCTTTCTTTTCTCTTCGCCGATCTGTTTGAAATGACTGGGAGTAAGCCCGGTAACTTTTTTGAACTGGTTGCTCAGATAGGCAACGCTGGAATAATTAAGCTGATCGGCAATCTCACTTAAAGAAAGTTCATCATAGACCAGCAGTTCCTTCACTCTCTCGATTTTCTGGGCAATGAAATATTTCTCGATGGTAGTGCCTTCCACATCGGAGAACAGGTTGGAGAGATAGTTATAATCATGATGGAGTTCCTTGCTGAGTACATCAGAGAGTTTGTTTTTGGGAGCATCATTTCCTCCTCTCACATATTCAATAATGGTCTTTTTTATCTTTTCAATGATCCTGCTTTTCTTGTCGTCAATGATCTCAAAACCCAGGGAGTTCAACGATCCTTCTAATTGTTTTTTCTCTTCTGCTGTTAACTCTTTTTCCAAAATGGCTTCGCCCAGGGTTACGCTTTTTGCCTTTATTCCCAGTTTATCAAGTTCGTTCTGCACCACCATGATGCACCGGTTGCAGACCATATTTTTTATGAAGAGTTTCATTGTATCCGTATTGTCTTACATCTTCTTCAGCACTTTCACAAAAGTATTCATATTGCGGGAAGTAAAAGAACCCCTGAATTTCTTATTCCCCAATATTTTCCCGAATTCCGAATTAAGGGTGTTCCCTTTTGAAATTCTCCAGTAAAAATTTCCGGATATGATCTTAGCTTCTTCACCTTCTGATCTTACGGACTTTTTAAATTCCTGTATCAGTATTTTTTCAATGCCGTCTGTTCCCGCAAAGCTGTAAATATGAAATTCAGGATGAGCTTCAAATGGATTGTTGCTGACAATACTTTCGATCTCTCTTTTGTCTTTCACAAAAAGAAAAGCCTCATAACTGAAATATTCTGACATTACTTTTTCCAGGAGCTCCTTTAAAACACTTTTTGTTTTATCTGATGAGAAAAGGATATTTCCTGAGGCTAAAAAGGCAGAAACATTTTGCATTCCGTTTTTTTCAAATAAAGAACATACTTGTTCCATTTTCATTACAGTTCCGCTTATGTTTACTCCTCTCAGAAATGCACAGTATCTGATTAACGGTTGTGTTGATTTTTTTAATGGCATGTGTGATGGATCGGCGCAGAATAA
Source organism: Sphingobacteriales bacterium UTBCD1 (assembly GCA_002066995.1). Taxonomy (GTDB): domain Bacteria; phylum Bacteroidota; class Bacteroidia; order Chitinophagales; family Chitinophagaceae; genus UTBCD1. The sequence continues at coordinate 140,725 of MWTC01000052.1, forward strand.
AAATTATTTTTCTTTAATGTACTTTTCATACTCGGTTATCTTCTCACTCAGTCTTTTTTCGAGATATGAATTAGATCCTTTCAGGGCCTGCAGTATCTGTATGGCTTCAATCCTGTATTTTTCTTTTTTGGGAGTATCCCAGGTGTCGGGAGGTTTTTGAAGATTGGTGATGCGGTCGGCAAGCTTTACCGCACCAACTTCTTTGGGTAAGACCATGATCCGGTTCAGGCTGTCTGCCATTCTTATCTGTTTGGGAAGGTCTTTATTCTTGGTCAAAGCAGAAACTCCCCTGGCTACATCAATGCCAAACTCTTTTGACAGATCCGAAAAGGTGGTGGATGTATCTTCCAGCGTATCGTGAAGCAGGGCAAGAGTTACGGCAAAATCCAGTTTGAAGTCCGGAAGATTCTGATAGGCGATAAAAATTTCCATAGCCACATTACTCAGGTGTACCACATAAGGTAAATTGGAACCAGGTATCAGTTGATTCTTTTCAGTATGTTTGGCTGCTGCAAATTTTATGGCCTGCTGATAGGTTGATTGTATATCCATCAAAAAAACATCAAATTAATTCTTATCCGTAAACTTAAACAACAACACTATGTTTATTGTTTTATCCTGTTGTATTTCTTTAAAATTTTAATGACTAAGTCGCGGGGCAATGCATAAACTTTATTACCGTTGATCCCTTCCATCGTATCAGCGGCAACCATTGCGTTGATGATCGCTTCTTCCACAGCCTGCACGGTTGCTTCGAAGAGAGGGTTGATCTGGTCATTCGAAATTTGTTCCACCTTTGAATTGGCTTCCCTGCTGAATGCGTTTGGATTGGCAGTGGAAAAGGCGATAAAGATATCTCCTGAACCATTTTCTCCCCGGCCACCTGCCTTGCCCACACCTATAGGAACTCTTGCTGCAATTCTTTTTAACTGGTGCGGTAACAAGGGTGCGTCCGTTGCCACAACAACAATGATGGAGCCATCTCCCGGACTATAAGAGGGAGCTCCTTTAAATTCAGTTCGCATGGTGTCCATTAATTCTTTCCCGACAGGCACACCTGCAATGGAAAGATTTTTCCTTGCGCCGAAATTTGATTGCACCAGCACACCCAAAGTGTACATTGAATCTTTGATCTTCACCATTCGTGAAGAAGTTCCTGTTCCGCCCTTGAAGCCGAGACAAACCATACCCGTTCCTCCGCCTACGTTTCCTTCTGTTATCGGACCGCTTTTTGCATTATTCAATGCTTCGAAAGCATTATTCTCTTTTACATGAAAACCATAGATGTCATTCAGGAATCCATCATAGGTCTCAGCAACCACCGGATAGGTGTACCAGAAATTTTCTTTGTACCATCCGGTATTTACAAACCATTTCAATACCGCATCTCGTACCACTCCTACGCTGTTAGTGTTAGTGATCATGATTGGTGTTTCCAGGAAACCGGATTCCGTTATCCATGTTGTGCCGGTCATTTCTCCATTGCCGTTCAATGTGTACCAGTTGGCAAAAACGGGATTATTGTTTCTGCCTCTTGGTAATATCGCGGTAACTCCCGTTCTTACCGGGCCTTTTCCCCTGATATTTTTTCCTTCTCCCGAAATGATAGTGCTGTATCCGACCTCTACCCCTTTCACATCTGTAATCGCATTAAATTTTCCCGGAGTGCCTTCGAAGGGAATACCTATTTCTCTTGCTCTTGGTTTTTGAGCGAAAGAATACAAAGCGGTTGCCAGCAACAATAGCAGGATGATTAATTTATTCATATTGTTTTGGTTTTATAAATGTTAGTTTATACATCATCCCTTTACAAATGATTTCTGATCTTATACCTGTCATTTCTTTAGGGATTAAATTGACCGGTACAGATGCTTTGTCTGCATCTGAAAATCCTCCTTTTAAAAATGGATTTTTCCGGTAATTCTCTCTCACCAGCTTATCGGTTTCATCAACGATCAATAGTTTGGTTTCCTGCTTTGCCACCCTGATCATTTCAAGAATCGCTTTTTGCTTATCATTAAAATAATTTATTCCTCCGCAATGAAAGACCACATCAAAATAATTGTCTTCAAATGGCAGATTTTCTCCTTCACAATGAACCAGAGTGGCTTTAACTTTCCATCTTTTCAAATGTTTTTTTGCCTGCAATAGCATTTTCATGGAAATATCCACTCCGGTATAAACAGCTTTTTTATTCAAAAACCGGAAATTATTTCCGGTGCCGGTTGAGACTTCTAAAACTTTATCATTGTCGCGGATGGTCAGTTCACTTAAAAAAGGTTCTCTGAACTTTTTTTCTCCGCCAAATTTTATCCTGAAGAAAAAACGTTGTGAAAGGTTATAAGCCCAGGATATCCTGTCGTAGATCTTTTTGTATTTGAGATTGTCACCTGCCAGTGTATTCTCATCAATGAAGGAATAGATCCCTTTTATTAGATTATATTTTCTGTCTTTTAAAAACATGGTTTTCACAAAAAAAAAGATCAATACACCATGATCTCGTCCGCAAAGATCCATGCGGGCTTTCCTTCGCCCGGATGGCCTTTGGGTAAACCGACTAATGCTTTTGCCGTTACACGGATATACCTTGCTTTCTGCTCCGGAAAATCAGCCGTAAAATCTTTTATTGAAGACTGCACATTGGAAGGAACCGTATTGTTCACTGTTTTTATTTCTTTAAAATTTTCTCCGTCGTCAGAGATCTCAAACTTCACCCATAGAGGCATCATGATCCAGTCGCGGTAATGCTGCAGGCATCCAATAGAGATCGTATGAATAGTTTCTTCTTTTCCTAAATCAATAGTGGCTATAAGATCTTTGCCCTCAAAGCCGTGCCAGTACTTGCTGATATCAGAATCTGTTCCTCTTATGCCATCCGTTAAAGCATTCGGCCCGTCAGCGCTGTAGTTCCTGCTTACGGGGTTAGCATAGACAACATTTTTGCCGGTTGCTTTATCCATCACGAATGATTGTTGTGCCACCGTCTTGCTCAGCACTCTTCCGTTCACAACAGTGATCGCTTTCAGCGTGACGGAAGAATCAATTTGTATAGGATTTGTATAAAGTTTTCCTGACGGTGACGGATCACTCCCGTCGGTGCCGTAATAGATCCTGCCATTGTATATTTCAGTAAACAATGTTGCATATAGTTTTCCATTTTGTATAAAAGGCTTTATTTCGGGAGTTAAGTTGCCCGGGCTGTAATTGACGCCTGACTGGCCGAACCGTTTGAAATGATATTGCAATCGTTCATTGAAATTATTCCAGTCTTTTTCTTCTTTCGGTGTCCAATCCACTTCAGCCAATGCCAGCATTCTGGGCAGCATCATGTATTCCGCGTGGAGTGCAGTGGAGATGTTCTCTGTCCAGAGATTTGCCTGGGCACCCAGGATGTATTGTTCATAACCATTCTCCAGTTCTTTTGGAACGGGATCATAATCATACACCATCTTCAATGTATTAAAACCACCGAAAGCCACAGGCTCTGTGGAAGGATCGGCCTGGTAATGGTCAAAGTACAGAGGTTTGCCCGGTGACATTACTACATCGTGTTTCATTTTCGCCGCAGCTATGCCTCCTGATTCACCTCGCCAGCTCATTACGGTGGCTTCAGGCGCAAGACCTCCTTCCAGGATCTCATCCCACCCGATCATCTTTCGGTGTTTGCTCACTATGAATTTTTCAATGCGCTTAATGAAATAACTCTGGAGCTCGTCTTCATTTTTTAATCCCAGCTTATTTTTCAGCGCCTGGCATTTAGCACAGTTTTCCCAGGATGTTTTGTCCACTTCATCACCGCCGATGTGAATGTACTTTGAAGGGAAAAGTTCCATTACTTCTGTAAGTACATTTTCCAGGAATGTAAAAACGCTGTCATTGCCCACGCAATAAACAGAAGTGATGTTGGCATAGTTTCCACCCGTCATTGCTGGCTGAGGCTGCTGTGAACAACTTAAAAACGGATATGCGGCAATGGCTGCAGCGCTGTGGCCCGGCATCTCGATCTCCGGTACGATGGTTATGTTCCTTTCTTCAGCATATCGGATAATTTCCTTTATCTGTGTTTGTGTATAATAACCTCCGTATGTCGGAGGGCCGCTTATATTTTTTTCTGACCTGCTTACCCAGCTTGGTCCTTCATCAGGGCGCCAGGCAGCAACTGAAGTGAGTTTCGGATATTTTTTTATTTCAATACGCCAGCCCTGGTCATCGGTAAGGTGCCAGTGAAAAGTGTTCATCTTATACATAGCCAGCAGGTCAATATATTCTTTTACAAGTTCCGGGGAGAAAAAGTGGCGGCTGACATCAAGATGCATTCCCCTCCATCGGAAGCGTGGAAAATCTTTTACCTGCATGCAGGGCACCTGCAAAACGGCATTGGTGCGGATGGCAGGCAAGGTCTGAAAAATGGTTTGCATTGCATATACCACGCCTTTTTTTGTATTTGCGGTAATGGTAATGGCATCCTGGGTCACCTTCAGCAAATAACCTTCATCGCCGATCTCACCTGTTTTTTGTATTCTGAATTCTATGCTTTTGCTTTTATGAATATTTGCAGGCAGGCTGATGCCCGAAATATGGTTGATATAGGAAGTAAAAAACATTGCTGCGGCCTTAAGGTCTTTCCTGTTTGCATCGTATTTCAGGGATGTGTTATGGTCAATGACAAAATTCCCTTCACTGACCTGCAGGCTTACCGGTTTGGGAATGATATTTATCTCCTGTTGTGCATTTGTAAACAATGAAAGAGACAGGATAACCGGCAGTAAAATTATTCTTACCATTTCTTTGATTTAAAAATGATCTGATGAAATAAATTAGGAACGGTAAAATTATTATTTGTTTTAGTTACGGCAATATTTATATGAGGATCCTTCCGCAAGGAGTAATAAATATACCTAAGGAAATATTTTGACGCATTCTTTCTCTGCTCATCGTTGCCTTGTAAGATCAGATTGAAACTTTACACTTTGATGTAGATTTTCTTTTTATCAAGCCAGTAGGCTACTGCCCAGCATAAGAGCATATAAGCCAGGGCAAACAATAAAGATCCCAGGTATGCTCCTGCATAAATGAAAATATTATTGTAAAGCCATTTGTAAAAACTCAGGTTTTCCATAGGGATGGTTAACAAAACTATAGCCAGCAATTCAGAAAGCAGGTAAACAAACAATGTGTTTTTTCCAAAAACACGGAAAAAATAAGTCCATTCGATTTTGCCTTTTAACTGGACAAGATAGACCAGCGATCCAATTATGACGCAATCAATACCGATCGTATAAACGACATAACTGCTTGTCCATAATTTTTTATTGATCGGGAAAAGCAGATCCCAGAAATAGCCGCATACCATTAACCCTGCACCCCATAAGAGCAGCTTTACCACACCCTCATAGTCACTTTTCTTTTGGATCCATTTACCTGCAAGATATCCTGCAACTACATTACTGATAGCCGGCAATGTACTGAGCCAGCCTTCAGGATCAAAGGCAACGCCTTCTCCGTGGTACATGTGTTTTTCACCCATAAGCCACCTGTCAAAATAGAAACCGGCATTCCCACGCATGGATAACGGATTGGCCGGGTCACCAAATACGTAAAGGATGATCCAGTATGCAAAAAGAGAGATAACACAAATGATGACGGTAGTTTTTTCTTTCAGAAAATAGATCATCAGAGAAGCAATGCCATAACACAAAGCGATCCGCTGCAACACACCCATGATCCTTGTTTCTGACATGGGAAACGGAAGAATATGATGATTTTTATCAAGCCTGAAAAAAGGAAACCAATACATTAAATAACCCAGCAGGAAAATGATGGCAGTGCGTTTTATAATTCTCCAGACAACGTGCCCGGTGGTCCAGGTCTCCCATTTTTTCCAGACAAAACTCATGGAGTTGCCAACGGCAAAAAGGAAAGAGGGGAATACAAGATCCGTAGCGGTGAAACCATTCCACCTTGCGTGAAGCAGGGGAGAAAATGAAGTGGCTTCATTGCCCGGAGTGTTGACAATGATCATAAAACAAAGGGTCATTCCACGAAATACGTCCAGGGCAAGGTTCCGGTTTGATGAAACAGGCGCAGGAATTGATGTTGCCATCTGAAGTGGATTTTGGTATGAAGAGCTGGTTTATGTTTTAAAAGTACGCTATTCATTTTGTATCTGGTGGAAAAAATTCATTAAGCATATATATAGTAAAGAGAAGTAAGCCGCCATTCTTTCTGATGAAGCATCATAATTGTTGGGACAAAGAATATTGAAAATGAAATTGACCCATCAGCGGAGTTAACGAAAAAGGTACCTCACAAATTCATAGTTATGCCCTTTCTTGAAAGGAGTTCTTCCTTTTAAAGTGAGTTCATAGTTATGCGTACGGATGCTTTCAAAGATGTTTTCCTTTTCTGCGAAAGAAAAATAGGACCTAAGTGGCATGAATGCAGCTAACTGTTTATCGATACCGGTGACAAACCGGTATCCGGGCCGAAAGTGAAGTCCCTTTACTTTACGTTCTGCTTTGTGTAATGCAGCAGCATTGAAATAATCCTTATGCACGAACACCATGCATTGCAGATCATCGGTGTGGCCAAAGTATGATCTTGCCGGAGTGATATTAAATACTTCGGGGAACCATATACTCACTCTAACCGGAGAGTGGTCAGTAGAAGGGAAACAGGAAATGATCCAGTATTCATTCTCATTTTTAACGGGATCGGGAATAAAATTGTTGATATAATGCCTGCAAATCCCTGTGATCAATTTTGCGTCCTTTAGCTTTAATAACTTGTCCAGCCGCTTTGCATTCTTTTCATTAAGGTCAAATGGGTTGAATGAACGGTTGTTGACCCCAAATTGATAGGAAACAGGTGATTTCATTATAATTGATAAGAATTGATTTTTCACTTGCTGAAAAAAATTAATTTGTCATTTATTTCTTTTCGGAAATTCTGTAATTGGCAATAACACCATTAATTGTTTCCAACAGTACGCAATGGGTTGAAAGAATTGTTTCTGAAAACCGAAATATTTTTTGGGTTTGTATCAATGAAACCTGTTAATTTAGTGATGAAACTAACCTGCGATCTGGTGAGAAAGAATAAATTCCTGCTTGCATTACTGGCGGTACTGTTTTACCTGAGTGCCTGTAAAAAGGAAACTCCTGTTGCACCACCGGGTAATGTCAATATCTATCCCCCGGCCAAACCGGGCTTTTTTGTTGTCGGTTATTTTCCTTCTTACCGTTATGTGAGTGAATATCCCGACCGCATGTTCCGGATGTGTAAAGTGGTTAACTATGCTTTTGCCGATGTGAACTCTTCCAATACTTCCACCATTGCCAACCCGCAAAAATTTGATTCTGTTTATAAAAAGGCAAAAGCAAATGGTTCCATGGTCTTTCTTTCTGTTGCAGGTGATCCGGCATTATTTGCATCAATGAGTGGTACATCAGGCGGCAGGAATACTTTTGTCAGGGATATCATGCAGAAAGTGCGGTTTTATTATTTGGATGGAATTGACATAGACTGGGAGTACCCGCTCAGCAATGACGGCACCGGGCAAACTTTCAGTTTGCTGATGAAGCAACTCTCCGATTCTCTGCATGTAGATGGAAAATATTTTTTAACTGCAGCTATTACTCCCGGTGTGTATGCGGGCAGTGTGCGGGATGGTATCAGCAATGATGTGTTTCAATACGCTGATTGGTTCAATGTGATGGCTTATGATGATTTCACCACCAACCCGGCTTTTCCTTACCAGCAGCACAGCCCCTTTTCATTGGCAGTGAACTCACTTGATTACTGGCTCAACACAAGAGGAATGCCGAAAGATAAATGCCTGCTCGGTATTCCCGCTTATGGACGCCCTTCGGGGATGACGCAAACAAATACCGTTTTATCTTACAAAACAATTCTTGCCCAGGGCGGCAGCTCAGTATCAGATTCTGCCACCGTATCTTCAGGAGGCTTTTCCAATTATACGATTTATTATAACGGGCAGCCTACGGTAAAAAAGAAAGCTGCTTATGCACGAACCATTGCCGGAGGGGTCATGTTCTGGGAAATAGGAGAAGACGTTGCAGACGACCGCTCCCTTATCAAAGCAGCTTGCGACACTCTTGGAATTCAATATTGACCAGTTCCGTTAATTTTATTGTTAGTTAGGAATAAAAATATTTTTCATTATAAAAACCTTCGTTTATAATGATGTGCCTGACAAATTCCATTAAAAAATTTGATCTCAGCATATCAGTAAACTGCAAAACTGATTTATTATACAGACAGTAAATAGTGGAGAAACAGGTTTATGGGGATTATAATTACCGGATGCAATTATATTAAACAACCTTATTGGTCTGGTTCTGTTACGTAAAAAAAGGTGATGAAAATATTATCCAGCTCAGTTATGTACTGTCAGCTCTTTACTCGCATTTTTTTGAATCTTTTTCTGTTTCCAGTTGTACCATGTCTTTGGCATTGTTCTTTTCATCATCGTGTCAATGTTGCGCATACCAAAAAGGTTCCATGCGCCATGGATCTTTCCTCCGAGTGAAGATTGCATTGCACGAAGGCTTAATGCAAATCCGCTGTCCAGGTATTCCATGTGGTGCCAGTAACCGGCAGGCATGAATAAAGTTTGGCCATGTTCTAACGTGACGTCGAGGCCGTCTGCAAATTTCAATGCCGGGAATCTTTCATAGTCAACCCTGCTGTTGTCCTGGTAATAACGGGAAAAATCGGCAAGTGTCAATACTTCAAAGGGTTTGCGATACAACTTATGCTGCTGTCCAAAAGGAAATAACAAAATTCTTTTTCTCCCGGCGAATTGTGTATGTATGATATGTGAAAGGTCAATGTCGAAATGCATGTGCGTGATGGAACCGGCTCCCCCGACAAACAACATCGGGAATTTTTTTACAAAGCCTTTCATGTATTCTTCAGGCCAGGTAAAATCTTTTACCAGTTGCGGTGCATGATGAAGAATATTGAAAAGAAAGATGCGTAATTCCACCGGGCCTTTTTTTACCATGTCCAGGTAGTCGCCGAATTTCATATATCCATCGGCTTTATTGATTGGGGTGTAGGCGTCACTTTTAATATTATTGTAAACAGCAACCTCTTTTTCTCCTACCAGTTGTTTGAAATAATCCCAGTTCCATTTTTCTCTTGCCGGCCAGTCTTTAGAAAGGTTTTTGATCACAAGAGGTGTGTTGGTCCGGTAAAAATCTTTTTTGAAATCTTCCGGACTAATGTTATCAACAACAGTTACCGGTTTTAATTGCATAGTAAGACTTTTTGAGAATGGAACTGAAAAATACGATTTGTCCGGCAAATAGCGGATGAGTTAGGTAATTTTTGTAAAAAAATTGCTTTAATGGAGTTGCTTATATCCCGGGTCGGGATGATGTAAAAAAATAAAGCGCCATTTTCAACAGCGCTTTATACCGGTCAGCTCACTGATTCTCTCTGTATGACTATGATGAATTGCTGAATTTATATTACACGGCGGCTTTTGCCGGAATGTTTTTTCATCATGCTGCTGCGGTTATGATGTCGTGCAGTATGTCTTTTATGAAATTTCTTTTTTCCTGTTTTGAAACTTTTCCGGTTCTTTTTTAATTGACGAGGTTGCTTCTGTGAAGAAATGCCATTTCTGAAATTTTGTTCAGCCCGGATTTGAGGCTTGTTGTCTTGCTGGGTTTTTTGTGCTGCTGCAGTTAAGGAAAAAAGCCCGAGTGTCATTATTGCAATGAATAACTTTTTCATATGTCAGAATTTAGGTGATAAAATACTGAAACCTTTTGTAAGACGAAATCTTTCGTGCCGGGTTTAACCGTTAGGAAAACTTTAAGAATTAAAACAGTCCTTCCTGTTTTGTCGTCCGGAAACTTTTGCGGTGATATTTGCAGAGGCCGTACTGCTCAATGGCTTTGCGATGTTCTATGGTGCCATAGCCTTTGTTGCGGTACCATCCGTATTGAGGAAATTCGGTATGAAGTTTTTTCATCAGGTCATCACGGTATGTTTTAGCCAGGATGCTTGCTGCGGCAATAGACATAAAAGTAGCATCACCCCTGATGACGCAGCGATGCGGAATGTTTTTATATTTTATAAAACGATTACCGTCAATTAGCAAAAGTTCCGGTGCAGCCTTTAGTTTTCCGATAGCAAGGTGCATTGCTCTGAAAGAGGCTTTCAGAATATTGATGCGATCTATTTCGTCATTGTCAATACTTGCCACTGCGTATGCAATGGCTTCGTCCTCGATGATCACCCTTAATTCATTTCGTTGTTTTTCAGGGATCTGTTTGGAATCATTCAACCCCGGATGATAAAATCCTTTGGGCAGTATGACTGCTGCTGCAAAAACGGGACCGGCAAAACAGCCACGTCCGGCCTCATCGCAACCGGCTTCAATAAGTTTTTCCTGGGAAAAAGGCTGAAGCAGAAAAATTTTTTTTCAAAAATAAGCTGTAGTTCATTCCCTTTTGCCGGTGATTATGCTTTTTATGGTTAAAGATCTTTTCAACGCCATCATAACCTAACTTTGCCGCTCCATGAATCAGTCAGTTTCAAGCCGCTCATCCCGTCCTGTTGCGATATGGTTGCTGGTGGGTGTTGGAATGATCATCATACAGGTATTATTAGGCGGCATTACACGCATCACAGGTTCGGGGCTTTCTATCACAGAATGGAAACCCATCATGGGCGCATTACCTCCCATGAATGATCACGACTGGAATAGTGCATTTGAAAAATATAAACAGATTGCTCAGTTTAAATACCTCAATTCCTATTTCACCCTGCATGATTTCAAATTTATTTTTTTCTGGGAATGGTTTCATCGTTTATGGGCAAGGTTAATCGGTGTTGTATTCGTTATTCCGTTTGTGGTTTTTATATTTCAAAAGCGGTTTAAAAGGGAGATGATCCGCCCGATGCTGATTTTATTTTTGCTTGGAGCAGTGCAGGGGCTGGTAGGATGGGTCATGGTATTGAGCGGTCTTGAGGATTCGGACGCTTTATATGTAAGCCATTACAAACTGGCCATTCATTTCGTACTCGCATTGGGTTTGTTGTGTTATACTCTTTGGTTTGCGTTGAAATTATTGGTGCCGGAAACGCAGAAGGTTGTAAGCCGGCCGTTGAAAAAATTTACGATCTGGATCACGGCCTTATTGGTGGTGCAATTGATCTATGGTGCATTTATGGCAGGATTAAAAGCCGCTTCAGCCGCCCCTACCTGGCCCAGGATAAATGAGAGCTGGATTCCTGAAAATTTAGGTATGTCGGGAGGCCATCAGTTTCCGGGACTTTCATTTCTTACAGATAATCCACTGATGGTTCAGTTCATTCATCGCAGCCTTGCTTATGTTATTACGTTATTAATTTTTATGTGGTACTGGAAAGCCAGGGCTATCATGGTGCCAGGCATATTCAAAAAAACAAAATGGCTGCCGCTGGCTATTGTTCTTGTCCAGGTGGCACTGGGTATTTTAACAGTGCTTTACTCTTTGCAGCAGGATTATTTTCTTTGGCTCGCAATGGCACACCAGTTCGTGGCCATGCTGCTGTTACTTTCCCTGGTATGGATGATATTTATTATCCGTCATAATAAAAATCCTGAAATATCATAGTGATGTATTTGAAAGAGCAGCCTTTTATCACTAATTTTAGTAATAACTGATTTTGAAATATGAAAGCCTGGCTGAAAGGATTTATTCATTCTTTTCCGGTACAATTATTATTTCTTCATTTCAGGAAATACCAGGTGCTGCTGGTATTCTGGTTTATTTTATTCAGTACGGTCGGGGGTACCTTTTTAAAAACATTCGGCGCCGATTCATTGTTTCTTGCACCGGAATACCTCGGCAATGTGAACTCATTCAGCTATGCCATTGTAGGAATTGCAGTAGGGATGTTTATTATGAGCTGGAATATTGCCACATTTATTCTTTTCAGCAAATACATTCACTTTTTAGCGGCTACTACCAACCCGTTTTTAAAATATTGTATCAATAATTTTGCAATCCCGCTGATCTTTCTGATCTTTTATTTTTTCCGGGCTTATGATTTTGTTCATAATAAAGAGTTGGTACCGGCCACCGAGATCGTTTTTTTTGCCGGGGGCTTTTTAGCCGGACTAATATTCCTTCTTGCAGTCTCATTCCTTTATTTTTTCCGTGCTGACAGGACTATCCTGCGCCGTATGATGCCTGTTATTAAAAATCCGAAAGAATATATCAGGGATTACCGTGCAAATGAAGCCATCCCGGGAGAAAATGACCTGATCCGTGTGGATTGGTATTTTGAATCACCCGGCCGTTTGCGCAAGACAAGAGATGTTTCTCATTATACGGATCAGTTTATTGCCTCCATTTTTAAAAGCCATCACTTTGCTGCAATCCTCTCAGTTTTTGCTGCTTTTGTTTTCCTGGTGATCATCGGTTTTTTCCTGGATCACCAGGTGTTCCAGATCCCGGCGGCGGCAAGCATTACCATCTTTTTTTCCATACTGATCGGTGTTGCGGCGGCATTCACTTTCTTTCTGCAAAGCTGGAGCATTCCTTATCTGATCGCCTTGGTAGTAGCACTGAATATTTTTTATAAACTGAATTGGATAGATCCACGCAATAAAGCATATGGACTGGATTATATTGACAAAAATCAGCGGCCGTCTTATACAAGAGAAGGGTTGTTGGCTCTTTGCAAAAAGGATAATGTTGAAGCGGATCGCCTGAACATGATACATATACTTGACAATTGGAAGAAGAAACAGGATAATGAAAAACCTTTAATGGTGGTGGTTTGTGTCAGTGGCGGAGGTCATCGCAGTGCTACATTTACCATGAAAGTGCTGCAGCAGCTTGACAGCATCACACATGGGGCCATTATGAAAAAAACATTTCTGATCTCCGGGGCATCCGGAGGAATGATGGGAGCAGCTTATTTCCGGGAATTGTATTTGCGGAGAGAAAAGGGGATGAACATCCGTTTGCAGGACAGGGAATATGTAGATGATATAGCTGAGGATTTATTAAATCCGGTTTTTTCTTCTTTGTTCGCAAGAGACCTGATCTCTCCTGCACAAAAGTTCAGTGTAGGACCGTATAAATATGTGAAAGACCGTGGATATGCTTTCGAACAGAAATTTAATCTCGATACAAAAGGTTATCTCGACAAGCAGATCAAAGATTATGCTGCTGATGAAAAAGAAGCCAATATTCCGCTGATGTTTTTTAATTCGACCGTATCGAGAGACGGTAGAAAAATGCTGATCAGTACACAGCCTGTCCGCTTTATGATGCAGGGGCGTGAGGATACAGCACGCATTCCGGAGACGGATCCTGATATAATTGATTTCGGTTCTTTTTTCAAAGAACAGGATCCCGGTAATCTACGGGTATTAACAGCACTGCGCATGAATGCAACTTTTCCTATCGTCCTTCCGAATGTATGGCTGCCCTCTGACCCGGTAATTGATGTTATGGATGCAGGGCTCAGGGATAATTATGGGGAAGAAACTGCATTGCGGTTCCTGGAATCTTTTAGCGACTGGCTTCAGCAAAATACCAGTGGTGTACTGATGATTCAGATCCGGGACAGGGAGGTTGGCGGCTGGGAAGCGCCTTATGTTTCGGAGGGCATTACAGATAATGTCACGAAACCATTCTTATTGTTACAGCATAACTGGTATAAGATGATGGCATTTTTTCAAAATGATATGCTGAGTTATTATGCCGAAGCAACGAATCATAACATTTATAAGATCATCTTTCAATATGCAACCAATCATGAAGAGAGTAAGGCAGCATTGAATTTTCATCTGACACAAAGCGAGAAAAAAGATATTATCTCATCAGTAAACAATACGTACAACAAGGGAAGCTTTTCCACATTACTTCGCTTTATGAAAAAAAATTACACGGATACCCTCAGGGCTGAATAAGCCGGAAGCATTTTTCCTTTATTTCAATATTCAGCTTGCCGGGAGTTTCTGCCGGTTCGCCATCAATATGAAAGGGAGCTGAAGACCGGTTGAAGATGGTGAGGTCTTTGGTTTGAAAGTAGATCAGGCTTTTATTTTTTGAGATCACAGATTCGGATTGCAGGCCCACCAGGCCGGTGATCTGGCGAAATGTGTGTAAAAAGAAACTCAGTTTGGTTTGCCGTGTGGCAATTACAATATCCAGCAGCCCGTCGTGCAGACTTGCTTTGGGAGCGATCTTGAAATTATTGCCGAATTGGTTACTGTTGGCAATGCTGATGAAGAATGCATCCAGTTCTGTCTTTTGTTTACCAAGTTCTATCGTGAAGGGGTAGGTTTTTGCCAGGAAAAAATTTTTTATAACCAGCCTGATATACGTTTTTAATCCACGTTTTGATTGCAGGGTAAAATCATAAGCCACTTTTGCATCAAGTCCCAGTCCGGCAAGCATGCACGCAAACTGATTGTTGATATAAAACCCGTCGGTGGCAACTGCTTTGCCTTTAAAAATGACATCCAATGCCCGTACTGGCTGTTTGGGAATCTTTGCTGCAAAGGCTAGTCCGTTTCCTGATCCGCAGGGAATGATCCCGAAGTTTACATCGTGCTGCATCAACCCGTTGATCACCTGGCTTACGGTGCCATCTCCGCCTGCAATGATAATGTCCGTGATCTTTTTTTCTTTGATCACCGGAGGAAGAAAAGAATAATCTCCTCCGGCAACAGAAGGAAAGATCTCAAAAGATATTCCGGCCTCTTTTGTTTTTTGAACGATCAGTTTTTCCAGGTCGGCCTTTACCCTGGTACCGGAAATAGGATTGATGATGTAGATTATTTTGCGTGACATATTTTAAGGAAGCTGCAAGGTACATAAATGCACTCTCTGCATCTTTACTCTGATCCCGGGATTCCTTGGAGATACTATGGTGTAAATTCTGATCTGTTTTTTCCCTGAAAATAATTCACGGAGCTTGTTGATTGGTATTTTGGCATCCAATGTTTTTTCCACTGAAAATATTTGTTCATCCTGTTCGTCAAAAAGTAAGAAGGAATGCCATAGGAGAGTGTCTTGCCCGGCTTCTTCATAGATGATCCGAAGATCCCCGTTCTTTTTCCACTGGCAACGTTTTAGTTTCCGTGTATTGGCGGCTTCGTCTTCCTTGTCAGCCGTTAAAATGGTCTTTTTCTTCCATTTTATTTCCCAACTTTCCTGAGCATTGATCAGGATGTGGTGAGAAAAAAGGATCGCTATTAAAAAAAATATTTTCATGAGCATACTTGCTTATCCGGAAGATATTTCCAGTCTATAAAAAATTGCAAAAGAAAAAGACTACCATTTTATCAAGGCGCTTGCCCAGGTAAATCCGCTCCCGAATGCTGCCAGGCAGACCAGGTCACCATCTTTTATTTTCCCTTCCTGCCATGCTTCGCAAAGTGCAATAGGTATGGAGGCAGCAGTGGTGTTCCCGTATTTCTGAATGTTGTTATAAACCTGGTCATCTCTCAGGCCCAGTTTGCGCTGAACAAACTGAGAGATGCGGAGATTGGCCTGATGTGGTATCAATAAACTCAGGTCGGAGGATTGATAACCGTTTTTATTCAAAGCCTCCATGATCACTTCCGGAAATTTTTCAACGGCCACTTTAAAGACCGAAGGGCCATCCATATTGGGAAAATTCTGCGCATGGTCAATCATCTCATGGCTCATGAACATGTCTCCGATCTCACCATCGTTGAAATCAGCCAGTTTATGATCTTTTGCCCAATGATTGGCATGAGTTCCCGGGTTATACATCGCCAGTATTTCCGCATTGGCACCATCACTGTGCAGGTGTGTGCTGAGTATCCCGGAATCTGAAGAACTATCTGCCGGTTGCAATACCACCGCTCCTGCACCATCACCAAAGATCACCGATACATTTCTTCCGCGGGTGCTGAAGTCCAATCCAAAAGAATGTTTTTCCGCTCCGACCACCAGGATGTTTTTATACATGCCCGTTTTGATGAACTGGTCTGCCACACTTAAAGCATATACAAAACCGCTGCACTGATTGCGTACATCCAACGCTCCTATGTTTTCCATTTGCATGGCTCTTTGCAGCAACACACCGCAGCCCGGAAAATAATAGTCAGGTGAAAGAGTGGCAAAAACAATGAAGTCAATATCTTTCGGTGTGAGGCCTGCTCTTTCAATTGCGATCTTTGATACTTCCACTCCCATGGTGGTGGTCGTTTCTCCGGTGCGGTCGGCAAATCTCCTTTCTTTTATCCCGGTACGCTCTGTAATCCATTCATCACTGGTGTCCATATATTTTTTCAGGTCATTGTTGGTCACTACATTTTTAGGAACGTACATACCTATGCCGGCAATGGTGGAACGAAGCATAACTGTCTGTTTGAACCGGTAAGGTAATAAATGTTATTGAACAGATCAGGCAAACCAATTAGATACCAGTTGTGAAATGATACCAATGAACAGCCCGGTATAAATTTCTTTTTGAGAATGATCGGAGGCAATAAGCCGTGCGGTGCAGCTGAGTCCGGTGATCAATATGGCGATGGTAAGATACATAGCTGTATCCACGGCCTGGGCCATTGATAGCGTCAGCATGAACATCAGCAAAACGCCGGCGGCTAATGCATGCATACTTACTTTCAGGTAAGAATTTGCAATCAACCCGATGCTGGAAGCCAAAAAAATAGCGAATCCGAACTTTACCTGCATTGCCGGGATGTCAGGAAGATTATGCCACACATACCACATCCAGAAATACCAGATGCCGCATACTACATAGGGGATGATGCGGTCTCTTTGCGTTTTTAAAAATATCGAATCAATGAATTTTAATGCTTTTAATAGACCGACAGTTACCAAAGGGAAAAAAGTGTACATTAAAATTGCGGAGATCAGGATCTTGGATTTATCCCATTCACTGAATCCTGCATAATAATAGGGCTGAACATACAAAAGGAACCAAACCACGTAAACAGGGATAAATAAAGGATGCAGTAAAACTGAAATAATCTTTGCCATAATTCTCAAAACTGCCGGTTGCTGTGGCATTTCAGGAACGTTTATCTCTTTCAGTTCATGTTGTTCATCTACTGCCAGACGGGTAGTCATATTACCTGGTAAAATTTCCTGCAAAATAAAGGATTATTAAAAAGGAATCTGATTTTGTATATTTACCCTCCATGTAAAACTTTATCCGGAAAAAGAACAATATTTTTATGAATCTAAACCATCCAATCAGTCCCGGGATCAGCCGTAGGGTTTTATTCTTCCTGCTGCTTTTTGGTTCTTTTCACTCTTTATCTGCCCAGAAAAAGTATATAAAAGAATATTCCGGTCTTGCAGATTCACTGCAGCAGGTTTACGGTATTCCCTCTTCGGTCATATTGGGGGTAGCTATTATTGAGTCTGCATCCGGCACCAGCCGTAACAGCAGATTGCTGCATAATCATTTTGGCATTATGGGAAAGAATAATTTATTAAAAACCAAAGGGGTTAAAAGCCGGTATAAACAATATCCCGATTCTAAAAGCTCCTATATTGATTTTTGCCGGATAATATCTAAAAGAAAATTCTATTCCAAACTGAAAGGTAATATGGACTACAAACTGTGGATTCATGCAATAAGCAGGTCAAATTATTCTGAAGTTCCTGATATCTGGAAAGAGAGAGTGCTAACCGCCATACGCAAGCACAAACTTTCTACCTATAAATAATAAGGTACTGATTTTATGAATGCCAACCGACGTGTTCTTTTTTTCGTGGTGTCCGCCACCGGTATATACCTGCTGGTCTCTGTATTTGCCGCAGTTTTGGGTTGGAATTGGATGCCTGCCAAAAGAGTTAATCTTATTTCGGATATTATTCAGACAGGCTCAGGAGATAATCAGGATGCATCGGACCAGGCAGACAATTCCGATTCATCATCGCTTCTTACAGTAACAATTCCTCTGAAAGATAAGATCAGGAATTTTGAACTATATCAGAAAGGCCATTTCATTACCAACTTCAGTGATGATACCAATTCAGTTGTTTTGGAGCGGTTTATAAAAAAACTGTATGATCTAAAAAACGGTAAAAAGCAAAAAGTTCGTATTGCCTATTTTGGCGACAGCATGATTGAGGGCGATCTTCTGACCCAAACTCTGAGAAAGCTGTTGCAGCAGATGTTTGGGGGAAACGGAGTGGGATTTGTTCCTATTACATCACAAGTTTCTCAATTCAGGACAACAGTTACTGCAAAATACTCAGGTGGATGGCAGGATGATAACTTTAAAACAGATGGTGATAAAAGTAGGTTGTATATATCGGGACATGTTTTCAGAAGCAGCGGAGATTGGGTGCAGATGAAAGATCAGACCGTTACGGACACTTCAGTTATCCTTGAAAAGAATTTGCTTTGCGGCGCTGTTTCGCACCCGGTAAATATCAAAGTGAATAATGTTCCCATGTCCGTGCAGGCAGGTAAGGCCATGAACCGTATCGTATTGGATAAAAGTAAAAACACTTCAATCGGGCTTACTGTTGCAGATATGCAGATCCCGGTTTATGGAATATCCTTCGAGTCGGAATCGGGAGTGATACTCGATAATTTCTCTTTCAGGGGGATCACCGGTATTGAGTTTGCAAAAATAGATTCATCATTTTTAAGCTCGGTGGCAGCAGAAAATCCTTATGACCTGATCATTTTCCAATATGGAGTGAATCTTTTATTCAGGCCTAATGATAAAAATTTCAATTGGTATGCAAGAGCCATGCTGCCCGTGATAACCAGGATAAAAAATTGTTTTCCCGGAAGTGATTTCCTGCTGGTGAGCACCGCAGACCGTGCCTTCCGCTACGGGGATCAATACCGCTCTGCTGTGGGCATAGATTCATTGGTGAAGGTACAGGCATTGCTGGCTTATGAAACGAGCAGCAGTTTTTATAATCAGTTTGAAACAATGGGAGGAACCAACTCCATTGTGGAGTGGGCCTCCCAGAAGCCCACATTGGCAAACAGGGATTATGTGCATCCGAACTTTAAGGGGGCTGAAATTCTTGGTCAATATTTCTTCCAGGCTATCATGAATGATTTTGAAAAATTTTTACAGGCTAAAAAATAAATGAGACAAACCAGAAGTGACTATGTTTGATTTTAATGCATTTTTCAGCCAGTTCTTGTATGATCCGAAGAACCCCCTGCTGTTCAATAACGGGTTCTTTGTGTTCTTTTTTGCCGTTTTTATTACTTCATATTATTTGCTGCGTAACAATTACCCTGCCCGCAAATATTTATTTACGTTTTTTTCACTTTACTTTTTTTACAAAGCCAGCGGATTTTTTGTTGCGTTCGTGATCCTGTCTGCCATTGTGGATTATTTTTTATCAAATGCGATTTACCGGCAGCAGGATAAGGGAAGAAAGAAGTTTTTACTTGTTTGCAGTATTATTTTTAACCTGGGGCTATTGGTGTATTTTAAGTACACTAATTTTTTTATTGCCACCTGCAATGACCTGCTAAAAACAAATTTTAATCCGTTAAATATTTTATTGCCGGTCGGAATATCTTTTTACACCTTTGAAAATCTCAGCTACACTATTGATGTTTACAGGGGGCAATTTGTACCGGTAAAAAAGTTCACAGACTACCTGCTGTTCCTATCTTTCTTCCCGAAACTGGTCATGGGGCCTATTGTACGGGCTTCTGATTTTGTCCCTCAGATCAATCAGCCCTATGTCATCAGTGAAAATGATTTTGCCAAAGGATTTTACCTGATTGTTTCGGGAATGTTCAAAAAACTGATCATTTCTGATTTTATTACTCAGAATTTTGTGGATTATATTTTCGATGATCCGTCAAGATACACGGGACTGGAATGTTTGTTTGCTGTCTATGGATATGCAGTAGTTATCTACTGCGATTTCAGTGGTTACAGCGATGTTGCTATCGGTATCGCCAAATGGCTGGGGTTTACCATTCCTGTCAATTTCCGTTCACCTTATCAAAGTAAAAATATTACCGAGTTCTGGAGACGATGGCATATATCTTTATCCTCCTGGCTGAGGGATTATCTTTATATTCCTCTTGGCGGAAACAGGAAAGGCGTGGTAAGAACATATGTCAACCTGATGCTCACCATGCTGCTGGGCGGTTTATGGCATGGCGCCAGCTGGAATTTTATCGTATGGGGAGGTTTGCATGGCGCCACTCTTGCAGTCCACAGAATATGGAAACAAAAAACAGAAAAATTACTTAAGCCGGTTAAAAATTCTGTTTTGGTAAATGCTCTTTCCGTGCTGATCACTTTTCATTTTGTATGTTTTTGCTGGATATTTTTTAAATCTTCAAATTTTACTATTGCGGGAGATATGATCTACCAGATACTGCACAGTTTCGATCTTTCTGTATGGAAAGCATTTTTCAGTAATTACAAACCGGTACTTGCATTGATGGTACTGGCTTACCTGCTTCATGCGATACCGGATGACCTGGCAGACCGGGTAATCAGCAGGTTTAGAAAAATACCGCTTGCATATTATCTTGGGGTTTTCTTTGTTTTTGTAATGCTTTATGGTTTCTTTAAGTCATCGGAGCCGGTAATGCCGATCTATTTGCGGTTTTAGTTGATCAGTTTGAGTTCAGGAAAAGGTTGTACTCTTTCGAAAGAGCATTAAAGAAAAGTGCTCCCTGTATTCTGTATCCTTCATTGGTAAAATGCACCCGGTCTTTATTCATCAATCCTCTTTTCAGCCATTTATATGAAGATCCGTGCCCTCCTGTAATGCGGTACATGTCCCATAAAGGAAGATTGTGGACGGTACTGTAAGAAGTAATGCCGCTATTGATTTGTTTTAGAAAGGCGTTCGGTCTGTGTCGTTTGTAAAAATCATCGGCAGGAGTTGTGATTAATACGGCAGCATCCGGAGATATCAATTTCAGGTTTGCAAAAAAAATATCCATTTGCTGTAAGAATGTAGCACGGTCTAATCCGGTTTTTTGAGCTTCATTGGTGCCCAGGGAAATGATGTAGAGGTCAGCTTTTAATGCCGGAAGTTGTTTCCAGAATAATGGAGCGGAGTTGTAACTGTTGTACGTAGCTCCATTCACCCCAATAGTATGATAGATGATACCGGGATCAGATCTTTCCAGGGAAACTCCGTAAAATTCTTTTAAACTGACAGAGGGTAATGAGGATAAAGAAAAACTATCAGTACTTTGGTCTAATACAACTTCTTTGAATACCGCCGTATCAGATTCTTCTTTCCTGATCAGGAAAGAAGGATTGTTATTGGCAGCCTGCAGGATCCATGATACTGTTGAATCGATTTTAAGAAAAAGCTTCAAGCGGTCGAAAGTCTGCGGCGTATATTTTAAATCCGGCTTTAAACCGATATCAATGGCAGCACCGCTAAAATTTGTGCGGATGCAATAACCACTGATACCGGAAGCGATAGGTATTTCAGGATGAGCCAGGCGGTTGTATTCCCAGGGGGTATTGGATGAACTGTTGATATCAGGTGGTGCATTGGATTGTGCTAATTGAAAGGGAAAGACCAGTCCTCTGCCTGCATTTCCAAAGAATTGCTGCAGGCCGGTTCTGATAATCTCTGTAAAATAATCTGCCTGTATATGTGAGTCACCGATATGAACGATTGAAAGAACTCCTTTGTTTTCCTTTTTTAAACCGAGAAGCTTTTGGAAAAACGGGTTCAGGCCTTTTCCATTGACGATGCGGTTATTTGCAGCATTGATGAATGGATATGATTTTGAAATTGTTTTATCGGTTACCGGTATTTCCTGTGCATAAACTGAAAAATGCGCAAATATGAAAAAGAGAGGAAATATGCAGTGGAAAAATATTTTCATTACCGGTTAAAGTTCTTTTCTGAGGCGGGCAACGGGGATGTTCAGCTGTTCTCTGTATTTGGCTACAGTACGACGTGCAATATTATATCCTTTTTCCTGAAGCAATTCGGTTAGACGCTCGTCACTCAGGGGTTTTCTTTTATTTTCATTTTCGATAACGTCGCTGAGTATCTTTTTTACTTCTCTTGTTGAAACTTCTTCACCGCTGTCTGTGGTTAATGATTCACTGAAGAAGAATTTCAGCCGGTAAGTTCCGAATTCTGTCTGAACAAATTTACTGTTGGCTACACGGCTTACCGTAGAAATATCCAATCCTGTTTTTTCTGCAATGTCTTTCAGTATCATGGGCCGCAGCGCTGTTTCGTCGCCGGTCAGGAAGAAATCTTTTTGATAATCTATGATAGCCGCCATGGTACTCATCAGGGTTTGCTGCCGCTGTTTGATGGCATCAATAAACCATTTGGCTGCGTCAATTTTTTGCTTGATGAACAGCACGGCTTCTTTTTGCCGTTTATCTTTTTTGGTGCCCCGGTCATATTCTTTCAGCATGTCCCTGTATCCTTCGCTGATACGGAGCTCAGGGGCATTGCGTGAATTTAACGTCAGTTCCAGTTTACCATTGTGGTTAAAAATAAAAAAGTCAGGCACTACATAGCTTTCTGCTTTATTGACCTCTCCCACTGTTGTCCCGGGCTTAGGATTCAGGTGAATGATCTGCTGCATAACTTCTTTTAGCCCGTCATCATTAAGGTTTAACCCACGTTGAATTTTTTCGTAATGCTTTTTGGTAAACTCGTCAAAATATTTTTGTATTGCAAGAATAGCAGTCTGAACCGATTTACCTTCATCTTTCAGTCGCTGCAATTGAATCAAAAGGCATTCCTGCAAATTACGGGCAGCTATTCCGGGGGGATCGAATTGCTGGATCCTGTTTATAACAGATTCTACTTCTTCTTCTGTTGCAGAAATGTTTTGCCGGAAAGCAAGGTCGTCGACAATTGCAGATGTTTCCCTTCTTAAATAACCGTCCTCATCAATACTTCCGATAATATGTTCTGCGATCTTTCTTTCTTTTTCATCCAGTTTCAGTAATCCAAGCTGGTGCTGAAGTTGCTCATATAAGCCTGTTTCATTTTTATAGGGAAGTTCTTTCCTGTCAGCATCTTCGGGGTAATTGTCGTCTCTAAGTTTGTAGTCTGCTACTTCATCATCGCCGTCGTGCACGTAGTCGCTGATGTCAATATTCTCATATTCATC
This sequence comes from Sphingobacteriales bacterium UTBCD1, assembly GCA_002066995.1. Lineage (GTDB taxonomy): Bacteria > Bacteroidota > Bacteroidia > Chitinophagales > Chitinophagaceae > UTBCD1. The sequence goes on from MWTC01000052.1 coordinate 163,831, forward strand.
TTCACTGCCATCTGCCTCATCGTAATCCTCTTCTTCGTTATTATTGAATTCATCTTTCAGCTCGTCAGCATTTTCATCATGCTTCTCTTCATCCAGCTCCAATGCAGGGTTTTCTTCCAACTCTTCTTTGATGCGCTCTTCCAGGTTGGCCGTAGGCACCTGCAGCAGTTTCATCAGCTGAATCTGCTGGGGTGATAATTTTTGTAAAAGCTTCTGTTGCAGGTTCTGACTAAGCGACATAATGTATATAGTCTGGTCATCTAAACAAGCCCGGAAATCTTTTGAAAGTCCGGCGCACTAACAAAAATCAGGCCGTAAATTTACAGACAAATGAAGTAAAGATGCTGCAACGATTTGCCAGCTTTCTTGTTGTGTTTCTGTTAATGTTCCCACAACAAATTTTACGAGAGAAACTTTGACCTGCCCGGTAAAGTGTTTTTCATTGAGAAATATACTTTTAGCTATAATATTTTATTCAGGCCGGAGTAATCGGATCATATTATTTTATTCATCCCCTGCATCATTTTTTCAGAATGTTTTTGAAAAGATCTTTAAATACGCATCAGGGCATGGATGGAGTTATGATACCGCAATTTACCTGGAATAAAGTATTAAAGTGACGGGCAAGGCCCTTAAACGCTGACTATTTATGCATTTATAGAATGTTGTTTTAAAACCCGCCGGACCGCTGTTACTATTTTTTCACCTTTATCTTTAATTTGTTCTTCAGTCCATAGCAGGCTGATGGCTGTTGAAATGCACCTGCTCATAATAGCATCACTGGCTGCAAAATCCTTATTTGTGTGGTGCATAATTGCCTTTTTGTAATCAGGATGCAAGGCAGACAAGGTCACAGCATTTTTCAGATGATCCCATTTGCGGATATAATGCCAGTTATTGTCATACCAGTAAAAATTACCCGCCAATATATTTTGTGCTTTTAATTCATTTACTACTTCCCGGGTAATTGTTTCTGTTGGTAAAAACCAGCTTAGAAAAGAACAACTGTCCCCTGCCGGATCAGGGATCCTCCTAAATGAAATTTCAGGAATTTGTGAAAGTATCATTTTCAAAGAAGCGTGGTTCCTCCGGTGAATTTCCAGGAAGGATTGAAGTTTTTGAATTTGTGCCAGCCCGACTGCTGCATGTAGTTCTGAAATCCGGTAATTGTAGCCGATGAAAGGATGTGTTTCAGCGCCCCGGTCATTGCCCTTGTGATCGTGGCCGTGATCAGAATAGCCGTCGCATTTATTATATATGTCTTCACGGTTTGTCATAACGGCGCCGCCTTCACCACAGGTGATGATCTTTACAAAATCAAAAGAAAAAGTTCCTGCATCGCCGATGGTCCCTAAATATTTTCCTTTGTAGGAAGCACCGATGCTTTGACATGAATCTTCCAGCAATAACAGTCTATGTTCTTTGCAAATAGCCTTCAATGCATCCAGGTCTGCCATTGCGCCGCACATGTGTACCGGCATAACAGATTTTGTTTTTGAAGTGATAGCTTTCCTGACTGCATCAGGATTTAAGGTCAACGTTTCATCTACGTCCACCAGCACAGGAACTGCACCAACACTTAATAACGATTCAAAACTGGCAACAAAGGTAAAAACCGGCATGATCACTTCATCGCCATACCCAATCCCCAATGCTGCAAGTGCAGTGGTTAATGCAGAAGTACCGCTGGAGGTGAGCTGGGCATAGTTGCTGCCAAATGTTTTGCAGATAGCCGCTTCCAGTTCTTTTGCTTTCCAGATTCCTTTACGTGGTCCCTCAAAACCGTAACGCATCAGGATACCATTTTGCAGTACATCATTAAGCTCTTTTCTTTCTTCAGTTCCCCAAAGTTCAAAACCAGGCATAGGTTTAAATTAAAAATGAAAAATTTAAAATTCGGAGTGTAAAGGTAACTAAAATGCAATTTTAGGTTTATTGAACAGACAGGAACATTTTAGTATCCCGTCTTTTTCGGTATCCATTCCATTGGCGGTATTAGTGCCGGGATTTTATAGTAATTATTCTGTAAGCTGTCATTCCATCCATTAGGGTTAGCATAAAAAGTTTTACTGCTGAAATAAATACTGCCTTGCACGTTTGGGTATTTCCGCAGCAATCTGATCTGCTCGGGTAATTCCTTTGGATTTTTCCACGGGGAGTTTAACGGCAAGTCTCCTGCAGCCCTGTATATTCCCATCCCGATATAAAGATGCCTGCCGTAAGTATGCCTGTTCCACCAGTCCAGCATTTTTTCAAAGGCTACCCTGCTGTTTCCAATCTCAAAGTACAATTGTGGTGCAACGTAGTCAATCCATTTTTTTCTTAACCACAATAAGATATCGGCATACAGGTCGTCATAGTTGTTTTGCCCTGAATTACTGTCACTGCCTTCGGGATCCTGGGCTTTATTGCGCCAAACGCTGAATGGAGAAATTCCAAACTGCACCCAGGGCTTTTCATTCTTAATAATAACACTGATGGTTTTAATTATTGAATCCACATTACTTCGCCTCCAGTCGTCTTTGCTCAGTTTGGTTCCAGATCCCAGATAAGAGATAGAGTCGGGAAATTCTAATCCCGCAATGCGATAAGGGTAAAAGTAGTCGTCCATGTGAATAGCATCAACATCGTAGCGGCTGACTATGTCACGGATCACCGATTCTACAAATTTTTGGGCATCTTTATTGGCGGGATCAAAGTATTTTTTATCGCCATAACTTAAAAACCATTCAGGATGAATCCTGGTAATGTGTGATGGCGCTATGGAAGACGAATCAATTTTAAAGTCCGCACGGTATGGATTACACCAGGCATGAAATTCCATTCCCCTTTTATGTGTTTCTTCGATCATAAACTGCAATGGATCATAATAAGGAGTTGGCGGTTTGCCCTGGATGCCGGTAAGCCACTGGCTCCAAGGTTCATATTGTGACGGATAAAAAGCATCTGCTGCCGGTCGTACCTGTACGATCACCGCATTCATACCGTTTTTTTTATGCAGATCCAGTTGCCGGGAAAATTCTGTTTTCTGGCTGTCTGCAGTCACCATGCCTTTCACCGGCCAGTCAATATTATCGACAGTCGCAATCCAGACACCACGGAACTCATATTTTGGTTGTGCAGAAGAAGTATAGAAATTAATAAATAGTAATAACAAGCAGGAGAATGAATATTTGCAAAAGTGATTCATGCCGTCGGAAGAATATGAATTTAGGAAATTAGTTCAATAATGAGCCCTGCAGATATTAACATTGCCTGTTTGCTAACACCAAGTTATTCACAATGGCATCATCACCCTTTCAGGAGGCCGGAAGATGTCTTAAAATACATTTGATTTGTAGCATGAAGCTACTGACCGAATCCATCCGTAATTTTTTTGAAGGATTTATTTCCTTTTATTCTTCAATTTTTAACGAAATGAAACGCTGGTGATTGTATTCAGCTTACCTTCTTCAATGCCGCTGCCATTTTGAAAACGGCATAGAGATGGTTTGCCTCGTGCAGCAGGAAAAAATTCATCCATTGTAATAGGTTCATAGTGCCAAAAACAGGATGCTGTCCCGTCTTGGAATAGTCGCTTGAAGGGAAAGAGAGAAAAACAGAAGCCATATCTTTCCTGGTGCCAAGCATGTCTTTTATCACTTCATGTGATGCTTTACCGCAATAAGTATAAAACATCGGGTCAGTTTCTGCAGTGTAACGATGAAAAGAAGGATTATTTTCAGAAAGAATTTGCTTAACGTTGGTTATAAATGCATGCTGAAAGGAAGTAAGGTGAACAATGATTTCAAATATTGACCACTTGCCTGCTGCAACCTGTTGCCGGATCTGTTCGTCGGATAAGCCATCAATAAGATCTACCAATGATTTATGCTGGTACTGCATACGGGTAGAAATTGAAGAAGGAATTTCCATAATGATGATGTTAAGGGTTAATTATTACGCCATACCCTGGTTCCTTCAGAGCAATTAGCGCATATATCAATATTCTTCCTGCCTTTCAGTATCTGAGCTCTAAATTTAGTGTATTCTCCGTTTTTCCAGACCTCTTTGAACGATTTATTTTTCAGGTCACCCAAACGGTGTTTTGCATCTTTATCAAAACAGCAGGGAACTACCGATCCATCCCAGGTGATCACAGGATCATGCCAAAGCCTCCAGCAATGATTGGCCTGTTTCCCTTTGAATTCATAAGAGGTTCCTTTTTTGCGGTAGCGGCTGTATTTGTCAATAGAAGGAATAAGATGATTCGGATCGTTCTTATAATCATATATCTGAGCTGTCTTGAACCGCACTTCGTTCACGCCGGTTTCTTTTGCCAGTTTTTTTACATCTTCGATCTGGTGTTCATTGGGCTTTACCACGAGAAATTGGAATATGATAAAAGGAGTTTTGCTTTTTAACGCTCTTTTCCATTTAACTATATTGGTTGCTCCTTCGATCACTTTGTTTAGATTTCCTCCTACACGGTATTGCTGGTACACCTCCTGGCTGGTTCCGTCAATTGAAATGATCAGCCGGTCCAGTCCGCTTTTGATTGTTCTTTTTGCATTTTCATCATTAAGATAATGTGCATTGGTGGAGGTAGCGGTATAAATCTTTTTCTTTGAAGCATAGTTTACCATATCCAGGAAATCGGGATTAAGATAAGGCTCGCCCTGAAAATAAAAGATCAGGTAGAGCAGCTCTTTGGAAAGCTGGTCAATTGTTTGACAAAAAAAATCTTTTTGTAACATTCCTTTTGGGCGGGTAAATGCTCTTAGACCGCTCGGGCATTCGGGACAGCGTAAATTGCATGAAGTGGTCGGTTCAATGGAAACGGAGATCGGGAAACCCCATTGCACCGGCTTTTTTGTCCATTTACTGATATAATAACTGCCCAGCACTTTTGTGGCATTCCATGTCCTGCGGAAGGTAAGCTTAGACACAAGATTGGCGCTATCGTTCCAGTTAAACTTCGGCATCTGGCAGTAAAGTTAAGTGCGTATCTTCAAAGACCATTTTCGAATGCCGCAACAAAAAATATATGAAATTTTTCCACTGGGTGATGCTGCACTGACAATAGATTTTGGTAACAGTATCAGTGAAAAAATCAATGATACTGTTCTGAATTTGTTTTATGCAATGCGGCAAAAGCCTTTACCGGGTATGATCGAAGCAATTCCTGCCTACAGTTCTCTGAGTATTTTTTATAACCCTTTTATAGTGAAAGGAAAGATTCCTGTGAATGAAACCGCTTTCGGGTTTATGAAAAAGGAAACTGAAAAATTCATTGCCGGTTTTTCATGGAATGAAACCCCTCCAATCAGAATAATGAAGATCCCCGTATGCTATGATGAAGAATTTGCTACGGACCTGGAACGAATGGCTGGAATTAAAAAAATGGATAAAGCAGAGATTATTCGCCTGCATTATGAAAATCAATACCGGGTGTATATGATCGGCTTTCTTCCCGGGTTTCCGTATATGGGAATACTGGATGAAAAGATTTCGTTGCCGCGAAAATCTCAACCGCAACAAGTTGCTCCAGGCAGCGTTGGCATTGCAGGAAGGCAAACCGGAATTTATCCGTTTAATTGTCCCGGGGGATGGAACATCATCGGAAGAACGCCGATGAAATTATTCGACCCGCTGCGGCAGGAGCAATCGTTGCTGCATGCAGGTGATACGGTTGAATTTTATCCTATTGAAAAAAATGAATTTTTGAATTTAATAAAATGAGCCTCCGAATCATAAAGACAGGCGTATTAGACAGCATCCAGGATGCCGGCCGTTTTGGATGGCAATTTCAGGGGGTTAATCCTACGGGAGTGATGGACCGGTTTTCTGCAAGCATTGCTAATATGCTTGCAGGAAATAACCCGGATGCAGCGACCATTGAATTGCATTTTCCTGCTTCTGTTTTTTTATTTGAGCGTCCTGCTTTAATAGCATTAGGCGGCGCTGATTTTGCTGCTTCGGTAAATGGCGAACCTGTTCCTTCTTTGCATCCAATCATCGTAAATAAAGATTCCCTGTTGTTGTTTTCGGCACCTTTACATGGAGCCAGGACTTATCTTGCTATAAAAGGAGGGATTGATTCCGATGAATGGCTGGGTAGCCAAAGCACACATTTGCAGGCAATGATAGGTGGTTATCACGGAAGGAGGTTACACAAAAATGACCAGCTATTTTTCAAAATAAATATTGATTATTCCTCTATTCTGCAAAATAAAGAATTTGTGGTTCTTCCCTGGAAGGTTGATCAAGCACGGGAAAATGGGAGTGAAAATAGCAATGAGTTGTTTGTACTCCCGGGACGTGAATGGGATTGGCTTGATGAAAAGTCGAAAGCAGATTTTTTATCAGCTTCTTTTACAATTTCACAGCAATCTGACCGGATGGGATACAGGCTGAATGATATTCCGCTTCATGTAGTGAACAGCGAAGACCTCGTTTCATCAGCAGTTAGTTTTGGTACTGTGCAGCTTTTACCAAACGGGCAGTTGATTATTTTGATGGCGGATCATCAAACTACAGGCGGTTATCCGAAGATTGCACACATCATTTCTGCCCATCAATCCAAAGCAGCACAGCTGAAAGCAGGAGATAAGATCCATTTCAGGATGACCGATCAGCAAACGGCTGAAAGATTATTGCTGAAGCAACAATTACATTTGCTGCAACTCCAAAATGCATGTACATTCAGGCTGGATGAATTTTTTAATAAATGATTATTGACCTCAATTGCGATATGGGTGAAGGCTTTGGTACTGATGCTGCCATGATGCCGTTTATCAGCTCGGCAAATATCGCCTGCGGATACCATGCCGGCGATGAGAACACAATGAAAGAAACTATACGGGCTACAATGGAACATGGTGTTCAAATTGGCGCACATCCTTCTTTTTTTGATCGTGAAAATTTTGGCAGAAAAGAAATGAGTCTTCCTGTAGCTGAGATTTACGATCTCGTGTCAGCGCAGATGAAATTGCTGAATGCTGCTACAAATTATTTTGGAACAAAAATCAATCATGTAAAACCGCATGGAGCCTTGTATAATATGTCTGCTTCAGATCCTTTTATTGCGGAAGCTATTGCAAATGCGATCAGAGATTTTGATCCACGGCTGATCTTGTTTGGGTTAAGCGGAAGCCATTCGATCAGCCGGGCTGAAATAATAGGATTAAAAACAGCAAATGAAGTTTTTGCAGACCGTACATACAGGGATGATGGAAGCCTTACCCCAAGATCACAACCGGGAGCATTGATTGAGGATGCGGACATTGCTGTACAGCAGGCATTACAAATGATAAAAGAAAAATCAGTAACGACGATCACCGGTAAAAAAATTCCGGTTGCAGCTGAGACTATCTGCATTCATGGTGATGGTAAATATGCTGTAGTGTTTGCAAAACGGCTGCATGAGGAGTTGGTCAGGGCGGGAATAAAAATTCAACCGGTGAAAAAATGAAAAGAAATTCCGCCATACTTGGCGCTGCATTTCTTATGGCAACTTCTGCCATAGGGCCGGGGTTTCTTACCCAGACAAGCTTATTCACTGAAGAAATGCTGGCAAGCTTCGGATTTGTAATACTTATTTCCATAGTCCTGGATATCGGCGTGCAATTGAATATCTGGCGCATTATTGCAGTCAGTGAGAACAGGGCACAGGATCTTGCCAACAGATTATTTCCGGGGCTTGGTATTTTCCTTGCAGTGCTGATCGCATTCGGCGGATTGGTATTTAATATCGGAAACATTGCAGGCTGCGGATTAGGCGCCGGCGTATTGACGGGATCAGGCCCTAAAACAGGTGCAGTAGTCAGTTGTTTTATAGCCCTGGGGATTTTTTGGTACAAAGAGGCAGGTCGTTTGATGGATCATTTTACAAAACTTCTGGGCATTCTAATGATCATGCTTACAGTGTATGTTGCTGTTTCATCATATCCTCCTGTTGCGGACGCTTTTTACAGAACGGTATGGCCCGAAAAAGTTGATGTGATGAAGATCATCACTTTGGTAGGAGGAACTGTGGGGGGATATATTTCTTTTGCAGGCGTTCATCGCTTGCTTGATGCCGGCATAAAGGGGCAGCAGAATCTGAAACAAGTGACCCGCAGCTCTGTTAGCGGGATATTAATAACCGCTATTATGAGGTTTGTATTGTTCCTTGCAGCATTAGGCGTTGTGTGGTACGGTGTTAAATTGCCTGCCGGAAATCCTGCTGCCGGAGTCTTTTCTTCTGCAGCGGGAAAAATGGGGTACATGTTTTTCGGAGTGGTATTGTGGAGTGCTGCCATCACTTCTGTTGTGGGTGCTTCATATACTTCCGTTTCTTTCTGGAAAACATTGCATCCGTTTATAGCCCGGAATGAGAAAACTTTTATTTCAGCATTTATTATCCTTGCTACTCTTTCATTTATTATTATCGGGAACCCCGTAAAACAACTTGTTGTTGCAGGTGCTATCAACGGGATCATTCTCCCTCTTGCGCTGATCATTATCCTGGTTGCTTCAGTAAAAACTTCGCTGATGAAAACATATAAACATCCCGTTTGGCTGCAAGTCTTCGGATGGATTGTTGCTGCAGTTTTAACCTGGATGAGTTATAAAACGTTTTATCAGCTGTTTATAAAGTAATCTTTTGGCTCGCATAAAGTGAAAACAAAAGCCCAATCATTAAATTCGATTGAGCTTAATTGTTATCATCCATCCTTGTTTGTGTGTCCAATCAGCCTTTTAAGTTTAAAATTGCAGAGCCATTCAGGTAAATAGCTGAAGGATGGTATATGAAAAAGCAGGTTCCGTTTTTTATAGTGTTGATGATCGCTTTGCTTTCGCTTGCCGGTACGGCGGGGCATCCAAAACTGCGTCCTAAAAATCCGTTATGTGCCAGGAAGTTACTTTCTGCATAAACTGCTCCATGCAGTACGATCATCCGGGAAGCGGCCCTGTCATTAAAGCCTTTCTCTACTCCTTTTATTTTAAGTGACAGACCATGCTCCCCGATATAAGTGTTTTCAGTGATATAGAACCCGAGGCTGCTTTCCAGTGATTCGGGCCGGTTGGAGAAACGTGTAGCAAATTCTCCGCCCGAATTGCGCCCATGGGCTACGTAGGTGTTGATTAGCAAACGGCCATTTTTCAGATCGATAATATATAATCTTTTGTTTCTTGAAGATTGGCTGAAATCACAGATAGTGATATAGTCATTATTTATGATCTTATTATTATTGAGCAGATAATAATAACCTTTCAGGGCAAATTCAAATGCTTTTTGTGACAGGCCGTATTCTTCAAGATGAATATTGCTGTAAAGTCCTGAAAGATTTTTTGATGCTGAATAAGTATTGAGATCGGGCGTATTCAATGAGAAGACGGGTAAAGTTTTCGAAGGCTCAATTTTAGCATCAGGAAATTCAATCCCGGCATGAGAGATTGGAAAGGCTGCCAATGAAACAGAAAGCCAGTATGCGGATATTGATTTTAATATCTTGATCAATCGGGTACGGTTTTTCTCCGAAAATTTTCCGGAGCGGATATGAAAACGGATTAGGGTATAAAAATATTATTGAACTAAAAAGAATGCAAGAAAGTAAACAGGGTTTTTGAATGATTTACGAACAAATACGAGACCACACAATTTTTTCTTTCGGGTATATATACGAAACCTCCATAGCAATTTCAACTTTCGATAATATGCCTGATCTCTCTTTGTTTGGTAACGAACTCATTAGAGTAGATCCGGAGCAGCAGCATAAATAAAGATATCAGCAGCGGGCCGAAAATAAGCCCGATAAATCCAAAAAGATTCAATCCTACAATTACTCCGAAAACAGTTACCAGGGGATGAACGTTTCCGATACGCTTCAGCATGGTAAATCGCATCACATTATCTACGGTGCCTATAATACCAAAACCATATATCAGCATTACAATACCCTGCCAGTTCTGATCCCGGGCAAAAAATATTATAGCAAGCGGAACATACGCCAGTGCTGCTCCAACTACCGGCAACATACCGGCAATCCAGGTAACTCCGAACCAGAAGAAAGGTTCTTTCACACCCAGGACAAGGTATCCCAATAATCCCACGATTGCCTGTGCCAGCGCCACTACCGGAATTCCTACGGCGTTTGATACTACCATCAAATTTACTTCTTTACCCAAGCGGTTAACGTTCTCATCTTTCAGCGGGATGTATTCATATAAAGCATCTTCCATTTTCCTGCCATTCACCAGCATGAAATAAAGAATAAAATAGATAAAGAAAATTGTTGTGACGGTATTAAATGTAGCTCCAAGAATTTTCGGGAGGCTTTGAGCAATGGATTCGCCCATCTTGTTGATGTTTTCATCACTCAGGATCGTGATATCAAAACGGTGCTCTGCATTGTGAACGACTTTTTTCAAGGCCTCCACCAGGTCTGATGAATGTTGAATTGCATAACTGACCTTGGAAGAGAGTAAGTTTGCCAATAATCCGACTGGCAAGAGGATGATTATGATTGAAGCAAGCATCAGGAGGACTGCTGTTATCACTTTTCCCCATTTTCTTTTTTCTGTCAGGTAAAACATAACCCGGTGCAGTAAAACATATAAAGTGATGGCTCCGAGCAATGCCGGTAAAAAAGAGTACAATTGGAAAAACAATACTAGTGCCAGCAGCAGGATGAGAATGATAAAAAATACCTGCCGGACCCGGTTTTGATCAAGTACATTATTGCTCATAAATAGAAAAAATCTTATCTAAAGGTATCATATCTTCACTTTCTTCCATTTGCCTTTTTTAAAATATATCCAGGCTGCAACGGCACTTAGTGTTTCGGCATCTGGGATACAAATAAAAATACCTTCAATCCCTGTTCGAAACTCCTGCACCAGTAAATAGGCTAATGGTACCTGAAACAACCAGAATGAAAAGAAACTGATCCATGTCGGGGTTTTAGTATCTCCTGCACCATTTAATGCCTGCATCATCACCATTCCGATACCATAAAATATATAACCCAGGCCAATGATGGTTAATGCTTGAGCACCGACCTGCCGCACAGTATCTTCTTTTGTAAAAATACTTATGATGGGAGATGCAAAGAATACGAACGACAACATGACTGCAGTCATGAAAACAGCATTGTATTTGGCTGTGAGCATAACGCTTTTAACAGCACGATCCGGTTGATTGGCGCCAAGGTTTTGGCCTACCAAAGTTGCCGCAGCATTACTTAAACCCCATGCGGGCAAAATGAAGAATACAACATTTCGGATAGCAATCTGGTAGCCAGCTGATGCCGTGGTGCCTCCTGTTTCTGCTACCAGTCTTGATAAAACAATCCAGCTTCCCGATGCAATCAAAAATTGAAATGTAGCAGGCCATGCTATTTGCACCAATGTCTTCATGACCTTAATATCAGTTTTGAAATGTTCTTTTCGCAAGCTGATGCTGCTTTTTCCGCCAAACAAACTCCGGCATTGATACAGAACGCCCATTCCTCTTCCGATAGTAGTAGCAATAGCGGCACCTTCCAATCCAAAGCCCTTCCACGGCCCAATGCCATAAATAAATATCGGGCATAAAATAATATTCAGGAGACTTGCCAGCCATAAACTTCGCATGGCCATAGCAGCATCTCCTGCGCCACGAAAGATTCCATTGATTAAAAAAAGCAAAAGAACGGTCAAACTTCCGCCCATCATGATGCGGGTGAAACCGGATCCTTCCTTCACCACATCTTCATGGGCTCCCATGATCCGCAAAATATCCGGCGCAAAAATAACTCCTGTTATGCTGAGAATTACAGATACAATCAGCGCCATGATCAATGATTGCATCCCCGCATGAGCAGCAGCTTCTTTATTTTTTTCACCTGTTCTTCTTGCTACCATCGCTGTAGCTGCAGTACTTAATCCGATTGCGACAGAATAAACAATGGTGATCACCGACTCGGTAAGCCCTACCGTTTGAATAGCTGAGCTGCTGTTTGGGAGGTGTCCGATAAAAAAAATATCCACTACGGCAAAAACGGATTCAAGACTCAATTCAAGGATCATGGGAATGGCCAGTAAAATGATTGCGGTACGGATGCTTCCCTGCGTATAATCATGTTCACCTCCGCGGAGAGATTGTTTTATTAATGAAATAAAACGAGATAGTTTACCGGTATGTATATTGCTTGGGGGCATACAGAAAATTAAAAATTTTGAAGAATGAAAAAAGATAGCAGAAAAAAAATTCTGGTATCCGCATTGAAAAATTTAGCTCTTTATTATTAGGGGTTGAGCGAGCCTTAGCACATGATCATATTCGTAAATTGTAGGAGGCAAATATAGGTAAACTTTATTCTGCAACACACAGAACAGACAAATATTGATGAATGTAGCTTTCCTTTTGCTTGCGGCGGTATTGAAGGATGAATCGGGGATGAGGCAGGGGAATGATGGTTTTAAAAAAATGATATTCCCCGTTCAGAGTGGTGAAGAAATCAAAATTCTTTGCCCCGCCAATGCAAATACAATAGTCTGTTTTGAAACCGAAAGAAAGTTGTTTTTGAATACTTGCAATAATAAATGGCTTTGTTGCTGCCATTAATTTTTTATCATCATAATAATTCAGGTTTACGCCATCCTTTATAAATCCCAACGGACTAATGGCAGAAATAAAATAATCCCTGTAAAATTTTTTTACCCCGCCATATTGTTCAATTACTTCGTAAATAAATTCAGCAGATAGTTCCGATTGTTGCCTGAATGTATGATCAATGCCGCAATATTCTTGCAGTTGTTTTGGTGCGGTGAAGTTGATGCCTGTGATCCCGGCGCCGAAACGACCTGGATTAATACCAAAAATTAAGCGCCTGGAATGAAAGTCGTTATAATATTTTTTAAAAAAATGTTCCATTACCTTTATCACAGCATTATCCCGCTGCGGGTATAAAATGTTTACTCCTTTTGGTAAATGCTTTGGCGGCTGAAGCGTTTGGTAAAACCGGATAAGCTGTTTATCAATGGTAGTGGCCATGGCAATGAATTGGAGGGATTGATTAAAATTTAAAATATACAAACAGTCTTCCGAAATTTTTGCTATCATTTTCGATGCGGTGATATAAAGGCTTAATATGGGGTTGCTGTAAAAAACGCTCCACTTTTTTTCTGAGTTGCCCGCTGCCTTTACCCGGAATGATTTCGATTTCTTTTATTTTTTTATCAATTGCTTCTTCAAAAGCATCCTGTAATGCCCGGTCAATCGCTTTGCTGTCATTAAAGATGTCGTGAAGGTCCACTTTGACTCGGGCCATAGTATTATTTTATTGAGGGTGTAAGTTACTGATTGAAATTTCCGGATACTTCATTTTGACTACGGGAAAAATTAAAAATACTGCCCATTCGTAAGAAAGGGGTAAGGGCAAATGATTGTTTTTATTTTTTTAAAACAGAGTTTTTAAAAAAGCTGAATATCCCTATTTTTGCAGCCCTGCGGATTGACATTACTTTAATGTATAACTGGCCGGCAGGTTTAAAAAAGATTCCTCAGTAGCTCAGCTGGTTAGAGCATCTGACTGTTAATCAGAGGGTCACTGGTTCAAGTCCAGTCTGAGGAGCAACTAATTATCAAGTAGTTATAAAAATATAGCTACTTTTTATTTTATCACTCCGACACATTTCCGACACAAAGGACATATTACAGTTGATTTTTAACCTTTTTGGGGCTTTTTTTAATGAAGTAATCCGGCTATCGTAAACTTAACATTGCCCTTTTAATTTCGTGGCAAAAAGTAACTATCAATTCAAAGGCTTTTATTCACAAGTGTTTACGTTGTATTGATATTTTCAAGGTACAATATCATTCAGAAAATTCACTTTTGAGGGATTAAACAGCTTTACTTTCCGGTCCGGGAAATAGGAAACATTCCGTTTGGGTAAAATCATTAAATCTTTACAAGTGTTCCATCAGGCAATTTAAAATAGGTTATTTCTTTTGGAGGGGTTATATCACTTATTTCAGTTCTGCTCAACTTAGGTATCACAAACTCCATAAGATACAAAATAGCTTTTACGTACTCACTACCTGTAAGGTTAGACAATTCTGTTTTAAAGCGGTCCGTTTGCATATCCAAAACAGATTGAATATACTGCCTTTGTACCGTTGTCAGCTTGTTTGGTGTTCCCTTTGCACGTCCGCCGAATTTCTTTCCGGTAGTGTTTGCCATAGTCATACTAATTTAAACTATTTTAGAATGTGAGATTACTCTGATTTTATCCCTCACTTCCCTAAGCCTATTAAGGTAAGGTAAAAATGTTCTGTTTCCGTTGTTCGCTTTGACGGTGGCAAAGTGGCTTTCAATGAATAGGGAACAATCCGTTATTGTGCTGTAAGGGTTCAGCTTTACGGACCGGGTAGGCAATTCAATATTTGCAAAGTAGTTTTCAAGTTCGGTAATATCCTGCTCCCAGCTTTCGGAATTTGGCTGTTCGGGCTTATCAAAATAATAAACCGGACCGGGCTGCTCAAATGTTTTCCCCTCAACCAACGATTGACCGCCTGCCTGCCCGGTAAGCATTGCTGTGGGTGTTCCTGTGACTTTGGGTTGAGGTATTGTAAAGTCTTTGTAATTGAATTTTATTAAATAGTCGGCAAGGTCAAATTGCTGTTCCCTTTCGGCTCCGGTCGCTTTTTGCTCCAACAAATCGGAAACGATAAAATTTGCAAGATGTGAGAATTCCTTTGCCTTGCTGCTCCATATTTCAAACGCTGTGGGTTTACCCTCAATCATTGGTTTTGATAGGTCGGGAAATAGTATAACTGTCCGCCCCTTTAGTATGCTGCATTTATCAATATTCAATCCATGCAAACCACTACTGGCAACCCAAATAAACTGGGGCAAATAAACGCTGGCAATTACAGCCGTTTTTTCGCTTTCAACTATGGCAATGGGTTTTGTTTTATCAATTAGTAAGTGTTCGCCAAAAAAGCATTGTTTTAAGCTAAATTCAGGCTGCTTAATTAGTTTGTGAGCAAATGTAAATTCCTCTTGTCTTTTGCCTGTGGTGGGGCTGTAAAGCATTATTTTGCCCGTTCTTACTTTGCCCTGTGTATCTATTTGCCAAAATACGGTTGCACCGCTCCAATGTTTTGATGTTCCAATAAAATAACGGCTAACTAATTCGCCGGCAACCTCAACCCCGAACAGGTTAATAAGGAACTTTACAAAGTTGTTTGATTCGTGTGCTTTCAGGCTGGCTTTAAATACCTCAACGGGAATGAATGAAACGGGCTGCGGTTGAGGTGTAACAGGTCGGGGCTTGCCTGCCTGTCCGGTAGGCAGGTATGCTTTGGGCTGTGGTGTATCAAATGAAATAATACCTGCCCTGTATTTATCGGGGTTATCCTGAAAGTATTGTTTCGGGGTGTAATGGTAACCGCAACTATTTTCCCGGTTGCACCTGCCAACGCTGGGGTGTATGTATTCGCCTGTTTCTCTGTCAATATAACGAACAAATGTTTTTTCCCTTCGCCGGCAACGGGGGCAAGGGTAACGAGTATTCATTCCCCTGTATGGTTCAAGTATGTATCTGTAACCCTTCATCGCATCAATTTTTCGTTTCCCGTTTCCTCTCACTAAGGGAATGGAAACAGGAAACAATATTTTAGAATGGTGTTTCCTATTTGTTTCCTTTGTTTCCTGTGGAAACGCTATCGGAAACGCTGCTATCCCAGCCATTTCTTTTTGCTTTTTCAAACAGTTTTGAAACGCTGCCTTTTGAATTATACCCTATGGCATTTGCAATTTGTTCGTAGCTGTACCCTTCATCTTTCAGTTCCTTCGCCTGCTCATATTTCGCTTTGCTATTATCAATATCAGCCCGCTTCGCCAATAGTTCAAATGGCATACGTTCACCTGTGTTTGAGAAAACAAAGTTTTGTTCATCAAACTGCAATACATAGCTTTCCTTTTTGTAGCTGGCTGGCAAATAGTTTCCCTTCACAATACATAAATGCCTATTTAATGGGCTCATCGGGTCGGCTCTTAATTCGATTACCAACCTCATTTTTGCCTCAAAACCTTGCCCGCTTAGCAAATTATTTTTGCTGGGCTCAAAATTTTCTGTCCGCTTTCCGGTGTGGTGCAAAAACAAAATCAAACATTCATGCTTTTGTGCTAATTCCTGAAAGGGGTGCAGGTAGGTTCTTATTCGCTGGGTGTCTTTTAAGTCGCTCCCGTAGGCATCAGCGAAACAGTCAATAATTACAAGGTCAGCAGGTTTATTGCTCAAACGCTTATCTACCTCATTGTATAAATCATCAGTACCAAATACAAACCGTAATCCCCTAAGTAATTCGGGTTTGTAGCCCTGCGCCTGTCTGGATAGTAAATAAGCAGTTTCACGCTCCAGGTCTTCAGTTGAAACATAAATTACTGAACGATGCCTTGCATTTATCTGAA
This sequence comes from Sphingobacteriales bacterium UTBCD1, assembly GCA_002066995.1. Lineage (GTDB taxonomy): Bacteria > Bacteroidota > Bacteroidia > Chitinophagales > Chitinophagaceae > UTBCD1. The sequence goes on from MWTC01000052.1 coordinate 180,255, forward strand.
ATTCCAAAAAGTGATTTTCGCCTGCAACAATGGCAACTGCTAATTGCCGCAATAATGAACTTTTTCCGGTATCGGAGCTTCCGGCCAAACAGGCCAGCCCCGTTTGCTGTAAGAATGGGTAAACAAGGGTTGGTATTTCCTTAATTTCAGTAAGTAAAAGTTTTTCGCCTGTGGTTTCTGTTTCCGCTTGCTGAATTATTCCGTTTCTATGTTCCAGTATTTCGGCTGGTGTAATATTGCTTTCATTTCGGATATTGTATTTATCATATTCAAAATTTGGTGTAACTTTACCACCGTCTTTTATGTTATTTGGGGGTAAGTTATTCATAGCTTACCTCCTTTCTTTTTGTGGTTATTCAAATAGGCATCCGCCTCAGCTGCTGTTTCTGCCAATGTTTTTTTCCTGCCTTGCTTTAACCAGGCATCAATCTCGGATTTTAGAAACCTTAGCTTTTTACCGCCTTTATGTACGGGAATAGTACCAGCGTTCACCCAGCCGTAAACGGTCGGCTTTGTGGGTTTGTCCGGGTGATACTGGCAAAGCTCTGTGAGGTTAAACCAACGGTCAGTTTCAGTTGGGTGTTCAGGTTGTGGCTTAATTTTCCACAACTCAATTTTTTCTACAACTTTATTAGCTACATCATTAATAAGGTCGTCAATGTTTCGTGTGCTTAATACTACATTTTGCATAATCAAATAATTTGAATGCAATTTGTAGCAGTATTGAGCCAGGTAATTTTCAGGTAAAATACCTGATGCTTACCTCAGCAGTATCAAAGAAATATATTTTAGTTCGGGTAACTTTTCAAATGGGTAATTAGCTTATTATCGTTGCCTGAAATGATAATTAGTTTTTCTTTATAGCCATCCCCGAATGATTTAGCTATTGCAGTCCGATTAGTAATATCTAAATCTTTGAATGAACGATAAAATCTTTGTGCGCTGCAATCAGGATATTTTTCTTTGGAGTATGCCTCAATTTCAGTTCTTATAAACTGTCCATTGTCATTTTTTTCAAACGGCTTTTCAGCACCCATTTCAATTCTTAGCCAATGGTATAAAGCATAAAATTTAGCAGGTATCTTTATTCTCTTGTCTTTCCCTGCTTTTTGTTCCTCACCCTCTCTGCTTTCTTTTCTTTTGGTGCAATATTCTATCCACGCTGTAATAAATGCATAGTAATAGTTTTGTTCGTTATCATGCATATATTCAGGTAAATATTTGAGGTGTTCTTTCGCTGTCTTAATTTCCCATTCAGCAAACAGTTGTTCACTATTTGCTTTTTTACCCTTCGCCCATTTATCGTATTCTCGGTTAAATACTTCATTTAATTTTTTCTCATTGCTGTAATCAATAAGCACACCAATTACACTGCCCTTGTGATATACCCCTAATTCTTTCTTTTCTTCTATTATCTTGCTATGTTCGGGGTTATTCTCATCTAATGGTATGTCTTCACTAAGCTTTCTGTTAACGTAAGACTTAGCAATTAATACTTTACCTTTTGGCGTATCTATCCAAGATTCCTCCTTCATCATGTCTTTTATGCTTTTAAGTTTTACAAACTCAGTTTTATCTTGCCGGCTGCTTTACGTTTGGCCCGGTCAATGACCTTCTATAAACCTGGGGTGGTTTTCAGTTCACAGTGCTCCCGTTTTATTTTACGTCTTTTTTCAACGGGAATTAGAATGAAAGGTATTTTAATATATACACTTTATGTTTTTAAACTGGCCGTCTGTAATTATCGTTGTACCCCTTAATGAATAATCCGGACCACCACCTCCCAAGATTCCTAATGGTGTTAATTTTCCAGTAAAATTTCCACTTATTAAGCCATTTGAATAAGAGGTAATATTAATACTAAAATAATCGCCGTTATAAATCACCCCCGACTGCATCCCATTATTAGTCATTACGCCATTAGCCCAAGATGCGCCAAGAGAAACACTGTCGTATCTATAGTTTTTGAGTGATAGACTATCGGTCTCTATTTCTACCACCCAAGCAATATTCGCTCCCTTTTGTGCATTTAATATATACGTCGTTTGTGGGAGAGCTACTCCCGGTAAATGTTTTGCAAAAAAAACATATTCGAGACTTGTTACATCCACATTACGAATAGTGACAGGAGTTCCATTCACTTTATATTGAAATATTCCATTGGCAGTTGAAGGATCGTTAATTGCATTTGGGTCAGTAGAGCAGGATAAAAAATCTATTGACACTGTAAGTAGCAAAACGAATAATAAAATCTGTTTCATAGTCTGAGGGTATTTATAAATTATCAAAAAATTATACTGCCTGCATAATATTCTTAAATGCTGTTAATGCACTAAATGTTTCCTTTTTCTTCTCATCTTCAAAGCCAGCTAAATAATTTTTAGTTGTTTTTATATTACTATGTCCTAATGCTTCGCTTATGAATTCGGTACTCGCTCCACTTCGTTGTAAAATAGTGGCAAAACTGTGTCGGGCTACATAGGTTGTTATGTCTGTTGTAATATTAAGTTTGTCGGCTATAACTTTCATGCGACAGTTTATTAATTTCGTTAATTGTTGTATTAACTGCCTTTGCCTTTCGGGTGTTTCTTTACCGGATAAAATGGGGAAAATAAACTCATCGCCATGTACTTTTTTATTTCCCCATCTTCTTATAATGGATTTGGCATCATCTGAGAGTGGAATTCTTATCGGTTCAATGTTTCTTTTGGTCCTAACTGTTTTTGCCCGTTCAAATTCTAACATATCATTCTTAATATTAGAATATCTGAGTAGGCACATATCTTTTACATTTATTCCACTGCACAGATACATGAATATCCACAAGTCTTTTGCCATTGCTTCCGTGCTCCCGTCTGCAGGCTTAAAATAGTAAATTGAAGTGATGTCTTTAAGGGAGAGAGCTTTCTTAATATTGTTTGCCGTAGGTATTTCATATTTCCTTTTCCCAAAAGGATAATATTCCTTAGTTAACTGCCCTTCTGCAATTGCATTATTAAATAGAGTACGAAGTGAGCGCAAATAGATTCCTACAGTAGTAACACTATTCCCATTGCCCAGCATCCATTTTTCATATTTCTGTAAAAAATCGTTATTAATATCAGAGAGTTTAATACCCGGAGCAAATTTACTCAGGCTTCTTTGAGCACATTCGTAGGAAACTGCTGTGCCTATTCTTTCAGCTTCTTTTAATTTTTCAATGTATTCAGAAAATGCAAGTTCAAGCGTGCCTTTAGCAGCCCGGTCGGTTAAATAATGCTTTTCAAAACTATGCCAGGCAAAAACCGGAAGCATTTCGATTATTTCAATAGCCTTATTTTCAAACGCAAGTATTTTCTTTTTTAATTCTTTCTCTTTGTCAGTTTGTCGCTCACCAAATAGCGAGCGTTTAAAATTTTTTTCAGTTAAGTCATATGGGGTTGGGTAATATTTCTGTTTCCGTTCAAAAGTTACCCTGAGCTTAACTGGATAAAGCCCGTTTTTCTTTATCCTGCGAGTATCCAGTATAATTGAGGTTTTTGCGCTTCTCGGCATTTGCATACAATTTGCATACAAATATAATTAAATAACAAATAATAATTATAAATAAACAGCCATAATCAAATCTTTATTCAGCCTATATTTCAAAAGGTTATAGCTGTTTTTTTATGCCTTTTTTATAACCTTGTTTTTGTCTTAAAATATGACTGTTAATCAGAGGGTCACTGGTTCAAGTCCAGTCTGAGGAGCTAAAAAAAATCAAGGGTCCAATTTCCGGGCCCTTGATTTTTTCTGTATTAATAATTTTATCTTTTTTTAGTGAGTATCATTGATAAATTTTGCCACTGCATCATGCAATGATTTCAAAGCTTCGGGATGCAGGTACACCATGTGGCCCGATTCGAAATATTTGTATTGAATATTCTTTTGCAGTGAAGCAGGCATCGGCAGGTGCTTCATTTCAAATTTTCCTTCGAAATAAGGAGTGCCCAGGTCGTAATATCCTCCGGTCAGTAATACTTTCATTGACGGATTGTAAATCATAGCCCTTGCCAGATCGTTCATAACATTGGGGAAGCCGATGAACCCTCTTCTGCGAAAATTCCATGGCTGCACATTCCCGCTGGGTTTATATTGCATCTCGTTACCAAACTTCAGATCATTGCGCACATAAGAGTTAAGTGTGGAAGTAAATGCGGCTGAAATATAAGAATCCATTGGATCGTATTGAGCAGTTTCACTTAAAGGATCTATTGCATCTCCGGCAAAACGTGAATCCAGCCTGCCCGTGATCTGGTTATTATCCCCGAGCAGGGTTTGAGAAAATTGCGGACCCGTTACCCTCAGGTTTGCTTTTTTGATATATTCTACAGAAAGGCCGGTGTAATTATGCAGTTTCTCCGCAATGCTATTACGTGTAGCATCATCAAGATCGGCGCCTTTATTAAGTGCCAATGCATAATCTGTCATGGCAAATTGTTCTACTTCTTTTAAGAAAGGCTCTAATCCTTTGGGCTGAACGGGTAATTTTTTATGATAGTAAGCAGTGGCTGCATAAGAGGGAAGAATCAGTTCATAGGGCAGATCAGTTCCCGGGTTACCGGAAAGTGTTTCAGTCATATTGCTGTAGGTGAGCAGTTGTGAAAGCAAAATCACTCCGTTAAGACTTATATTTTTTTGGCTCTGGAGGATATTGGATACTACTGCAGACCTGAATGTTCCATAGCTTTCACCAAAGAGATATTTGGGAGACTCCCATCTGTTGAAATCAGTGATGAACTGAGCAATAAAATTTGCGAATGCCTGCCCATCCTCATCAATACCGAAAAAATCTTTAGGCTCACCTGCACCCCCTTTTTCTTTTGTGATAATATCGCCAAATCCGGTACCGGGAGCATCAATAAATACAAGGTCACTGGCATCTAACAGGCTGTAATCATTATTGACAGTACTGTAAGGGGCGCTTGATCGTTCCATATCTTTTAGATTTACTTTTTGCGGACCCCAGCAACCCATGTGCAGCCAGAGGGTAGCGCTTCCGGGCCCTCCGTTGTATATAAAAGTGATTGGCCGTTTTGCAACATCCTTTTCACCCTCTTTGAAATAAGCGACGTAAGACATGCCTATTGTGGGAACATCCTGCGAGTTCTTTAATACCAATATACCGGCATCGGCTTCATAGCTAATTTGTTTTCCTGTTATAGTTACACTGCCATGCGTTACCGACTTTTGTGATTTGTTGACAACCTTAACATTGGCGGAACTGCTGTCACGCATAGTTGCTGTTGTTCTCTGAAAAGTATTTTCTCTTCCCGGTTGAGCATTTGAAAAAATCACCGGAAATATCAACCCGGCTGCCAGCAAAATTTTTTTACAATACATAAAGTTGAATTTAAATTTAAAAAATGAATAACAGGGCAGGATTTCATTTTCAAAAGTAAGCTAATAGTATAGGCAGGAAATCCCGTTCATCAATTTATTGGTACGCTGATAAGAAATTGAAGCAGCTGTTATATTATTAAATGAGATTCAAGATGCACAGAATATCGGGTATGGTGCAGGGGCCTGAATTCATTTATTCATGGCAACATCCAATTATGCCTGAGTATTTTTTATAGTTCCAAACTTATGATTAAAAAGAGGAGCGGAATAAAATTCTAGTGTTAAGCACACGTTAACCCTTAATCTGACCGGAGATAAAAATTAGGCAATAGTCATTCCGGGTGCATCTATTATTGTTGCTTCATTTTTTTTCTGCTCCTGAAGCGGTTTACAAATTTATAATGTGAATGAAACATGATCAGCTCCTCTCTTGAGTGAAAATAATCCGGAGCGAAGCTATCTTTTACAATTGCCTCTGCCCGGTATAAAATCATTTCCTACTCCTTTACAAATTTTAGAGAATATATCTCGCCATTGCCGGACAGTTTTAAAATGTAAACACCACGAACCAGGGATGACACATCAATTTTATTATTGCCTGTGGATATTCCTTTTTTCAAAACTTTGCCTGCAATATCTGTAATACTGTATTGGCCATAAGTTATCGTACTGCTGACATTTATTTCTGTGTGAACCGGATTGGGGTAAATGCCGGTCTTATTCAGCACATCAGTAGATAGTTTTACTGTTTTGCTGAAACTGATCTTGTCATCCAGGTCAGTCTCTTTAATCCGGAAATAATGAATCCCTTTTTCTGCAACAGGTACGATGCAACTGTACCGGCCGGTAGTATTGGGTAGCTCAGTGCAGGCATCTTTGTAATGAATTCCGTCTTCACTTTGCTGGGCAATGTAATTTTTTATGTCAATTTGATTAGTGACCACCCAGGTGATCTGAACATTATCATTATTCAGCCATACGGCCTGTATATTCACCCAGGTTACAGGTAATGCACTGTAGTTTTTCCGGATAAAAAAGTCGCTGAATCCTGTTACGGTAAATTCGACAAAATAACCGCCATCAGCAACGGTCCCCCACGCATCCGGAGTAATTTGAGTAATCGCAGCTGATTCATTGATTTTATCCGGAACCGTGTTGGGTATTCCCGTATGAGGTTGCTTGATCACTGCAAGCATTCCCGGGTTTGTAATTGACGGGTCTGCATTCTTAAGGTTATTCAAGTCCTCTTCGCTGAAATAAAGACGAACTTTTATTGGAGTGCCTGAAGGATCATTGGGTGGCTGTATGGTAAAATTCCTGTCTAAATAAAAATGGTTATTGAGTTGCCGGATGGCATTTTGGTTTTCGTAAACGAAAACCTGGAAAGCGCCCAATTTAAAATCATCTTTAACGGCTGCCAGGGAAGAGTTGGTAGTTGGATCGGTAAATAATGCCCAAAGACCCGATGTACCATATAAATTATTGATGAACGAAATATTTGAAGCAGGTAATAATTTTTTTACCTTAATTGCCGGTGGGGTAAAGTTGCTGGTTGACAAGCCATCCAGGTGCCTCATCACAATATCTCTCTGGTAAGTGTCATTTACAAAATATTCCGAAGCAACGACCCCTTTACCATTTACCGGATCTACAACCAGCCAGGGTGTCAATCCTTTGGATGGTTCTACAGGAGTTCCCATGGGATTCCAGGTAACGTTTCCGTTTTCATTTAACGGGCTTACCCGCAAATACCGGTCTGTTTCCCCGATATAAAAGACCACCGTACCATCAGATCCGGCAGCAATGTGAGGAATATTATAATAAATATCAGTGCCTGAACCCGGATAACCGTACACTTCCTGCCCTAATACGAGCGGGCTCCGGTCTGCACGGACTGATGAAGTGGAAAATGAATCTGAAGCTACTCTTTGTAATTTAATGACATTGGTTTCAATAACACTTTGGGGGCTTGCGGGAACTTTGGCAGCAAAATAAATTCTGTCTTTTAATCCGGCTAGAGAAAAATCAAAATATCTGTTGGTGGCATTTGATATCATTAAAGTATCTCTTCCATAATTGACTTTATCAAGACCGGGTTTTCTTGTATTTACTAGTGTCATAGGACGATAATACGGTGCATTGGTAAAAGGATAGGGAATGCTGTCATATTTTTCATCTGCAAGGGAAAAGTATCTCAGATGCTGTAAGCCATAAGAATCATTGGTATAACGGCTGCAGACCAATCCATTAATAATAATGTTTACGTTCCCATCAGTAGATAAAGCGGCACCCCTGACATAATTAGCTGTTGCCAGGTTTTCTGTCACCTGAAGGAACCCATTGCTTCTTTGGATATAGTTCTCCCTGATTATTGCATCACATTGCTGAAGGATTTTATCAAAAAAATATTGATACATAACCACCGTACTGTCTTTCTTATAAAAGAGAACATCATTATAAGGCGCATCCCGGTGTACATAACTATCTTTTTTTACTCTGACCAGTTTATTATAGCCGATATAATTTCTTTCGTAAAGATTATCCGCAATTTCATATAAAACCATAGATACGTTACATCCTCCCTGCAGGTCGGGATATAAATGAAAGTCTACTACTGAAGCATCCCTGGTGCCGATTTCTTTGAATATCTGGTTGCAGGGAAACTGAAGTATCGGCTTTTCATAGGTATTCACATTCATCAGCCCGCCACCGTAAGATTTCATGGTTCCGTTTTCATCTTTCATGCAAAATGTATATAGATTTTCATTGTTATTGCCGCCGACATAACCGGCAAAAAAGCCCTTTTTCCCATCAGCGATCAATTGAAACAAATCATGCAGAATGGTAAGTTTGCTTGCAAGTATGTACCCTTCATTGGGAAAAACCACTGAACCATCGGGATTGATGTGCTGAACGACCGCACTGTATCCGCTGCTTCCGCTTAAGTTAGCATCATCTGTATAAATTACATAACAACCTCCACTGCTGTCCGTTGCAGTTTTTGAGTAAATTCTAGATGTATTACCAATATAATCAGATAAATATTGAACATTAGGGCTGTTTCCAACCAGGATTCCATTGTCTGTCCATAACCGGTAACCTTCTTTATCATACTTCTGGGCATATATTTGAGTTTTCCCTGACCTGGTGTCATTCCATATCAATATGAATCCGCTATCGGGAAATGTTTGCTGGATTACCACATTATTCTGGTTGCCGGCAATGGTGGTCACCTTCATGACAAGACTATCATAGAATTTATTATTGGTGTCGCTCCATTGTGCTGTAGCATGGAAAGAAAGGAATACCAGGAGAAAAAGTATAAATATTCTCATAGCCAATCTATTTTTTTAAATGAAAAAACATAAAATTTAAATGTAACCGTCAAAAATTTATTTATCTCTTCAATACGGCAGACGATGGGATTTCGCAGATGGATTTCTGAAAGATGGTATTACAAAAATGAAGTCTCCGGTTTTATAAGTCAATCACTCATTTGAGTGAATTTTAATAAAATATCCGGAAAAATATTTGGGAGTTTTCTGAAAAGCAGTCTGGTGTATGACCGGAAACAGGTTCCTTAAACAATATGCTCTTTTAAAGCTTTGGCGATCGCTTCTTTTCCGCAATTGACATGGAGTTTCTGGTAAATGTTTTTCAGATGGGAGCGGACTGTTTCAAATGAAATGGAAAGTTCGGATGCTATAATTTTCGAACTGAAACCGCGGGATAGCAGGTTCAGCACTTCGCTTTCCCGTTCACTGAGGTCGTACTGGTTGATTGTTTTTTTCTTTTGAAAGGTTCCGAGTACTTTGGCGGCTATGGAAGGGCTCATCGGTGCTCCTCCCTCCATGACTTCTGTTATTGCATTGAAAAGTTTGTCGGGTGAAGTTTTTTTGAGCAGGTAGCCGTTTGCGCCGGCACACAGGCACTGAAATAATTTTTCATCATCTTCAAAAACCGTGTACATGATAACCGCTGTCTGAGGCCGTGCTTCTTTTACCAGGCTTACGCCATTGATACCACTTTCTCCCGGCATGTCAATATCCATAAGTACGACGTCTGGCTGGTAAACACGGGTGATCGTATTGGCATCAGAACAATTATTATAGTCGCCAACCACCTCATAGTTATCCATGCTGCGCAGCAGGTATGTGAGCGATTCCCTCAGCCGGTCGTTATCTTCGAAAATAATGATGCGTATTGCCATGGGTTCAAAATTAGGAGGAAACATTTTTTCAATGACTCACTCAATTGAGTTATTGATAAGGGATCTCAGCTTTGATAGTGGTACCGGAACCGGGTCGGGACTCAATGCTTATTTTTCCTTTATGATTTGCAATTCTGCTCTGCAGGTTCTTTAATCCGTTGCGATGGGATTCACCCGGGATATCAAAACCTTTGCCGTCGTCTTCTATTTGCAGGAATAACTTCTGTTCTGCCATACTGATATGAATCCGGACGTTGGAGGCAGCTGCATGTTTATAGATATTATTGATACTTTCTTTAAAGACCAGGTACAGATCACGGCGATGCTGCATACCGATTTTTGCTGTAGTTAGCCGGTTATCCATACCGATCTCATAGTGTACACTGCCTGCATCAAAGACCTCTGCTGCATACCGGCGCATACGTGCCGCGGTCTGTTCCAGCGTATCGTTGGTGGTATTTACGCTCCAGATAATATCATCAAGTGCCTGCGAAGAACGGCTGGATTCTTCAGAAATGCGGGATAAAAATTCATTGGCTTTTTCTGGTGACTGGATATTTCTTTTACTCAGCAAAGAAAGAATGTTTATGTTGGTGAGAGAGGATCCGATATCATCATGCAGGTCTGTGGCAATGGCATTACGCATTTTCTGCATTCTTAGAATTTGTTTCAGCCTGTAATGATAAATGCCATAAAATATAAGGGTAACCAGAACGGATATAGCCAGTATAAACCAGGTTGTTTTCCAGAATGGAGTGGCGACAACAAAGCTATAGACGGCAGGAGCCCCGGGTTGATTATCCCATCCGATGGTCCTTACCTGGAATTGATAGTTTCCCGGCTTCAGGTTGGCATAAGAAACAGTATGTGTAACCGATGGTTTGCTCCAGGAGTCATTGCTGCCGCCACTAAGACGGTAGCTGTAATAAATCTGGTTTTCGTTGATGAAACGGGGTGATGAAAATTCAAAGTTGATTTGCGGGTCGTCATAGGGAAGTGTATTGGTTATGCCGTCAATAAAACTTTCTGAAAGGAAACTGTTTTTTGTTCCCGCTTTTTTACCTGTTATAAATACAGGAGGTGCAGAGCTGGTGTCGAGCCGGTTGTCCCTGAGGTGAACAACAGAAGGGAATCCTGTACAAACCAGCGAACCATCATCAAGTACAGAAATGGAATTAAACATGTGGTTAATATTGCTGATCCGCCCGTAATTGAATATCCGGTAATCATTTTTTTCTGTAATTATTTTTTCAAGCCCTTCCGCGGTTCCCAGCCAGATATTATGGTGCGGATCTTCGGCGATACAGCGTATCCAGTTGGACACTAAACCATCTTTCTGATATAAATTCCGAAATTGGTATCCATCAGGAACTTGTTGGATCCGAACAACACCTTTATATCGTGTGCCCACCCAAATACTTCCATCAGATGCCGTATAAAGCGCCCTGATATGTATATCCGGCAACCTGCCGGATATTGTGTCTGAAATAATTATTTTTTTGTTTTCTCCGATGACCAATTTGAACAATCCATTACCCCATGTACCTGCCCAGATGGTGCCTGTCTTATCTTTTGCCATCGCCATTATTTTATTCCTGATACTAGCTGAATCAATTGAATAACCTGCAGAGTCTGCAAGAATGATTTTATTGTCTAAGGTGGTAAACAGGTACAAACCCTTTCTTACTTCGGTGCAGTTTTCCGGCACAAGACCCGATGGTAATTTAAGCTTGAGTAGTCGTATTCCTTCTTGTGAGTGAAGCATATATCCTGACGGAGTTATGCCGATCATACGGTTATTGTCTAATGGAATATAAAGGGCAGCCTGTAAAACCCGGCCCTTTGAAAGATTCAGTACCTTGCCTGTTGCCAGGTTGATTTCCTCTATCGTTTTTCCAAAAAGACGGATCTTATTTTGCCCATAAGGAATTTGAAACAGATAATTATCAGAGATGAGCCCGTTTGCCTGGCCATAGATCCTGATATCATTTTTGCCCTGAATTTTCAGCAACCCGTCAATGGTCCCCATCCAGATATTCTGTTCCATGTCTTCTGTGATGCAAGTGATCATATTAACCGGGATACCATTTTTCTGATTTAATATTCTGTAAAAACCGGACGAGTCCACAATGATCATTTTGTGGGGCGTACAAAACCATAAACTTTTTTTTGAGTCTTCAAAAATAAGATTGACAGGCGCTTTTATTAATTCAGGGATATTGAATCCACTGGGCAGATCATCAAAATGGATGGGTTTATTTTTATTCTGTACCCTGGAAAGAAGTTTTAACCCGCTAAGAAAACTCATCCATGTACGGCCACGGCTGTCGGTAAACATCGAAATGTAGTCTCCCGGCCCGGTCTTAGAAAAGGGTTTAAGTTCTTTAGTCAACAGCCTGACGAAATTATCATCTACTTCTTTCACCAATAACAGGGAATCACCAAACGGGACCAGAAGATTCACATTCCTGTTGTAACTACTATTGACCGGTTGCATAGAATTTTGCTTCCATTCTAAAATGCCGGCATGGTCAGTGGGCAAAAACAACCGGTTATCCTTTAATCGTACAAAGTGATTGATGATCGTGTTGTTGGGAGAGATGATCTCTGTTACTTTGTCATTTTCGATAGAAGCGACCGCACCATTATTTTGCGCAACGAGTAAATGACCCGGCCTGTCTTCCCAAACATCATTTACAACACTAAAAATTCCTTTGTTTTCATCAAAGTGTGTAAAGCGAAATCCATCATATTTGTTTAATCCGCCGGTTGTAGTTGTTATCCAGATAAACCCGGACCTGTCCTGGTAAATTCCCTTAATATGGTTGCCTGCCAAACCTTCTTCGGAAGTATATTTCTTTACCGGAATTATTTGGCCGGTAACACTGCAAAAAGGAAGAAAAAGCAGTAATATATATATGAGCGAAACCGGCTTCACAAATGGTTGAGCAGTTTTAAAAACATTGAAGTTATATGTGAAGTTATGATTTTGAGCAGATCCCAATTTTAGAATACTTTTCCCAACCAGGCCTGTATTTCAAAGGAAGGAGAGCAGCAACCAGCATAAACGAAACTTTAGAAATTGCTGATTACATTCTTCAATAAACAGTTGAACTATCCTATAGTGCATCAACTGACGGAAGAATAATGCGGCCATCTATGAACAATGGTTTATTGCCGGATCATTCAGTTTTGATGTATTAATGCGGAGGCCAGTACAACCCAATAAAATCACCTGATCTTATCCTTTGCCCTTTTCTTTTTTATTTCAGGAGCATTATCCTTCCATCTCCATAAATGCAGGCAGGCATAAGTGCGGTAGGGGCTCCATTGTTCAGAGATCAGCAATAATTGTTTCCTGAACTTTTTCTTATCCTTTTTATTAAGCCCATACAATCTGATCATTGCATTCTGAATACCGAGATCATCTACTGCAAACACATCTTCCCTGCCCAGGGCAAACATCAGCAGCATTTCCACCGTCCACCGGCCCACTCCTTTAATCTGTGTCAGGTAGGCGATCACTTCATCATTGTTCATTTTGCTGAGCCTGCGGAGATCCAGCCCGGATTCGATTTCAAACTTTGCCACATTTTGTATATAACCCACCTTGGCATTGGAAAGCCCGATACCACGTAGCTTTTCAAATGGCGTTTCAAGTATTTGCTGTGCAGTAGGTTCAATTCCTTCATATAAATCAAGGTATCGTTGAAAAATCACATCAGCAACTCTGGTAGAAAGCTGCTGGCTCATAATGGAAGCGCAAAGCCAGGCGCTGATATTTTTTCTTTTTATCAGCTTATGCGGCTTTTGCTTTGCAACAATTTTTTTCAGCTTCTTATCTTTTGAAAGATGTTTGATATAGTGCATAGGCTCTAAAATTAAAAAGGAAAAAACGAAAAATCCGGAATTTTGAAAAATGGAAAGGAAAATTATCCTGACGGAAGATGGTTCACACAGCATTTTAATTCCCGGCTTGAATGTCACTTATCATTCCATGCATGGATCTATCCGGGAATCCATGCATGTGTTTATCGAATCAGGAATGGTTTTTTACCTTAAAGGGCACTCAAACCAAACTATCCGCATTTTTGAAATGGGATTAGGCACGGGGCTGAATGCTTTACTCACTTATATCGGATCGGAGAAAAGAGGATTGAAAGTTTATTATAATGCAGTTGAACTTTTTCCTTTGAGCGAAGATGAAATACAAATGCTGAATTATTGTGAGCAAATTGGCAGCGGGGATTTAAAACATATTTTTAAGTTCATTCATTCCTGCGCCTGGGAAAAATCTATTAATCTCTCTCCTTTCTTTACATTACACAAAACAAAAATCAATCTCATAAATTTTAAACCTGAAAAACCTCACCAGTCTTTTGACCTTATTTTTTTCGATGCTTTCGATCCTAAAGTGCAGCCGGAGTTATGGTCCACAGAAATATTCGGAAAAATGTTTTCGATCCTGAAAGAAAACGGAATACTCGTGACCTACAGCAGCAAAGGTGATGTCAGGAGAGCGATGCGGTCAGCAGGATTTTCTGTTGAAAAAATACCCGGGCCCAAAGGGAAAAGGGAAATAGTAAGAGCAAGAAAGTGAATTGTGAAAAGATCATTCAATGGTCCAGCTCATTCCGCCATCTTTTTCATCTTTCAGGGAAATGCCCAATTCCTTCAGTTGATTCCTTATTTTATCGGAAGTAGCAAAATCCTTCCTGCTGCGAGCCTCTTTACGGATCTCCACCAGCAATTCCATTGCTCCCTTGAATTGCTCATTATCCGAATCAGTGACGTTTCTCAATCCTAAAATGTCTTCCATAAAAACTTTCATCTGATCTTTCAGCAGTTCAAATGTTTCCTTTGACAAAGCGGCTACAGGAATAGCCTTATCTTTCATGGAGTTGATCACCGGAACCAGTTCAAACATATTGGCCAGCACTTTGGCTGTATTGAAATCATCGCTTATAAACTCATCGAATTCTCTTACAATCTTTAGGATCCGGGATTCAAGATCTTTATCCAACTTTTCTTCCTGAGGTTCATAGTTCATTGCCCGCAGTTTCTCGTATGCTTCCCACAACCTTTTCAATCCTTTCTCTGCAGCCAGCAAAGCATCATTGCTGAAATCCAAAGTGCTTCGGTAATGTGTCTGCAGAATGAAAAACCGGATCACCATGGGATGATATGCCTTAGCAAGCAATGGATGATCTCCGCTGAACAGTTCGGTGAGCTTGATCACATTGTTATAACTCTTGCCCATTTTCTTTCCGTCAATGGTGATCATGTTATTATGGATCCAGTAACGCACCGGCGCAATGTGATTGCAGATCGTACTCTGAGCGATCTCACTTTCGTGATGAGGAAACTGAAGGTCCATTCCTCCGCCGTGAATATCGAATTGTTTGCCCAGGTATTTTGTCGACATGGCAGAACATTCGATATGCCATCCCGGGAAACCGGCTCCCCACGGGCTTTTCCAGCGCATGATATGTTCGGGTGTTGCTGCTTTCCATAATGCAAAGTCAGCACGGTCTCTTTTTTCTTCCTGGCCTTCCAGTTCTCTTGTTGTTTCTAACAGGTCATCCAGCACTCTTCCGCTCAACTTTCCGTAATCATGTGAAGCTGCATATTTTTTCACATCAAAATAAACCGAGCCGTTCACTTCATAAGCATAACCTGCTTTCAGTATCTCTTCTATCATCCCGATCTGTTCAATGATATGGCCGGTAGCTGTCGGTTCAATGGTCGGGGGTAAGGTGTTGAACTGTGCCATTGCCCAATGAAAAAGATTAGTGTATTTCTGCACCAGCTCCATGGGTTCCAGTTTTTCCAGTATCGCCTTTTTTGAAATCTTATCTTCCGCTTCTCTTCCCTCTTCCTCAAAATGCCCAGCATCAGTGATGTTGCGGACATAACGCACTTTATACCCAAGATGCATCAGGTAGCGGTAGATCACGTCAAACGTAATATATGGCCTGGCATGGCCCAGATGACTTTCCCCGCTTACGGTTGGGCCACACACATACATGCCCACATGCCCGGGAGTCAATGGGGTAAATATTTCTTTTTGCCGGGAATAAGAGTTGTATATTTTCAATTCTTTTTTTCCAGCTATTTCTTTCCCCGGCTGTGAATTTAGTGTAGTGTTCATTGCATTTCTGTTATCTGCCATCCTGTTATTTCATTTTACAATGCTCTCTTCTATGCGTTCATATAGCAAATTATTATATCGGATTCCGGTTGCCCCAGCCATGATTTTCAATATTTAAATCTTAACACGGCAAAAATAAACGATTATATTTTCAATGGAGAGTGTGCATCAATGTACCACATATTTCGGGGATTTTAGCGCTACGTCTGCCACCAGCATATAATGATCTGACAGGTCTTTTACCAACCGGTTGAATTGTTGTATCCGGAAATTATTGCCGGCAAAAATATAGTCAATACGCAGCGTGGGGGAAAGGGAATTAAATGTTCTGCCTATTCCCCGGCTTTTTTTCAGAAAGGCATCCTGCATATCTCCCCGTACTGTTGTATAGGTATAAGAATTGGGAACATCGTTCAGGTCGCCACAAAAGAGAACAGGATGTGTACTTTTTCTTAACTCATCCCTGGCAATTCTTGCCTGTATGCTGCGGTTGATGACTCCTCTCTTCAGTTTAGAAAAGATAGTGCGTGAATTGGAAATAAGGCTGTCCTGCCGCACCCGCTCAATACTGCTGATCTTATCATAATCACTTTTTTTGAATTGCAGCGACTGAAGATGAGTGCTGAACACACGTATGGTATCTTCGTTTATTTTGATGTCCGCATGTAACAGCACTTCAGGTAAAGTCGGGTGAGGATAATAAAGCCGCCCCGAATCAACGATCGGGAACCTGGAAAATATGATCGAACTGTAATACTGCAATTCACCGTCTTCATCATAAGAAAAATAGAAATAGGGGTAATTCAGGTGACGACGGATGTAATCAATATTGTCATAATAATCCGGGTTGGCAGAAGTCTGGAATTCCTGGAAACAAAGAATATCGGCATTGATCTCTTCTATCTGGTCCATCATTTTTAATCGGGCCTGGCTTCCTTTATTGTTATTTTTTCTTAATTCAATAAAACGGGCAACATTCCACGAGGCGATACGAACGGAATGCGGTTCTTTTTCCTGGTGAAAGGAACTTGCAAAATGAAATGCAAAAAAGACGCTGATACTTTTATAGCCGGCCAGCAGCAGTATTGCCGGAAAAACGGCATGTTTTGGTTTTACAAAAAGCCATCCCGTTAAAAAAGCCAACATGAAAAATAAAAGGAACGGAAATGCAAGCGCCAATAATGAAATGGGCCACCATTGTGTGGGATCGAGGTGCGGGGCAGCAAAACATGCCAGCAAAAAAAGTATCCCAACGATGATATTGGCATAGATAAGAAACTTTCTGACCCAAATCCTGACATTACCTTTCATAGTACACGAATTTCAGCAATTGTAACGACTTAAGAACTATTTAATTACCGGAAAAATCGGGAGAAAGCAAACCGGAAAAAGTAAATCCGTCACAGGTCCTCTTTGCTGGCTCTTTTCAGCAACTCTTTTTCTTCTTCGGTAAGAAAACTATACCCTTTCTGGCTGATCTTGTCCAGTATCTCGTCAATACGTTGCTGGGTGATGTGTGGAGTTTTTTTAAATGGCGCCGAAGTTGATTTGTAAAATAACTCTTCTTTTTTGGTTCTTCCCTTTTTAGGTTTATCAGGATTAAAAAGGTTATTGACCCAATCGAAAAAGTTATTCATCCATTCACTCCAGTCGTATCCTTTGCGAAGCAGAAAAATAAATAAGAAGCCCATGATGCCTCCGGCAATATGAGCTAAATAAAGACCGGTATCTCCCACAGGAATTGTTGCCAGGTCAACTAAAATAAAAACGCAGGTAAGGATCCATAAAGGAATACCTCCATTCAACATTGGAAAGATCCGGAAGTCAGGCGCTATCATTGTAGTAGCAACCGCGACACCCATAATTCCTGATGATGCACCAAATAAATAATCACTGTGAACGCCTGTTGGCACTGAGGGAATAAAATAATTTATCAGTAAGAAGGCAATCGCCCCGGCCAATGCGCTGTAAATAAATATCGGGGCCACCTTCCTGTTGCCGGTCAGTTCCTGCATGACGAATCCGAATGCCCAGAGCCAAAGCATGTTGGCAAACACACTCCAGACACTGTCCTGTACAAACATATGGGTGAGGATGGTCCATGGGCGATCAAGAGATCCATGTAAATCGTGTGATAAAGCGATCCATGGCAAAACATTTTGGTTATATAGTCCCAGGCCATCGGGATTACCATGATTGAAATAGTACAATGCTTTTATAAATGCGAAGACGACGAAAACTACGAGGTTGATAGCAATGATAATGATCAGGCTGTTGCCGCTCTGGCCCAAAGTAACCCGCTGCCTGTATTTTCTTTCGGAATAGTTCATAGCTCACTGTTCAGTTACAAAGTTCAGGAAATTTTTTTGTGGGCTCACACTTCAGTATAACGATTTACGGTTCGTTTTGTTCCAGATAAATACGATAATAAATCCTGTAAGCGCTCCGCCAAGGTGAGCAAAATGGGCAATATTATCTCCTGAGGAACTGATGCCTCCAAAAAGATCAATGATCACAAATCCCAACACGGCCCATTTGGCCTTGATCGGGATCGGAATGAACATAATATAAAGCTCTGTATTGGGAAAAGTGTAGGCAAAGGCAGCCATCACACCCATTACGGCGCCGGATGCTCCCAGCGCTCCGGCTAATGCTCCCTTATATTTCATGATTCCTGCCATATCATTTGCCTGTATGGCATGGAGCAGGTCTTCACAACGCAGGTATTGTATAAAAAGATGTAATGCTGCTGCGCCGACCCCACTGGCAAGATAAAAAATCAAAAACCGTTTTCCTCCCCATACGTTTTCCAGTATCCTGCCAAACATCCAAAGGGTGAACATGTTGAATAAAATATGAAATATATTGGGAAAAGGCGCATGGGCAAACATGTGGGTGAAAATCTGGTACGGCTGAAAGGAGGGAAATGTTTCGGTAGGGCTGACCTGGTGCAGAGCGTTCTTCAATTCATCTGATAGTATGGGATAGAGTATAAGCTTGCCGGTAATATCATACTGTTTGTCCAGGATGGACTGCGCCAGGAAAACCAGCACATTGATGATAATGATATTCTTAATAATGGGCGGAAAAGCTTCGGGCCTGGTATAACGGAATGTACTCATGCGGTAAAATTAAAGGTTATCATCAGAGATAATGAAGGAAAACAATTGTTTTACAAATTTTTCAATTTTAGCTGCACTACATTCTCAATATGCTGGGTATGGGGAAACATATCCAGTGGCCGGATACCGGTAACCTCGTACTTTTCACCAAGCAGGTTCAGGTCGCGGCCCTGAGTGGCAGGATTGCAGCTTACATACACCACCACCGGCGCTGCTATGTCAAGGATTTTTTTCACCAGCTTTTCATGCATGCCGGCCCGTGGAGGATCAGTGATGACTACATCAGGAGAACCGTGAAGTTTAAAAAATTCATCATTGCAGACAGCGGTCACGTCACCCGCATAAAATTCTGTATTATGCAGATCATTCAATTGAGCATTTTGCTTTGCATCCTCTATTGCTGCTCCGATGATATCCACACCGACGATCTTTTTTACGCCGGGGCTTAAAAAGATGCCGATACTGCCGGTGCCGCAATACAAGTCATAAAGGGTCTCATTGCCGGTCAGTTCCGCAAAATCCCTTACCACTCCGTATAATTTCTCCGCCTGGTGTGTATTGGTTTGAAAAAAGGATTTCGGTCCTATTCTGAAATAAAAGCTTTCAAGTTTTTCCGTCACATATCCCTTTCCGTAATACGTCACAGGCTCAAGATCATTAAGGCTGTCATTCATTTTTGGATTGATAGTGTAAAGCAAGGTGGTTACGGAAGGAACCTGTTGTAATAAATGATCCATCAATTTTTTCTGCTTCTCTTCATCTTTTCTTCCAAAAACTATGTTCACCATCACTTCACCCGTAGTGCAGATGCGCACCTGCATGGTCCTTATAAAACCATGGTGCCCGCGGATATCATAAAATTCAAAACCATTCGCTTTTGCAAAGTTGCAGACAACCGTCCTGATCAGGTTGGAAGGCTCTGCCTGCAGGTAACATTTATCAATATGCACCACTTTATCAAAGATTCCAGGAGCATGAAAGCCGGCAACATTTTCTTCTGAAGAAATATCAGGATCATTCACTTCGTCCGGCAATAAAAATCTGCGGTTGCCGAATGTGTATTCAAGTTTATTCCGGTAATATCTTGTCTCATCCGCACCGGTGATGGGCATTGATTGCGGAAGAGGTATTTTGCCAATACGCTGCAAGTTATCCATCACCTGTTTTTGTTTATATTCCAGTTGCTTTTCGTATGGAAGCATTTGCCACTGGCAACCGCCACAAATACCGAAATGAGAACAAAAAGGCTGCACCCTGTCTTTGGATAAAGAATGAAACCGGAGTGGCCACCCTTCAGCCCAGTCTTTCTTGCTTTTGAAGATCTTTACATCAACCACATCACCGGGCACCACCCGCTCAATGAAAATCACTTTCCCGTTCACCTTTGCCAGGCAACGTCCTTCGGCAGCATAGTCTTCCACTACTATTTTTTCTAATACAATATTCCTGTTTTTCCTTCGCACGGCGCAAAATTATAGATTTAGAAATTGATGGACTGATATGCATACAGAAAGGGAAAAGGTAACTGCTCCATTGCAACTCATCAGCTTGCAGTCTTCGTCTATTAACAACTATTAAACCCGGTGACGCTACCTATTTTAAATCTTAATAAATATCTTTGTACATGCTGCTTAATTGCAGTTTTTTATTCAGAACTCCATGAAACGACTTCCAATAATTATCCTGCTTTTCGCCTGCAGTTTTGCATCCGCACAAACAGACGGTTATGAAATTCATGTAACCGTTAAACCATTCCGGAATCAATACGTATATCTCGGTTATTATTTCGGGAAACAACTCCCGGTCATTGACTCTGTAAAACTGAACGATGAAAGTGAAGGAGTTTTTAAAGGGCCCGAAAAACTTGGCGGAGGTATTTATCTCATCGGCTATCCCGGCAAAAATGGTTTTTTTGAAATGCTGATCGACAAACAGCAGAAATTTTCCCTGTTAGCCGACACTTCGACTCTTTTTTCCAAAGGGGTAGAGTTCATCAATTCGCCGGATAATGAACTTTTCAAAGAATACCAGCTTACCATGTCTTCCAAAGGTGGCGCCATTGAAGCAGATAAACAGCATTTAGCTGCAGCAAAAAATGCAAAAGACTCTGCTTACTGGTCTGCCAGAATAAAAAAAATGAATGATGAGATTCAGCTATACCGTGAGGACCTGATCAGTAAAAACAACGGCAGCATACTCAGTGCCCTGCTGATAGCCATGCAGGAACCTGAATTACCTTCAAAACTGAAAGATCCAAAGAATAAAGAAGACTCTATCAGGGCCTACCGTTATTTCAAGGATCATTTTTGGGATGGTATAAATTTTTGGGATGACCGGCTTGCAAGAACACCTTCTGCATTATTTGAATCAAAGCTTGATAAATATTTTGACCAGGTAGTCGCCCAGCATCCTGATTCGGTGATTAAGGAGATGGACTGGATGCTGGGCTATGCAAGCATCAGCGATGAAATGACTAAATTCCTTCTGCTGAAATTTGTGAACCGCTACCTGGTGCAAAAGTATATGTGGGAAGATGCGGTGTTCGTTCACCTGTTTGAAAAGTACTTTTCCAATAAAACTTATCCCTGGCTTACAGAACAGGGCCGGAAGACGATTACCGACCGGGCATACAGCCTGATGGCAAATATTACCGGCACTGCTGCGGCCGATATTGAATTACCGGACACTTCGGGCACTAAGAGGTCACTTTATTCGTTAAAAGCTCCATACACCATTGTATGTTTCTGGGATCCCAACTGCGGCCATTGCAGGGAAATAGTGCCGAAGCTGGATTCTATCTATAAACACAAATGGAAAGCCCAGGGGCTTAAAGTATTTGCCGTAGGCAAAGAGACTGACAGTAAAAAAACCGACTGGATCCGGTTTATACATGAATATTCATTGCAGGACTGGACCAATGTATATTATTCCAAAGAAGATGAAAAGGCAAGAGTGGACAGCGGCGTTCCTGGTTATTCACAGCTATACGATGTGCAGTCTTTTCCTACATTATATTTGCTGGACAAAGACAAGCGGATCGTGGCTAAGAAACTGGCTTATGATCAAATTGATGAAGTCCTTCAGCTGAAAAGGAAGAACAGGGGATAGGATAATATTAAAATTCAAGTCTATGAATAAAAGATGGTTGGTAATGATCATTACCTGCTGCCTGGCAACTAATTTGTTTTCTCAAACCCTCTTTACTTACGGGAAACATGCCATAGATGCCAACGAGTTTCTCAGGGCTTATAATAAAAATAATACCCAGCCGGTCAAAGACAAAGGAAAAGCCATTAAAGAATATCTTGACCTTTATATCAATTCCAAGCTGAAAATACAGGAAGCATACGACCGGGGCTACGATACCTTGCCCCAGATAAAAAGCGAGGTGGAAAATCTCCGTTCACAGATCATCGAGAATTACATGACCGACCCTGCAACTGCTGACAGGCTGGTAAAGGAAGCCTTTCAGCGAAGCCTGAAGGATATTCATATCGCTCATATTTTCATTTCATTTAAAGATGCCAGGGGAAATATTGACACTGTTGCTGCAAAAAAGAAATTGGATAATGTTTTGGAAAAATTAAAAAAAGGAGAAAATTTTTTATCAGTAGCGGAGCAATTTTCTGATGATCCTTCAGCTAAGGTTAACAAGGGAGATATCGGGTACATCACTGTTTTTACTTTGCCTTATGGGCTGGAAACACTGGCTTATACCACACCGGTTGGTAAATATTCAGAACCATACCGCTCCCGGTCAGGGTATCATATTTTCAGAAATATGGGTGAGCAAAAAGATCCTGGAAAAATGAGAGCACAGCAAATATTATTAGCCTTTCCTCCCGATGCAGATGAGGCCGCCAGAAAACAAATTGCCCGTCTTGCAGACTCGTTGTATCAACGGGTAATGGCGGGTGATGACTTTGCTCTGTTAGCCAAAACATTCAGTAATGATTATACCACTGCCGTGAACGGAGGTACTATTCCCGATTTTCCTGTAGGGAGGTATGAACCGGCTTTTGAAAATACCGTCTGGTCTTTGCAAAAAGATGGAGCTGTGAGTAAGCCTTTTGCCACATCGCACGGATATCACATTGTAAAACGCATTTCGGTTATTCCTACTATTACCGATTCTAAAGACAAAAATAATTTAGAAGCTATACGCCAGCTGGCCATGAATGACAGCCGGTGGCAGATACCCAATGAAGTTGTGTATGATCATGCGATCAAAACCGCGGGATTCAAAAAATTTTCTTATGATACTGCGGCCTTATGGGCATATACCGACAGCATGATTGACCGCAGGCCACTGGGAGCCGGAAAAAACATTGACAAAAAAACTCCCTTATTCCGGATCGGTGACAGTGTATTTTCAATGCCGGATTGGATAAGTTATGTTCAAACCAATCGATTTAAGACTGATGGCAGCGGCATGAAATCACATGAGCAGATCATGGATGATTGCATCCATACAGTGGTAAAGGGATACTACCGCAAACACCTGGAGCAATACAATGAGGAGTTTCGCTACCAGATGAAAGAATTCCGGGACGGCAACCTGTTTTTCGAGATCATGCAGCGTGAAGTATGGAATAAATCACAGTCGGACTCAACAGCGTTGGCAGCGCTGTACAATAAAAATCCGAAAAAATATATGTGGAAACCGGGCGCCGAGGCGGTGGTGTTCTTTTGTTCGGACCAGGCTGTTTTGAATTCAGTTTATAATGCAATACAAAAGAACCCGGGAAATTGGCAAAAGATCATTGAACCATATTCTGAAAAAGTGGTTGCTGATTCAGGAAGGTATGAATGGCCGCAAATACCAACAGAGGAGAAAACTTCTTTTGAACCGGGAATGATCACTAAGCCACTGGTCAATAATAACGACAATACAGCCTCATTTGCTTATATCCTTAAGGTGTATTCCCAGCCGATGCAGCGGAGTTACAGTGAAGCAAAAGGCCTTTTGATCACCGACTACCAGGCACAGTTGGAAGATAAATGGGTAGCGTCATTGAAAAAGAAATATCCTGTGGTCATCAACAAAAAAATCCTGGCGGAAATATCAAAATGAAAGTTCATTAAACGTTGATCACAATTCTTTCACCACGTTTATAACTACGTGAGGTTTGCCCAAAGTGTAAAAGTGCAAAACAGGGACACCTGATTTTATTAACTCTTTGGATTGAGCAATCAGCCATTCAGTTCCTATCTTTTCCACATCATCATCGGTAGAAGCTTTTGAAATCGCATCAGCAAGATCAGAAGGCAGATCCACGTAGAAAGTCCGCGGGATAATTGTAAGTTGTTTTTTGGAAGTTATAGGCTTCAGGCCGGGTATGATCGGCACATTGATACCAAGATCACGGCAATGCTTTACGAATGCGAAGAACTTTTTATTGTCAAAAAACATTTGGGTGACAATATACTCTGCTCCTGCATCCACTTTAGCTTTCAGGTAGTGCAGGTCGGTTTCCATATTCGGGGATTCAAAATGCTTTTCAGGGTAACCTGCCACTCCCGTACAGAATTTAGTACCGTCGGTTCCTTTCAGTTCTTCTTCAAGATAAACCCCGTGATTCAGGTTCACTACCTGTTTCAGCAGATC
The DNA here is from genome assembly GCA_002066995.1 of Sphingobacteriales bacterium UTBCD1. Lineage (GTDB taxonomy): Bacteria > Bacteroidota > Bacteroidia > Chitinophagales > Chitinophagaceae > UTBCD1. The sequence continues at coordinate 204,707 of MWTC01000052.1, forward strand.
AATAGCATGCCTGTGCCCGTCCGGTTCAGGTTCAAAAACAGATTCGTTTTTGGCAGCATCACCCCGCAACACCAGGACATTATCAATACCAAGATAACTCAGCGTCAGTAAAGCGTCTTCCGTTTCCTGAACACTGAATCCTCCGCAAATGAGGTGCGGGACTGTGTCCACATTATACCGGTTCATGATGGAAGCACAGATGGCTTCGGTGCCCGGCCGTTTGCGGATGACCACTTTTTCAAAGTTCCCATCGGCCCTTTTCCGGAAAATATGTTCACTGCGGTGATAAGTAACATTGATATATGCAGGCTTGAACTCCATCAATGGGTCCAGGTGGTTATAAATGGCTTTAATGCCTTTTCCTTTCAGCGGCGGCAATATCTCGAAAGAGATCAACGTACTTTTTGCCTGCTGTATATGCTCAATTACGGTCATTTAATAAACCTCCGATCTTATAGGGATTTGCAAAGCTAATAATGTAAATATGGAATTGCAAACATCAGGTCACTCTCCTTTTAAAGGAATCCGGCTTTCACTTTTGCCAAATTTATTTCCCGCTTTATCATGGGTTGCTATATCCCCGTTTGTTTTACTCTCGATATTTTCAACTCGATCCGGTAGGTATTCTTTTTATTCTGCAGTATTGAATAGCTCAAACTGATTGAAGCTACCTTATCATCATATTTTGCAAAATGTGCCGGTTTGAATTCAATAAAATTATCATCGTAATAAATTTGATATACAAAATCTGCAGGCATGGCCGCTTTTAATTTTTGCAGGAATGAATCAATAACAGGCTCGAACTTTTTCCAGGTTAATGCTGTATAATCCCTGACAGTGGTGACATGTATGCCCGTTCCTTTTTTCCCTTTTACTTCTGTGATCGTTGTTGAAAATCCACTCAGATTTATTTTACTGTCATATATACTATTTTTTTGCGGGTCTGTTCTTTTATTTATTTTATATTGGGTCAACAAAGTATCTGTGTTAAAAGCCAGTTTATTGATAAAAGCGGAAACCGGCTCATCAGTAATTTTTGGTCCTGCTGATGTGAAATAACACATCTCACCGCCCGGATGGATCAGCAAGAGCACTTCAAATTCCTGGTTCTTTGCAGAGGTATTTTCTATTTCATAGCTCCTCGAAAAAGAAATTGTCATGAGGTTTTCCGTATAGCCTTCAGCATCACGGAAATAAAATCCGAGGTTAGTCGGGTCTCCATTCAATGGTTCAAACACAGCCCTGGCTTTATAGGCGCCTGCAGTGTAACCAAGTAAATCCTGTAGTTCTTTAAAAAAGGAAACAGCTTTCACACTATCCGGAAAAGTATAAAGACCCCCAAACACGGCATTCATGCTGACATAACATTTATTTGCCTGAGGCAATATTTTCGATGGATTTTTCAATGTATCTTCCTCTCCCTGCACTTTACTTAAAGAATCAAATCCATTACCCCGCTCATTGAATATTTTAATAAATGCATTTGCGAAAGCATTCTTGTCTTTTATATATTGCCCATGGGTTTGCAACATAAATACACTGGCTATAACTAAAATCAATATTCGTTTCATTTTAAAGATTTTGGGTACAACTTTTAAATTTTATCAGAAAGGAAAAAATTGAAGGGTTCAATACTTTATGCAAACCGGGTATCAGCAATGCAACAGAAATATGTATGGTTACATGCATCAGTCTTTACATTCTCAATATTCCCGGGTGATTAGAAATAGAGACAAACAAATCTAATATTTCGGTCACATTATTCAAAACACCGTTAAATATTTATTTTCCTGAGATCATTTATACCCCATAGCTTATTTTTGTCTCTTATGTCGCTCAGCATTCATACCAAAGACCTGGTGAAGACCTACGGCGGTAGAACTGTGGTTGATCATGTAAGCATTGAGGTGAACCAGGGAGAGATCGTTGGGTTGCTTGGGCCAAACGGAGCAGGCAAGACCACCACTTTTTACCAGGTAGTAGGTTTGATAAAGCCGGATGAAGGCGAGGTTTTTCTGGGTGAAGAGAACATCACCAAACTTCCCATGTACAGAAGAGCAAGGCTGGGTATCGGTTATCTTCCCCAGGAAGCATCGGTATTCCGCAAGCTGAGCGTGGAAGATAACATCGCAGCGGTGCTGGAGATGACCGGGCTTTCCAAATCAGAACAAAAAGAAAAGCTCGAATCACTGATCGAAGAATTTCATCTTGAAAAAGTCAGAAAGAATAATGGTGATGTAGTAAGCGGCGGTGAAAGAAGAAGAACAGAAATAGCACGGGCATTGGCTGTGGATCCCAAATTCATTTTACTGGATGAACCCTTTGCCGGTATTGATCCCATCGCTGTGGAAGATATACAATCCATCGTGGCACGGTTGAAATATAGAAATATCGGTATTCTCATTACCGATCATAATGTGACGGAAACGCTCTCTATCTGCGATCGGGCATACCTGCTTATTGAAGGGAAAATTTACAAACACGGTACTGCCGAAGAACTGGCCGTTGATGAAGAAGTCAGAAGATTATACCTCGGAAGAAACTTTGAGTTGAAGAGAAAAGATTACCTGCATGAAGAGGCCATCAGGGAGGCCGATGAAGAAAAAAACCTTTGATCAGGAAGTTTCATTTAATTTTTTTACTTTGAGGATAACACATGAAGCTGTTATCACCAGCCATATCATCGCTTGCCCGGATGAGGCTTTGGCGCATTGAAGCCTGGATCAATAACCCGGTCAATGCCCAGCGGAATGTATTGCAGGATATTGTGACGGCTGCTCAGTACACCGAATTCGGCCGTAAATATGATTTCCCCAACCTGTTTACCATCAGGGCGTTTAAAAATACGGTTCCTGTTCACGATTATAACGACATGAAACCTTATATCGAAAGGATCATGAACGGTGAACAGAACATATTATGGAATACTCCCATCTACTGGTTTGCTAAAAGCAGTGGTACCACAAGCGATAAAAGTAAATTCATCCCCGTAAGCGAAGAGAGTCTTAATGATTGCCATTATAAGGCAGCCAAGGATGTACTGACACTTTATTACAATTTTAATCCAAACTCAGAATTGCTGACAGGAAAAGGGCTTGTGATCGGCGGCAGTCACAGCATCAACCCGATGAACAGGGAAGCACAGTTTGGGGACCTGAGCGCTGTGCTGTTACAAAATTCTCCTTTCTGGGGCCATTGGATACGCACTCCGGATCTCAGTATTGCCCTGATGAATGAATGGGAAAGTAAAATAGAAAAGCTGGCGCAAAGTACGATCAAAGAAAATGTGACTTCCGTTTCAGGGGTTCCTACCTGGACCCTGGTCTTATTCAAACGTATCCTGGAGCTGACCGGTAAAAGAACAATTGCAGAAGTGTGGCCTTCTTTTGAACTATTCATGCATGGCGGAGTTTCTTTTGTGCCTTATAAAGAACAATTTCAAAAACTGATTGGTAAAGACATTCACTATCTTGAATTATACAATGCGAGTGAGGGGTTTTTTTCTGCCCAGGATATTCCGGGAACAGAGGGAATGCTCCTGTTCCTGGATCATGGGATCTTTATGGAGTTTATGCCGGTAAGTGAATACGGAAAAAAATTCCCTGAAACGATTGGCCTTACCGATGTGAAGATCGGAGAAAACTATGCCCTGGTCATCAGCACCAACGGAGGATTGTGGCGTTATTTGTTAGGGGATACCATTCAATTCACTTCGCTGAAACCTTTCCGCATAAAAGTTTCAGGAAGATTGAAACATTTTATTAATGCATTCGGAGAAGAACTGATCATTGACAATTCAGATAAAGCGATTGCCATTGCTTCGGAAAAAACAGGAGCTATTGTGAACGACTACACGGCAGCCCCTGTATATTTTTCCGACAACTCCAACGGAGCTCATGAATGGCTGATTGAGTTTGAAAAAGATCCCGATAGCCTGGATCAGTTTACAAGGGAACTGGATGCTGCCCTGAAAAGTATCAACAGTGATTATGAGGCCAAGCGCCATAAGGATATTGCTTTGAGAATGCCCATTATTCATTCAATGCAAAAAGGGATCTTTACAGAGTGGCTCCGCAATAATGGCAAATTGGGGGGACAACATAAGATCCCGAGGCTCAGTAATGAAAGAAAATTACTTCAGGAAATTCTAATGTTGAATAATAATAAATTTGCACCCAAATAAATGATCTATGAAATTACTGGAGAACAAAGTTGCGATCATCACCGGCGCTGCAAGAGGAATAGGTGAAGCTATTGCATTGAAGTTTGCCGAACACGGCGCCCAAATCGCATTCACTTATGTAAGCGACAGCAGCGCCGAAAAAGCAGCGGCTCTGGAAAAAAAGCTGGCAGGCTTAGGAGTTAAAGCCAAAGCATATAAAAGCAATGCAGGTGATTATGCTCAATGCGAAACACTGGTGAATGATGTTTTAAAAGAATTCGGAAATGTTGATATCTGTGTGAATAATGCAGGTATCTCTAAAGACAATCTTCTGCTGCGGCTGACACCCGAGCAATGGGATGATGTGATCAGGGTAAACCTGAACGGAGTTTTTTACATGACCAAGCAGGTCATCAAACCAATGATGAAATTAAAAAACGGTACCATTATCAATATGAGTTCTGTGATTGGCGAGATGGGAAATGCGGGACAGTCCAGTTATGCCGCCAGCAAAGCAGGCATTATCGGTTTCACAAAGAGCGTGGCAAAAGAATTAGGAAGCCGCAATGTGCGTTGCAATGCCATCGCACCAGGTTTTGTGGAAACAGATATGACCAGTTATTTAAAAGAAGGGGAAACGGCTGATAAATATAAGGCTGGAATTCCATTGGGGCGTTTTGCTTCTGCTGAAGAGATCGCCAACACGGCATTATTTCTCGCATCTGATTGGGGCAAATACATCACGGGCCAGGTGATCAGCGTATGCGGCGGATTGAATATGTAGGGTTGGCCGGTACTGTTATGTATTTTAGAATCCGGATATACGATTGTAAAAAATCAAAAATTAATTACAGCCCGTTTTTTATTGTGTATTCAAAGTAGCTGAAGGGTTTACTGATTTCATTTTGTAGATTTAATAAACCTTTTGTCAGACTTGATTTCAGGTGGCTGATAATTTTTTCAATCCGTCTTATCATCTGAACTTCTGGATAAATGCAGCTAAAGAATAACCCATTGCCGGATAGTTCGGGTACGGATGAGAATTTCCGGTTTGCACGGCAATCCGCTCTTTTCCTTCATAGGCCGCATAGGGCTTGGTGTAAGCAGAATCTGCCGTGAAATTAAATCCGTAATAGTTGTCAATTGCTATAGCTGCATCCACTAAAAATATTTTTTCGCTTTCTTTATTGTCAAAGGTTTCAATAATATTTTTCCGGAGCTCCCAGATGCAGGCATTTTCTTTTGTAGTGAACTCCCCGGGCTGGTTGTCCAGGATTCCGCTGGTACTGGGAGGAATCATGATTACAAATTTTCCGTTAGGAACTGCTTTGAAATAAGAGGCTGCCACTTCTTTGATCTGTGCATTCCATTTTGAAAAATCAATTCTGCCGGGATAAGGAGCATTGCTGAAATCATTGGAGCCTAAAAATTCAGCAAATACCGAAGGCGCCTTTAATTTCCACATAGAAAGATATTTTCCGTAATTAAAATGCCAGGTAAAATTATTGTAAGCCGCATTTTTCCATTTTGACCCGTCAAACTGAACATAATTTTTCTTTGTATTATCATACATAACGTCATTGACTTCCGGCTTTAATTTGTATCCTGTTGCTGTATCAAATAAAAGGGAGCAGGTGCTGAATCGTCCGGCCCAATACCGCTCATCAAAAGTCCATTTGTTTTGAGGATGTAACCGCACTTCATTGGCAAGTTTCCAGAAATGAGTAGAGCCCCAATACCGGTAATTGCCATCCGGCTGCCAGAATCCATTGTAAGATTGAGTCCGTTCTGTTGAAACGGAAAAATAGTCGTCGAGAGTCCAGCCGCCCCGCCCTTCATCAAATTGGCCCGGGCAATCCAGGGCATCACGAAGCCCGATTAACTGTAATTTCGGGACATTACCGGATGTAATCAATGCATCTTTAAAAAACGCCCCGTTTGTAAAACTATCCCCCAGGATAGAAACAGTTATGGTATCAGATCCGGTTCCTTTTTCCCCCACGACAATGGTGGAAGTAATTGTTTTGATTGTATCAAAATTATCCTGATTTATCAAACTGAGGGTAATGGTTGTATTGTCTTTTGGCGCCGTGATACTTGCCACACGCTGAAGACGTCTTTTAAATCTTGCGGTACCGGAAAAACGGACAACATCGTTATAGGGCCTCCATCGCTTGAGAAGAGGTTCTACGAATATTTCATTTTGCGTGCCTGACAATAAATATAATTTTGAAGGCAGGCAAATGTCATTGGTGAAAGGAGCCGGGCTTGTCTGCGAAATAACAGGGATGGAGGGGAATAATGTACATGATACAATCACGGCCAGTCCGATTTTTTTCATGTCTTTGTTTTAGATAAATTAATAAACCGTATTGAGAATTTTATTTGCCTGATATAGAACAACACATCACGGGCAGTGTAAGCGCCGTCGTATAGCAATCATCCAAAGCAGAGCGATAACCTGATGGAATGGTACTGTTTGCTTTTTATCCGGTGCATACCGGAAGAAAACGATAGTAGAATCGTACTGCAATATATACATTCTCTGCAAATTGAAAGCAGTAAATTATGCCACGCTGTTCCGCAGGTAAGTGGCTGCAGGGATTTTGGAGATTTTTATCAGCCATGTTTTTGCCCTTTCAAAAGTAATTTTTATTTTCTTTCAGAAATTCCACAAGGGCTTTTTTCCAATCCGGCATTTGATCAATACCTAATGACTTTAGATTGTGATTTTCCAGAACTGAATAGAAGGGTCTTTTTACATTCTGCGGAAAGTCATTTACGCTTGAAGGATGTAAAGGAGTTTTAATTTTTAACTCATCCCAGATCGTTTTGGCAAATTCATACCAGGACACTGCTCCATCACAACTCATGTGGTACAAGCCATAAGCTTCTGTCTGAGCCAATGCCAAAGTGTTTTTTGCGATCCACTTTGTCGGAGTGGGAGTCAAGACTTCATCATTCACCACTTTCACTTCCGGTTTTTCTTTGGCTGCTTTTAAAATGGAAGTGATAAAATTATTTCCTTTGCTCCGGCTGGGGATTTTTCCATAAATGCCGGACACTCTTACCACAAAAGAACGGTCACAGTAATTCAATGAAAAATATTCTCCTGAAAGCTTGGTGTTGCCATATACGTTGAGCGGATTCGGAAGGTTTTTTTCTGTATAAGGACTATTTTTTCTCCCATCAAAAACGTAGTCGGTGCTGTACTGGATAAAACGAATATTTTCTTCAGTACAAATTTTTGCCAGATTCAAAGGGCCGGCAGCATTTATTTGAAATGCTTCTGCAGAATTTATTTCTGCATCAGGAACTTTATTATAAGCAGCAGTGTTAATTAAAATATCCGGTTTGATCGAAGGCAAAACTTTTCTCACAGAATCAATGTTGGTGATCTCAATATCAGCATGAGTAAGCCCGGTGACATCATGCCCTGAAGAAAATATTTCCACCAGGTCTGCTCCTAATTGCCCGTTTGCTCCTACAACTGCGACTTTCATTTAATGATTTTTAAAATTCCGGAAATACTCCGTTATTAGCTTTCCTGTATTATCTTTTTGAAATGATTCCGTGAATCGCTTTTTTTGAAAAGTCGCTCAGGATCAGTTTTCCGCTGATCGCTGCCCTCTGCTGCAATAAAGCATCCCAATGATCTGTACCCTTCCAAAACATTTTTTTCATTTCCATCATTGCTTCAGGATTTGATTGGGATAACTGTTCTGCAAGTTTTAAAATGGCTCCGTCCATTTCTGAAATAGAAGGATATACCTCAAAGAACAGGCCTTTTCTTCCGGCCCATTGAGCGTTTCGCCAGGAGGAAGCGTCAATAGACAGTTGGGAGAATGCAGACAAACCGATCTTTCTTTCTACTGCAGGCCCAACAACAAAGGGCCCGATTCCTATAGTGAGTTCGCTGAGCTTTATGTCTGCGCCTTCAGTAGCAATGGCATAATCCGCTGCAGCAGCAAGTCCCACACCGCCTCCCACACATTTGCCCTGTATCCTGCCAATGATCAGCTTCGGGCATTTTCTCATTGCATTGATGACATTTGCAAAGCCGCTGAAAAAGTGTAATCCTTCTTCTTCGCTTTTTATTGCAATAAGTTCATCGAAAGAAGCTCCGGCACAAAATGTTTTATCACCTGCTGATTGAAGAATGATCACCGCAGTTTCAGGATCTTCACCTGCCCTCATTATGGATTCAGCTAACTTTTCTAATATTTCTCCAGGCAGGGAATTGCTTTTCCTGTGAAAAAACTCAATAGTGGCAGTTCCTTTATTACGTACTGATCGTACATAGCCCTGTGAAGTTCCCTGTGTCATTTTTTTATTTTTGATTTTGTTTACCGGTAACCGTAATTCAGAATAACTAGTCAACTTTTGAAAACAATCAAAGAAATAATTCTGATTTATAAGGATAGCGGAGCCTGTAAAGCTCTTTCACTTTCTGCAGCAGAGTCTGCCGCAATTGCCTGATATTTCTTTTTTCTATGGCTGCGATAAATACAGCATTTCCATTTGTTTCCCTGTTCCACCGTTCTTCCAGGTCATTCATTATTTCTTTTTTGGTGCTTTCTTCCAGCCATTCGTCAAATACATTTTTTTCATACAGGTCCATTTTGTTGAAAACAGTGATCATTGGCTTTTCGGAAACGCCTATCTCACGGAGCGTTTGGTTTACAACGCCGATCTGCTCTTCGTAATTAGGATGCGAGATGTCCACTACATGCAAAAGCACATCTGCTTCCCGTACTTCATCGAGTGTGCTCTTAAAACTTTCCACCAGGTGATGAGGCAGTTTGCGGATGAAACCCACCGTATCGCTTAACAGGAACGGTGTGTTCTCAAAAACGACTTTTCTTGTAGTGGTATCCAGCGTGGCGAATAATTTATTTTCTGCAAATACCTCACTCTTGCTCAGGAGATTCATGATAGTGGATTTACCAACATTGGTATAGCCAACTAAGGCCACCCGGATAAATTCACCCCTTTCTTTCCTCTGTGTAAGTGATTGTTTATCGATCTCGGCTAATCTTTTCCTCAGTAATGAAATTTTATCCCGGGCAATACGGCGGTCTGTTTCAATTTCACTTTCTCCGGGACCCCTGGTTCCGATTCCCCCGCCCAGGCGTTCCAGGTGTTTCCACATGCCACGTAACCTTGGAAGGAGGTACTGGTATTGTGCCAGTTCAACCTGTGTCTTTGCCTGGGCTGATTTGGCACGTCTTGCAAAAATGTCAAGGATCAGGTCAGTACGATCAATGGTTTTTATATCCAGTGTTTTTTCAATGTTCGTTATTTGTGAGCCGCTGAGTTCATCGTCGAAAATTACAATACGGATATTTTTTCCTGACACATATTGCCGGATCTCTTCAAGTTTTCCTTTTCCTACAAATGTTTTACTGTCTGGGTGGGGCAGTTTTTGTATAAATCTTTTTATTGCGGAAGCGCCTGCGGTTTCTGCAAGGAATGCCAGTTCATCTAAATATTCCCCAACCTGTTGTTCTGTCTGGCCTTTTTGTACCATACCGACCAACACTGCCCGCTCCTGTTCTTTGAAAATATTTTTTTTATTTGGCATTGATATTACTTGCTCCTTCTTACGTAGGGTACACAAAAATAGAGAATACTCTTTCGCCGGATCAAACCAGGAAGAAATGAAAAAAAGTGATTAAACTCCCCGCAATAACCTGGTGATTTTACAAACCACTGAGCGTTAGACCAAAGGATTGCGGGTTGATGTTTGGTCCCCGATTTTCTTTGAATAAAGAACTGGCCTGGTAGTTATAGAAGAGACTGAAATGCCCCCACCCTGCTCTGGCAGAAAGGACAATCCTGTTCCCATTAAAAAATTTTTTGCTGGCTTCTTTTTGAATATATTGATAAATAACTGCGCCATTACTGTTTACAAAGTCTTTGTTCCTGGTATGAGCATTCAACAAAGCACCTACTTTTACTCCCAGCGCCAGTTTAAAACTCTTTTCGTTGTGGGCGGGGTCGAATGCATAACGCAATTCTATAGGCGCCTCTATCCAGGCCATACCTAATTTGGTTTTTTTGAAGTGGGTTGTATCAGACTGGTTTGTAAATTGAATGGTTGCTGTATTGTCTTTTATCCCAACATAGGTTTTATTGAAATACATCATGTCGGTGCCAATGCCCGGCCCCACTGCTACGCTGAAATGCGGATTGGTCTTGAATGGAAAATCGAATAAAAAATAGACATTGATACTTTTTGAAAATCCTTTTGTATGTATTGTATCAGGGCGGCCGGCCCAGCTATAACTGCCTAATTGTAACATCAAATGGTCGTTGGCACGGCCACTCAGATCTACCGTGGTCTTCTTTTTCGGTGTAGGATTATTTTGTGCAGATACTGAGGTTACAAGCAACATCAATAAAGCAGGCAGTAATGTTTTATTCATAATATCATGAAATGTAATGGACAAAAGTATTTTTCTCACGGTTAAGAAAAGGTTAAAGAAGCCATTTTGTGATCTGTCAAATGAAAATGCGGGATATTGATTTGTAAATAATAAAAATAATGTGGACCCTGTTGGGATCGAACCAACGACCCCCTGATTATGAGTCAGGTGCTCTAACCGTCTGAGCTAAGGGTCCTGACTTTTTTACAAGTCAAAATAATTTACTTCCAAGAACTATAGAGCCACTTTTTCCCAGAGAAACAAAATGATTCATTCGTCTGAGTGCCGGCGCTGCGGCCGGCATCGGGACAAGCTGCGCTTTGTCTCGACTAAGGGTCCTGACTTTTTTACAAGTCAAAATAATTTACTTCCAAGAACTATAGAGCCACTTCTTCCCAGAGAAACAAAATGATTCATTCGTCTGAGTGCCGGCGCTGCGGCCGGCATCGGGACAAGCTGCGCTTTGTCTCGACTAAGGGTCCTGACTTTTTTACAAGTCAAAATAATTTACTTCCAAGAACTATAGAGCCACTTTTTCCCAGAGAAACAAAATGTTTCATTCGTCTGAGTGCCGGCGCTGCGGCCGGCATCGGGACAAGCTGCGCTTTGTCTCGACTAAGGGTCCTGTGCAACATAGCTTAAAGAGTCGCAAAAATAAAAAAATAAAGGAGAAGCAAGCTATTTGATCTCTTCAAATTCAAGATAATCGTCTGCATCGGCTTTAGGGGCAGCAGATTCCCTGGGTGTTTTAGCATAGTTCTGCTCTGTTTTGTTCATTTGTTCCGACATGCGCCGGTTCATATCCTGAAACCCTTTTTTCATTTGCTGCGAGGTTTTATGAACAGGTATGATCAGCTCAAATACTATCTTGTATAAGAGATAGAAAAGGAAAGCATATAATACAAGCCGGAGGATCATTTTACGAAATTACAGCAGTCTTTTTAATCGTGGCACAGAAAACGGCGAACGGCAGTTAATTATAAGGTAAAAGCCAATCGGTATAAGTTTTGGAACCAATAGTTGTATTTCCCTACCTTTGTACCGGCAATAGATGATAGAAGGGAACGAGGTCCGTTCCCTTCTTCTTTTAAGATCTATGAACGAGACAGCTCAAATAAAAGCCCTGGAACAAAAGGTTGAAGCACTGATCAGTGAAAAACAGGGATTTTTTCTTGTAGATATTAAGGTCAGTCCTTCTAATAATGTCCGGATATTTATTGATGCAGACCAGGGGATCAATATTGATGAACTGGTTCAGCTAAATCGTAGTTTGTATAAAAAGATCATTGAAAGTGCTGTTTTTCCGGGAAATGATTTTTCGCTGGAAGTATCATCCCCGGGCCTGGATGAACCGATGAAAATACTGAGGCAGTATTTTAAAAATATAGGGAAAAACGTTGAAGTATTGAGAAAAGATGGAATAAAAACGGCAGGAAAGCTGATTTCGGTAAATGAACACTCGGTTGTTGTGGAAGAAGAAAAAGGAAAAAACAAAAAAAAAGAATTTGTGCAACACAACATACCTTTTGAAAATATTAAATCAACAAAAATTCAAATAAAGTTTTAATCGGGATCTTTGATTATAGTGTCCCTTTTCAAAATTTCGAACTATGGCAAGTATCAATTTGATCGAAGCATTCCAGGAATTCAAAGATGCAGAAAATATTGACCGTCCCACAATGATGAAAGTAGTGGAAGACGTTTTTAAAACATTACTTCGTAAAAAGTTTGGAAGTGATGAGAACTTTGATGTCATTGTGAATGCGGAAAAAGGAGACCTGGAAATAATCCGGCATCGCACGATCGTAGATGACGGACAGGTAGAGGATCCATTGGCACAGGTACAGTATAGCGATGCTGTGAAGATCGAACCTGATTTTGAAGTTGGTGAAGACCTGTTTGAAGAAATAGATCTGTACGATTTTGGGCGCAGGGCTATCCTGGCTGCAAAGCAAACTCTCGCCAGCCGTATCAATGACCTGAAGAAAAATGTATTAGCCAAAAAATATGGCGACAGGATCGGTGAAATTATAAGTGCTGAAGTGTACCAGGTTTGGAAAAAAGAGATCTTGTTGTTAGATGAAGAAGGAAATGAATTGATACTTCCAAAGAGTGAACAGATTCCGCAGGATTATTTCAAAAAAGGAGAAAATATACGGGCGGTGGTAAAAAAGGTGGATATGAAAAATAATACACCTGTAATTATCCTTTCCCGTACTTCCCCCGAGTTCCTTGCCAAGTTACTGGAGATCGAAGTGCCGGAAATATTTGATGGGCTGATAGTTATCAAAAAAATTGTCAGAGATCCGGGTGAGAGAGCCAAAGTGGCGGTGGAGTCTTATGACGACCGCATTGATCCGGTTGGTGCCTGCGTGGGAATGAAAGGAAGCCGTATCCATGGCATCGTTCGGGAACTGAAAAATGAAAATATTGATGTGATCAACTGGACCAATAATACCCAATTGCTGATCCAGCGCTCGCTTACTCCCGCCAAGATTACCAGCATGGAACTGGATCAGGAAAATAAGCATGCGAATGTTTATCTGAAACCTGACCAGGTATCACTGGCAATAGGCCGCCGGGGTGTTAACATCAAATTAGCCAGTGAACTGACAGGGTACGAACTGGATGTGTACCGTGATAACGAAGGTGAAGTTGAGGAATTTGATATTGACCTGGATGAGTTCAGTGATGAAATTGAAACCTGGGTGATTGACGAACTCAAGCGTATCGGTTGTGATACGGCAAGAAGTGTACTGGATCTTACTCCTGAAGAACTGGAACGCAGAACGGACCTTGAAAAAGAAACCATTGATGATGTGAGAAAAGTTTTGCAGGAAGAATTTGAAAAAGAATAGCGGTCACTATACAATGTAAGTCAGGTGGATCATATAAATTTCCATTATGACTATGATGATTGAAATGACCATTTTGATTCATTTGACTAAAATTTTTGAATGGCAGAATTAAAACTTCCGAGATTATTAGGTGCAGCCAAAGAGTTCAACATTGGCCAGGATACCCTTATTGATTTTTTGATCGATAAAGGGTTTTTGAAAGATGACCTGAAACCCACTTCCAAGCTTACTGAAGAAATGTACCGGGCTTTGCAGATGGAGTTTCAGAGTGATAAGGTGGCTAAAATGAAAAGCGACCAGGTAGATCTGCCAAAAGGAGCCCAGGCTGAACCTAAAAAGAAGAAAGAAGATGAGGAAATTATTTTTAAAAAGGATGAAAAGAAAACAGTAAAGAAAGAAGAACCGCCACTGGAAGAAAAACCTGCAAAACTAAAAACCAAAAAGGAAGAACCACCCAAAGAAGAGCTTATTAAAGTTGAGGCGCCTGAGCTTGAAAAACCCAAAGTTGTTGATAAAATAGATTTGTCTGCTATTGATTCATCTACACGGCCCAGGAAAACCGGCAAAAAGAAAAAAGAAGAACCGGAAGCCAAAGAGCCGGCAAAGAAAACGGCAAAGAAGAAAACAGCAAAAGAAGAAGAGCCCGTAATCAAAGAAAAAACAGAAGAGCCCAAAGAGGAGCCAGCACAAGAAGAACTGCCCCCGGTGATAGAAAATATTGAAGTGGAAAAACTGACCGGCCCGAAAGTTATTGGTAAGATCGAATTGCCGGTAGATAGTGACACCCGCCCTAAGAAAGAAGAAAAGAGAAAGAGGAAAAGAATTCCGATTGAGAAGAAAGAAGTTAAAAAGGAAGAATTATTTAAAGACAGGGAAAAAAGGCAAGGCGGCGGATTCCACAGAGATGACAGGAGAGACAGGCGTGGCGGCGGGCGCAGAGACAACAGGCAAAGGGAAGAAAAGCAAATTGACGAAAAAGAAATTCAGGAAAAGATACGGCAAACACAGGCAAAGCTTGCGGGTGGTGGCGGCCGTGGCAAGAGCCTTAAAGCAAAATTAAGACGTGAGAAAAGGCATGAAATGACCGAAGCGATGGGAGAAGCGGAAACCGATCATAAACTAAAGGTTACAGAATTTATCAGTGTGAGTGAATTAGCAAACCTTATGGATGTAAGTTTTGCAGAAGTGATCAGCAAGTGTATGAGCCTGGGCATTATGGTATCAATTAACCAGCGGCTGGATGCAGAAGTGATCGAATTGGTAGCAAGTGAATTTGGTTATGATGTTGAGTTCATTGATATGGAAAAACACCTGGAGATGGAAGAACAGGAAGATGAAGACAGTGAAGAAATGCTGAAACCCCGTTCTCCCATTGTAACCATTATGGGGCATGTGGATCATGGTAAGACTTCATTACTTGATTATATACGTAATGCAAATGTAGTGGCAGGAGAAGCAGGGGGCATTACTCAGCATATCGGTGCATACCGTGTTACTTTAAGTAACGGAAAAGAGATCACTTTTCTGGATACACCCGGCCATGAAGCATTTACTGCCATGCGGGCCCGGGGCGCCAAGGTTACGGATATTGCAGTAATCGTTATTGCTGCCGATGATGCAGTGATGCCGCAAACCCGTGAAGCAATCAGCCATGCACAGGCGGCCGGCGTACCCATGATCTTTGCTGTCAATAAAATTGATAAAGACGGTGCTAATCCTCAGAAAATATATGAACAGCTATCACAAATGAATTTATTGGTAGAAGAATGGGGAGGTAAATATCAAAGCCAGGAAATTTCTGCCAAAAAGGGATTAAACATTGATCTATTATTAGAGAAAGTTTTGCTGGAAGCTGAACTGCTCAACTTAAAAGCTAACCCCGATAAAGTTGCAACAGGGACGATCATCGAAGCTTCTTTGGACAAAGGCAGAGGCTATGTTGCCACTTTGCTGGTGGAAAACGGTACTTTAAGAACAGGAGATCTTGTGGTCAGCGGCCAATACTATGGCCGTGTAAAAGCGATGTTCAATGAAAGGAATAAGAAGCAGGATGAAGCAGGGCCTTCTTGCCCGGCATTGATATTGGGTTTGAATGGGGCCCCGCAAGCCGGCGAGAAGTTCAAAGTATACCTGGATGAATCGGAAGCAAAAGAGATTGCAAACCGCCGGGCGCAAATTCTCCGTGAGCAGGGAATACGTGCAAGAAAACACATAACGCTGGATGAAATAGGCCGCCGTTTGGCATTGGGTAATTTTAAAGAACTTAATATTATCATTAAAGGTGATGTGGATGGATCAGTAGAAGCGCTGAGCGATTCATTGCAAAAATTATCAACACAGGAAATCCTGGTTAATGTGATCCATAAGGGAGTGGGTCAGATCAATGAAAGTGATGTTGTGCTGGCGGAAGCATCTGATGCGGTCATTATTGGATTTAATGTTCGGCCTTCGTTACAGGCATCCAGACTTGCAGAGAACGCAGGTATACAGATCAGGACTTATTCTATCATCTACAACGCTATTGAAGAAGTGAAAAGCGCTATGGAAGGAATGCTGGAACCTACCATCAGTGAAAAAATTGTTGCGAATGTTGAAATAAGGGAAGTATTCAAATTTGATAAAGCCGTTGTTGCCGGATGTTATGTTCGTGATGGTAAAATTAAAAGAGATTCCAGGGTCAGGCTGATAAGAAATGGTATTGTGATTTACCCGGTTGGTGAAGGCGCCAGCGCAGAACTTGGCTCACTCAAGCGGTTCAAAGATGATGCAAAAGAGGTACAGGCGGGAATGGAATGCGGCCTTACTATTAAAAACTATTCTGATATAAAAGTGGGTGATGAGGTTGAAGCCTATGAAGAAGAAGAAGTAAAGAGAACTCTTTGATTGACCTGATTTTCATTCCGGCCCGGCTTTCGGCTCCCGGGCATTATGATGCTGCACGAAATATTTGTTAAATAGAGGCCGGGACTGCTGATATTTTATGATGAAAAGTATTTTTGACGCCATGTTATTCCAGAAGAAATTTATTATTGCCTGTTCACTGCTTTTTGGTTGTACTTCTCTTGTTCAGGCACAGCCCAAAAAAGTAGTTGCAGACAAGATATTAGCCATCGTGGGGGATAAGATCATTCTTCAGTCGGATATAAAAAATTCCATATCGGATATCGTGCGCCAGGGCGGAACAGTACCTGATAATGCTGATTGCATTTTAACAGAGCAGGCTATTGTTTCAAAAATACTGATGCTGCAGGCACAAAAAGATTCATTGCCGGTGACCGATGAAGAAGTAGAAGCAGAATTGGATCAGCGGGTGCGTTATTTCATTAATCAAATGGGTGGCAGCCAGCAGACTTTAGAAGAAGTAGCAGGAAAAACGATTTACCAGATCAAAGATGATGCAAGAGAATCTGTCAAAGAAAATAAGCTGGCTACTGCCATGCGTAATAAGATTGTTGAAAATGTGAGAATCACCCCGAATGAAGTAAAAGAATTTTTTGACAAAATCCCCAAAGACAGCCTGCCTTTTTTTGAATCAGAGCTCGAGATAGGACAGATTGTCCTTTACCCGAAGGCATCAAGGGATATGGAGAAATATATTATTGATGAACTTAATAATTACAAGAAACAGGTTGAAACAAAGATGATCTCATTTGCGGACCTGGCAAAGAGAGTGTCGCAGGATCCGGGAACGAAGGATCAGGGCGGGCAACTTCAGATAAACCGTAACGACAAGTCAGTGGATCCGTCATTCCTGTCAGCCGCATTCCGTTTGAAAAACGGTGAAATTTCCACACCGGTAAAATCAAAGTTCGGATACCATTTAATTCAGATGGTGGACCGTAATGGCGATGATGCTGTGGTCCGCCATATTTTAATGATCCCTCCTGTTACGGATGTAGAAATCAATGAAGCTAAAACCAAATTAGACAGTATCCGTTCAAAAATCATTGCAGGCACTATCGGTTTTAATGAAGCAGCAGGGAAATACAGTGAAGATGAACAGGCCAAATTCAGCGGCCCTTTTATCTTGAACAGGGATGGCGCTCCTTATGTAACTATAGATCAGCTTGACAGGGATATGGTGGCTGCAATCAGCAAAATGAAAGTAGGCGAATACTCACAGCCCACTGTGTTTGATGCCGATCAGACGAAGAAAGGCGTTCGTATTGTTTATCTGAAATCCCGTTCGGAACCTCACCGTATGAACCTGCGTGATGATTATAGTAAAATATCCCAATGGGCATTGAGCCAAAAGAAAGATGAAGCGCTCCAGAAATGGATTGTAGCCAGGGTGCCCACATATTATATTATGATTGACGGGCAGTCTAAAAGCGAGTGCCCCAATCTTAAAAAACTTACTGAAAACGAGAGTAAAGCTTTTTAATATCACATTTTGATCATCTCAATTACCCGCCATCTCATAACTTTGCGGCTCCTTTATTCTTCATGAGCGATCCGATCAAACACGAATGTGGATTAGCATTCATTCGGCTGAGAAAGCCATTTTCTCACTACCGGAAGAAATACGGTACGGTAATGTGGGGTTTAAATAAGCTCTACCTGCTGATGGAGAAACAACATAACCGGGGGCAGGATGGTGCCGGAATTGCTGTAGTGAAAACAGATGTGGAACCGGGGTATCCTTTTTTGAAAAGAATCCGCAGTAATGCCGCACAATCCATCTCAGATATTTTCAGGCAAATCGGGGAGGAAGTAAACGAACTGGAAAAATTTAACCCGGATATTAAAAAACATCCCGGGCTCATGAAAGGCCATGTTTCTTTTTTAGGAGAGCTCTTGCTGGGCCATCTTCGGTATGGCACGCAGGGAAAAAATAATGTCGAATTCTGCCACCCTTTTTTAAAACGCCACACTATACCTGCAAGAAACCTGGCACTGGCCGGTAATTTCAACCTGGTCAATACAGAAGAACTTTTTTCATTAGTGAATATGGATCCCGGCGAGTTTAAAAAGCAGAGCGACCTTGCTGCAATGATGGAAGTGATTTATCATTTCCTGGTGAAAGAAGATGAAGCTTCACCGGACCGGCTGGACATAGCTGCTGTTCTGAAAAAAGCCCTTCCTTTGTTTGATGGCGGTTTTCATGTCGGCGGCGTGACAGGCAATGGGATAGGTTTTGTGTTCCGGGATGCAAACGGGATCCGCCCTTCTTATTATTATTACGATGACGATGTGGTGGTTGCCGCATCAGAAAGACCTGCTATCCGAACTGCATTTAATCTTGGCAAAGACCAGGTAAAGGAATTACTGCCCGGACAGGCGTTGATTGTTGATGAGAAAGGGAACCCGGAGATTGTTCAGGTGCTGGAACCGAAAGAAAGGAAAGCTTGCAGCTTTGAACGGATTTATTTCTCCCGCGGCAGTGATGAAGAAATTTACCGGGAGCGGAATGCTTTGGGATATAATCTCAGCGAGCAGGTGCTGAATGCAATCAATCATGATCTGAAGAATACCATTTTTTCATTCATCCCCAATACTGCAGAAGTGGCATTTTATGGCCTGCTGAAAGGTATGGAAGACTACCTGAGCAAAGTCAAGATAGAACGGATACTGAGTTGGGGGAAAGAGTATGATGATGAAAAGCTGAGCGAGATGATCAATCGCCGCATTCGTATCGAAAAGATTGCAATTAAAGATGTGAAGATGCGGACCTTCATCACCGAAGATGCGGGGAGAAATGAGATGGTACAGCACGTTTATGATGTTACATACGGGACGGTGCGTGACAACGAGGATACTTTGGTGGTCATTGATGACTCAATTGTCCGGGGAACAACTTTGAAAGAAAGTATTATCCGTATGCTGGACCGGCTGAAGCCCAAACGTATCGTGGTAGTTTCTTCTTCTCCCCAGATCCGTTATCCCGATTGTTATGGAATTGACATGAGCAAAATGGGGGATTTTATTGCATTCAATGCAGCAATTGAATTACTAAAGGACCGGAAAAAGACGGATTGTCTCATTGATCTTTTAGAACGCTGTAAAGAATTACAACGCAATAACAAACTTCATACTGAAAATGTGGTGAAGCAACTATACAAGCAATTTACCAACGAAGAAATTTCTGCAAAGATCGCCAGGCTGATCACCCCGCAGGACCTTGGTGTTCCGGTACAGGTGATCTTTCAAAGTATAGAAACGCTGCACATGGCATGCCCCGATAATCTTGGTGATTGGTATTTCACCGGTAATTATCCTACACCGGGAGGAAACCGGGTAGTAAATAAAGCATTTATGAACTATATGGAGGGGAGGAATGTAAGAGGATATTGATAGTTCAAAATTCAAATCTCAAATTCCGGATAAGAACAAAAAAGAAAATACAGTAAGCTTCCACAGGTTTTCGAAGCTGAATTCAATTTGTTGTCTGTATTATAGAATGCGTAATTTTAAATAAAAGAGAAGGGTATTGAAAATTCTGATTTTAATCCGTCATGCGAAAAGCAGCCAGGGTGACGGAACCATCAATGATTTCGAGAGGCCATTGAATGAAAGGGGAAAAAATGATGCTCCTGTTATGGCAAGAAGGCTTATTGCCCGTGGAATCAAAGTAGATATGCTTATATCCAGTCCGGCGAAGCGTGCCGCTAAAACCGCAAAGCTCTTCGCTAAAGAACTGGAAATTGAAAATGAGAAAATAGTTTTTAAAACTGAATTGTATTTAGCTTCGGTTGATATATTTTATGACGTGATAGAAAAGGCAAATAATAATGCCGGATGCATTGCTGTATTTTCTCATAATCCTTCTGTCACCGATTTTGCCAATGACTTAACAGAAGTGCATGTGGACAATATTCCTACCTGCGGAATTTTTGCAATAAAAGCCGATACCGGAAATTGGGCTGATTTCGGAATGGCTAAAAAGAAATTCTTGTTTTTCGATTATCCTGGGAACTGAGTGTTAAGGATATTATTGATTTTTGATGCGAAGTAAGCTTGTTCCACCCTGGTTAACTGATTTTTCAAATTGTACTATGGATGCTGATTTGCCTGCAATTGCCCACTGCTGGTTGAATTTACTGATATTGGCATCAGTTGTATTGAAGCTTATGGAAAGTACTTCCGTATTATCTGAAGTGGCAGAGATCTTCCACGAGCCGGGGATGATTTCATTTTGTTTTTGGAGTACTACAGAACCGGTGCTGCTGAACAGAAATTGATAACCGGCATAATCAGGAGTCAGGTCTTTTGTAACAAAGAAATAATCTATTTTCCAGTTGTTGTGAGTCAGAACTTCATCCGTAGGAGCAATGAAATCTTTGTTGGGTGTGCAATTGCCGAAGGCAAAAAGTAAATATATGAGCCCGGGCACGAACAGCAGCTTTGAGTTTTTCATGATCATGGATTTTTCGTGAACAAAGTACCTATTTCAGCACTGAAAAGAAATCGTAATAATACTTCGAAGAAAAACGAAGCATCAGCTTTTGTTTATAGCCCGGATGAATGTTGAAATTACAACACTTAGTTTTCTTTCTTCTTCAAAAAAACGGTAGGTGAAGCTTTTTGCCTTTGCGATTGCCACCTGCAGGGAAAAATCTTTCTGCATTAAGCTTAGTGTAATTTTTTTCTCTGAAAGGGACCTGGCCAGGTATTCCTGCTCCGTTTGGCCGGGTGTGGGAATGAGCATACTTTTTTTCTGCAACCTGACAATGTCCATAATGGTACTGTAGCCGCTTCGTGCAATAATGTATTCTGCTTTTTCCATTTCAGTTCCTAATTCATCAGCGGCAAGGTGATTATAAAATTTTATTGTATGGGTTGAAGGGATGGTTGATTCGTCATTGGGCAGGCCTCTTACTACAGTAGCAGAACCATTGTAACGGACGATCTGATCGATAATTAGGTTTTCAAAAACAGTTCGTTGAGGTTCCGGCCCGGATAATAAAAACAGCAAGTGGCCTCTTTTCATTTCCTGTTCACTCTTTTCAAATCTGGAAAGCCAGCCGATGTAATGTAATGGAATGCGGATTTTTTTATCTGTGTGCGACAGTGCACCGGCAAGATTGTTCCCGGTTTCATTATCAGGCACCCAGCATTCAGAAAATTGTTCTATGTAATGAAAGTTCATTTTCCGGAGGATCCTCTCACTCCAGCCGCCCCAATTTGTTTTAACCCGCAGTTGATGGGTGATGAAAACACAGAAGAGGGAATCATGGTACAAGCCATACCTGTTATCGCTGATGATCCCGTCAAGCTGGTATTTTTTTACCGCCTCCTTCAGCCATTCATGCTCCAGCCGTATTGATTTATTAATTTTAGGTATTTGACGCAATATTTGAAATGCTAACCCGGCAGATGTTTTTGAATATCGGATCCGGTATCCGCACAACGGAATAAAAAGAAGCCGGGGAAATTCCCTTTTTAAAAGAATTTCCTGGGCTCCTTCACCAGCCAGTAAGACTTCGCAATCTTGTTTGAGCAATTCCCGGATGATCGGAATGCAGCGGGTAGCATGGCCCAGCCCCCAATCGAGCGGAGCTACCAATATGCGGAGTTTACGTCGTTTTTTTTCCCGGAATGCCTGGTCCATTACAATTTTTTTCTTTTATCTGCAGGGTTATATAATATTTTGTTGGTAAAATAGTTTTAATTTAGAACATTCAACATATGAAAAGATGGAATAAAATAGCACTTTTTCTTTTATTGGCGGGTATTGTCTTTGCAGCAGGCTGTAATCGCAATTATTATTCCGGCAGTGGCAAAGGAGGAGGCAATTGTGGTTGCCCTAGTCATAAAGGGATGGCAGGCTTTTAAAAACGAAGAACTATGTATCATCATCCTCAGCGGGATTTGCTTGTATTGGTAAGGCAGGGATCTATGAGCCGCCAGGCAATGAATAATGAATTGACACAACTCAGTGCCATTCTGAGGCTCACCGAACTTCCCCATAATTTTTGTACTGCTCATGAACTGGTAAGCCGCAATCGCATTACTGCCAATTTCAATAAAATTCTAAAAGCCGCATCGCAAATCGAACTTAAAGCCTTCCATTTCCTGATCAATAAAAACTGATCTTGTCTTTTTCCTTTAAAATAGTTTTGTTCCGATTTCCGCATCTCATTCTGTGCCGAAACCCGTACTTTTAAATAAATCTTTGGTATGCGGATATCATTTCTTTCCCTGTTGATGCTTTTCTTTTTACAAAGCCCTGCACAAATGCCATTATATGGCGGCAGGATAAAACCTGAACAAGCGAATATGGATATCAGGCATTACACTATTTCCCTGAGTGCAGATATACAACAAAAAAGTATTAGCGGTAACACGGTGATCGACCTGATCCTGGCGCAAGCCACTAATACTTTATTATTCGATTTGATGAATGACCTGCAGGTAGCGAAGGTCTGGGTGAATGGCAAGCTAACTCCATTCACTCACAGTGATCATGTTATCACGGTTAACTCCCCTATTGTTTTACCGGCAGGAAAAACATCGGTCAAGGTCCAGTATTCAGGTAAACCACATATTGCTGTTCGTCCGCCGTGGGAAGATGGCTTTACCTGGACCACAGATTCGACAGGGCATCCATGGGTGGCGATTACGGCAGAAGGCACCGGGGGGAAAATTTATTTTCCCTGCAAGGATCATCCGTCTGATGAACCCAATGAAGGAGTGGATATGTTCATCACTGTTCCCAAAGGACTTGTTGTTGCCGGTCCGGGGCTCTTGCAGAAAGTGACCACAAAGAAAAATTCTTCCACTTTTCATTGGAAAACAAATTATACGATCAATAATTACAGCATAGTCTTTAATGTGGGAGATTATGATGTGGTGAGTAAAACATACACTACAGTGGATGGCCATCAGGTGCCCATGCAGTTTTATGTTTTGAAATATCATGCCAACAAAGCGCCTCATCATTTGGACCTGCTGGAAAAAATGGCTCAGGTAAAAGAGAAATATTTTGGTGAATATCCCTGGGCAAAAGAAAAGATCGGCATAGTGGAGACTCCTCATCTGGGAATGGAACATCAGACCATGAATGCTTACGGGAATAATTTCAGGTATACCAAAGTCGGCGGGGAAGATTATGACGGATTGATGGATCACGAGTTCGGGCATGAATGGTGGGGAAACAAAGTAACGGTGAAAGACTGGGCCGATTTCTGGATACATGAAGGCATCGGAAGCTATGGTGATGCATTGTATATTCTGGACAAGGAAGGAGAGCAGGCATATATCAATCATTTTAAACAGGGAAGGTTTGGCATTGCCAATGAAAAGCCGCTCGTGCAGGGAAAAGACATTGATGAAGAGACAGCTTATATAGGAGATATTTATACCAAAGGATCATTCTTTATGCACACGCTGCGGTATGTGATCAGTGATGATAATATCTTCTTCCCGGCATTAAAAAAACTGTCCACTGCTCCGCAATACACTTATGATAACCTGGTGAACACCGATGATGTGGAACAACTTTTCAGCAGCGCATCCGGTAAAAACCTGAAGCCTCTTTTTGATTTTTATCTGCACACAACAAAAAAGCTGGAAGTGCATGTAACTCCTATGAGGAATAATAAATACAGGATTCAACTGGATAATTTCGACTCACCCCTTCCGCTGGATATTGCCACTGAAAACGGAAAACAAAAGATCATGGCAGATAAGAAAGGAGTGGCCATTACAAGTACTGTTTTACCCGTTGTGGACCCTGATGCGTTCTATTTGAAGCGGGTGATATACGAATAGCTATCAGGAAAGTTTGCTCAAAGCTTCTTTCAGCTTCTCCTGTTTTCCTCGCTGGGT